>NZ_MRCP01000006.1:0-357940 GCF_002303975.1 Pseudomonas sp. ACN5 | reverse complement strand
GACCATAGAGCATTGGAACCACCTGATCCCATCCCGAACTCAGCAGTGAAACGATGCATCGCCGATGGTAGTGTGGGGTTTCCCCATGTGAGAGTAGGTCATCGTCAAGATTAAATTCCGAAACCCCAATTGCGAAAGCAGTTGGGGTTTTGTTTTTGGCGTAGAAAAAGCACGCTCAATCGAGCACAAATTGGCGCAGTTATTTTTGTCCCGGGACACTAGAATAGGTCCAACTTTTTTAGAGTCAGAGCGCTTATGCCGGATTCGGTTGACGCCAAAGAGCTGTCAGAATTACCACTTGAAAATCTGGTTGCCTGCCATGAGTGCGACTTGCTCATGCGTAAGCCAGAACTCGCCCATGGCGAAAAAGCCTTGTGCCCGCGCTGTGGCTACGAGCTTTATGCCAATCGGTACAACGTCGTACAGCGCAGTCTCGCCCTGGTCATAGCCGCCTTGTTGTTGTTTATTCCGGCGAACTTTTTACCCATCATGCAGCTCCATCTACTCGGGCAGTCTTCGCAAGACACTGTCTGGAGCGGCGTTGTCGCCCTTTTTGACACGGGCATGCAAAGCGTTTCAGTGATTGTATTCCTGTGCAGCATGGGGATCCCGCTGCTCAAGCTGCTGTGCCAACTGGCCGTATTGTTGAGTATCCGTTTTGATGTCGGGCGCAGCTACGGTTTGTTGCTCTATCGCATTTATCACCATATACGCGAATGGGGGATGCTCGAGGTTTACTTCATGGGCGTGCTGGTGGCGATCGTCAAACTGGCAGATATGGCAGCTATCACCGTAGGCCTCGGCCTGGCGTGCTTCATTGGTTTATTGCTGATTCAAGTCTGGCTGGAGGTCGTAATGTCGCCTCACCAGATCTGGCAAGCGTTATCAGGAGAGGATGCCCATGCGGGCGATTGATGCAGGCATTCTGATTTGCAAGGAATGTCATGAATTGAACAGGCAGGAAGCTGA
Organism: Pseudomonas sp. ACN5; assembly: GCF_002303975.1. Taxonomy (NCBI): domain Bacteria; kingdom Pseudomonadati; phylum Pseudomonadota; class Gammaproteobacteria; order Pseudomonadales; family Pseudomonadaceae; genus Pseudomonas; species Pseudomonas sp. ACN5. The sequence goes on along the minus strand of NZ_MRCP01000006.1, from coordinate 356,971 downwards.
TACCGACGAGCAAGTCTGTACACGCTGCGGTGCGTTGGTGCATGCCCGCAGCCCGAATAGCCTGGTGCGCACCTGGGCATTGCTGATTACCGCCGCCATTCTTTACATACCGGCCAATTTGTTGCCGATCATGACCGTGAACTCCCTGGGCAAAGGAGCGCCCAGCACGATCATGGCGGGTGTGATCGAGTTGGTGCACTACGGCATGTTCCCCATTGCGGCCGTGGTGTTTATCGCCAGTATCGTGGTGCCCACTTTCAAGCTGGTGGGCATTGCTCTGCTGCTGTTTTCCGTGCAGCGCCATCAGCCCCTTTCGGCTCGCCAGCGTATCTGGATGTACCGTTTCATTGAATTCATCGGCCGCTGGTCGATGCTCGATATCTTTGTGATTGCCATCCTCGTGGCGGTCGTGAATTTTGGGCGGCTTGCCAGTATCGAAGCCAATCTTGGCGCCATCGCTTTCGCCTCGGTGGTGATTCTGACGATGCTTGCCGCAGTAACCTTTGATCCCCGACTGATTTGGGATAACACGGAGTCGGACGACGACCATGACTGATTTGCCTGTAGCGAAAACCCGACCGGCTTCGAACTGGTCTGCCATTTGGGTGTTGCCCCTGATCGCCTTGATCATCGGCGGCTGGCTCGGCTGGCGTGCCTATAACGAGACCGGTATCGAGATTCAGGTACGCTTTGAAAGTGGCGAAGGCATTCAGGCCAACAAGACCGAAGTTGTCTATAAAGGCATGTCGGTCGGCAAGGTAAAAAGCCTCAAGCTCGATGACGAAGGCAGTTCCAAAGGCGTGATCGCCAGTATCGAAATGAACAAGGACGTGGAGCAATACCTGCGCACCAGCACGCGTTTCTGGCTGGTCAAGCCGAGCGTCACGTTGGCAGGGATTACCGGTCTTGAGACGCTGGTTTCGGGCAACTACGTTGCGATCAGTCCGGGCGAGGGTGAACCGGTTCGCAAGTTCAAGGCCCTGGCCCAGGAACCGCCGCTTTCCGATGCCCAGCCCGGTCTGCACCTGACCATCAAGGCTGACCGCCTGGGCTCGCTGAACCGTGGCAGTCCGGTGTTTTACAAACAGATCAAAGTGGGGCAGATCAAAAGCTATGTGTTGTCCGAGGACCAGAGCACCGTCGAGCTCAAGGTCTTCATCGAGCCGACTTACGCCAAACTGGTGCGCAAACACACACGTTTCTGGAATGCCAGCGGGGTCAGCATCGACGCCAATCTGTCGGGGGTGAAGATTCGCAGTGAATCCCTGGCCAGCATTGTCGCCGGTGGTATTGCGTTCGCTACACCCGAAAACCGTAAGGACAGCCCGCCTACCGACCCAAGTCTGCCGTTCAGACTCTATGAAGACTTCGATGCAGCGGCGGCCGGTATCCGGATCAAGGTCAAGCTCAGCGACTTCGAAGGCTTGCAGGCCGGTCGTACACCGGTGATGTACAAAGGCATTCAGGTCGGCAATCTCAAGGCGCTGAAGGTCGATCCCGACCTGTCCGGGGCCACCGCCGAGTTGACGATGGACCCGTTGGCCGAAGATTACCTGGTCGACGGCACGCAGTTCTGGGTGGTCAAACCGTCGATTTCTCTCGCCGGGATTACCGGTCTCGAGGCGCTGGTCAAAGGTAACTACATCGCTGTGCGTCCTGGCGACAAGGGTGCCGCGCCGCAACGCGAATTCGTCGCGCGGCCCAAGGCGCCACCCCTGGATCTGCGTGCGCCGGGCCTGCACCTGGTGTTGTTCACCGAAAACCTTGGCTCGCTGGAAGTCGGCAGTCCGGTTCTCTACAAGCAGGTCAAGGTCGGTTCGGTACAGAGCTATCAGTTCTCGCGCAAAAAAAAGCAATTGATCATCGGCGTGCATATCGAGAAGGAATACGAGGATCTGGTCAACGCCTCGACACGCTTCTGGAATGCCAGCGGTATCACGCTCTCGGGTGGCCTGACCGGTGGCATTCAAGTCAAGAGTGAATCGCTGCAAAGCCTGATGGCCGGCGGTATTGCGTTTGAAACCCCGGAAGCCAAGGCACCGCTACAAAAGCGCATTCCACGTTTCCGCTTGTTCGCCAGCCATGACGACGCCACGCAAAAGGGCGAGGTGATTACCATCAAGGTCGATCGCGCCGATGGATTGCGTACGGGCACGCCGATTCGCTTCAAGGGCCTGGATGTCGGCAAGATCGAGGACGTTGACCTGAGTGACGACCTGCAATCGGTACTGCTGACCGCACGGATTACCGAAGTGCCGGAGCGCATCGCCCGGGTCGGCAGTCAGTACTGGGTGGTCAAGCCTGAACTGGGGCTGATCAAGACATCGAACCTTGAAACCCTGGTGACCGGGCAATACATCGAAGTGCTGCCAGCTGCCAAGAATCTGGGGCCGCAGAAAAGTTTCATGGCCCTGGCCAGCCCGCCTGAAGCTGTAAAACGTGAGGACGGTTTGAGTCTGGTGCTCAGCGCCGCTCGTCGCGGTTCGCTGAAGGCCGGTGTGCCGGTGACGTATCGCGAAATCACGGTGGGCAAGGTAACGGGTTATGAATTGGGGCAGACCGCCGATCGTGTCCTGATCCATATCCTGATCGAGCCGAAGTACGCGCCGCTGGTGCGTAGCGGCACACGGTTCTGGAACACCAGCGGTTTCGACTTCGATGTCGGACTGTTCAGAGGTGCAACGGTGCGAACTGAATCCCTGGAGACGATGATTCAGGGCGGTGTCGCTTTCGCCACACCGGACGGCGAGCGCATGGGCAGCCCGGCGCGACCGGAGCAGACCTTCGCGTTGTTCGACAAGTTCGAAGACGAATGGCTGACCTGGGCGCCGAAGATTTCGCTGGGTAAATAGTCTGAGGGTTATGTAGCGTCAGTGATGACGCTTTCGCGGGCAAGCCCGCTCCCACAGGGTTATCGGTTGGCCACAGACTCTGTGGGAGCGGGCTTGCCCGCGAAGAGGCCCTGAAGTTCACTGCAAAGCTAACTGACACACCTATGAAAAAGGCCGCGATCCATTGGACCGCGGCCTTTTTCATTGCCTTCGATTCAAGCCTCAGACCGCATCCAGCTCCGGTTCATCCGCTTGTTCGCTGACCGTCGCCTTCACCTGGTCGTGACGACGGATGTACTTCCAGTCTGCCTCGTCGATGTAGATGCCGGCCGGGCCGCTGCCGCCTTCCAGGTCGATGGCGACACTGGCGCAGACCTGCGGCTTCACGCTCGCCAGGATCGGCACGAAGCCCAGTTGCAAGCTGGTTTCCAGCAAGGCGGCCTGGTTCTTCTCATCGATGTCCGCGGCCTCATCGAGGTAGTACGGCAGGCGTACACGACCGGCCTGGTCACGGTCCATCAAGTGCAGCAACAAGTACATGTTGGTCAGCGCCTTGATGGTCATGGTCGTGCCGTTGGACGCGGCGCCGTCGATGTCGGTGTGGATCACCGGTTGGCCGTTGACCTTGGTGATCTCGAACGCCAGCTCGAACAAGTCCTTGAGGCCGAGCTGGTTGTGGTTCGCCGCCACCAGTCGCGCCAGGTATTCCTTGGCTTCTTCGTTCTTGTTGTCTTGCTCGGCACTTTGGCTGAGGTCGAAGACCGACAGGGTTTCGCCTTCCTCGTACTGACCGGCGCTGTGGATGATCTGGTCGATGTGCTTGAGCGCTTCCTTGTTTGGTGCGAGCACGATGCGGAAGCTTTGCAGGTTGGAGACCTGGCGTTTGTTGATTTCGCGGTTGAACAGCGCCAACTGGTGTTCGAGGCTGTCGTAGTCGCTGCGGATGTTGCGCAGGGTCCGGGCGATGTCCGTCACGGCGGCGCGGCGAGCCTTGCCCAGGGTCAGGGCTTCGTCGGTGCGGTGCGCATAGGCGTTGATCAACAGTTGCAGGCGACGCTCCATATCGTCTTCGCTGTCGAACTTGGCCACGCCCTTGAGGCGCACCTGAGCGTACAGCGCCTCGATCTGGCCGTCGGCCCGCAGCAGGCCTTGCCAGCTGTCCTGATAGTCGTTGAGCAGCGGCAGCAGGTTGTCCATGGAGTCGTCGATCGGGTCCATGAACGGCGTGCCGAATGGCAGGTCCGCCGGCAGCAACTGACGGCGGCGCAGGGCGTCGTCGAGGGTGCGTTGCTTGGCTTCCATGTCGCCGATCTGCCGGCCGACCAGTTGCAGCTTGGCCGACAGCTGCTGGACGCGCTCGGTAAAGGCGTCGCTGGAACGTTTCAATTCGTCCTGTGCGGCTTCCATCTGAGCCATCTGTTCCAGCTTGTCGCCTTCTTCGGCGCTCAGGGTTTGCGCGCGACGGAAATCTTCCAGGGCTTTCTGCGCATCCAGCACTTGCTGGTACAGCACTTCGGTCTGGGTCTTGCTCGCGGCACGGTCGGCAGCCACGGCCTGCTGGGTTTTCAGTTGCTTGAGTTCTTTTTCCAGGCGCTCTTTCTGGTCGCGCAGGGCCGCACGGTCAGCCAGGGCCTGCAAGGCCGGTGGTTCGATGTGCGAGATGTCGATGGACAGGCCCGGCACTTCGAAGCGTTCGCCTTTGAAGCCGTCGAGGATCAGCTCCACGGATTTCACCCAGTCGCCGTTTTCGTCGAGGGTGATGCCATGTTCGCCCAGCGGCAGGCTGAACAGCGCGCTGTTGAACAGGCGCATCAGGCGCTCGACGTCCTGCTGCGAGAACTCTTCGCGCAGACGGGCGTAGCTGTTGTTGTCGGCGTGATCGAGCTGCTGCTTGACCGACTTCAGGCGTTTTTCCAGGTCGCGCAGGCGCTCGTCGAGGTCTTCGGCGCTGAACTGACGAGACTGCGCCAAGGCGCCGGCCAGTTCATCGTGGGCGTCCTTGGCGGCCAGCAGTTGCTGCTCCAGCACCTTGACGTCATCGACCAGGGCAAAGCGATGCTTGAGCACCGACAATTCGCCGAGCCAGCGCTGGATACCGGTGATTTCCCGTTCCAGGCGCATCAGTTCCTGAGTGCCACCGCGCTGATCGTTTTGCAGGGCGTCCTGTTCGTTGCGGTAGTGCTCGGCCTGAATGGTCAGCTCTTCCTTGCGCGCACTGGCGTAGTCCGACCAGGTGCCCAGCAATGAATCGAGCAACGGCGAGATGCGGTGCAGTTTGCCGCGCAGGATGTCGCGTTGCTTCACGCCGTTGGCCAGCGCTTCGACCAGCGGACCGGCGGCGACCAGCGAGTTGTAGTCCTGCTCCATGCGTCGTACATCGCGGAAGGCTTCTTCGCACGCGGCAATGTAATCGACGCTGCCGGATCGCAGGCTGTGTTCGAAGGCATCGAGGAACAGCTGCTTGAGTTTGGCCGCGGTGATTTCGCGCATGTGCAGCAGGTTGATGAACAGTGCGCGGAAGGTCTTCAGGCTCTGCTCGCTGGTGGAGCGCAGCGGGATCAGCGTCAGGTCCAGCGGGATCGAGGTGTGGCCACCGACCAGCAAGCGGCGCAGTTCGTCCGGCTTGAGTTCGTAGGCTTTCAGGCCTTCGCGCTCAAGGTTGGTGAACAGCTCTTTCTGACGCAGGCAGGTGTCGTTTTTCTGGTAGTGGGCCAGGTCCAGCTTGCCCGCGTAGGCAAAGAACTGGTGACCGAAACCACCACCGGGGCCGCGACCGACCACACCGATCACGTGCGGACCGTGGGGCAGGTTGACTTCGACCAGGATGTAACTGGTGTCCGAGGCGAAGTAGAAGCGCCGGGATTGTTCCAGGCTGTACTTGCCGAAGCTCATGTCCGACATGCGCGCCAGGATCGGGAACTGCAAGGCGTTGATCGAGGCGGATTTACCGAGGTTGTTCGCGCCGTACACCGACAGCGGCTCTTCCAGCGGGAACAGGCCGAGGCTGTAGCCGGCGGTGTTCAAAAGGGCAAAGCGGCGGATGCCGTAACGTTCCTTGCTCATGCGTCGAGCTCCTGTTCTTCGGCAATGGCCCGGGCCAGGGCGTCTTCTTCGCTTTCACTTTCGAATTCGCTCAAGTCGAGCGGGTCGTCGGTCTGCAGCAGTTTTTCGTCGCTGTCTTCGTCGATCAGCACCGGCACCGGCAACGGCAGGACGCTGTGCAGGCTGGCGGCCAGATCGCGGTCCTGCTGCACCGACAGGCACACATCAAGGAAACGGTGCATCGGTGGCAGAAAACGGTAGACGCCGTTTTCTTCACTGGCGAAACCGAGCTGGGTCATGCGGCGCATGATCTTTTCTTCCAGCTCGTCCTGGGTTTGCACTTCGGCCTGGATGAACAGGTCGCGGTACTTTTCCAGCAGCGACGGCAGTTCATCGCGGCCGAGGCTGCCACCGTCGAGCACGGAGATCGGGTCGCGGCCCTGGTCGGCCAGGTGCTCGACGAGGATGAAGGTGAACAGCGCCAGGCGCTGGGCGGTCTTGTTCACCGCCGCTGCCGCGAGGTCCGGCACGAAGTAGTAGAAGCCGCGGGTGTCGCAGACCAGTTCAAAACCCAGTGCCTTGAACAGCGTGCGGTATTGGTCCTGAAAGTTCGACAGCTGTGCGTACAGCTCCGGATCGCGGCGGCTGACGTGGTAACCCTTGAACAGTTCGCGAAAGATCGGCGCCAGATGGGACAGTTCGGATAGATCAAGTTGCATGAGGAATGCTCGCAGAATTCTCGGCGGCGTCATCGCTGACCGAGAGCAGGGCGAAGGAGCGCAGGCTGACCTGGTGCTCGTGAGTATGGTATTCGCGACGTTCCAGACGCTCGCGCTTGAAGCGTTTTTCCCGCGACAGGCGCGAGAACCAGTACAGCAATTCGTCGGTGGCGCCGTCCGGTTCCTGCTCCAGCAGCCAGGTCATCAGGTCCGGCATTGGCAGGGCGTCTTCGCAGCGTTCGAGCATTTCCCGAACCGTGCGAGGCGCGCGTGGTGCATCGCCGCCCTTGTGGGTCTTGTGCGCCTTGGGGAAACGCGCCGGTTTCGGTTCGAAACGCGCCAGCGCGTAGACGTAGGCTTCAACCTGACTGGCGCTGCCGAGGAAAGTGCTTTGCGGCCGTGTGAACAGCGGCATCGCCGCTTGTGGTACGGCGTCGATGCCCTTGCGCCGGATGGCGGCCAGGGCCAGCGCTGCGCCACGGGTCACGGCATTGTGCCGGCGGGCCTCTTCACGCAATGGCAAGAGCAGCTCGCGGGCATGACGCAGGGTCAGCTGGGCGCTGGTCTGCATTTCGAGGATGCGCGCGTGGGTGCGCAGCAGCATGTCGTCGTCGACCAGGTGGCCGAGGCGCTGCTGTTCGCTGAGCATCTTCAGCAGCACGGTTTCGACCTTGCGCACGCCTTGTTCGAAGGCACCGTCGGCGTTCACCAGATCAATCATCGGCTCGACGTATTCGTCCCAGGTCGCCAGTACTTCCGCGTAACGCTGGCGCAACGGAATCTGCCGGTCGCTGGTTTTCGCCCGTTCGGCGACGGCCACCAGTGCCTGTTCGTCGTTATCGAGTTTTTTCAGCACGTCACGCACGCGCATGTCGAGCAGGCGCAACTGGCGGGCCAGGTCATTACCGTCGCGGATGTCGAACGCGTCCTGGATGTAGCCGGCCAGACGCTCAAGGTGGCGCAGATAGGCTTCGATCTCCAGGCACAGGCCCAGGCGGTGTTCACGGCGCAGATAGGCGAGGAAGTCGTGAATCTGCGCATTGAGCTCGAAACGGTTCGGGCTTTTGGCCACGGGAACCAGGATGTCGAGGCGAATCCACACGTCGAGCAGACTGGTAATGTCCTGCGGCGTGCTGTCGAGTTGCTGGGCGGCCAGTTGCGTGCGCAGTTCGTTGAGGCTCAGTGTGCCTTGGTCGAAGTGCTCGCACAGTGGCTCCAGAAGTGCCCAGTGTTCAGCGAGGGCGCGCAAGACGCGCTTGGGTTCGATCATCGGAATGGCCGGCTGGTTGGCGATTAAAAGCAGCGATTGTACTGCATCGGCGGCAATGCGATTCACTCTCGGGACGGGCTGTTGTTTTTTCTGTCCGTGAAGTCTATCGATCAACAGCGCGCGATCTTGTGCGAACGGCGGTAGAATCAGCGCACTTTAGTTATCCACAAGTGGCCGACCTTTGCTTATCGAGTCCCGTCGTCGCGCTTATTTGAACGCCATGCAGGTGGTCAACTGGCTGCCGCGCACCGAATTGCCCTTTGCTGCGCCGTCACGGCCCGAGCTGCTGGAGATACCCGAGCCGGCCGAGGCCGCGCCTGTCGTGCCGGCTGTCGTGGCTGAGACGCCCGTGGCGCCTGTGGTCAAACCGGCCGAGCGGGTGAAGATCGAGGTGCCGCGACCATCGCTGGCGAGCACCCGCACCGGTGCCAAACCGGTGGAAGAGGCCGAAGAGGCACCCGTCGTGGTCAAGGCGCCGGTCGTGCCGCCGCCGCGTTTCGCCCTGCAGTTGCTGCGGGCCGGGCGTTGCCTGCTGCTGGTGGAGTTACCCACAGGCGAATCCTTCCAGACCCGCGACCCTGCTTACCTGCTGCTCAAGGACATGCTGCGCGCCGCCGGTCTGCCGGACAGCCCGCAGATCGTTGGCGAGCCGGTGCGCTGGCCGCTGCTGGTGCGTGGCACGATGGATCAGGGCCCCGAAGCGGCCCGCGACTTCGTACAGGGTTTTCTCTCGGTGCGCATGGAAGAAACGCCATGCGCCTGCCTGTGGCTGATCGGCCTGCCCGCCGTGCGTTTTGCCGGCGAGGCGGATGCCGAAGCGTTCAATCGCGAGTTGCAGATCGAAGGCCTGGGCTCGGCCTGGGCGGTACCGGGCCTGGAATTATTAATGGAAGAGCCACAGCGTAAGGCTGATGTCTGGCAAGCCATGCGTCGGCTGATGGCGCGTTGGAAAGAATCGAATGAGTGACGCTGTATCGTTTCGCCCGATGACCGAGGCGGATCTGGAAACCGTGCTGAAAATCGAGTACGCGGCCTATAGCCATCCCTGGACCCGCGGGATTTTCCTCGACGGCCTGGGCAAGTACCAGATCTGGCTGATGTTCGAAGGTCAGCAACAGGTGGGCCACGGTGTGGTGCAGATCATCCTCGACGAGGCGCACCTGCTTAACATTACGGTCAAGCCGGAAAACCAGGGCCGCGGCCTGGGGCTGACATTGCTGGAGCATTTGATGTCGATTGCCTACAAGGCCGACGCCCGGGAGTGTTTCCTGGAAGTGCGCGACAGCAATACTGCGGCGTTCAAACTGTACGAACGTTATGGTTTCAACGAAATCGGCCGACGCCGGGATTACTACCCGGCGGTGGGCGGTCGCGAAGATGCGGTGGTCATGGCCTGCACATTGGTCGATTGAGCTTAAAAGCTTCGCGAGCAAGCCCGCTCCCACATTTGGAATGCATTCCCCCCGTGGGAGCGGGCTTGCTCGCGAAGGCGGCTGAACAGGCACTAAAAAACTATCGCTTGCCGTCCATCGGATCGCGCTGCGCCAGTTCCGCCTCGTCCAGGCCATTGCCACCGCCAATATCCTCCTCATCGACGATGCTCAGGTCCCAATCCGCGCGTTTATCATTGCCCGCCTCATGAGCATCCCGGGCGCCGTCTTCACGGATCAGGGTTTCCGGGCTCATGTCGTCGTCGGTAGGTTGATGGTCGCCGGTCGAGGCACCCGTCAGGCCTGCTTCACGTCCGCGGCGGCGTGGCATCAGTTGTTCGCGCTCGTTTTCCGGCAGTTCGTCACCGATCCTGGCGCTGGGTTCTTCGGCGTCGAAATCCAGCTCACGCACCGAGCCCATGCGGTCTTCGTTGTCGTCGACGGGTTCCGGTTGCACCGCATCGTACGGACGTCGTGAATCATTCATGGCAATTCCTCATACTGTAGGCCTTACTACGGTTGACCCACGTGGCTACCGAGAATTCCACCGGCATGGAGCCCCGTGTACCGGATCAGGAGAGCATCCGCATTTCGCGCGTGACCTCGACGGACGGTTGTCAGTCAAAGCTGCGCATCATTCTTGAGGCTTCAGAGCATGAACGAATTACAAGATCTGATTGATAACAACGAGCGTTGGGCCGCTGCGATCAAGGAGGAGGATCCTGACTTCTTCGCCAAGCTGGCCCGCCAACAGACCCCTGAGTTCCTGTGGATCGGTTGTTCCGATGCCCGGGTGCCGGCCAACGAGATCGTCGGCATGCTGCCGGGCGATCTGTTCGTACACCGTAATGTGGCCAACGTCGTGCTGCACACCGACCTCAACTGCCTGTCGGTGATTCAGTACGCGGTCGACGTACTCAAGGTCAAGCACATCCTCGTCACCGGCCACTATGGCTGCGGCGGCGTGCGCGCCTCGATGCAGGATCGCCAGTTCGGCCTGATCGACGGCTGGCTGCGCTCGATTCGCGACCTGTATTACGAAAAGCGCGAAGAACTCGCCAAACTGGCCACCGAAGAAGAGCGGGTCGACCGTCTCTGCGAACTCAACGTGATCCAGCAAGTGGCCAACGTCGGGCACACCAGCATTGTGCAAAACGCCTGGCACCGTGGGCAGAGCCTGTCGATCCATGGCTGCATCTACGGTATCAAGGACGGTCGCTGGAAGAGCCTGAACGCTACCATCAGCGGCTTCGAGCAGTTGCCGCCGCAGTACCGCCTGCGTCCGTTCGAACCCCTGTAAAGCCCTTCAGCGCGGACTTTGCCGACGCCACTGTTGCAAAAACAGCTGGCCGTCGGCGTTCGGCGCTTCATCGAAGCCGGTGATCCAGCCCCGGCAGTTGTACGAACCGCAGCGGCAGGCGAACTGGCGCAGCAGTTGGTCTTCCGTGGCGGCGTAATCCATCGACAGCCAGTCACCTTTCTGAATGTCTTTGAGCGCCCATAACCACAGCTCACTCATGTCGAGAAATACGTTCGGGTCGCAAGAGTGGCGCAGCAGCCCACAGAAATGCGGGTCATGGACATGAATATCCCGGGCCAGTTGTCGGGTATGCCGGCCACGACAGGGCAGCAAATGCCCCGATACCCGGCAGATCCGGCTTATGCGGGGAAACTCGCGCAACGCTACCGCGGCCATGGGCGCGCCCTGATCGTTCGAGAGAATCTCGAAATCGGCCAGGGATGGATATCCGAGGTGCGGGGGTAACTCCACAAAAGGGTAAATACCCTGCGGCGGTGGTGCGAGAGACTTGCGCAGTGCATCGGCTTTCATAACGATCCCTGTCGGCTGGGTGCTGCGACTTCCATTGGCTGACGATCCAGTCAGCGCTGCAGCACATGGGGTACGGCCCAAGCCTCTCGCAGATATCGCGGGCGGTCTACTGTCAAAACTGACAGATGGACTGCCGATAGTCGGTTTACAGCGGTGGCGCGGGCTGGGCGGTGGCCGGTGCGGGTGCCTTGAGCTGTTTGAGTTGCAACTGGATCGCTGCTGTCGAGCATTTGGCCGCCGCTTGTCCCGGCGTCAGGTTGCGAATCGAGGTGTAGAACAGCGCACAGGTTTTTTCCTTCTCGGCCACTTGCCAGGTTTGTGTGCAGGTTTTCAGCTCGATATCGGCATTGCTGTCCGGTTGGCGGCCCATGACGGCCTGCCAGCAGGCGGCACTCAAATCCTGGCCCATGACTTTCAGCCCCGCCGTATCGGCCTTGGCCTTGGCATCGTTGCCGGAATAGCTTGCCGGATCGGCCGCATACCAGATGTAGCTGGGGTGGTTGGAGCCCAGCACCCGCACTTTCACCCCGTCACTCGGGCTGATCGTCGCCAGCCCCAGCACATTCACGGTCGCCCCGTATTGTTGCTTGATCCAGTTACGCACCGGTGAGCCGAAGGCGACCATTGGCAATGTTTCACCGCTGGCGTGCAGGCTGACGTTTCTGACCATGGTGGTCTGGTAGTCGTTGAAGTAGCTGTAGACGCCCTCCAGGTCCTTGCCGGCGTTGGAGGGGGCGGCTATAGGGGCGATGTCGATGATGGTCTGAAAGGCTGGCGTCTGCTCGGCCGGGATGCCATTGACGGTGAGCAGCGAGGCCCAGCGATCCGTGGTGGCGGACTTTAGGTAATCCTGGGCCTGGGTCAACGAATAGTCGGGCGGGAAGTGCAGCAACTCGACACTTCTGCGGTTCTCCAGGGCCATGCCCAGCGGCAGGAACAGGTACCAGCTATACGCCCACTTGCCGTCGGCATTCAGCTTGCTGGCGCCGTTATAGGCCAGGTCACCGGCATCGAGCAGCGCTGCCAAAGGTTTTTCATAGCTATTGGGCACGCCGATGATTTGCGCGTAGAGCTGACCATTGTCGTTTTTGACCAGAACCTTCGCGTCGCCATAGCCATCGCGCTGCACGCTCTGGGTCAGGTAATGCTCGACGGTTTGCTCGAGCGTCCAGTTGCGAAAGCAGATCACGTTGCAATTGTTGGGGTAGGCGAAGAGGCGGGTAACGCGTTCGGTAGTGCCCAGCTTCAAATTGACATCGGCATGGGCGGTGGTGCTCAGGGTGAGGGCTGCGAGGGTGAGTGCCGCAAGTTTGAACATGCTCAGATCCTTTTCAGCGTATTAGACCAGCAGATACAGAAACCGACGGGCGGAACAACAAGGGGCCGATCAATACCGGCCCCTTTCCTTTAGGTTACGGCATGACTGGCGGCAAATACGCCAGCGTCGTCCCCAGTGCCCATAACAACACTAGCACCAGTGGCGTGTGTACCAGTAACTGCACGAACGAGAAACCGATCAGGTCCCGCGCCTTTAGCCCCAGCACGCCCAGCAATGGCAGCATGTAGAAGGGGTTGATCAGGTTCGGCAAGGCTTCGGCGGCGTTGTAGATCTGTACCGCCCAACCCAGGTGATAGTTCAGGTCATTGGCCACCTGCATCACGTACGGCGCTTCGATGATCCACTTGCCGCCACCGGACGGAATGAAGAAGCCGAGGATCGCCGAATACACGCCCATCAGCACGGCATAGGTGTCGTGGGAGGCAATGCTGACGAAGAAGGTCGAGATGTGATGCGCCAGGGTCTGCGCATCGGCGCCCTTGACCGTGGTCATCAGTGCAGCGATCGAGCCATACAGCGGGAACTGGATCAACACCCCGGTGGTGGTCGGCACCGCACGGGACACGGCATCCAGAAAGCTGCGAGGGCGCCAGTGCAGCAGGGCACCGAGCATGATGAACAGGAAGTTGTAGGTGTTCAGCCCGGAAATCGCACTGATGGCCGGTTTGGTCGAAAACTCATGGAACAACCATCCGGCAGCCAGCAGCACCAGCAGAATCGTCAGCAGCGGGCTGTGCTCCAGCCATTCGCCGGGGCGGGTGCGTGGTTGCAGCGGCGGCAGGTTGAAACTCGGGTCGACGCCACAGGCCTTGGCGTCACGCGCCGAATTCGGGCCGGGGGCGGTGGCGTAGGCGATGATCAGCGAAATCACGATCAGGGCCAGCAACATCACGCCGGACTGCCAGAGAAAGATCGTCTGGGTGAATGGAATCACCCCGGTGATCGACAGAATCGAGGGCGGCAGGCTACCCGGGTTGGCCTGCAATTGAGCGGCCGATGACGACAGGCCCAGGGCCCACACGGCACCGAGCCCCAGGTAGGCGGCGGCACCGGCGGCACGGTAATCCATTTTCAGATCGGTACGGCGGGCGAGGGCGCGCACCAGCAATCCGCCGAACACCAGGGACAAGCCCCAGTTCAGCAACGAGGCGACCATCGAGATCAGCGCGACCCAGGCCACGGCAGAGCGGCCGTTTTTCGGGATTTTCGCCAGGCGGTCAATCAGTTTCACCGCCGGTGGTGAACTGGCGACCACATAACCGCCGATCACCACGAAGGCCATCTGCATGGTGAAGGGGATCAGGCTCCAGAAGCCATCACCGAAGGCCATGGCGGCGTCGGTGGGCTTGGCGCCCATGGCCATGGTGGCCACCGCCACGATAATCACCGCCAGGGCAGCAAACACCCAGGAGTCGGGGAACCAGCGTTCGGCAAAACTTGAGCAGCGCAGGGCAAAGCGGGCGGAGCGGCTATCTTCGATATCAGCGGCCACGGGGGTACCTCGAATTTTTATGTTTGTAGTGGTCTTCGGGGCGGTAACCGCCCGTCTGGACAGACGCCAACATTAATTCAAGCCGTGGATTTTTGCGGGGCTGATTTGTGGCTATGGGACTTTGGTCTAACGGGTTGTCCGCCAGCGCGTTTGCGTAGACCATGGGCGCCTTGGTTTTTGCCTGTGCCAGAGTTCTTTACATGACTGCCAACACCGATTCGCGCCCGGCGCCGTTCAGCCGCTCGGACTACAAGACCCTGGGGCTTGCCGCCCTCGGCGGGGCGCTGGAAATCTACGACTTCATCATTTTCGTGTTTTTCGCCCTGACCCTCAGTCAGTTGTTCTTCCCGCCGGAAATGCCCGAGTGGCTGCGCCTGCTGCAAAGCTTCGGGATTTTCGTCACCGGTTACCTGGCGCGACCGTTGGGCGGCATCCTGATGGCGCACTTCGCCGATCGCCTGGGGCGCAAGAAAGTCTTCAGCCTGAGCATCCTGATGATGGCGTTGCCCTGCCTGCTGATCGGGATCATGCCGACCTACGCGCAAATCGGTTATTTCGCACCCTTGTTGCTACTGGTCCTGCGTGTTCTCCAGGGCGCGGCGGTGGGCGGCGAAGTGCCGAGTGCCTGGGTTTTCGTCGCCGAGCATGCGCCGATCGGTCACCGGGGCTATGCCCTGGGTTTCCTGCAGGCGGGGCTGACTTTCGGCTATCTGATCGGTGCGTTGACCGCGACCTTCCTGGCGCAGGCCTTCACTCCGGCGGAAATTCTCGATTACGCCTGGCGGTATCCCTTCCTGCTCGGCGGCGTGTTTGGAGTGATCGGCGTCTGGCTGCGTCGCTGGCTCAGCGAAACCCCGGTGTTCATGGCCATGCAGGCGCAGCGCGAGGCGGCTGGCGAACTGCCGCTACGCACGGTCCTGCGTGAGCATCGGCTGGCCATTTTGCCGGCGATGATTCTCACCTGTGTGCTGACCTCGGCCGTGGTGGTTTTCGTGGTCATTACCCCGACCATGATGCAGAAAACCTTTGGCATGACCGCCAGCCATACCTTCGCCTTGAGCGCACTGGGCATCGTGTTCCTGAACATCGGCTGCGTGCTCGCCGGGCTGCTGGTCGACCGCATCGGCGCCTGGCGCACGGTGATGCTCTATAGCTTGCTGCTGCCGCTGGGCATCGGTGTGCTTTACAGCTGTCTGATCATGGGCGGCGACTGGATCGGCCTGGCTTACGCCGTGGCAGGGCTGGCCTGCGGGGTGGTCGGCGCGGTGCCATCGGTGATGGTCAGCCTGTTCCCGGCGCGAATTCGCGTCTCGGGCATCTCGTTCACCTACAACATTGCCTACGCCGCGTGGGCGAGCATTACACCGCTGTTGTTGATCGGCCTGATGCCGTGGAGCCCGTGGATCTGCGTGATGTTCAGTGCGGTGATGGGCGCGGTGGGCGTGGGCAGTGCGGCGTACTTCGGTGTGCGGATGCCGAGAATCGCAGGCTGTTCTGCCGCTGGCGCGCATTGATCGGACCCGTTGTAACTATTTTTGTAGGACAAACCTGAAACACGCTTAAGTAAATGTTTCCAAGGCCGATGGTTAGGCTGCATATCGCTTTCTACCCCTGTCCATCGGTGCTTTCCCATGTTCAATAAACGCTTGAAGCAGGAGCTGTCGGCTCTTCGTGAAGAACTCTCCAGCCTCCAGCAAGTGAAGGAAAGTCTGGAAAGCGAAATGCTGGTGCTGACCCTCGACAGCGATGGACGGGTTCAGTCGGTCAATCAGAACTTCCTCGACGAAATGCATTACAAGAGCGGCGACCTGATCGGCCGGCACATCGACGACCTCGTCCCGGAACACGTGAAATTCGACGAATTCCAGCAGCGCTTCAAGAACGCGTTGACCCGTGGCGAGCACTTCGCCGGTGCGGTACGGCTGTTGCGCGGCACGGGGCAGGAAGCCTGGTTGCGTTCGATCCTGCAGCCAGTGCGCTCGGCGGACGGTCGGATCAAGTGTTTCTCGATCTTCTCCAGCGACCTGACCCGCACCATCGAGGCCTCCCGCGAACACGAGAACCTGATCGGTGCGCTGGTGCGCTCCACGGCGGTGATCGAGTTCGATCTCAACGGCAACGTGCTGACCGCCAACGACCGCTTCCTCAGTGGCATGGGTTACAGCCTGGCGCAGATCAAGGGCAAGCATCACCGTACCTTCTGCCTGCCTGATGAATACAACAGTGCCGAGTACCAGAACTTCTGGCGTCGCCTGAATGCGGGCGAGTACGTGGCCGACCGTTTTAAACGCGTCGACAGCCATGGTCGTACAGTCTGGCTGGAGGCGTCCTACAACCCGGTGGCCGATGCCAACAATCATCTCTACAAGGTGGTGAAGTTCGCCACGGTGATTACCGATCAGGTCAATCAGGAACACGCCGTCGCCGAGGCCGCCAACATCGCCTACAGCACCTCGCAACAAACCGACCGAAGCGCCCAGCGCGGCAACGCCGTGGTGACCCAGGCCGTGGGCGTGATGCGTGACCTGGCCAAACACATGCAAACCGCCGGCGACGGCATCGAAGCCTTGAACGAGCAGTCGCTGGTGATCGGCACCATCGTCAAAACCATCAGCGGCATTGCCGAACAGACCAACCTGCTGGCGCTCAACGCGGCCATCGAAGCGGCGCGTGCGGGCGAACAGGGTCGCGGCTTCGCCGTGGTGGCGGATGAAGTCCGGCAACTGGCGTCGCGCACCAGCCAGGCCACCGATGAAATCGTCCTCGTGGTGCGGCAGAACCAGGACATGGCGCGCAACGCCGTGGCATTGATGACCGATGGCAAGCTCCAGGCCGAGCAGGGCCTGGCACTGGCGGCGGAAGCGGGCACGGTGATTGTCGAGATCCAGGACGGTGCACAGAAAGTGGTCAATGCGGTGGGGCAGTTTGCCAATCAACTCACTAACTGACCTGCGATCAGCTCTTGGTGGGAGTGGGCTTGCTCCGGGCGGCGTTCCGACGAAAGCGGTGTGTCATTCAACGCAACTGTGACCGAACTGACGCTTTCGCGAGCAAGCCCGCTCCACAGGGTTACGTGGGCGCTACAATCGGCTCCTTTCCCTCAGGAGCAGACTTCCATGAGCGCTTCCCACCGCCGTCCGGTTCCCTTGTCCAAGGCTTATCGTCTGCTCAATCATGGCCCGACCGTACTGGTCAGCGCCGCCCACGATGGCCAACGCAATATCATGGCGGCAGCCTGGGCCATGCCGCTGGATTTCGAACCACCGAAAATTGCCGTGGTGCTGGACAAGTCCACCTGGACTCGCCAGTTGCTGGAAGCCTCGGGCACGTTTGTGTTGAACGTTCCCTGCGCCGCCCAGGCCGACATTGTGCAGACCGTTGGTTCGACCTCCGGCCTGGAGTTGAGCCAGGGCCAGGGGCGCGACAAGTTCGAGACCTATGACTTGCAGACATTCACCGGCGAGTCGGTCGAAGCGCCGATGCTCGAGGGTTGCGTGGCCTGGCTGGAATGTCGCCTGTTGCCAGAGCCGAACAACCACCAGCAATACGATCTGTTCCTGGCCGAAGTGATTGCCGCCCAGGCCGACGAGCGCGTGTTTAGCGAAGGGCGCTGGCACTTTGAAGGGCAAGACGCCTTGCGCACCTTGCACCACGTGGCGGGCGGGCACTTCCTGACCATTGGCGAGCCGGTGGACGGCAAGAGCTTGCAGCCGTAAGGTTTCGACTATTGAGGTTGTAAGCACATTCACCAGGAGGCCAGGCGATGAAAAAACTGCGTGTAGGGATAATTTTTGGCGGGCGCTCGGCAGAGCACGAAGTGTCGCTGCAGTCGGCGAAGAATATCGTCGACGCCCTCGATCGCTCACGCTTCGAGCCGGTGCTGATCGGCATCGACAAACAAGGCCACTGGCACCTCAACGACCCTTCCAACTTTTTGCTGAACCAGGAAAACCCGGCGCTGATCGCCCTCAATCAGTCCAATCGCGAGCTCGCCGTGGTGCCCGGAAAAGCCAGCCAGCAATTGGTGGAAACTAGCAGTCAGGAAATGCTCGGCCACGTCGATGTGATCTTCCCGATCGTCCACGGCACCCTGGGTGAAGACGGTTGCCTGCAAGGTTTGCTGCGCATGGCCGATCTGCCGTTTGTCGGCTCCGATGTGCTCGGCTCGGCGGTGTGCATGGACAAGGACATCAGCAAGCGTCTGCTGCGTGATGCCGGCCTGGCCGTGACGCCGTTCGTGACATTGACCCGCGCCTCGGCGGCGCGCACCGGGTTTGCCGAGGTTCAGTCCCGGCTCGGTTTGCCGCTGTTCGTCAAGCCGGCGAACCAGGGCTCTTCCGTGGGGGTGAGCAAGGTCACCGACGAGGCCGAATACAGCGCAGCGGTGGAGCTGGCGTTGAGTTTCGATACCAAGGTGTTAGTCGAGTCTGCGGTCAGCGGCCGTGAGATTGAATGCGCAGTGCTCGGCAATGAGGACGCCATCGCCAGTGGTTGCGGCGAGATTGTGGTGCGCAGCGGGTTCTATTCCTACGACAGCAAATACATCGACGACACGGCCGCAGAAGTCGTAGTGCCGGCCAATATCAGCGTCGAGGCCAGCGAGCGTATTCGCGCCCTGGCCGTCGAGGCGTTCCAGATCCTGGGCTGCTCCGGCCTGGCCCGTGTCGATGTGTTCCTGACCGACAGTGGCGAAGTGCTGATCAACGAAATCAACTCGCTGCCTGGCTTCACCCGCATCAGCATGTACCCGAAATTGTGGCAGGCCACCGGCATGACCTACAGCGAGTTGGTGACGCGATTGATTGAACTGGCGCTGGAAAAACATCAGGTTCGGCAGGGGTTGAAGATCAGTCGTTAAGTGCGCTGCTGAAGGGCGCTGCGTTTATCCAGTTCACACGCGTTATCGTTAACCACCATCGCAGGCAAGCCAGCTCCCACAAAAGAACGCGCCCACGCCGAAACTGTAGGAGCCAGCTTGCTGGCGATGGACGCAAGTGCGCCGCGTTTATCCAGATCACACGCGTTATCGTTGACGACCATCGCTGGCAAGCCAGCTCCCACAAAGGACCGCGTCCGGGTCGAAAATGAAGTGAGTTCCAGACCAGTGAAGCCCCCCAAAAAGGGCCTGCTCACTGGCAGGCCTTTCATCACTCCAGCGCGTGACTCAATCCCCCAGCGCCTGCCCCTCACGCCGCGGGTCGGCACCTCCCGTCAGCGACGCTTTGCCCTGGGCGTCCTTGACCCGAACAATCGCCTGGGTGCCGCTGGTCATGTCGATTTCGCTCACGCTGTGCCCTTTGTCTTTCAGCGCCTGAATCAGCGCGGGGCTGAACTGGCCCTGTTCCAATTCTGTCGGGCCGTTGCGGCTGCCGAAGTTGGGCAGGTTGATGGCTGCTTGCGCATCGAGATTCCAGTCGAGCAGGCCGATGGTGGATTTGGCCACGTATTCGATGATTTGCGAGCCGCCGGGGGAGCCGACAGTGGCGAGGAATTCGCCGCTCTGGCGGTCGAAGATCAGGGTCGGCGCCATGGAAGAGCGCGGGCGTTTGCCGGGCTCGACGCGGTTGGCAACTTTCTGCCCGTTTTCCTCGGGGATGAACGAGAAGTCGGTCATCTCGTTATTGAGCATGAAACCCTGAACCATGATGTGCGAGCCGAACGCCGATTCGATGGTGGTGGTCATCGACACGGCGCCGCCGGCGTCATCGACGGCCACCACTTGCGAGGTGGAAATCCGCAGCGGCGAACGGTCCGGTGCGTAGGCCACCCGGATGCCCGGCGGCGTGCCGGGTTTGGCTGTGCCCATGCTGCGTTCGCCGATCAGGGCGGCGCGGCTGGCGAGGTAGGCCGGGTCGACCAGGCCCTTGACCGGCACGGGCACGAAGTCGGTATCGGCCAGGTACTGCGCGCGGTCAGCGTAGGCCAGGCGTTCGGCTTCAGAGATCAGGTGCACGGCTTGCGGGTCGGGTTCGCTGCCGGCCGGGGCTGTGGTCTTGACCGGTTTCAGCGGTGCCAGTGCCAGGCGCTTGTCGTGAGCCTCCAGGGCTTGCAGCGTACCGAGGATCTGCGCCACGGCGATCCCGCCCGACGACGGTGGCGGCATGCCGCAGACCTGCCAGCGTTTGTAGTCGGTACACAGCGGTGCGCGTTCCTTGGCCTGATAGTTGGCGAGATCGGCAAGGGACAGGCTGCCGGGGTTGGCGTGGCCCTGGACCTTGGCTGCGATTTCCTCGGCGACCGGGCCTTTGTACAAGGCATCCGGGCCTTCATGGGCGATGCGTTTGAACACGGCGGCCAGTGCCGGGTTCTTCAGGTGGGTGCCAACGGCTTTCGGGCTGCCATCGGCATTGCGGAAGTAAGCCATCATTTCCGGAGAGCGTGGCATGGACGAATCTGCAGCGATCAACTGGTGCAGGCGCGGTGAAATGGCAAAGCCTTGTTCGGCGAGCCGGATGGCCGGTTCGAACAATTGCGCCCAGGGCAGGCGTCCGTGTTTTTGATGAGCCAGTTCCAGGGCGCGCAATACGCCGGGCGTGCCCACCGAGCGGCCGCCAATCTGCGCCTGGGTGAACCCCAGCGGTTGTCCATTGGCTTGCAGGAAAAGTTTTTCGGTGGCACCGGCCGGGGCGGTTTCACGGCCGTCGTAGGTGCGCACGGCTTTGCCATCCCAAAGTACGATCAATGCGCCGCCACCGATGCCCGAAGACTGTGGCTCGACCAGCGTCAACACCGCTTGCATCGCAATTGCCGCGTCGATGGCCGAACCGCCCCGGCGCAGCATCTCCCGCCCGGCTTCGGCTGCCAGCGGGTTGGCCGCCGCTGCCATGAATTTCTCGGCGTGTTGAGTTTTCAGATCGGTGCGGAAACCGGAAGCGCTTTCCGGGGCGAGCGGCAGCGTCGGCACCGAAGCGTTGTTGCACGCGGCCAGGGTCAAGGCACTGACGATCAGCGCCAGGGCAGGCAGGCGATGGCGGCGCAAAGCGAAGGTTGAGAACACGTGGGGTACTCCGTCCGTTGGATCTACGATCAGTGGACTTTATCGGCCGACCGGGAGGGACGCAAACCGGGTCCTACGGCACTGACGTTTTTGTCCTTCATCAAAGGCAGGAGTTTCTGTAGGGTCGTTGCCAACAGGCAGGCCAGAAAATCAGCAAGAGGCAGACATGCACACCGAGTTCCCAATCCAGCCCGGCTATCGCACCCAGCGTGAACAGTTTCTGGCCGCAGCGGCTGCCGCAGGCGCAACCTTGACTGAGTATCCACACCCGCTCAAAGGTCCGTTCGGTGAATCGCTGAGTACCGATGTGGCGGTGTTGGGTGATCCGGGCGCCAAGCGTCTGTTGATCGCGCTGAGCGGCACCCACGGGGTTGAAGGCTTCTATGGCTCGGGCTGCCAGATCAAATGGCTGCAGGAGTTGGGCAAGCGTTCCCTGCCAACGGATGTCGCCGTGGTCATGATCCATGCCATCAACCCCTGGGGCATGGCGTGGTTGCGCCGGGTCAACGAAGACAACATCGACCTGAACCGCAATCACCTGGATTTCCAGCGATCGCTGCCGGACAACCAGGCCTACAACGCCTTGCATGAAATCTATGCCTGCCCGCAGTTGCACGGTCCGGAGCGTGAGCGTGCCGATGCCTTGCTCGACGAGCAGATTCGCCTGCATGGCTGGCCGGCGGTGATGTCGATTGTCGAGGGCGGTCAGCATGCTCACCCCGATGGCCTGTTCTATGGCGGGCTGGCGCCGAGCTGGTCGAACCGCACGCTGCACCGGATCGTGCAAAAGCACCTGGCCCATGCCGAAGTGGCCATGTGTTTCGACTTGCACACCGGTGCGGGTGAATACGGTCATCCGATGCTGCTGACCATCACCGAGTCCGCCTATCCGGCGTTACCGGATGCGCAGGCGATTTACGGCCCGTGGCTCTACAGCCTGCACACCGGCGCCGATACCCTGAGCGAAACCGGCGTAGCGGCGACGGCTACCGGCTACACCTCGCAGGCGTTGATCGATGCGCTGCCGCAGGTGCGCCTGATGCCATTCGTCATCGAGTGCGGAACGTATCCGGGGCCGGACGTTCATCGTCATCTGCGTGATGACCACTGGCTGCATCTGCACGGCAACCCGAGTGACGCCGTAGGGCGCGGGATCAAGTTGAATCTGCTGGAGCAGTTCTATCCGGCCGATAGCGATTGGCAGTCGATGGTCTGGTTGCGCACGTGGCAAATCTGGGAGCGGGCGTTGTCGGCATTGCCGACATTGTAGGAGCGAGCTTGCTCGCGATGGTCGTTAACGTTAACGCGTGTTTACTGGCTAAACGCTGTGCTCTTGAGTCCATCGCGAGCAAGCTCGCTCCTACAGGCATAAAAAACGAGGCATAAAAAACGCAGGCATAAAAAACGCAGGCATAAAAAAACGGCCTACCTTTCGGTAAGCCGTTTTTAGTACTTGGTGGCTACACAGGGACTTGAACCCCGGACCCCAGCATTATGAATGCTATGCTCTAACCAACTGAGCTATGTAGCCAAGTGGCGCGCATTATTCACCGGTAACGGGGATGCGTCAAGCATAAATCTAAAATATTTCTCTGCGCTTTCAACCGTTTATCAAAATCTACCTTCCAGGCAGGGGTGAAGGGCAGCGCTGGAAACCGCCAACGACCTCGACATCCACCTCAATTCGGACATGCTCTACGTCAACAACGACCACGCACTGTCGGCGGATGTGGCGTGGTTTATCGACTGGCTCAAGACCGAGTTGGAGCAGGACTTCCCGCAAGCGGTGATCCGCGCCTGAGCAGGGCTACCGGATTCAACTCAAGCGGAAGCGCCCGGTGTTGTCGCTTAACGCTTTGCTGCCCTGACTCAGGGTGTCCGCTGCCTGGTTCACCGCGCGGGCACCTTCGAGCAAACGTAGCGCTGCCTGATCGACCTGCTGGATATTACCGCTGACCTCGTCGGCAGTGTTGGCCTGCTCTTCCACCGCCGTGGCGATGTGCGCCAGGGTATCGGTGACACTCTGCACCGCACTGGCGATTTCCCCGAGCCGTTCACCAAGGCCGGTGACCGCTTGTGCATCACTCTCTGCCTGAGTGCACGCGGCCTCCATCAGGTTGACGGCCTCATTCACGGTGTGACGCAGGCTGTCGACCGTGCCGGCAATCTGTGCGGTCGACGATTGAGTGCGCTGTGACAGGCTGCGTACTTCATCGGCCACCACCGCAAAGCCACGCCCTTGTTCGCCCGCCCGCGCCGCCTCGATGGCGGCGTTGAGTGCCAGCAGGTTGGTCTGCTCGGCGACGCCGCGAATGGTGTCGACCACCAGTTGAATCTGCTGTCCCTGCTCGCTGACCCGGCCCAGTGCCGCAGCGGTTTCGTTCAGGCGTTGATTGAGCTGCTGGATGCTCGCGGTGGTGCGCTGGCTGTCGCGGCTGCTGTCGGCGGCAATGCGCCGGGTGTGCTGGGCGCTGCCGGACGCCTGTTCGCAACTGTGGGCGACCCCTTGTGAGGTGGCGGCCAGTTGCGTCGCCGCCGCGGCAATCTGGCTGATCTGCAATTGCTGGGCTTCGACTTCGCCCAGGGCGTCACTGGAGTGATGGTTGAGGGATTGCACTGCGTGGCTCAGTTGCAGGGTTTCGTGATCCACCCCTTGCAGGCTGGTGCGCAGTTGCACCACGGCGACGTTCAGCGCGGTGCTGATGACCGCCAGTTCGTCCCGCCCCTGAACCGGAACTTGCAGGCTCAGATTGCCATCGCGCAGGGCCTCGGCCAATACCGTGATGCCACTGGCGCTGCGGCGGATCGAAGCCTGCAAGCAGATGAACAGATACAGCGCAGCCAACAGCAGGCAGCCGAACACGGCGGCCACCACAATGAACTGGCGGACCGCCGAGCCGTGGTAGTAATCCAGGCGTTGATCCAGCGACACCAGCGACTGCTGGCGCAATGAAGCGAGGTCGGAGAGCAGGGCGTCGAGACTGCGCTCGAAGTCCTCTGGCTTGAGATTGATGCTGCCGCCGAACAGGCCGTTATCCAGCACCTTCAGGCCTGAGTCCAGGCGCTTGAGGCTGTCGTGGTATTGCCCGGCCCAGGTTTGCAGGGCGCTGGGCAAGCGCGCTTCGAGCAGGCCAGCGGTTTTCACCAGCTGCTCCCGTGCATCGCCGATGCGGCTGCGCAGGTCGCGCAGTTGCAGGCGGCTTTGCAGGGTGAACTGCCCGGACACTACCGACGCCTGGCCCACCGCCGCCAGGCGACCGACCCGTTCGATCAGATCGGGTGCGTGTTGGGTGGAGATCTGCGTCAGCAGATAAGTCTCCAGCCACGGCGCCAGTGTCAGGCGATTGTCCATGGCGATCTGCTCGCGCAAGGCTTGCAGGGCGATCAGGGCGTTGGTGAAGCGATCGTAGCCATCCGGCCACCAGCCGACGCCGCTCAGGCTTTTTGAGTCGAGGCCATCGAGGGCGGTTTGCAGGGCCTGATAACGGCTCAGTGTTTCGCTCTCGGCAGCTTCTTTTTGCAGGGCATTGCCCAATTCGGCAGTGGCCTGGCTGACGGCGGGTTGGACCGCATCGAAGGCGCCCATCGCAGCGAGGGTGGCCGGTGTCGGCTGGCGATTGGTTTCCGTGGCGCGCCAGCGGGCGGCGCGATCACGCTGGGCGGCGAGCAGGTCATCCAGTGCATCAAGGGCCAGCAGTTGCCGCACCCCGGCACGTTCGCCGGAAATCAGGCTGAGTTTGTCGCGATAGTCCTGGCCGATCATCCATAGGCTGCCTGCCAGCGGCAGGATAAACAGCAGAAACAACAGCTGGAATTTGCGCGCAAAGCCAAAACGCCCCAGCAGTCCGATCCCCGGTGATAAAAACGCCTGCATGCCCCATGACTCCTCTGGACACCACGCACCATTGGCGTGCGTCGGAGGTTGTTGCACCGCCGACTCGTGCCCTCTAAAAAGGCCTCGAAAGTTCACCTTTGTCCGCTCTGTAGGCCGACTCTGTGGCGAAACTTCCCATTGTCGGTCTCCTTTGTAAGGAAGCCGCGTTAAAGCCGACAAAGAAGGCAAGATTCAGACCATGGCGTTGCGCCATCAATGGAGTGGCGATGAAAATCGAGGTCGTTAGCAGGCTAAGGGGATGGCGTTGCCGCACTGAAAAATGGCACATTGACGCACCTGCAGTTTGTACCTCCTGTTGTCTGGAAATTCCCATGGCTATCAGCAACGCCCAGACCGGCTCAGTGCCGGCGTCCGCTACGCCCCAAAGCAGCCCCCTGGTGATGCGCATCATCGGTGCGGTGGCGCTGGCGCATTTGATCAACGACCTGATCCAGTCGGTGCTGCCGTCGATCTACCCGATGCTCAAGGCCAGCTATGGCCTGACCTTCACCCAGGTCGGCCTGATCACCCTGACGTTCCAGTTGACGGCCTCGCTGTTGCAGCCGTGGGTGGGTTACTACACCGACCGCCATCCCAAGCCGTGGCTGCTGCCGGCGGGTACGGTCTGCACCCTTGTCGGCATTCTGATGATGTCGGTGGTCGGCAGCTTCCCGCTGATTTTGCTGGCGGCGGGCTTGATCGGCATCGGTTCTTCGACCTTCCACCCCGAAGCGTCCCGCGTGGCGCGCCTGGCTTCGGGCGGGCGCTTCGGGCTGGCGCAATCGACCTTCCAGGTCGGCGGTAACGCAGGCTCGGCGTTCGGCCCGTTACTGGCGGCAGCGATCATCATTCCTTACGGCCAAGGGCACGTGGCCTGGTTCGGCCTGTTCGCGGTGTTTGCGCTGTTCGTGCTGTACCGGATCAGCCGCTGGTACGCCAACCACTTGAACCTGTTCAAGCTCAAGCAAGGTCAGGCAGCGACTCACGGCCTGTCCAAGGGCCGAGTGACCAGCGCGCTGGTGGTGCTCGGGTTGCTGGTGTTCTCCAAGTATTTCTACATGGCCAGCCTCACCAGCTATTTCACCTTCTACCTGATCGAGAAGTTCGACCTGTCGGTCGCCAGTTCGCAGTTGCACCTGTTCCTGTTCCTTGGTGCGGTAGCGGCGGGGACGTTCTTTGGCGGGCCGATCGGCGACAGGATCGGGCGTAAGGCAGTGATCTGGTTCTCGATCCTCGGCGTTGCACCGTTCACCTTGTTGCTGCCCCATGTCGACCTGTTCTGGACCAGCATCCTGAGCGTCGTCATCGGCTTCATCCTCGCCTCGGCGTTCTCGGCCATCGTGGTGTACGCCCAGGAACTGGTGCCGGGCAATGTCGGGATGATCGCCGGGGTGTTCTTCGGATTGATGTTCGGTTTCGGCGGGATTGGCGCGGCGTTGCTGGGGCACCTGGCGGATATTCACGGTATCGAGTACGTGTATTACCTGTGTTCGTTTTTGCCGTTGTTCGGGGTGTTGGCGATTTTCCTGCCGCGAACCAAAAAGGCCTGACCCAACACACATCCCCTGTGGGAGCGGGCTTGCTCGCGAATGCGGTTCGTCAGCCACATGTACTTCGACTGACACTCCCTCTTCGCGAGCAAGCCCGCTCCCACAAAGGGGCGGTGGTGTGGCGGATGATTGTGCCGGGCACAAAAAAGCCGCGTATCAAACGCGGCTTTTTCATGGGCGTGTGGCTTACACGTTGAAGCGGAAGTGCATCACGTCGCCGTCCTTGACGATGTAATCCTTGCCTTCCAGACGCCATTTACCGGCTTCCTTGGTACCGGCTTCGCCCTTGTACTGGATGAAGTCGTTGTAGGCGATCACTTCGGCGCGGATGAAGCCTTTCTCGAAGTCGGTGTGGATCACACCAGCGGCTTGTGGTGCGGTGGCACCGACGCGCACGGTCCAGGCGCGGACTTCTTCGACACCGGCGGTGAAGTAGGTCTGCAGGTGCAGCATTTCGTAGCCGGCGCGGATCACGCGGTTCAGGCCAGGCTCTTCGAGGCCCAGGGCTTCGAGGAACATGTCTTTCTCTTCGCCGTCATCGAGCTCGGCGATTTCCGCTTCGATCTTGTTGCACACCGGTACAACCACGGCGCCTTCTTCTTCGGCGATGGCGCGTACAACGTCCAGGTGCGGGTTGTTGTCGAAACCGTCTTCAGCGACGTTGGCGATGTACATGACCGGCTTGGTGGTCAGCAAATGGAAGCCCTTGATCACCGCTTTTTCATCGGTGCCCATGTTCTTCATCAGGCTGCGCGCCGGCTTGCCTTCGGTGAAGTGAGCGATCAGTTGCTCCAGCAGGCCTTTCTGGACTACTGCGTCCTTGTCACCGCCCTTGGCGTTGCGCGCGACTTTCTGCAGTTGCTTCTCGCAGCTGTCGAGGTCGGCGAAGATCAGTTCCAGGTCGATGATTTCGATGTCGCGTTTCGGGTCGACGCTGTTGGAGACGTGAATCACGTTCTCGTCTTCGAAGCAGCGGACCACGTGGGCGATGGCATCGGTTTCACGGATGTTGGCCAAAAACTTGTTGCCCAGGCCTTCACCTTTCGACGCGCCGGCAACCAGGCCCGCGATGTCGACGAATTCCATGGTGGTCGGCAGGATGCGCTTTGGATTGACGATGGCTGCCAGGGCTTCCAGACGCGGATCCGGCATCGGCACGATACCGCTGTTCGGTTCGATGGTGCAGAAGGGGAAGTTCTCGGCCGCGATCCCGGATTTGGTCAGGGCGTTGAACAGGGTGGACTTGCCGACGTTAGGCAGACCGACGATGCCGCAATTGAATCCCATGGTGTTTTCCCCGAGGAGTGAGTCAGGCCTTCTGGCTGTGCAGGTTTTTCATCGCGCGGTTCCATTCCCCGGCGAGGATATCCGGCAGCACGCCGAGGGCAAAGTCGATGCTGGCATCGAGTTTTTCCTGTTCGGCGCGTGGCGCACGACCCAGGACGAAATTTGAAACCATACTGGCAACGCCCGGGTGGCCAATGCCAAGCCGCAAGCGGTGAAAGGTATTCTGATTGCCCAGTTGCGCAATGATGTCGCGCAACCCGTTGTGACCGCCATGGCCGCCGCCCTGCTTGAGCTTGGCAACGCCCGGAGGCAGGTCGAGTTCGTCGTGCGCCACGAGGATTTCTTCAGGCTTGATGCGGAAGAAACCGGCGAGTGCCGCCACGGCCT
Source organism: Pseudomonas sp. ACN5 (assembly GCF_002303975.1). NCBI lineage: Bacteria > Pseudomonadati > Pseudomonadota > Gammaproteobacteria > Pseudomonadales > Pseudomonadaceae > Pseudomonas > Pseudomonas sp. ACN5. Next base: position 328,922 of record NZ_MRCP01000006.1, on the reverse strand, counting down.
GGCCGCTGCGGTTCATGTACGTGGTGGGAATCAGCAGACGAACATCCTGACCCTGGTGCGAATAGCGCCCGGTCAGGCCGAAATATTTGCGGTCCGCCACAAGGTTCACGCCTTGTGCGTTCGCGATGCGCTCAACAAAAAGGGCCCCTGCGTTATGCCGGGTCTGTTCGTATTCAGCGCCTGGATTTCCCAGGCCAACGATCAGTTTGATGGCAGTCACGATAGGGGCCCTTCATTGGAGTGGTGGATAACATCGCCGCAATCAGGGAGAGCGGCGAAAGTGGACGAAAATTGCTCATTTACCATGATGTAAACTCCGCGTTCTCGCCCGCTTTCTCGCTATGCTCTAGTCCGCGATGTTTCCGGTCACTCCGGCGTACAGAGTAAAATTACTCTGCAGCGCCTTCTGCAGCTTCTGGAGCAACACGTGGAGCGTGGACGTTGGCAACAGCCTTGTCATCGCCGTGTGCCAGGGCCACGAACTCAACGCCTTTAGGCGCCTTGAGGTCCGACAGGTGAATGATCGAACCGATTTCAGCGTTAGCCAGGTCGACTTCGATGAACTCAGGCAGATCTTTCGGCAGGCAGGAAACTTCGATCTCGGCAACAACGTGCGAGATTTCGCCGCCTTTCTTGGTCGGTGCTTCTTCGTTGATGAAGTGCACTGGAACGATCGCGGTCAGTTTCTGGCCAGCGACTACGCGTACGAAGTCAGCGTGCATCACGTGGCCTTTGGCCGGGTGACGCTGCAGGGCTTTGATCACGACGTTCTGCTTGGTGCCACCAACGTTCAGCTCGATGATGTGGCTGTAAGCCGCTTCGTTTTCGAGCAGTTTGGCAACTTCTTTGGCCAGCATGCTGATGGATTCAGGGGCTTTGTCGCCACCGTAAACTACAGCTGGAACCAGGCTTGCGAGACGACGCAGGCGGCGGCTCGCACCTTTCCCCAGGTCGGAACGCACTTCAGCATTCAGAGTAAAATCGTTCATGTTGTATCTCCAAAATAACCACACTCGCCCCAGCGTTTGCGACCAGCGCTAAAGGCGATATGGGCAAAAAAGCCCCGCCCCGACAGGAATGCCGGGGCGGGGCGCTTTTCGTCAACGAGACATTTCGAGAAGGGCAGGGCCCTTAGCGGAACATCGCACTGATCGATTCTTCATTGCTGATGCGGCGGACCGCCTCGGCAACTACCGGTGCGATATCCAGTTGGCGGATACGCGCACAGGCTTGTGCTGCAGCGGACAGCGGAATGGTGTTGGTCACCACCAGCTCGTCCAGCACGGAATTTTCAATGTTCTCGATTGCCCGACCCGACAGCACAGGGTGCGTGCAGTAGGCGAAAACCTTGGCAGCGCCATGCTCTTTCAGGGCCTTGGCCGCGTGGCACAGGGTGCCGGCGGTATCGACCATGTCATCGACCAGAATACAGGTACGCCCTTCGACATCACCGATGATATGCATCACTTCAGAGTGATTGGCTTTCTCACGGCGTTTGTCGATGATCCCGAGATCCACGCCCAGGGATTTGGCAACGGCACGTGCACGCACGACGCCGCCAATGTCCGGGGACACGATCATCAGGTTTTCGAAGCGCTGATCTTCGATGTCATCCACCAGAACCGGGGAGCCGTAGATGTTATCTACCGGAATATCGAAGAAACCCTGGATTTGGTCAGCATGCAGATCAACCGTGAGAACACGGTCGATGCCGACTACGGTAAGCATGTCAGCCACGACTTTCGCGCTGATAGCCACACGTGCGGAACGCGGACGGCGATCCTGACGGGCATAACCAAAGTAAGGAATAACAGCAGTGATACGAGTAGCCGAGGAGCGGCGGAAGGCATCAGCCATCACTACCAGTTCCATCAGGTTATCGTTGGTCGGAGCGCAAGTCGGCTGAATAATGAAGACGTCTTTACCGCGGACGTTTTCATTGATCTCGGCTGTAATTTCGCCGTCGGAGAATTTACCGACAGAGATGTCACCGAGAGGGATATGCAGCTGACGTACGACACGCCGAGCCAGATCGGGGTTAGCGTTCCCCGTAAAGACCATCATCTTGGACACGCGCAGTACCTGAAGGCTGAGGGTAACCTGGATGAGTATAGGAAAATGGCAGGGGCGGCTGGATTCGAACCAACGCATGGCAGGATCAAAACCTGCTGCCTTACCGCTTGGCGACGCCCCTGTATCTGTTGCAACGATTACCCGGTAATCGGTTCCTTTAGAGCAGACTTTGAAGCTTGCGATGCAACATCGAAACGTTGCTTCCTTTTGCTACAAAACCTGTAAGGTTCTCTGTCAGAAGGGCCGAGACTTTATCAGCTTCAGCTTTGCTTGGGAAGCCCCCAAACACACAACTTCCAGTTCCGGTGAGTTTTGCTTCGGTAAATTTACCTAACAAATTCAAAGCGTTACGTACCTCTGGATAACGCCTTGTTACCACCGGCAAGCAGTCATTTCGACTGTTTCCCTTGGGAACGGGGCGCACTTTAATGGGAGGAGTGTTACGTGTCAACAACGGATCTGAAAAAATTTCTGCCGTACTTACAGAGACTTGCGGTACCAGCACCAGATACCACGGTTCTTCGGGGTCGACAGGGGTCAGTTTCTCCCCCACGCCCTCGGCGAAAGCCGCATGACCACGAACGAAAACCGGGACGTCGGCGCCCAGCGTCAATCCCAGGCCAGCCAGGCGATCTTCATCCCAGCCCAATTGCCACAGGTGATTGAGGCCGAGCAAGGTCGTTGCGGCATTCGAACTGCCGCCGCCAATGCCGCCACCCATGGGCAGGATCTTTTCGATCCAGATATCGACGCCCAGCGAACAACCGGATTGCTCCTGAAGTTTTTTCGCGGCCTTGACGATCAGGTTGCTGTCGTGGGGCACGCCTGCGAACTCGGTGTGCAGCTGAATGACGCCGTCATCGCGCAGGGCGTAGGTGATTTCGTCGCCGTAATCGAGAAACTGAAACATCGTTTGCAGTTCGTGGTAGCCGTCTTCGCGGCGACCGAGAATGTGCAACATCAAATTGAGTTTGGCCGGAGACGGCAGAGTCAGGCGATTGGCTGGCATGTCATGACCCCAGTTTGCGTGGTTGCCAGGCCTTGATCACCAGCGTGACGTCAAGGTCGGTGCCATGCAGCTTGATGCGCTCGGGCAGCCAGTAGCCATTTTGCTGGGTGTAGTCGGTGTATTCGACCTGCCAGCCATCCTGCTCGAGGTTGGCCAGGCGACTGTCGGTATCCAGGGTCAGGTGACTTTTGCTGTCCGGAGCCGGGAGCCCGCGTACCCACCAGGCCAGATTGGACACCGGCAGCTTCCAGCCCAGCTGTTCTTCGAGCAGCACTTCCGGATTCGGCGCGTCGTAGCGTCCCTGGTTGGCGACTTCCAGCGACACCTTGCCCGGACGTCCGGTCAGGCGAGCCGCACCGCGGCCCAATGGCCCGGACAGGCGAATGTCGTAGTAATCCTGGCGCTGCAACCAGAACAGCGTGCCGCTGCCCGAGTCTTTCGGCGCACGGATGCCGATCTTGCCGTCGATCTGCCAGCCATCGAGGCCGGTCAGTTGCTGTTTGTGCTCGCGCCATTGGGCGGCGTTGCCATGTCCCTCGACCGATTCGCGGGGACCAAGGCCTGCGCAACCGGCGAGCAGGGCGATAAAACTGAAAACGATGAAATGGCGCAAAAACATAATCTTAAAGAGTCTCTGATCCGGTCAGGCGTTTGATGGTGCCACGCAGGGTCGGGCTGTCAGGCTGTTCCTTGAGGAATTTGCCCCAGACTTGTCTGGCTTCGCGCTGTTTGCCGTTGGCCCACAGGACTTCGCCCAGGTGCGCGGCGACTTCCTGGTCGGGGAAGCGTTCCAGGGCCTGGCGCAGCAGGCGCTCGGCTTCGTCGAGATTGCCCAGGCGGTAATTCACCCAGCCAAGGCTGTCGAGCACCGCCGGATCTTCCGGACTGATCTGGTGTGCCTGCTCGATCAGGGCCTTGGCTTCGGCGTAGCGTGTGGTGCGGTCGGACAAGGTGTAGCCGAGGGCGTTCAACGCCATGGCATTGTCCGGGTCGCGCTTGATGATCGTGCGCAGGTCTTTTTCCATCTGCGCCAGGTCATTGCGTTTTTCCGCTTGCATGGCACGGGTGTAGAGCAGGTTCAAATCGTCCGGGTATTGCTCCAGGGCTTGATGCAGAACACTCCAGGCCTTGTCGCCCTGATTGTTGGCGGACAGGGTTTCGGCTTCGATCAGGTACAACTGGATCGCGTAATCCGGCTGCTCGTCGCGCTCTGTCGCCAGCTTTCTTTGCGCTTCGGCGGTCCTGCCGTTGTCTATCAGGATGTCGGCCTGACGCAATTGCGCCGGCAGGAAATCGTTGCCCGGGCCCACCTTGGCGTACTCGATCAATGCGCCTTGCGGGTCGTTTTGTTCTTCGGCGATGCGGCCGAGGTTCAGGTGCGCCGAGTCGACGTGGCTGTCCCGGGCGATCAGGTCTTCAAGATAACCCTTGGCCTCGTTCCACGCCTTGGCTTCCAGGCAGACCAGTGCCAGGGAGTATCGCAGGTCGTCGTCTTCCGGGTACTGCTGAACCAGGCTCGAGAACTCGGCCTTGGCGTCGTCCATGCGGTCCTGTTCAACCAGCATCCGCGCATAAGTCAGGCGCAGGCGCTTGTCGTCCGGGTATTTCTTGATGCTTTTCTGCAGCAGCGGCAAGGCCTCGTCACCGCGATCGAGGGTTTGCAGCAGGCGTGCGCGCAGCAGAATCGGGGCAATTTCGCCGTCGTCCGGCGGATTGTCTTCCAGCAGTTTCAGTGCGCCTTTGGTGTCGCCATCCTGTTGCATCAGCAGCGCCTTGCCGAAAATCAGCTGGCTGTTGTCTGGATGGCGCTGCAGCAAGCGGTCGAAGCTTTTCATCAGGCCGTTGCGTGTGTCCTGGTCGGTGTCGGCCGCCGACAGCGCCAGGAAGTCGAAATGAGTGTCGCCCTTGCCTTGCAGGACTTTCTCCATATAGACCATGGAGTCGTCATAACGCCCGGCGCGGGCCAGTTGCACGGCAGCGGCGCGTTGCGCTTCGAGGTCGTCGGGGGCGTTTTTCGCCCAGATCAGCGCGGTGTCCAGGGCCGCCTGGTCGGCACCCAGGTATTCGGCGATACGGAATGCCCGCTCCGAGATGCCCGGATCCTGGGTGTTGATGGCCTGGGTCACATAGTTGTCCAGGGCAATGTCGAAACGATTGCGCTGGCCAGCCAGTTCGGCGCTCAACAGGCTGAAGACGGTTTCCTCGCTGAAGGAGCTGTAGACCTTCGGCTTTTCAGGGGCCGGGGTGCTGTCTTCAACCGGCGGCGTACCGTCCGACGAAACGGGTGCCAAGGCCTGGCAGCCGCTGAGGAAGACAAAAGCGAGGAGCAACGCGGAAGATCTATTCATATAGGAGGAGGACGACTAACCTGCGGTCGGATCATCATGACACAAGCTTTAGGCCAAACATAACCGGCCCGCCAATTTACCCGCACAGCGGATCCGGCCAAACCTGACGGCCCTGTAAACGAGAACCGCTCGCAACGTGGGTCTCGCCTACCGGCGCGATAGATATCGAGTAGTTGTTCTGATTCCGTCGAAGTAGGACAATTGCCGGCTTCACGTCACCATCAGCGACTTTGAATGGCCTTCCTTGCACTCGGTATTAACCACAAGACTGCTTCAGTAGACGTCCGCGAGCGCGTGGCTTTTACCCCTGAGCAGCTGGTTGAGGCCTTGCAGCAGCTCTGCCGACTCACCGACAGCCGCGAAGCTGCGATCCTCTCCACCTGCAATCGCAGTGAACTCTATATAGAACAGGATCACCTGTCGGCGGATGTCGTGCTGCGCTGGCTGGCCGAATATCATCATTTGAGCTACGACGAGCTGCGCGAAAGCGCCTATGTGCATGAAGATGATGCGGCAGTTCGTCACATGATGCGGGTGGCCTCCGGGCTCGACTCGCTGGTGTTGGGCGAGCCGCAGATTCTCGGCCAGATGAAGTCGGCCTATGCCGTGGCTCGCGAGGCGGGCACCATCGGGCCATTGCTCGGGCGGCTGTTCCAGGCCACGTTCAACGCGGCCAAGCAGGTGCGCACCGACACGGCCATCGGCGAAAACCCGGTATCGGTGGCATTTGCCGCGGTGAGCCTGGCCAAGCAGATTTTCAGCGACCTGCAACGCAGCCAGGCCTTGTTGATCGGTGCCGGCGAGACCATCACCCTGGTCGCCCGCCATCTGCATGACCTGGGGGTAAAGCGCATCGTGGTCGCCAACCGTACCCTGGAGCGCGCGAGCATCCTGGCCGAACAGTTCGGCGCCCATGCGGTGTTGCTGTCGGATATTCCGGCAGAGCTGGTGCGCAGCGATATCGTCATCAGTTCCACCGCCAGCCAGTTGCCGATCCTGGGCAAGGGTGCAGTGGAAAGCGCCTTGAAACTGCGCAAGCACAAACCCATTTTCATGGTGGATATCGCCGTTCCCCGCGACATCGAACCGGAAGTCGGCGAGTTGGACGACGTTTACCTCTATAGCGTCGACGATCTTCACGAAGTGGTCGCCGAGAACCTCAAGAGCCGCCAGGGCGCTGCCCAGGCCGCCGAAGAGATGGTCTCGGTCGGCGCCGAAGACTTCATGGTCCGTCTGCGTGAATTGGCGGCGGTGGACGTGCTCAAGGCCTATCGTCAACAGAGCGAACGCCTGCGCGACGAAGAATTGCAAAAGGCCCAGCGCATGCTGGCCAACGGCAGCAGCGCCGAAGAGGTGCTGGTGCAACTGGCTCGCGGGCTGACCAACAAACTCTTGCACGCACCGAGCGTGCAGTTGAAAAAGCTCTCTGCCGAAGGTCGCCTGGATGCGCTGGCGATGGCCCAGGAACTCTTTGCCCTCGGTGAGGGCTCATCGGATAGCTTTTCGGATAAAAAACCGCAATGAAAGCGTCACTGCTCAATAAGCTGGATATTCTCCAGGACCGTTTCGAGGAATTGACCGCCCTGCTGGGCGACGGCGAGGTCATTTCCGATCAGAACAAGTTCCGTACCTATTCCAAGGAGTACGCGGAAGTTGAACCGATCGTGGGCACCTATAAAGAACTGCTGAAAGTGCAGGATGACCTCGAGGGCGCCCAGGCTCTGCTCAAGGACAGCGACCCGGACATGCGTGAAATGGCCGTGGAAGAAGTCCGCGAGGCCAAGGAGCGCCTGGTCACGCTCGAAGCCGACCTGCAGCGCATGCTGCTGCCCAAGGACCCGAACGACGGGCGCAACGTGTTCCTCGAAATCCGTGCCGGCACCGGCGGCGACGAGGCGGCGATTTTCTCCGGCGACCTGTTCCGCATGTATTCGCGTTACGCCGAGCGTCGTGGCTGGCGGGTGGAGATCCTCTCGGAAAACGAGGGCGAACACGGCGGCTATAAAGAGGTGATTGCCCGGGTCGAGGGCGACAACGTCTACGGCAAGCTCAAGTTCGAATCCGGTGCGCACCGTGTGCAGCGGGTTCCGGCGACCGAATCTCAGGGCCGCATCCACACGTCTGCCTGCACCGTGGCGGTATTGCCCGAGCCGGACGAACAGGAAGCCATCGAGATCAACCCGGCCGACCTGCGCATCGATACCTATCGCTCCTCCGGCGCCGGTGGCCAGCACGTCAACAAGACCGATTCGGCGATCCGCATTACGCACTTGCCGTCCGGCATCGTGGTCGAGTGCCAGGAAGAACGTTCGCAGCACAAGAACCGTGCCCGGGCGATGTCCTGGTTGTCGGCCAAGCTGAACGATCAGCAGACCTCCGCCGCGGCCAACGCCATCGCCAGCGAACGCAAGCTGCTGGTCGGTTCCGGTGATCGCTCCGAGCGCATCCGCACCTACAATTTTGCCCAGGGCCGGGTCACCGACCACCGGGTCAACCTGACCTTGTATTCCCTCGACGAGATCCTCGCCGGCGGCGTCGAGGCGGTGATCGAGCCGTTGCTGGCCGAGTACCAGGCCGATCAACTGGCAGCGATAGGTGAGTAAATGACGATCATCGCCAGTTTGTTGCGTGCCGCCGATCTGCCCGACTCGCCGACGGCGCGTCTGGATGCCGAATTGCTGCTGGCGGCGGCGTTGGGCAAGTCCCGCAGTTTCCTGCACACCTGGCCGGAACGCATCGTGCCGAGCGAAGCGGCGCTGACGTTCGCCGAGTATTTGCAGCGCCGCCGCAGCGGTGAGCCGGTGGCCTACATCCTCGGCCAGCAAGGTTTCTGGAAGCTGGACCTGGAAGTGGCACCGCACACACTGATCCCGCGCCCCGACACTGAGCTGCTGGTGGAAGCTGCGCTGGAACTATTGCCGGCCACACCGGCCAAGGTGCTCGACCTCGGTACCGGCAGCGGCGCGATTGCCCTGGCGTTGGCCAGCGAGCGTCCGGCCTGGAACGTCACTGCCGTGGATCGCGTGCTGGAAGCGGTGGCCCTGGCCGAGCGCAATCGCCAGCGCCTGCACCTGAACAACGCCAAGGTACTGAGCAGTCATTGGTTCAGCGCCCTGGAAGGTCAGCGTTTTGAGCTGATCATCAGCAATCCGCCCTACATTGCAGCGACCGATCCGCATCTGGTCGAGGGCGATGTGCGCTTCGAACCGGTCAGCGCCCTGGTGGCGGGTGTCGACGGGCTCGACGATCTGCGTCTGATCGTCGACCAGGCACCGGATCATCTCGACGCTGGCGGCTGGCTGATGCTCGAGCATGGCTATGATCAGGCCGAGGCGGTCCGCGACCTGCTGCTGACCCGCGGTTTTGAAGAAGTCCACAGCCGCACCGATCTGGGCGGTCACCAACGCATCAGTCTGGGGCGCCTGCCGTGCTGAATGATCAGGAGTTGCTGCGTTACAGTCGGCAGATTCTGCTGCAACACATCGATATCGATGGCCAGTTGCGGCTCAAGGACAGCCGCGTATTGATCGTCGGGCTCGGCGGCCTTGGCGCGCCAGTGGCGCTGTATCTGGCGGCTGCCGGCATTGGCGAGATGCACCTGGCGGACTTCGACACGGTCGACCTGACCAACTTGCAACGCCAGATCATTCACGACACCGACAGCATCGGCATGGGCAAGGTCGATTCAGCGATCAAGCGCCTGACGGCGATCAATCCCGAGATTCAACTGGTCGCCCATCGTTCGGCGCTGGATGAGGATTCCCTGGCCGCCGTGGTGGCCGGGGTAGATCTGGTCCTCGATTGTTCTGACAATTTTTCCACCCGTGAAGCGGTCAATGCCGCTTGCGTGGCGGCCGGCAAACCGCTGGTCAGCGGCGCGGCGATTCGCCTCGAAGGTCAACTGTCGGTGTTCGATCCGCGTCGGCCGGAGAGTCCGTGCTACCACTGTTTGTATGGGCACGGCAGCGAAGCCCAGCTGACATGCAGCGAGGCCGGCGTGGTCGGGCCGTTGGTGGGGCTGGTTGGCAGTCTGCAAGCCCTCGAAGCGCTGAAGTTGCTGGCCGGATTCGGTGAGCCGCTGGTGGGGCGCCTGCTGTTGATCGATGCCTTGGGTACACGCTTCCGTGAGTTGCGGGTCAAGCGCGATCCGGGTTGCAGCGTCTGTGGGTCGAAACATGCGTGAAGCGCCGATTGGCGTGTTCGACTCCGGTGTCGGCGGGCTCTCGGTACTGGCCGAGATCCAGCGTTTGCTGCCCAACGAGACACTGATGTACGTCGCCGATTGCGGCAATGTTCCCTATGGCGAGAAAACCCCGGCATTTATCCAGCAGCGTTGCAGCGTGATGGCCGACTTCTTTCAGCAGCAGGGCGCCAAGGCCCTGGTGCTGGCCTGCAACACGGCAACGGTGGCCGGCGTCGCCGACTTGCGTCGCGACTATCGCGATTGGCCCATCGTCGGCATGGAGCCGGCCGTCAAGCCGGCCGCCGCCGCAACCCGCTCCGGCGTGGTCGGGGTGCTGGCCACCACCGGTACCTTGCAGAGCGCCAAGTTCGCCGCGTTGCTAGACCGCTTCGCCACGGACGTGAAAGTGATCACCCAGCCCTGTCCCGGGCTGGTGGAGCTGATTGAAAACGGCGATCTGCAGAGCGCCGAGCTGCGTGAGCTGTTGGCCGGTTATGTCGAGCCACTGCTGGCGGCTGGCGCGGACACCCTGATTCTCGGCTGTACCCATTACCCCTTTCTCAAGCCGATGCTCCGGCAGATGATCCCCGCGGACATCAGCCTGATCGATACCGGTGCCGCCGTCGCGCGGCAACTCCAGCGGCTTTTGGCCGAACGCGAACTGCTTGCCGCCGGGCCTGCCCGTGAAGCGCAGTTCTGGACCAGCGCCGATCCGCTTCATTTCAGAAATATCTTGCCGATACTGTGGAATACCTCTGGCGTTGTGCGAAGCTTCAACCGGTAGAAGGCTGTCTGGGGGGGAGTACGAAAAATCGGGGTGAACTTCTGATAAATCGCTGACTTCTATAGTTTTGCTGGGCCAGGCAACAAAAAAATCATACGAAATCGTTCGGAAAAGGAAGTTTCTAGTGAAGCGACTATTCTGCTTGGCCGCGATTGCGGCCACATTAATGGGGCACACCTTGACTGCGCAGGCGGCAGGTGTGGAGTTCGCAGTTGGTCAGACCAGCGATTCGACCATGACGTATCGACTGGGCATGCAATTCGACTGGGACCAGAGTTGGTGGCAGAGCGACGTGGGTCGTCTGACCGGTTACTGGGATGGCGCCTACACCTATTGGGAGGGTGACGAGAAATCCAGTAACCACAGCCTGTCGTTCTCGCCTGTGCTCGTTTATGAATTTTCCGGCCAGAACGTCAAACCCTACGTCGAGTTCGGGATTGGCGTGGCGGCGTTTGCCAGCACCGAAGTCGAAAGCAGCGATCTGGGCAGCGCCTTCCAGTTTGAAGACCGCTTTGGATTCGGTTTGCGCTTTGCCGGCGGACATGAAGTCGGGGTTCGTGCGACGCACTATTCCAATGCCGGGATCACCACTCCGAACGATGGTGTAGAGAGTTACGCATTGCATTACACGATGCCGTTGTAAGACGCAACGCGGTACTAAATGTGGGAGCGGGCTTGCTCGCGAAAGCAGTGGATCAGTCGACATTTTAATTGACTGACCTGACGCTTTCGCGAGCAAGCCCGCTCCCACATTTGTTTCAGGGTGAAATTGAATTCAGCGATACGCCGTCGAAATCCCCAGGCGTTCGTCGATGCATTCCGGTGCGCCCATCTCGAACTCCCGGCAGATCAGCGGACGTTTTTCGTAGATGGTGCACATCATCGTGTTGCGATCCAGTGCGGCACACCAGCCGTCGTCCAGACGCAGCATGACTTCCCCGCCCCAGTCATCGGTATCGATGAACCGTTCAGGCACACCCGTGTCGGTGATCAGCATGACTTCGAGCTGGCAGCAGCAGGCTGCGCAGGTCGAGCACGTGACCGCGGGTTCCGCGATTTGCGTATGGGGGATGGTTTTCATGCCGCGCAGTGTAAGGCAGTCACCCGGTGCTGTGTGAAAGGTCTGACGGACGCCCAGGTATCGGCGCGTCCGGGATACCGCTGCCGATGATGGCGATTTTCAGGGTTGGTCCTTGATCGGTGGCTGACTGCGCACCATGCGTTTGCCGATCTCCAGTTTCACTTGGTCCGGCCGTTTGGAGAGCGGCCAGAGGGCAGCCATGAACGCAGCCGGGAAAGCGATTTCCAGCGGGCGGTCCTTGAGCTTTTCGAAGATGTGCCGTGCGGCTTTCTCCACCGGCCAGCTCAAGGGCATGGGAAAACCGTTTTTCGCCGTCAGTGGCGTTTCGACAGCCCCGGGGCTGATCACTGTGAGTTCTATGCCTTCAGGGGCCAGGTCGATGCGCAGGGATTCGAACAGGTAACGCAGCCCGGCCTTTGAGGTGCCATACGCCTCTGCCTCGGGCAGTGGCAGGTAAGTTACCGTGCTGGCCATGGCCACCATATGGGGTGCGGTGCCGGCACGCAGCAAAGGCAGGGCGGCGTCGATGCAATAGCTACTGGCCAACAGGTTGGTACGCAACACGTGCTCGATAATCGACGCATCGAACTGCCTGGCATCCACGTACTCGCTGGTGCCGGCATTGAGTATCACGGTGTCCAGCGAGCCCCAGTCCTCGGCAATCTGTTCGCCGATCTCGCGCACGGTCTGGCTGTTGGTCAGGTCACCGGCCACCACCAGCACTTGCCCCGGATAGCGTTGCGACAATACTTTCAACTGCGCCACCGAGCGCGAACTGACGGCCAGGTGCGCACCGCTTTTCAGGATTTCTTCGGCCAGGGCGACACCGATGCCGCTGCTGGCGCCGGCCAGCCAGTATCGTCGTGAGAGCGTACGACTCATCCCAATCTCCTTTTCAGCCAGGCCATTGCCCGGCCCAATACGGGTAAATGTTGATAAAGCAGAACCCCAGCATCGAGCTAATCCCGGTGGCGGTCATTCATGACCCAGCGGCGGCGTATTGCCGTGACGGCAGGTTTTTGAACGCCGTCAACGCTCGCGTCCGGGATGTGCTCAAGTCGACGATCGGTGTAGGGTAATCCACCCCACCAAAAAGGCCGCCGAGATTGGCGGGGTTGTGCACATCTTTTTTATTCAGCCCTGCCAACTCCGGCAGCCATCGCTTGATGAATACACCTTCGGGATCGAATTTTTCCGATTGACTCAGCGGGTTGAAAATCCGGAAGTAAGGCGCCGAGTCGGTGCCGGTGGAAGAGCTCCATTGCCAACCACCATTGTTCGCCGCCAGGTCGCCATCGATCAGGTGACGCATGAAAAAGCGTTCGCCTTCGCGCCAGTCGATCAGCAGGTTCTTGGTCAGGAACATCGCCACCACCATGCGCAGGCGGTTGTGCATCCAGCCGGTGGTCAACAGTTGGCGCATGGCGGCGTCGATGATTGGCAAGCCGGTGCGCGCCTGTTGCCAGGCGGCCAGTTCATCGGGAGCGTTGCGCCAGGCCAGCGCTTCGGTTTCCGGGCGAAACGCGCGGTGTCGGGACACTCGCGGGTAGCCCACCAGGATGTGTTTGTAGAATTCGCGCCACAGCAGTTCGTTGATCCAGGTGACGGCGCCGGTGTTGCCGCTTTCGAACTCACCCTGATTGCTGTTCAACGCGGCGTGCAGGCATTGGCGAGGAGAAATCACCCCGGCGGCAAGATAGGCCGAGAGCTGACTGGTACCGGGTTTTGCCGGGAAGTCGCGTTCGTTCTGGTAGTGCTCGATCTGCGCTTCGCTAAAGTTGTCGAGGCGACGCCGGGCTTCGGTTTCGCCGGCCGGCCACAGGCTTCGCAGGTGATCACCGGGTGTTGCGAAACCCTCGACGCTCAAGGGGATCGCATCGCTGGCAATGTTCAGCGGCGCTTGTTTGTGCGGTGCGCGGACCAGGCTGGGCAGCGCGTGGTGCAGTCGTTCGTAGCAGACTTTGCGGAACTGGCTGAAGACCTGAAAGTAAGTGCCGGTCCGGGTCAGCACGCTTCCGGGCTTGAACAGCAATTGATCGAGGTAGCGGTGAACTTCGATGCCTTCGGTCTGTAGCGTCCGGGCGACCGCAGCATCGCGACGGGACTCGTGAATGCCGTACTCATCATTGAGGTGCAACGCGTCGACCTGCCACTGCCGGCACAGGTTCAGCAATACGCTGGGCGCGTCATCCCAGCGGGGAGCCTGGCGGATCAGCAGGGGAATGTTCAGTTGACCCAGTTCGCGGCTCAGCTCGCGCAGGTTACGCAGCCAGAAGTCCACTTTGCAGGGCGCATCGTCGTGTTCCAGCCATTGCTCCGGACTCAGCAGGTACACCGCCACGCAGGGGCCACGAGCCGCGGCGGCCGAGAGGGCGGTGTTGTCATGTAGACGCAAGTCGCTGCGCAGCCAGATCAATTGCATAGGGGGATCCACGCGATTCATTTAAATCAGCCCGCACTGAACCAGTGCCTGATGTGCCGACAATGGATCTTCGGCCAGGTACAAGTCAGTGATCTCGGTGGTACTTGCGGACAACTCGGCGTGGTGGATGCACACCGTTGGTCCGGCAATCATTTTTGGGCAACTGACACCTTTGAAAAGTTTCGGCAGTTGCGCCAGGTTCATGGCCTTGCTGGAGTACAGCAGAACCCCACGGGGTTGCAGCAGTTCGACCGCCAATGCCAGTTCGCCGACAGGCAGCGGCCCGTCGAAGACCTCCACCGGGCAATCCGCGCTGCTGATCAGCCAGGCCGTGAGCCACAGCTGAGGTTCCATGGGCAGGTCCGAGTGGTTGATCAACAGCATTGGCGCGGTGCGCAACTGACGATTGTCATGGTAGATGCGTGCACCGAATTTGCTGCGTAGCCAGGCACAAAAAAAGCCCCGTTCCATCTGCGCACCGAATTGGCCTTGCCAGCGTTGCTCCAGGGCGGCCAGCAAAGGCATGAGCAATTGCTCGCACAGGGTTCGCGGCGGATACAGCGCCATCGCCTGATTGACGTTGTCATCCAGGGCGCGTTCCTGCAATCCGCTGACCGCCTGCAGCAACGTTAGCTGCAATGTGTGCCAATCGTTGTCGACGGACTCGCTGAATATCTGCGGTGTATCGAGCAATTCCTTGACCTGGCTGACGGCGACGCCACGGTTGAGCCAGGTGAGGATGGCCTGGATACGTTGTACATGGTCGGCCGAGAACAGCCGATGCCCCTTGGGTGTGCGTTGCGGCACGATCAGACCGTAGCGCCGCTCCCAGGCGCGCAGGGTCACGGCATTGACGCCGGTCAGGCGCGCCACTTCACGGATCGGCAGCCAGCCTTCGTCCAGCGCTTTTTTAATGTCATCGCCGAGGTCTTCGCGGGCGCTGGTGTCGAGTGTCTTTTTCATCAGATGGCGTTTCGCAGGCTGAGGTTTTCCGGGTGTGGTTGCAGATAGACCTGCTGTGCGATGTACGGATCGGGGTGTTGGCGAAAGTGATGTTTGAGCAGCGTCAACGGCACCACCAGCGGCACGATGCCTTGGTGGTACTGGCTGATCAGCTGTTGCACTTCCTGCTTGTCTTCGCGGCTGATGGCCTGTTTCAGGTAACCGCTGATGTGTTGCAGGACGTTGGTATGGGTGCGGCGGGTGGCGCACTTTTTCAGCGCCGCCATCAATTCGCTGAAATATCGGGGACCCAGTTCCTGCGGATCGTTTTTGCCCATGCTGCCCAACAGGTGGCCCAGGGCTTTGTACTGCACCGGGTTGTGGGCCATCAGCAGGTATTTGTAGCGTGAGTGAAAGTCCGTGAGGCCGCGCCGGGTCAGGCCTTCCTGGCGTAGCTGCTGCCAGGCGCTGTAGGCGAATACGCGGGTGAGAAAATTTTCCCGAAGCACCGGATCGTTGAGCCGGCCGTCTTCCTCCACCGGCAAATCCGGGTGTCGCAGACAGAAGGCCCGGGCGTAGATCCCGCGACTGCCACTGTCCGCTCGTGTGCCGTTGGCGTGGTAGACCTTGACCCGCTCCAGGCCGCAGGACGGGGAATTTTGCATGAAGATATAACCGCAAATATCCCCCAGCTGCGCTGCCATGTCCCGGCCGTAGGTGGCCAGCGGTTGTGTCACGTTCAGGTTGTGATCCAGTGTTCCCACGGCTTCGGGTTGATCGGCGCCACTCACCAGTCGAATCGGTTGGCGGGGTACGCCGAGGCCGATGGCCACTTCCGGGCAGACCGGGATGAAATCGAAGTAATCAGTGAGGGTACGGCTGCATAGCCGCGACTCCTTGTGCCCGCCGTTGAAGCGCACATCGAGCCCCATCAGACAGGCGCTGATGGCTATTTTCGGTTTGACGGGGATGTGGGACATCGGAACACCTCGAATCTGAACCTGTACAAACATTTGCGTCTGTACAAGATAACTTCATCATAGATTCGAAGTTGTACAAGTCAAATTTTTTGTATAGGTTTTTTCGGCGCAATGCCCCTCCCTGTAGGAGCTGCCGAAGGCTGCGATCTGTTGATCTTGAAAAACAAAATCAAAAGATTGCAGCCTTCGGCAGCTCCTGCGGTTCATTGCAGGTGTTCATGCAAGCGGCGGGCAGCTTCCTGACCGCTTAGCCAGGCACCTTCGACACGTCCGGACAGGCACCAGTCGCCACAGGCGTACAGCCCCAGGTCGGCATCGGCCAGGGTGCCCCATTCGTGACTGCTGGCGGGGCGGGCGTAGAGCCAGCGGTGGGCGAGGCTGAAGCTCGGCGCAGGCATGGAATCGTGCAGCAGTTCGGCAAACGCGCCGTGCAACTGCTCGATCACCGCTTCCTTGGGCAGGTCGATGTGTTGCCGGCTCCAGGCGCTCGTGGCATGCAGCACCCAGGTGTCGAGAGTGTTGTCGCGCCCGGGTTTGCTGCGGTTGCGGGCCAGCCAGTCGAGTGGGCTGTCCTGTACGAAGCAGCCTTCCATGGGCGTTTCCAGCGGCGTTTCGAAGGCCAGGGCAATGGCCCAGGTCGGGTCCATTTTCACCCCGGCGGCGGCCCCTGCGAGTTTCGGCGCCGATGCCAGCAAAGCCGTGGCCTGCGGCGCCGGCGTGGCGATGACGACGTGGCTGAACGGGCCGTGGGTGAAGCCCTCGGCGTCTTGCAGATGCCAGTGTTCTTCCCCGCGATAGACCTCAGTGATCCGGCAGGCGAAATGCACTTCAAGATCACCGATCAGGGCGCGGGTGATGGCACTCATGCGCGGCGTGCCGACCCAGCGGGTCTGCTCGTCCGGCGACAGGTTGAGCTGACCGCCATGGTAGGTGTACAGCTGCGGCGCCCACTCGGCGACCCAGCCTCTGGCCTGCCAGCGCTGGACTTCCGTGACGAAGCGGCGGTCGCGGGCGGTGAAATACTGCGCGCCCATGTCCAGGGCACCCGCATCGCTGCGCTTGCTCGACATGCGCCCGCCGCTGCCGCGGCTTTTATCGAAAAGTTGAACCACATACCCGAGGTCCGTAAGGGCCTGGGCGGCGGAGAGTCCGGCAATGCCGGTGCCAATGATTGCGATAGGTACAGTCATAGGGGCCTCGTTTACCTTTCTGTACAGACTACGCCGGGGTTCAAACCTGTACAATATTGTTTTTTGGTATAACTTTTAGCGTTCTCGTTCTGACAGCTTGGCCTATTGTTAAACATAGAGCCTGCTCGATACCAAAGATCCCTGCTTATAAAAATAGACTAGTGGACAGGGTAAAACGCCACGCGAGGAAGAAGTCATGCACATATTGCTGACCGGCGGTACTGGTTTGATAGGACGTCAGCTCTGCCGGCACTGGTCGGGGCAGGGCCATCGCCTGACAGTCTGGAGTCGCAAGCCTGAAAAAGTCGCGAAAACCTGTGGTGCCCAAGTGCGTGGAATTGCCCGGTTGGAGGATCTGGGGCAGGAACCGGTGGATGCGATCGTCAATCTTGCCGGCGCGCCGATTGCCGACCGACCCTGGACGCACAAGCGTAAAGCCTTGTTGTGGAGCAGTCGGATCACGCTGACTGAAACCCTGCTGGCGTGGCTTGAGCGTCGCGAGCAGAAACCCCGGGTGTTGATTTCCGGTTCGGCCGTCGGCTGGTATGGCGACGGTGGCGAACGCGAACTGACCGAGGACTCGGGGCCGGTCAGCGAAGACTTTGCCAGCCAGCTATGCATCGCCTGGGAAGAAACCGCGCAACGGGCTGAAGCACTGGGCATTCGCGTCATCCTCATTCGAACCGGGTTGGTGCTGTCGGCCGAGGGCGGCTTTTTGTCGCGGCTGTTACTGCCCTTCAAGCTGGGACTGGGGGGGCCGATTGGCAACGGCCGGCAATGGATGCCATGGATTCATATCGACGATCAAATCGCTCTGATTGATTTTCTTCTGCATCGCAACGAGGCCAGCGGTCCCTATAATGCGTGCGCACCCAAACCGGTGCGCAACCGCGAGTTTGCCAAGACGTTGGGCACCGTACTGCATCGCCCGGCATTCATGCCGATGCCGGCCTTCGCATTGAAGATCGCGCTGGGCGAGTTGTCCTTGCTGTTGCTGGGTGGCCAACGGGCCACGCCGGTTCGCTTGTTACAGGCGGGTTTCACTTTTCAGTTCACGGATTTGCGCGCGGCTCTGGATGATTTGTCCGCTCGCCTTTGAAATAGGATGTTGCATGACCGATCACGCGTTGCTTCTGGTCAACCTGGGTTCACCTGCCTCCACCTCGGTGGCGGATGTGCGCAGCTACCTCAATCAATTTCTGATGGACCCGTACGTGATCGACCTGCCATGGCCGGTGCGGCGCTTGCTGGTATCGCTGATCCTGATCAAGCGTCCCGAGCAATCGGCCCATGCCTATGCCTCGATCTGGTGGGACGAGGGCTCGCCCCTGGTGGTGCTCAGCCGTCGCCTGCAACAAGCCATGACTGCCCAGTGGCAGCACGGCCCGGTCGAGCTGGCGATGCGCTATGGCGAGCCTTCGATTGAGTCAACCCTGGTGCGCATGGCCGCCGCGGGGCACAAGCGGATAACCCTGGCGCCGCTTTATCCACAGTTCGCCGACAGCACCACGACTACGGTCATCGAAGAGGCCAAGCGCGTGGTGCGTGAGAAAAACCTCGACGTGCAGATGTCGGTGCTCCAGCCGTTCTACGATCAACCCGAGTACCTCGATGCGCTGGCTGCCACGACCAAGCCCTATCTGGAGCAGGATTTCGATCACTTGCTGATGAGCTTTCACGGCTTGCCGGAACGGCATCTGAAGAAACTCAACCCCGGTCACTGCTTCGACGGTGGCGGTGATTGCTGTGCCGGAGCGCCACCGGAGGTGGTCGCCACCTGTTATCGCGGCCAATGCCTGCGTACGGCGGCAGAGGTCGCCAAGCGCATGGGGCTAGCGGAGGGCAAGTGGTCGGTGTCGTTCCAGTCGCGCCTGGGGCGTGCCAAATGGATCGAACCCTACACTGAGGCGCGCCTCGATGAGTTGGCTAAAAGCGGCGTGAAAAAGATTCTGGTGATGTGCCCGGCGTTCGTTGCCGATTGCATCGAGACCCTGGAAGAGATCGGTGATCGCGGCAAGGAGCAATTCCGCGAGGCGGGGGGAGAGGAGTTGGTGCTGGTGCCGTGCCTCAACGATGACCCGCATTGGGCGCGGGCGTTGAGTGCGTTGTGCGAGCGCGCGCCGTTGGTCCTTTAAAAGCTTCGTCGGAACGCCGCCCGGAGCAAGCCCGCTCCCACATTTGATCGGTGCTGGACACAATATATGTGTACACCGAAATCCAATGTGGGAGCGGGCTTGCTCGCGAAGAGGCTCTTACAGTCAGCGAAAAATCCGAACCTGCTTAGATCAGCGGCTCATTCGCCTTTTTGTGCTTCCAGCTGTCATTGCCCGGCAGGATCAGGTTCAAGCCAATCGCCACCACCGCGCATAGTGCGATGCCTTTGAGGCCGAAGTCGTCCGGCCCCGTGCCGGTGCCGATCAGTACACCGCCGATCCCGAACACCAGGGTCACCGACACAATCACCAGATTGCGCGCCTCGCCCAGATCGATCTTGTGGCGGATCAGTGTGTTCATCCCCACCGCCGCGATCGAACCGAACAGCAGGCACAGAATCCCGCCCATCACCGGCACCGGAATGCTTTGCAGCAGCGCACCGAACTTGCCGATGAACGCCAGGCTGATGGCGAAGATCGCCGCCCAGGTCATGATTTTCGGATTGTAGTTTTTGGTCAGCATGACCGCACCGGTCACTTCGGCGTAGGTGGTGTTGGGCGGGCCGCCAAACAGACCGGCCGCCGTGGTGGCAATGCCGTCGCCGAGCAGGGTGCGGTGCAGGCCGGGCTTCTTCAGGTAATCGCGACCGGTCACGCTACCCACGGCAATCACGCCGCCGATGTGTTCGATGGCCGGGGCCAAAGCCACCGGAACGATGAACAGGATCGCCTGCCAGTTGAATTCCGGCGCGGTGAAGTGCGGGATGGCGAACCAGGGTGCCGCAGCGATCTTCGCGGTATCGACCACGCCGAAGTAGAACGACATGCCGAAGCCCACCAGCACGCCGGAGATGATCGGCACCAGGCGAAAGATGCCCTTGCCGAAAACCGCAACGATCAGCGTGGTCAGCAGTGCAGGCATCGAGATCATCATCGCCGTCTGGTAATGAATCAATTCACTGCCGTCACCGGCCTTGCCCATGGCCATGTTGGCGGCAATCGGTGCCATCGCCAGGCCAATCGAAATGATCACCGGCCCGATCACCACCGGCGGCAGCAGGCGGTCGATGAAACCGGTGCCTTTGATCTTCACCGCGAGACCGAGGAAGGTATAGACGAAACCCGCCGCCATCACGCCGCCCATGGTCGCGGCCAGGCCGAACTGGCCCTTGGCGAGAATGATCGGGGTGATGAAGGCAAAGCTCGATGCCAGGAACACCGGCACCTGGCGCCCGGTGACGATCTGGAACAGGATCGTCCCCAGGCCGGCCGTAAACAGCGCCACATTCGGGTCGAGACCGGTGATCAGCGGCATCAACACCAGGGCGCCGAAGGCCACGAACAGCATCTGTGCACCCGACAGCACCGTGCGCCAGAGCGGATCGTTGAACTCTTGCTGCATGGTCACGCGTCCTTCTGCTTGGTGCCGAAGATCTTGTCACCGGCATCGCCCAGCCCTGGGATGATGTAACCGTGTTCGTTCAGTTTTTGGTCAATGGAGGCGGTGTAGATGATCACGTCCGGGTGTGCCTTCTCGACCACAGCGATGCCTTCCGGGGCGGCAACCAGCACCATGGCGCGGATGTCGCGGCAGCCGGCCTTTTTCAGCAGGTCGATGGTGGCAACCATCGAGCCGCCGGTGGCGAGCATCGGGTCGATGATCATCGCCAGGCGTTCGTCGATTTCCGGCACCAGCTTCTCGAGGTAGGTGTGGGCCTCGAGGGTTTCCTCGTTGCGGGCCACGCCCACGGCGCTGACTTTGGCGCCCGGGATCAGGCTGAGCACGCCTTCGAGCATGCCGATGCCGGCACGCAGGATCGGCACTACGGTAATTTTCTTGCCGGCGATTTTCTCGACCGACACAGTGCCGCACCAGCCATCGATATCGTAGGATTCCAGCGGCAGGTCTTTGGTGGCTTCATAGGTCAACAGGGCACCGACTTCCTGAGCGAGCTCACGGAAATTCTTGGTGCTGATGTCTGCGCGGCGCATTAGGCCAAGTTTATGACGGATCAGCGGGTGGCGGATCTCATGGATGGGCATGGGGAAAGGCTCCGGCGGCGGGCAAAAAAACCGGCCTAGATTAATCTATCCGAGGGTGTTGTCCTATAGACATACAGTACGTTAGTCCACAAACGCTTGATCTGGCCTCGCTTGATGCGTACCTTTGCCCGCTTTTCCTGAATCCGCCATCCCCTGGAGAGCACCATGTCCGCTGATCTCGAGCATATCCGTCAAATCATGCGAGAGGCTGACTGCCTGTACACCGAAGCTGAAGTCGAGGCGGCCATCGCCCGCGTCGGTGCACAAATCAACGATCAACTGGCGGATTCCAATCCGGTGGTGTTCTGCGTGATGAACGGCGGGCTGATTTTCTCCGGCAAGCTGCTGACCTATCTGCACTTCCCGCTGGAAGCGTCCTACCTGCACGCTACCCGCTATCGCAACGAAACCAGCGGTGGCGACCTGTTCTGGAAGGCCAAGCCGGAAGTGTCCTTCATCGACCGTGATGTGTTGATCATCGATGACATCCTCGACGAGGGTCACACCCTGGGTGCGATCATCGACTTCTGTAAGCACGCTGGCGCACGTAAAGTGCACACCGCTGTGCTGATCGATAAAGACCACGACCGCAAGGCCCGTCCGGACCTCAAGGCCGATTTCGTCGGTCTGCCGTGCGTCGACCGCTACATCTTCGGTTACGGTATGGACTACAAAGGCTACTGGCGTAACGCCAACGGGATTTTCGCCGTTAAAGGAATGTAAGACATGGATACGCCGCGTTTTCTGGATCAGACCTTGTTCGCCGAGCTGGCCGGGAAAGCCGCGGCCAATCCTCGCGGGCGCCAGCATCACAATTTTCATCAGATGGAAGACGCTTGCCATCGCATGGCGGTGGGGCTGCAGCCGTCCACCTATATCCCGCCTCACCGGCACTTGGGTGACAACAAGGCCGAAACCCTGTTGGTCCTCAAGGGACGGCTGGGCGTGTTGATCTTTGACGAGACCGGCATGGTGCTGAGCAAGACCGTGCTCGAGGCCGGTGGCGACTGTGTTGGCGTGGACCTGCCAACCGGTGTGTTCCACGGTCTGGTGGTGCTGGAGGCCGACAGCCTGATGTTCGAATGCAAGGCCGGTCCTTACCGTCCGGTCGGTGAAGGCGAGCTGGCGCATTGGGCGCCGCGCGAAGGCGAGCCTGGTGTTGCCGAGTATCAGGCCTGGATGCGCGCGCAGTTCGATTGATTTTCTTCCTGTGGGAGCGGGCTTGCTCGCGAAGAGGGAGTGTCAGTCAACATCAAGGCGACTGACACACCGCTTTCGCGAGCAAGCCCGCTCCCACAGGGTGTCGTGTTCACAGCCTCACGTCCGCTCGCCCATGCTAGAGTGCTCGGCCCCGATTCCGGAGCCTGCCATGTACCCTTTTATCCGCAGCTGCGCCGCCCTGTTGCTGATCCTCAGCCTGCCTCTGGCCGCCGCCCCGGCGCCCATGCACAGTCAATTTCTGCCGCCGGACGATCTCACTCTGCGCGCTGCTGATCCCGAGCAGCAGCAACTGATGCAGGTCACCGATTATTCGGTGGTGGTCGGTGCTCAGCGTCAATCCAGTCAACAGCCGATTCCGGTCACTTCGCCGTTGCTGATTCGTCTCAAGGGCAAATCCCTGAACAAGGGCGCTACCATCAGTCAGGTACTGGTCAATTTCGATGGTGAAAGCAAAAGCCTGAAGAAGCCGGTTTACGACGAGGCGAGCAAGACTCTGACCCTCTATTATCCGCTGGCGCAATACCGGGTGGTGATCGACTTGCTGCGCAACGACACGGTGTATTGCCAGTTTCTCAGCTACGCCAATGGCCATGTATGGGCCGATCTGCATACCGGCAGCACTCGTGCGCGTTGAGCCCTGTGCCTGCGCGGGGGTAAACTGCCCGCCCCGTGAAATGTCTGCGAGCTGGAGTCGGCAATGCGTAAAGATAAAAAACAAGTGATTGGTGACGAGATCGGTGATGAGCAGATCAAGTTGTTCCTCGATTTCGAACCGGTCGACGCGACTTCTCCGTCCCTGCACAAACTGGTCAAGGCCTACCGTGGCCTGCGCATCGACGATTTCGAGCGTTTCCTGACGTTCTTCGTCGAAGCCGGTTACGACGTGAATGGCAAGGATGAGCACGGCAATGACTTTATTGCCCTGATCAAGGATCAGCGCAATGCACCGGATTACATCGAGTTGATCGAGAAGGTTCGCGGTTAAGATCAGGAAATCGCAGCCTTCGGTAGCTCCACAAGGAGCGATCTTTCAAAGGCATAAAAAAACGCCCCGCTCTCAATGAGAACGGGGCGTTTTTCATGGGGCCGAATCAAGCGTAGCTTTCGGTCTCGCTGCTGGCTTCAACCAGTTCCAGGGCAACGTTGTTCTGCGTGCTGATCTTGCGATACAGCGCAGCGTCGGTTTCCAGAACTTTCTCCCGGGCCGGGAAGATTTCTGCCAGTTTGCCAGCCCATTCGCCCTTGGCTTTGCTCGGGAAGCATTTCTCGATCAGCTCGAGCATGATCGAAACAGTCACCGATGCACCAGGCGAAGCACCGAGCAATGCAGCCAGGGAACCGTCCTTGGCCGCGACCAGTTCGGTACCGAATTGCAGGATGCCGCCTTTTTTCGGGTCTTTCTTGATGATCTGCACCCGTTGTCCGGCCACTTCCAGGCGCCAGTCTTCGGCTTTCGCCTCCGGGTAGAAGCGACGCAGGGACTCCAGGCGCTGCTCCATAGACTGCATCACTTCGCTGACCAGGTACTTGGTCAGGTCCATGTTGTTTTTCGCCACGGCCAGCATCGGGCCGATGTTGCCGGCGCGAACCGACATCGGCAGGTCCATGAAGGAACCGTGCTTGAGGAACTTGGTGGTGAAGCCGGCGTACGGTCCGAACAGCAGGGACTTCTTGCCATCGACCACGCGGGTGTCCAGGTGCGGCACGGACATTGGCGGTGAACCTACGGCAGCCTGGCTGTAGACCTTGGCCTGGTGGTGCTTGACCACTTCCGGGTTGTCGCAGCGCAGCCACTGGCCGCTGATCGGGAAGCCGCCGAAGCCTTTGCTCTCTTCAATGCCCGAGGCTTGCAGCAGTGGCAGTGCCGCGCCGCCAGCGCCGAGGAAGACGAATTTGGCGTCGACTTCACGGGTGTTGCCGCTGTTGACGTCCTTGATGCTGACGGTCCAGCCGCCGTTGCTGCGCTTGAGGCCGGTCACGCGCTTGCAGTACTTGACCTGGGCATCGGGTGCGCTGGTCAGGTGCTTGAGCAACTGGTTGGTCAAGGCGCCGAAGTTGACGTCGGTACCATTGATCACGCGGGTGGCGGCAAGGGTTTCGCCGGGGTCGCGCCCAGGCATCATCAATGGCATCCACTCTGCCATTGTCGCCTTGTCTTCGGTGTATTCCATGTCGGCGAAGGCGTGGTGCTTGCTCAGCACCTTGAAGCGTTCCTTGAGGAAGGACACGCCGCTGTCGCCCTGCACGAAACTCAGGTGTGGCACCGGGCTGATAAACGATTTGCACGAGCCGAACGTGCCTTTCCTGGTCAGGTACGACCAGAATTGCTTCGACACCTCGAACTGGGTGTTGATGTGCACGGCTTTCTTGATGTCGACGGCGCCATCGGCTGCCTGCGGCGTGTAGTTGAGCTCACACAGCCCGGCGTGACCGGTACCGGCGTTGTTCCAGGGGTTGGAACTCTCCGCGGCACCGGAGTCCATCAGCTCGACGACTTCCAGCTTGATCGCGGGGTCGAGCTCTTTGAGCAGCACTGCAAGGGTGGCACTCATGATGCCGGCCCCAACCAGTACTACGTCGACTGCTTCGTTATGCGCCATTTAACGCGTCTCCAAAATCTGCAGCACCAAATTGTCGGCATGGCTGCCAGGCGTTCCAGGGCGTGTCAATGTGGCCCCAGGGTATTCATGGCAGTATCGCCATGTCCGAATCTTCGCAATTTATCGCAACTTCGACGGACGCTACCTGCCGGGTCTAATAAGAGTCATATGAACTCATTTCAACGTGCGACTGGCAATTCGACTTATGGTCGATACATCCGTTTGTGCAACCAAATCCGTAGCGGACAGGCTTCAGGCTCCGGTGTTCGAGGAATACTCGGTCCTGTGTCGTTGGGCTGTTGTAGACGCTAATGGTGCATGTTCAGACGCAAAACTATTCATTTGCTCGCCACACTCTTGTGAAGTTGTGAAAACCCGTTTTTTTCACGCTCTTTTGAAGACGTGAACCTCAAAAAGGGCTGTCCCAGCCTGGCACCGTGCCCGGATGGATTACCGCCATGGGATACAGGGCAGGCAAAACGGGCAAACAGCTCAGTGACCGAGCGTAATGACAGCTCTGCAGATTCGCGAAAAGTGGAGGTTTTGCTCAACAAAACAGCAAGCGCGCCAGCTTCACTCGATCTGTGTGGGCGGCTCTCTGTGGGCGGTGCGGGGTGTCAACACAAGCGCATTGACGATGCTGCGAGGCCCGATCAGGAGACGTCCTTATAATCGGGGGGAGATTGTATCTAAGAAACGCAGGGAAATGGTCGTGTTTAATGACTTTTATTAGGTGTTTGGTCAGGTTGTCAGCAGTTGCTGTGCACGCGAGCGTGGCTGGTACGGTTGCGAAACGACGCGGGCGCCGGCCGGCAGCGGCTGATTCAGCCAATTCAGGCGGATTTCCTCGATTTCAACCCAGCCATCTCCCATGGGCTGCAAGCTGCACTGCTTGAAGGCCTGGCAGTGGCCGTTGCGGTCGAGCAGGGCGAAGCAACGGTGCAACGGGCGGGGCGCGAACAGAGAGATCAGATGGCGCATGGTGAAGTACCGTGTGGGTGATTGCCAGGAAGATTGCCTGTAGGCCATTACGTGCAAGTGTAGGAGGGGTGACATCTGTGTGACATGAACTGCAATCCCCAGGGGTTGTCAGAGATTTCATCAAACACTGTGAGGTGCTGGTTCCCCGCAGTGGCGCACCGCTATACTGCCGGCCTGTTTGTGCCTGATTCTGGAGAGAAGAGCATGTTGCAACGCCTGTTGTTCGGTTTGATCACTGTGACCAGTTTGACCCTGGTTGGCTGCGCCCACAGCCCGCAACAACTGAGCCCGGAACCCAAGCTGACCGCCCAGTTGGCCCCGGTCGGCCATGGCCAACCCGTCGTGGTGCGTGTCGTGGACGGTCGCCCGTCGCCGACGCTGGGCACCCGTGGTGGCCTGTACCCGGAGACCAGCGCGATCACCGTGCAGGGCGCGCAGATCCTGCCGAAGCTGCAGGCCCAGGCTGAAGCCGCCGTGCGTCTGTTGGGCTTTACCCCGACGAACAACGCCATGAATGCGCCGCAACTGACCGTGACCCTGGCGGAATTGAAGTACCAGTCGCCCAAGGAAGGCATGTACGTGACCGAAGCCACCATCGGCGCGACGTTCCGCTCGGATGTGCAGAACGCCAACCGTCGCTACAGCGGTCGTTATGGTTCCTCCCTGGACCAGCGCTTCGGCATGGCGCCGAACCAGGAAACCAACACCAAGCTGGTCAGCGATGTGCTGAGCGACGCGTTGACCCGCCTGTTCAAGGACCCGACCGTAGGCCAGATTCTCGGCGAGTAATGCGAGCCCCTGTAGGAGCGAGCCTGCTCGCGATGGTCGTTAACGATTACGCGGGGAATCTGATACCCCGCGGCGTCCTCAAGTCCATCGCGAGCAAGCTCGCTCCTACAGGGGGCAAGGAAATCAGGCAGCCTGCGAGTAGAAATCCAGCACACTCACACCCGTCAGCAAGTCCGTTTCCGGCAAATCCGCATGTTGATGCCCGCCCAGGGCGCAATACACCAGCCAGTGGCGATCCTGAACGTTGAAGGCGAGGCTGCCGACGAGGGCTTGTTGTTCTTCGCTGGGGATGATGAGGTAGAGACGATCCTGGTTTTCGGCGTGGAGCATGACGTGATCCGTGTCGGTTTAGAGACGCGCATGTTCGCTGATACAGATGACGAAGCCGTGACTCAGGACAGCCATTGATCAAAAGCTTCGTTATTTGTCGGAAACCGAGGGCAGGGGCGCAGGCTTTCGGTAGAATCCGCGCCGCGGTCGCCCGTCCGGCAACTGCTACCTGTTTGACTTGAGGTTTGTGATGTCGCTGCACTTGATGACACTGTTTACCGCCCATCCCGCCAAACTGATCAATCTGCTGGCCTTGCTCTTTGCCTTCCCGGGCGGCTGGTTGCTGCACGCCACCCGTCGCCGCGAACTGCGTGCGATGGCCAGTTTGCAGGCGCAGCGCCAGAGCAGCCCGAACGTAGAGCCCACGCTGGATTGGGCGACCTTGCGCATGAACCGGTTTTTCTACATCTTCGGCTTTGCCTGCATGGGGATGGCGCTGCTGGTGTCCTGGATCAGCACTCAGGTCTGAACCTTTTCAAAGTAAAAGATCGCAGCCTTCGGCAGCTCCTACAGGGGCACATCAATCCCGTGCAGGAGCTGCCGAAGGCTGCGATCTTTTGATCTTGACCGCTTACAGCGGCAATCCTGCCTTCACCCGGTACTGATTACGCACCGGCGTTGCATATTGCAGCACCAGGTAAGGACGATGCTCTTGCGGGCAAGCGTCCAGGCGGCGTTGCCATTCTTCCTGGGCCTTGGCCAGTTCTTGGGCCGGGAACACCTCGGCGGCCTTCGGCACCTGCAACTGCGGATCAGCGTCTTTCCACTGCGCGTAAGCCAGGTAGTGCACCGGGAACAAGCGATAGCCGCTGAGGATTTGCTTGTCCATCTCGACCGCCAATTGCTTGGTGTCTTCGAACAGTTCGGTGATCGGCGCGGCAAAGTTCACATGCACCCGGCCCTTGTAGCCGGTGATGCCCTTGGCGATGCTCACGTCATCCTCGCCCGGCACCTTGGTGTAGCCGCCGGTGGTGGCGCGGATGTAAAGCTCGCGGGCCTTGGCCTGATCGCAGGGGTCGTACTCGTAGCTGATCGACACCGGGGTCAGGTTCAGCGACTGAATGACTTCGCCGAACGGCTCGTCCTTGCGGCTCATGTGGAACATCTTGAGGATCGCCGATTCGGTACGGTCGTCACCGTCCTTGGCGCGGCCCTCGGCCTGGGCGATCCAGATCGAGGCGCAATCGTTGCGGATCGAATGGTTGATATACGCCGACAGCAATTGATAGGCCGCCATTTTCTCCCGGCGACCGCTGATTGAGCGGTGCACGATGAAGCTCTTGTTCAGGCGCATCAGGTCGCTGACGAAAGGCTTTTGCAGCAGGTTGTCGCCAATGGCAATGCGCGGGGTCGGCAGGCCGGCGTGGTACACGGCGTAGTTGACGAAGGCCGGGTCCATCACGATATCGCGGTGGTTGGCGATAAACAGGTAGGCACTGCCGGACTTGAATTGCTCCACCCCGGTATAAGTGACACCGTCGGTGGCGCGCTCGATGGTGTGGTCGACGTAAACCTCGACTTTGTCCTGTAACGTGGCCACACAGGTCACGCCGGCAAACTCACGGCGCAGCCGATGGGCTATAAGAGGTTTGAGCGCCCAGCCTAAAGCGCCGGCAAAACGCGGGAAGCGGAAGTGGGTGAGGATATCTAGAAACGCCTTGTCGCCGAGCAGCCGGTCCAGCACCGCTGGGACTTCGCTGTCGTCGTAAGGTCGGATGGCATCGAATTCGCCCATCATGCTCTCTTGTTAGAAACGGCTAGGGTAAGTAAAGGTTTTGTTCGAAAACCGGCGGGGCACGGTCTGAAAAAGTAGCCAGACAAAATAGCCCTGCAAATAGACCGGCGATTATACGCACAAGTCACCTGGGAGACCGCGATGCTGGAAAACGCAGTGTATGAATGTCCGTATTGTGGTGAGGAGGTAGAGACTACTCTGGATTTGTCCGGTGGCGATCAGACCTACATCGAGGACTGTCAGGTGTGCTGCCGGCCGATAACCTTCGTGTTGCAGGTTCATGAAGAGGAATGGCATCTCGAAGTGTTCAGTGAAAATGAATGAGGAACGTGTATGCAGCGCATCTACGATCCGGAAAACCTGATGGAAGGCGAGCTGCTGCAAGGCATGCTCGCCAGCGAGGGTATCGAGGCGCATCTGGTGGGCCGTGATTTGCTCGGCGGCTCCGGGGAGTTGCCGATCTATGGCCTGCTCGGGCTGTCGGTCGAGAACGACCAGGCCGAATACGCCCGTGAGCTGATCACCGCGTACAATGCAGCGCTGCCGCTGTCCGGCGATGAACCGGACAGTTTTCCCGGCACGCTGGTCTGTTAGGCTGGCGTTCGTTTGATCAAGAGCTGTGTTGCCCCATGTGTGGACGTTATGCCCTGTTTCGCTGGAACCCTGCCTTCGCGGCGCTGCCTGGTTTTCCCGCCGACCAGAAGGCGCAGTGGAACATTTCCCCGAATGATTCGGTGTTGATGCTGCGGGCCGGGCCTGACGGTCAGCGCTCGCTTGCCCGCGCCCGCTGGGGCCTGACGCCTCCCTGGCTGACCGATCTGTCCCGCACCCCGGCCCACGCCCGCGCCGAAACCGTTGCCGAGCAGCCGATGTTTCGCCAGGCCCTGCGCGAGCGCCGCTGCCTGTTGCCGGCCAATGGTTTCTACGAATGGCGCGGCACGACGCGCAAGCGCCCGTACTGGCTGACACCGGGGGAGGGCTCGTCATTGTTTTTTGCGGCGATCTGGGAGGCCTATCCGGTACAGGAGCAGGTGTGGCTGAGTACCGCCGTGATTACCCAGCCAGCGGCGAGTCAGCGGCGGCCGTTGATTCTTGATGAGGCGGGGCAGGCCGCGTGGCTCGATCCCGAGACACCGTTGCATACTTTGCAAGCCTTGCTGGCCAGTGAGCCTGCCGCGTTGCGCGAACGGGTGCTGGCCAACATGGTGAATGATCCGAAGCTCAATGGGCCGGAGTGTTTGACGCCGGGTTGAGTTTTTTTGGTGGCAGTGCTGGCCCCTTCGCGAGCAAGCCCGCTCCCACTCTGGATCTGTGGCGTACACAAATCCCCTGTGGGAGCGGGCTTGCTCGCGAAGAGGGCCTGAAGGTCAAACCCTGAACTGATTGATCAGCCGCCGCTGTTGCTCGGCCAGCTTGGTCAAATCCGCACTGGCCGCACTCGACTCATCCGCACCGCCGACCATTTCCCCCGGCACCGCTGTAGAGTTTCTGGTTGGCGCCCAGGAGCATTTCCTGAATGAAGTTCACCGACAGGTCGGCGCCGACGATACCCTGGAAGGCACCGTTGAGCATGATTGGTTCAATGAAGGAGGCGAGCATGACGATTTTGTCGCCCGCCTTATAAGGCGCAGGATCAATCACGCAGGATTTTCCGGTTTCCTTTGAGCACAGGTAGTACTCGCTGGCGCGCACGCCGGTGGACAGGGTTTTCTGGTCGTCGACGTCCACCAGTTTGTCCAGGCCCAGGGTGCCGTCGTCGTTGCGGAACCACCAGGGCAGGAAGCGCCCGTTGCTGGCATCGATCCCGACCACCTGGGTGCCGACGTAGGCCGCATCTTTGTGGTCCAGTGCGTCTTTTTCCCAACCGATGTAGGTGCCGAGGATCTTCGGGTTCTTGACCACGTTTTCCTTGATCAGGCCGATCAGTTGCTCACGGCTCAGGGCGGGTTGGCCAACGGCGCCCGGCGGGCTCCGTACGCGAAAGGACGTCTGGGGAGGTGTATCGGCAGGGTGTCGGGCGGGCATGAGTGCGAGCCGTTGAAATGGCTGTTTTTGCGTGGCGGATGTCGCAAATGAATCAATGCGCGGCGTGACGGGCTGCGGCTTGCCCCGAAGTGTGAATTTTTTTCTGCATTGATGAGAGCTTTGTCTGAATCGCGCGTCTTATGTCTATTGTCTCTGGCGTCGATACCATTCCACGCCTAGGATACCCGGCATGTTTTCAGGGAGTTTTTCGATGAACAAGACATTGGCTATATATGCGCTGAGCGCAGGCCTGCTGCTCGCTGGCTGCCAGTCGGTCAATACCACCAGTGGTGGCGCTGTGGGCGTTGAGCGCAAGCAGTACATGTTCAGCATGTTGTCCTCGCAAGAGGTCGACCAGATGTACGCCCAGTCCTATACAAAGACTGTGAGTGAGGCGAGCAGCAAAGGCGTGCTGGACAAGACCAGCAGCGATGCCAAGCGTGTTCGGACGATTGCCGACCGGCTGATTGCCCAGGCGCCGAACTTTCGTCCGGACGCGGCCCAATGGAAGTGGGAAGTGAACCTGATCAAGAGCGACGAGCTCAATGCCAACTGTGGTCCTGGCGGCAAGATCTTTGTCTACACCGGGCTGATCGACAGTCTTCAACTCACTGACGATGAGCTCGCCGCGGTCATGGGCCATGAAATCGCCCACGCCCTGCGCGAGCACGGTCGTGAGGCGATGTCCAAGGCATACGGTATCGAAATGGCCAAGCAGGGCGCCGGTGCGTTGCTCGGGTTGGGCCAGGACAGCCTGGCCTTGGCGGACGCTGTAGCCAACTATGGCATGACCTTGCCCAACAGCCGTGCCAATGAAAACGAGGCGGACCTGATCGGCCTAGAACTGGCCGCCCGCGCCGGCTACAACCCGAACGCCGCGATCACCCTGTGGAACAAGATGAGCAAGGCCAGCGAAGGTGCTCCGCCGGAGTTCCTCAGCACGCACCCGTCTTCGAGCAGTCGGACGGCGGCGTTGCAGGCGGCGATTCCCAAGGTTATGCCACTTTACGAGCAGGCCAAGAAGTCCTGATAGTCATGCGGTGAGGCTGCTGGCCTCTTCGTCGGAACGCCGCCCGGAGCAAGCCCGCTCCCACAGGTTCAGCGCAATCCTTGTGGGAGCGGGCTTGCTCGCGAAGAACGATAACGCGGTCTAACGACCTATTGGGTCAAACCCACCCACTGCTCTGCATCGCCTTGTACACCGCGACAATCGCCAGGATGAAGAACGCCGACGCCGCCAGTCGACGGATCAGGGTCAATGGCAGCTTGTCTGCGGCAAAGTTACCCGCCAGAACCACCGGTACGTTGGCAATCAGCATGCCGGCGGTGGTGCCGATGATCACCAGCCACAACTCCGGATACTGCGCAGCCAGCATCACGGTCGCGATCTGGGTCTTGTCGCCGATTTCCGCCAGGAAGAACGCGATCAGCGTGGTCAGGAACGGCCCGAACTTGCGGGCGGTGCTGGCCTCGTCGTCATCCATCTTGTCCGGCACCAGGGTCCACAGGGCGGTCGCGGCGAAGCTCGCGGCGAGGATCCAGTGCAGCATCGTATCCGAGAAGAAACTGCCGACCCAGGCACCGACTGCACCGGCGGCCGCGTGG
The DNA here is from genome assembly GCF_002303975.1 of Pseudomonas sp. ACN5. Lineage (NCBI taxonomy): Bacteria > Pseudomonadati > Pseudomonadota > Gammaproteobacteria > Pseudomonadales > Pseudomonadaceae > Pseudomonas > Pseudomonas sp. ACN5. The sequence goes on along the minus strand of NZ_MRCP01000006.1, from coordinate 296,428 downwards.
TTGGCCAGGGTCGCGGCAACGATACCGGCGATGATCGGCCAAGGCTTGCGGAAGCGAGCGGCGAGAATGAGTGCGAGCAGTTGCGTCTTGTCGCCGATTTCGGCCAAGGCAACGATTGCGGTGGGTACGAGTAGTGAATCCAGCATCAGGGGTTTTCCTAAGGGGCGGGTCGACACGGCTATGACACGTACAGCCTTCCCGCCCCGGGTAAGGTGTGCGTGTCATAGGTCTTGTCAAACCCTGCGATCCATCTGATGTGGATGCTTGGGTCGCATGCGCCATGGTCTGAGGACCAAGTATGTTGACGCATGCCGGACGAGCGTGGCGCTCGTGGGAGACTACTCCCCTAGGACGGAGCGGATTCTGCCTTTGCAAAACCCATTCGGCAAGCCTTCTTTTTCAAAAAAAGTTTCAGCCGCGCTTTGCCCGGTAGATTCTGAAACCCTGTCCTTCGGCCTTGATCGCACACACGCCAAGGTGCTCTTCGATCAATGGTTGATACTTCAGGAAGCTGTTCGCTACCAAGCGAAGTTCGCCGCCGTTTTTCAGATGTTTGGCTGCTTTTCGCAGCAAGTTCTCCGTTGCGAAATAGTCGGTGTGCACGCCGACATGGAACGGTGGATTGCTCAGGATCGCACTCAAACCCATCGGCGCTGCGTCGATTCCGTCACCGGTAATCACCTCGGCTTCCAGACCATTGGCCGCCAGGGTCAGGCGACTGCTGGCAGCGGCAAAGGCATCCACATCCAGCATCGTGACCTGATTGTGCGGGTAACGACGTTTCACCGCAGCGCCCAGAACCCCGGCGCCGCAACCGAAATCGAGCAAATGACCGCCAGGCAGTTTGTCCAGGTGTTCCAGCAGCAGCGCGCTGCCGCGATCGAGGCGACCATGACTGAACACTCCCGGCAGGCTGATGACCTTCAGCGGGCCTTCGGCCAGCGGCAGCTCGTAGGTCTGCGCCAGGCTTTCCAGCGGCTTGGCTTCAGGTGCGTTGGCCACGGTCACCTGCCAGAGCTGGCAGTGGCGCGCGCTGTCGAGTTTGCGTGGCTTGCCGAACGGGTTGAGTTGTTTGGCGGCACCTTCGATGCCGCTTTTTTTCTCGCCGACCAGGTACAGCTCGCGGCCGGCCAGACGCGAGGCGAGGGCGTTGAGGATGTAGTCGGTCAGGTCTTTGGCCTTGGGCAGAAAGACCACGGCGCTATCGAATCCGCGCTCCGGTGCGTTCACGCCAAAGTGGATGCGCCCGTCGAAGCGGGCGTCCAGCGCGGCCTGATCGCCGGCGTGCCAGCACCAGCCATGGGCATCGGGCAGGCGGCCCAGCAGGTCGTCGGCGGGTAAACCGGCCAACAGCACCGAACCCTGGAATAACTCGGCCTGACGAAGCAGTACTTCACTGCGCGGATCCATAACTGCTCCCGTGAAAAAAAGTGCCGCAGTTTATCAACTGACGACCCGCAGCGCCTTACCGCTGAAGTATCCCAGTGCGTTTTCGGTCACTTGGCCGACGATCCGCTGGCGCGCTTCACGGCTGCCCCAGGCGTTGTGCGGGGTGACGATCAGGCGCGGGATGTCGTGGGCCAGCAGTGGATTGCCGTTGACGGGAGGCTCGACGCTCAGCACGTCAGTGGCGGCGCCGCCCAGATGACCGTTGCGCAAGGCATCGGCCAGCGCCTGTTCGTCGATCAGGCCGCCGCGGGCGGTGTTGACCAGGAACGCTTCGGGTTTCATCGAGGCCAGTTCGCGGGCACCGATGAAGTGACGGGTGTGTTCGTTGAGCGGGCAGTGCAGGGTCAGGGCATCGACTTGCGGTAGCAGTTCAGTCAGTGGCAGACGGTCCGGCCGGGCAGGGCGCCCGGGAATCTGCCCCAGCAGCACGCGCATGCCGAAGGCTTCAGCCAGCCGTGCGACCGCGCCGCCCAGTTCGCCGTGACCCAGCAGGCCAAGGGTTTTGCCTTCGAGTTCGACAATCGGGTAGTCCAGCAAGCAGAACTGTTTGGCCTGTTGCCAGCGGCCTGCGCCGACGGCTTTTTGATAATCGGCCAGGCGCGTGGCCAGGTTGAGCAGCAGCATGATCGTGTGCTGCGCCACCGACGGCGTGCCATAGCCCTGGCAGTTACACACGGTTATCCCGTGGGCGCGGGCGGCAGCGAGGTCGACGTTGTTGGTGCCGGTGGCGGTGATCAGGATCAGCTTGAGGTCAGGGCTGGCGGCCATGGCGGCGGCGTCGATCAGGATCTTGTTACTGATGGCGACCGTGGCGCCCTTGAGGTGTTCGATGACTTGATCGGGCAAGGTCTGGGCGAACAGCTGCAATTCGCTGAAACAACTGCGCAGGGGGTTGAGGTCAAGGTCGCCGAGATCCAGGGACGGGTGGTCGAGGAAAACGGCGCGGCGAGTATTCGTCATCAACTGTACCTTTTGTGCATTGAACTGAAGGCGTAATCTGCCGAGCCTACCAGATGAAATAAATAGTTACGCTTGGCCTGAAGGAGCCCCACATGTACTGGACAGAGTTCTTGACCGTTGCCCTGATTCACTTGCTGGCCGTGGCCAGCCCCGGCCCGGACTTTGCCGTGGTGGTACGTGAAAGTGTTACCCACGGCCGCCGCGCGGGCACCTGGACCGCACTGGGTGTGGGCACGGCGATTTTCCTGCACGTGGGTTACTCGCTCTTGGGTATCGGCCTGATCGTGTCCCAGTCGATCGTGCTGTTCAACGCCTTGAAATGGGCCGCCGCCGCTTACCTGCTGTACATCGGTTACAAGGCACTGCGCGCGCAACCGGCCAAGCCTGTGGCGGACGATCTGCACAAGGAAGCCGGCGAGCGCACGGCCCGTGGTGCCTTTGCCTCGGGTTTCGTCACCAACGGTCTCAACCCGAAAGCCACGCTGTTCTTCCTCTCGCTGTTCACTGTGGTGATCAACCCGCACACACCACTGGCCGTGCAGGCCGGTTACGGGGTTTACCTGGCAGTCGCGACAGCGACCTGGTTTTGCCTGGTGGCGATGTTGTTCAGCCAGCAGCGCGTACGCGCCGGTTTTGCGCGCATGGGGCACTGGTTCGACCGGACCATGGGCGCGGTGCTGATTGCGATTGGCGTGAAGCTCGCTTTTACCGAGATGCATTGATCAAAGGTGATTCCCTGTAGGGGCTGTTGCGGTGCGTAATAAATGGCAAATACTGGCGTAATGCCAGTATTTGCAGGGCTCTACAAATCATTCCTTTGGCTGATTTGGCTGACGATCAGGGGCACTAAAGTGCGTACTTTCAGTCACGTCCGTGCAGTCAGAAAAAGGGATTCTTATGTTGCAGACTCGCGTTATCCCCCCGGCCGAAGGCGCTTACCAATACCCGCTGCTGATCAAGCGGCTGCTGATGTCCGGTGCCCGTTATGAGAAAACCCGCGAGATCATCTACCGCGACAAGTTGCGCTACAGCTACCCGACCCTGATCGAACGGGTGGCCCGCCTGGCCAACGTGCTGACAGCGGCCGGGGTCAAGCCCGGGGATGCCGTGGGTGTGATGGACTGGGACAGCCATCGTTACCTGGAGTGCATGTTCGCCATCCCGATGATCGGCGCTGTTATCCACACCATCAACGTGCGCCTGTCGCCGGAACAGATCCTCTACACCATGAACCACGCCGAGGACCGCTTTGTGCTGGTCAACAGTGAGTTCGTCGGCCTCTACAAGGCCATCGAAGGGCATCTGACCACGGTCGACAAAACCCTGTTGCTGACTGATCTGCCGGAAAAAACCGCGGACCTGCCGAACCTCGTCGGCGAATACGAACAACTGCTGGCCGCGGCGAGCCCGCAGTACGATTTCCAGGATTTCGACGAAAACTCGGTCGCGACCACGTTCTACACCACCGGCACCACCGGCAATCCCAAGGGCGTGTACTTCACCCATCGGCAACTGGTGCTGCACACCATGGGCGTGTCGACCATCATGGGCGCGATCGACAGCGTGCGCCTGCTGGGTACCAGCGACGTTTACATGCCGATCACCCCGATGTTCCACGTCCACGCCTGGGGCTTGCCGTATGTGGCGACCATGCTCGGACTCAAGCAGGTGTACCCCGGCCGCTATGACCCGGAGTACCTGGTGGAGTTGTGGCACAAGGAGAAGGTCACGTTCTCCCATTGCGTGCCGACCATCCTGCAGATGGTCCTCAATGCCAAGGCTGCGCAGAACGTCGACTTCGGCGGCTGGAAAATCGTCATCGGCGGCAGCGCCCTGAACCGTACGTTGTACGAGGCGGCCAAGGCCAAGGGCATTCAGTTGACCGCCGCCTACGGCATGTCGGAAACCGGGCCACTGGTCTCGTGCGCGCACTTGAACGATGAATTGATGGCCGGCACCGAAGACGAACGCACCACCTACCGGATCAAGGCCGGCGTGCCCGGGCCGCTGGTGGAGGCGGCGATCGTCGACACCGAGGGCAACTTCCTGCCCGCTGACGGCGAGACCCAGGGCGAACTGGTGCTGCGCGCACCCTGGCTGACCGAGGGTTATTTCAACGAGCCGCAGAAGGGCGCCGAGCTCTGGGCCGGAGGCTGGCTGCACACCGGCGACGTGGCGACCCTGGACAGCATGGGGGTGATCGACATTCGTGACCGCATCAAGGACGTGATCAAGACCGGTGGCGAGTGGATCTCCTCCCTGGACCTGGAAGACCTGATCAGTCGTCATGTGGCGGTACGTGAAGTAGCAGTGGTGGGGATCCCTGATCCGCAGTGGGGAGAGCGGCCGTTTGCCCTGCTCGTAGTCCGTGAAGGTCACGTCATCGGGGCGAGGGAACTCAAGGAACACCTCAAGCCTTTTGTGGAGCTGGGGCACCTGAGCAAGTGGGCGATTCCGAGCCAGATCGCCCTTGTTACTGAAATTCCCAAGACCAGCGTCGGCAAGCTCGACAAGAAGCGCATTCGTGTCGACATCAGCGAATGGCAGGCCACCAACAGCACCTTCCTCTCGACGCTTTGAGCACCTCCCGGTGTGCCCGAAAGGGCACGCCAGCCCCACCAAGCAAGCGCTTGGCTTGTCAAATCGAAATTTTCAGCCATCCTTGCCGTGCCGACGGGTGTCGGCCTGGCGAAAGGACTGTTCCAGAGTGGCTGGCAACTGCAAATCACACTTTAGAGGGATCAAGCGCTACTACCTGCTGGCTATAGTCCGCTCAAGGATTTTTAAGAACGGGGCAACCGCACGAACCGGGGCGATGCAACTTTGGAATGACTTTGGGATGCCATGGCTCCCGGTTATCCACAGCGTTTTTAGAAGTGCTCAATGCCATAAAAATAAAATGCACATGGAGTAGCGTCGATGACATCAGTAAACCAGTTCTGGCGCCGGGCGAAGCTGCCCCTGGCTGTCAGTCTTGCCTCTACGCTCGCCGGGCCAGCATTCGGCGTCAGTTTCAACGTCGGTGAAATCGAAGGTCAATTCGACTCATCCCTGTCGCTCGGTGCCAGTTGGTCTACCGAAAGTGCCAACAAGAACCTCATCGGTGTCAACAACGGCGGCAAGGGTCTGTCCCAGACTTCTGATGACGGTCACCTGAACTTCAAGAGCGGGGAAACCTTCTCGAAGATCTTCAAGGGCATCCATGACCTTGAACTGAAATACGGCGATACCGGTGTTTTTGTCCGTGGCAAATACTGGTACGACTTTGAACTGAAGGACGAAAGCCGTCCGTTCAAGGACATCAGCGATGACGGCCGCAAGGAAGGCGCCAAGTCCGCCGGCGGCCAGATCCTCGACGCCTTCGTCTATCACAACTACTCCATTGCCGATCAACCAGGCTCCGTACGTCTGGGCAAGCAGGTGGTGAGCTGGGGTGAAAGTACCTTCATCGGTGGCGGCATCAACTCGATCAACCCGATCGATGTGTCCGCGTTCCGTCGTCCGGGTGCCGAGATCAAGGAAGGCCTGATCCCGGTCAACATGTTCTATGTGTCCCAGAGCCTGACCGAAAACCTCTCGGCCGAAGCGTTCTATCAAATTGAATGGGACCAGACCGTCGTCGACAACTGCGGCACGTTCTTCTCCCAGCCAGACATCGTTGCCGACGGCTGCGACGACAACCTGCGTGTACTGGCCAAGCGTTCGCAGATTCCGGCCATTGCCCTGGGACCTTTGGCCGCCAACGGCGTGGACGTCAACAATGAGGGTGTTCTGGTGCGTCGTGGCCCCGATCGGGATGCCCGCGACGGCGGTCAGTGGGGCGCGTCCCTCAAGTACATGTTCGAACCGCTGGATACCGAGTTCGGCGCCTACTTCATGAACTACCACAGCCGTGCGCCGATCTTCAGCGCAACAGGCGCGCCGCAGTCGGTCTACAACACTGCAGCGGCACTCCAGGGTGGCCCGTTCGCCGCGCTGGCGCCATTGCTGGTGGCGGGTAATTCGCAGTACTTCATCGAATACCCGGAAGACATTCGCCTGTATGGCCTGAGCTTCTCCACCACCCTGCCTACCGGTACGGCGTGGAGCGGCGAGATCAGCTACCGTCCGAACGCTCCGGTGCAACTCAACTCCACCGACATCCTGTTCTCCGGTGTCCGTCCTATAGGCAACAACAACCCAAACAACCCGTTGACCAATGCATCGCTGCTTACCGGCGTGCCGGGTCAGGACCTGCACGGGTATCGTCGCAAGGAAATCACCCAGTTCCAGACCACCCTGACGCACTTCTTCGACCAGGTCATGGGCGCCAGCCGCCTGACCCTGGTGGGCGAGGTGGGCGTGACCCACGTCGGCGGCCTGGAAAGCACTTCCGACGTTCGTTATGGCCGCGATCCGGTCTACGGCCCGGGTGAGTTGCCACCTTCTGGCGCGCTCGATACCTGCGTGGCGCTCAACACCAGCACCATCAACGGTGCCGGCCCGGGTACGCCGACCAACAATCGCAGCCGCAACTGCAACGACGAAGGCTTCACCACCGCGACTTCGTGGGGCTACCGCGGTCGTGCCATCTGGGAATACAACGACGTGTTTGCCGGTGTGAACCTCAAGCCGAACGTGGCCTGGTCCCATGACGTGGAAGGTTACTCCCCTGGCCCTGGCGGCAACTTCGAGGAAGGCCGCAAGGCGGTCAGCCTCGGTGTCGATGCCGAGTACCAGAACACCTACACCGCGAGCCTGGCCTACACCAACTTCTTCGACGGCAAGTACACCACCGTGGATGACCGCGACTTCGTTGCGCTCAGCGTCGGCGTGAACTTCTAAGCACAGTATTTTCAGGACGAACGCAAATATGAAAATAACAAAGAGTCTTTTCCACGCCGGTGTTCTGGGTCTTTCGCTGCTGGCGACCAGCGTCATCGCAGCGGTTCCCCAGGCCGAGGCCGACAAGCTGGGCAAGAGCCTGACCCCGATGGGCGCCGAAATGGCGGGTAACGCCGACGGTTCGATCCCGGCCTGGAAGCCGATGGCGAAGAACGCCGGTACGGTCGACAGCAAAGGTTTCCTGTCCAATCCGTTCGCCAGCGAAAAACCGCTGTTCACCATCACGGCGCAGAACGTCGACCAGTACAAGGACAAACTCGCACCGGGTCAGTACGCGATGTTCAAGCGCTACCCGGAAACCTTCAAGATGCCGGTCTATCCATCCCATCGCGGTGCTACCGTGCCGGATGATGTATTCGCCGCCATCAAACGCAACGCCACCAACACCAATCTGGTGTCCGGCGGCAACGGTCTGGAAAATTTCGAAACCGCCATTCCGTTCCCGATTCCGAAAAGCGGCGTTGAAGTCATCTGGAACCACATCACCCGTTATCGCGGGGGGAGCGTGACTCGTCTGGTGACCCAGGCCACGCCGCAGCCGAACGGCTCGTTCAGCCTGGTGTACTTCCAGGACCAGTTCGTGTTCCGCGACAAGATGAAGGATTACGACCCGAAAAACCCGGGCAACATCCTGTTCTACTTCAAGCAGAAAGTGACTGCGCCGGCGCGTCTGGCCGGTGGTGTACTGCTGGTTCACGAAACTCTCGACCAGGTCAAGGAGCCGCGCTCGGCGTGGGTCTACAACGCGGGCCAGCGTCGTGTGCGCCGTGCACCGCAAGTGTCCTATGACGGCCCGGGTACCGCAGCTGACGGCCTGCGTACTTCCGACAACCTGGACATGTTCAACGGTGCACCGGATCGTTACGACTGGAAGCTCGAAGGCAAGAAAGAGATGTACATCGGCTCCGATGCCTACAAGCTCGACGATCCGAAGCTCAAGTACGCCGACATCATCAAGGCCGGTCACATCAACCAGGACCTGGCGCGTTACGAGTTGCGTCGCGTGTGGCATGTAGTTGCCACCCTGAAGGAAGGTCAGCGCCACATCTACGCCAAGCGTGACTTCTACATTGACGAAGACACCTGGCAAGCAGCGGTCATCGACCATTACGACGGTCGCGGTCAATTGTGGCGCGTCGCCGAGGCGCATGCCGAGAACTACTACGACAAGCAAGTGCCGTGGTACGCCCTCGAAGCCCTGTATGACCTGCAGTCGGGTCGTTACCTGGCGCTGGGCATGAAGAACGAAGAGAAGTCGGCTTATGACTTCGGCTTCACTGCCACCACCAGCGACTTCACCCCGGCCGCCCTGCGTCAGGACGGTGTTCGCTAAGGTGAACTGAGTAGAGGCCGCACCCTCTGAAACGCCCCGACTGGTTCGGGGCGTTTTTTTGCTTGTAGACTTTTTGTAGCCATTTGTAGCAATTACCTTCATTCCCTATCCGTTTACGGCTAGTCTGCGGACATCTGCAACGCCGCCACCCGCAATTCAAACAAGAGCCGGCTATGACTGATTTGTCCACACCCCAAGGTTCTGCACCGGTTACCGTCGCGACACTCGACGGGCGGTTTTTCCGTCCGCCGTTGCCCGACGGCCATGTGCTGCGTCCACGTTTGTGCGAGCGTCTGAGTGCCGGGCTTGCAGGCAGGTTACTGCTGGTCAGTGCCCCGGCAGGGTTCGGCAAGAGTTCGCTGGCGGTGGAGTTCTGTCAGGGGTTGCCGGCACACTGGCAAAGTCTCTGGCTGGGGTTGAGCCCGCGAGACAGTGACCCGGGGCGCTTTCTCGAGCGGTTGCTGGAAGGCCTTCAGGACTATTTTCCGCACCTGGGCAGGCAATCCCTCGGGTTGTTGAAAATGCGCCAGCGCCATCAGCCGTTCGCATTCGAAGAGTGGCTCGACGGCTTGCTCGATGAACTGGCCGTACACCTGTCCACGGCGAAGCCCTTGCTGCTGGTGCTGGATGATTATCACTTGGCTCAGGGGCCGGTGCTGGACCGTTGCCTGCAGTTTTTCCTCAACCATCTTCCCGATGGTTTGCTGGTGATGGTCACCAGTCGCCAACGTCCCGACTGGCATCTGGCGCGGCTGCGGCTGTCGCGACAACTGCTTGAGCTGCATGAACAGGATCTGCGCCTGACCCACGACGAGGCCTTGAGCCTGCTCGACCGGCACAGCAGCTCCTTGCGCGGTGAGGCACTGGAAAACCTGATCCAGCGCAGTGAAGGCTGGGTTGCAGGGTTACGCTTCTGGCTGCTGGCGGCTTCGGAGGCGGGCACTGATGGCGCGCTGCCGCAATCGTTGCATGGCGGGGAAGGGCTGATCCGCGATTATCTGCTCGAAGAAGTCATCGATTGCCTGCCCGCCGAGGTCCAGTCGTTCCTCTATGACACGGCGCCCCAAGAGCGTTTCTGCAGCGAACTGTGCGATGCCGTTCGTGACGCTCATGACAGCGGGGAGATCCTGCGCTTCCTGCTTGCCCACCAAGTGTTCCTGGTGCCGCTGGACGAGCATGGTCATTGGTATCGTTATCATCATCTGTTTTCCGATCTGTTGCGTACGCGGCCGACGTCCCAGTCGATGGTGCCGGCCGCGAGCCTGCACCTGCGCGCCTGCCGCTGGTTCAATGCCCAGGGACTGCTCGATGAGGCGGTGGAGCAAGCGTTGCGTGCCGGTCACCTGGACGTCGCGGCGAACCTGGTGCAGAACCTCTCCGAAGAGCAACTGCTGGCCGAGCAGAATGTCGGCATGTTGCTGCGCTGGAAAATGGACTTGCCTGACAGCTTGCTGATCAGCACCCCGCGCCTGATTGTGCTGTATAGCTGGGCGCTGGGCCTGGCTTGCCAGCTGGATGCTGCCGAAGAGCTGGCCAGCCATCTGAGCCGCTTCCTGCCTGCTCCGTCGGCCACCGCCCAGAAGTCCATGCTGGCTCAATGGCTGGCGTTGAGTGGCATCATTGCCCGCGGGCGCGGCAATCGTGAACTGACGCTGCAGTACTGCCGCGAGGCATTGGAAAGTCTTCCGGCCAAGCGTTACGGCCAGCGTCTGATGTGCCTCTCGACCCTGTCCAACCTGGCCATTGCCGACGGTGATTTATGGCGGGCACGGGGACTGAACCGCGAATCGCTGGAGCTGGCGCAACGTGTCGGCAACCCGTTGTTCGAAGCGCTGGCGCACTACGATCGCGCACGGGTGCTGCAAGCGCGCGGGGAAATCTGTCGGGCACTGGAAGAGGTCCGTCAGGGCCTGCAACGCCTGCAGAGCTTGTCTGCACAACGGCTGTATGCGGTTCGCGCCCGGCTGACCCTGTACGAAGGCTTTTTGCTGGCCCTGCGCATGCAGCCGCAATTGGCGCGGGTGCGCTTGCAGGCCGGCCTGAGCGAGGCGCGCGCCTGTCGTGACATCAGCGTGCTAATCGGCCACTGCGTGATTGCCAGGCTGGAAGGCAGCAGCGGCGAGTTCGCCAAAGCCTTTGCCGAACTGGCCGAAGCCGAGCGGCTCATGCACATCTGGGACGTGCCACCGATCTACTACCTGGCCATGATCACCCTGGTCAAATGCGAGCTCTGGCTGGCCCAGGGGCGTACCGATCTGGCCGAGGCCTGGCTGGCGCGCCTGGGGCAGACCTACAACGGCGAAAACGGGGCGGCACCACCGGAGTTCCATCCGCAATTGCCCTTGCATATCGAATTGCAACAAGCCTTGCTGGACGTCATCCAGGGCCAGCCGATGCTGGCTGAAGGGCGATTGAATGCGCTGCTCGAACATGGCCAGCAAAGCGGTCGGCAGATGCTCAGTGCCATGGCGCTGACCCAGAAAGTGGCGTTGCTGCTGGGCAGCGGACGGGAGCCGGAAGCACGCAAGGCACTGGTCCAGGCGCTGGACGCCGCTGGCGGAGGCGTGCTGCAACCCTTCGAGGGTTTGCTGACCGAGCACCCGGACTGGCTGCGCGGGCAGCTTCAACAGTGTTCGCCAACCCCTGTTTCCCTGAGCCTCAGTGAAAAGCTGCCGGCGCTGACTGCTCGCCCCGGACCGGAACCCTGCGCGGCTGCGGAGCAACTCAGTACGCGGGAATTGGCGGTTCTGCGATTGATCGCCCAGGGCTGTTCGAACCAGGAAATCAGCGATCAGCTGTTTATTTCCCTGCACACGGTCAAGACCCACGCCAGCCACATCAACAGCAAACTCGGGGTCGAGCGACGTACGCAGGCCGTGGCGCGGGCGAAGGAGTTGGGGGTGCTGGGTTAAGGATTTTTCACGTTACACATCGCGGCCATTGGCTGGATACTCAATTGTGCGAAAATCGCCCGTCCCCGTTTATCGAGCAGGCCCCCGATGTCCCAGCATCCCACCCTCATCCGCGAAACCTTCCCCGTCGGCCCGTTGCAGTGCAACTGCACGATCATCGGCGATCCGGTGACGAAAAAGGCCATCGTCGTCGATCCGGGTGGCAATCATGAGCTGATCCTGGCGCGTCTCGATGCCCTGGGGCTGAAAGTGGTCAGCATCATTCACACCCACGCCCACCTCGATCACTTCCTGGCGTCCGGTCAACTCAAGGAGAAAACCGGCGCAACCTTGCATCTGCACAAGGAAGACCAGTTTCTCTGGGACAACCTGGAAATGCAGTGCCAGATGTTTGGTGTCCCTTACACCCCGGTGCCGTCCCCGGATCGCTGGCTGGCCGATGATGAAGAACTGGCCTGCGGTTGTGGCGTGGCGCTGCACACACCGGGTCACACGCCGGGCTCCATGAGCTTCTGGTTTTCCGAGGCCAGGTTGCTGATTGCCGGCGATACGCTGTTTCGTCGCGGAGTCGGGCGCACCGACTTATGGGGGGGCGATCAGGCGACCATCGTGCGTTCGATCAAGCAGCGTTTGTACACCCTTGACGAAGAGGCGACGGTGGTGGCGGGGCATGGTCCGGACACCCGTCTGGGCGATGAAATGCGTGAAAACCCCTTTGTACGGGCCTGATTTGTAACGAGCGGAATTTTTGTTCCCGGAAGTGATCCAACACCCGCAAAGGCTGTGCCTTGGTCCGTTGCACCACAGAATGCAAAAAAGTAGGAGCTATACATGTTCACCACGCGTCGTTTGATTATTGTCGCTACGGCTATGGCCGTTTTGTCCGGTTGTGCCTCGCCCAACCCTTACGGCGGTCAAGGCCAGGCTCAGGGGCAGACGGACAGCGGCTCCGAAGGCATGAGCAAGACTGCGAAGTATGGTGGTCTCGGCGCTCTGGCCGGTGCGCTGGCCGGTGCTGCGATCAACCACGATAACCGTGGCAAGGGTGCGCTTATCGGTGCGGCAGTAGTCGGTGCTTCCGCCGCCGGTTACGGCTACTACGCCGACCAGCAAGAGAAAAAACTGCGCGCCAGCATGGCCAACACCGGTGTTGAAGTGCAGCGCCAGGGCGACCAGATCAAGCTGATCATGCCGGGCAACATCACCTTTGCTACCGATTCGGCAAACATTGCCCCAAGTTTCTATCAACCGCTGAACAACCTGGCGGGCTCGCTGAAAGAGTTCAACCAGAACCAGATCGAAATCGTGGGCTACACCGACAGCACCGGCAGCCGCCAGCACAACATGGACCTGTCCCAGCGTCGCGCACAAAGCGTGGCCACCTACCTGACCTCGCAAGGGGTCAGCGGTGCCAACCTGAGCGCTCGTGGCGCGGGGCCGGACAGTCCGGTTGCCAGCAACGGCGACGCCAATGGCCGGGCGCAGAACCGCCGTGTAGAGGTCAACCTCAAGGCGATTCCGGGCCAGCAGTATGGTGGTCAGCAGCAAGGTACAGTTCAGCAGTACCCATAAGCGCCTGACTGAACCCTGGGCGTAAAAAGAGCCCGCCCTATCCTCAACAGATCGGGCGGGCTTTTTTGTGTTGCCAGATCCGGCTCCTTCGCGAGCAAGCCCGCTCCCACAGGTTATGTGTTGAATGCAGATTTTGTGTACGACATCGACCACTGTGGGAGCGGGCCTGCTCGCGAAGAGGCCAGACCAGGCAACAGAAATCTGGAACAGACAGAAATAAAAAGCCCCCGGACAATCACTCGTCCGGGGGCTTTGTCACACCTGAAACCTGTTTACTTCTTCAGGCCGTAATGCTCATCGAGCATGCCCGGTGCGTTCGGGGCTTTTGGTGCGTAGTCGCGAGGCGGCTCCTGATCGCGCGGTGGCGTCAGGCGTTCACGGGGTGCCTGCGCCGCATCGGCGTGCAGGGAGGCCAGCAGGCGTTGGCGAGTCTGTTCGTCCAGGGCCAGGCGGTTGGCACCCTCGGCGAGATGGTCCTGCACTTCCTGATAGCTCGCAGTCAGTTTCTTGACCAATGATGCAGTGCTGTTGAAGTGGGTCACCACTTCGTTCTGATAACTGTCGAAACGTTCCTGAATATCGTCCAGCTGACGTTGCGTGCTGCTAGGCGCGGCATTCGGCGCAAGGCGAGCGATCAGGAACCCAATGGCGACACCCACAACCAGGGCAAGAGTCGGTAGCAACCAAACTAAGAGCGAGTGTTCCACGAGTCCTTCCTCTATAAACGGCTTTGCTTTACGTTAACGGCTCGAACCTGCGCTGTATACCGCGATTCACTCGCAATAGACAGCCACAGACAATTTGCTAGACGAGTCGACCCGATTCGAGGTCACGGAGTTCCTTCCTTGCTTATGCGCGAAACCCCTGTAGTGATTGATGGCCCGGTGGGTCAACTGGAAGCCCTTTACCTGGACAACGAGCAGCCTCGCGGCCTGGCGCTGATCTGCCATCCAAACCCGGTCCAGGGTGGCACCATGCTCAACAAAGTGGTTTCGACCCTGCAGCGCACTGCGCGCGACGCCGGACTGGTCACCCTGCGCTTCAACTATCGTGGCGTTGGTGCCAGCGAGGGCTCCCACGACATGGGTACCGGTGAAGTTGATGATGCCCAGGCTGTCGCCGAATGGTTTCGCAACAAACACCCGGAGTTGCCGCTGACCCTGTTCGGTTTTTCTTTCGGCGGTTTTGTTGCAGCAAGTCTCGGCGGACGCCTTGAGGCCAAGGGCGAGCAGCTCAAGCACCTGTTCATGGTCGCGCCGGCGGTCATGCGCCTGGGGGACCAGGATCAACTGCCGCAGCAGGGCGAGCTGACCTTGATCCAGCCGGAAACCGACGAAGTGATCGATCCACAAATCGTTTACCAATGGTCCGAGAAGCTCGAACGTCCCCATGAGCTGCTGAAAGTGGCAGAATGCGGACACTTTTTTCATGGCAAGCTGACCGATCTCAAGGATCTGATCCTGCCGCGTCTCTCGAATTGATTGCAGTCTGACAAGCGATTACCCATGACGACTCGTACCCGTATCCTCACCGGCATCACCACCACCGGCACGCCGCACCTGGGCAACTACGCTGGCGCCATCCGCCCGGCGATCGTCGCCAGCCGTGACAGCAATGCCGATTCGTTCTACTTCCTGGCCGACTACCACGCCCTGATCAAGTGCGATGACCCGCTGCGCATCCAGCGCTCGCGTCTGGAAATCGCCGCGACCTGGCTGGCCGGTGGCCTGGATGTCGAGCGCGTGACCTTCTACCGCCAATCCGACATCCCGGAAATCCCCGAGCTGACCTGGCTGCTGACCTGCGTCGCCGCCAAGGGCCTGCTCAATCGCGCCCACGCCTACAAGGCTTCCGTGGACAAGAACGTCGAGACCGGCGAAGACCCGGACGCCGGCATCACCATGGGCCTGTACAGCTACCCGGTGCTGATGGCTGCGGACATCCTGATGTTCAACGCGCATAAGGTGCCGGTCGGTCGCGACCAGATCCAGCACGTGGAAATGGCGCGGGACATCGGCCAGCGCTTCAACCACCTGTTTGGCCAGGGCAAAGAGTTCTTCACCATGCCCGAGGCGTTGATCGAAGAGAGCGTTGCCACGTTGCCGGGACTGGATGGCCGCAAGATGTCGAAGAGCTACGACAACACCATCCCGCTGTTCAGCAGCGCCAAAGAGATGAAGGACGCGATTTCGCGGATCGTCACCGACTCCCGCGCACCCGGCGAAGCCAAGGACCCGGACAATTCGCACCTGTTCACCTTGTTCCAGGCGTTCGCCACCCCGGCGCAGGCCGACGAGTTCCGCAGCGAACTGTTGCAGGGCCTGGGTTGGGGTGAGGCGAAGAATCGTCTGTTCCAACTGCTGGACAATGAACTGGGCGAATCCCGTGAGCGCTACAACCAACTGATCGAGCGCCCGGCGGATCTGGAAGACATCCTGCAGCACGGCGCGAAAAAGGCTCGTGCGGTAGCGACACCCTTCCTCAATGAATTGCGTGAAGCGGTGGGCCTGCGCTCCTTCGTTGCCCAGACTCAGGTGGCGGCGACCATCAAGAAAAAAACCGCGAAAGCTGCGCGTTTTGTCAGCTTCCGTGAAGACGACGGCAGTTTCCGCTTCCGTCTGCTGGCCGCCGATGGTGAACAACTGCTGCTGTCGCGCAACTTCGCCGATGGCAAGACCGCCGGTCAGGTGACCAAGCAACTGCAATCGGGTCAGCCACTGGACGTGCGAAATGAAGAACTGAACTTCAGTGTCTGGCTGGAAGGCGAGTGCGTTGCCGACAGCCCGGCCTTTGTCGACAGTGCTGCGCGTGATGCTGCCGTCGAGGCTTTGCGCATCGCCCTGACACCTGTTCAGGAATAAACAACGGTCCGGCCCGACCAAGGGCCGATTGCCATTCCTCCGGGCCGTCGCTACAGTGTCGGCCCGTTTTTGTTGCCTTGCTAACGAATTATGACGCCCCTAGAACGATATCAAGCTGATCTGAAACGCCCGGAATTCTTCCATGATGCCGCGCAGGAAACTGCCGTGCGCCATTTGCAGCGCCTGTACGACGATCTGGTCGCGGCCGAGCAAAACAAGCCGGGCCTGCTGGGCAAGTTGTTTGGCAAGAAGGATCAGACCCCGGTCAAGGGCCTGTATTTCTGGGGCGGCGTAGGTCGCGGCAAGACTTACCTGGTGGACACCTTCTTCGAAGCGCTGCCCTTCAAGGAAAAGTCCCGTACGCACTTCCACCGCTTCATGAAGCGCGTGCACGAAGAGATGAAGACCCTGGGCGGCGAGAAAAACCCGCTGACCATCATCGCCAAGCGCTTCGCCACCGAAGCCCGGGTCATCTGCTTCGATGAATTCTTCGTTTCCGACATCACCGACGCCATGATCCTTGGCACCCTGATGGAAGAACTGTTCAAGAACGGCGTGACCCTGGTCGCGACGTCGAACATCGTGCCGGACGGTCTGTACAAGGACGGCCTGCAGCGCGCGCGCTTCCTGCCGGCCATTGCGCTGATCAAGCAGAATACCGAGATCGTCAACGTCGACAGCGGCGTCGACTATCGTCTGCGTCACCTCGAACAAGCCGAGCTGTTCCACTATCCGCTCGACGAAGCCGCCAACGAAAGCCTGCGCAAGAGCTTCCGAGCGCTAACACCGGAATGCACGGCGGCGGTCGAAAATGACGTGCTGATGATCGAAAATCGTGAAATTCGTGCCCTGCGCACCTGCGATGACGTGGCCTGGTTCAACTTCCGTGAACTGTGCGACGGCCCGCGCAGCCAGAACGACTACATCGAACTGGGCAAGATCTTCCACGCCGTGCTGCTCAGCGATGTCGAGCAGATGAGCGTCACCACCGACGACATCGCCCGCCGCTTCATCAACATGGTCGACGAGTTCTACGACCGTAACGTGAAGCTGATCATTTCTGCCGAAGTCGAACTCAAGGATCTGTACACCGGCGGGCGCTTGAACTTCGAGTTCCAGCGTACCCTGAGTCGTCTGCTGGAAATGCAATCCCACGAATTCCTGGCCCGGGCGCACAAGCCATAAGCGTTTAAATCGGTAGAGTGATTCGGAAAATGAAAGAGGCCTGCAAATGCAGGCCTTTTTTGTCAGCGCAATCCCCCTCCCACAGGTTTGTACATTGTTTTGAAGTCAAATGCCTTCGTTGAGATACCGCGCAAGCTCGTGCTGCCGTTGGCAACCGAGCAGCAGCCAAAGCAGAATCCGGGCTTTTCGCGGACATAGAAAACCCGCCATCGATGCACCCTTGCGGATCAAGTCCATCTCACCGCCGTCAAAACCGTAAGAAGCACGTGCGGTGGAGCCGGAACCGGTTCGGGTCGCAATGATCACGGGGATTCGTTCGGTAATATGCCCAATTCTTGTCGCCCAGCGCTGCGAGATGTGGCCGGCGCCAAAACCGCTGATCACCAGCCCGTCGTAACCGAGTGCGAAAATATTCTCCAGTAGCAGGGTGTCGGCCGAAAGTGAGGCCTCAAGCAGCGCAACTTTCTGTGTGGTCTGTTGCGGCAAAGGCAACACCGTGCGTGGCCCTGGCGGGCGCAGGTAGCGAACACGGTCTTCCAGCAGCAGGCCTGCGGGCCCCACAACTGGCGAGGAAAACGCCTGCAATGCCAGCGAATCGGTTTTGCGTACGCTGTACGCTTGATGAATCTGTCCGTTCATCACGACCTGGACGCCGCGCTGCCGGCTGTTCTGCGCCAGGGCAACGCGACATGCATCCAGCAGATTGGCCGGTCCATCGGCACCTGGCTGCGCTGCGGAACGCATGGCGCCGGTCAGCACCAAGGGGGTGTCGTAGGGCCACAGGTAATCCAAAAACACCGCGGCCTCTTCGAGGGTGTCGGTGCCTTGGGTTATCACGATCCCAGTGGTGCCCTGTTTGACCTGAAACTCAGCCCAGGACAATACGTCCAGCAAAAACTCGAAATCCAGGGATGCACTGGGCAGCAGGCCGAGGGTCTCAACGGTGACTCGGGCCAGCGTCGTCAGTTCCGGTATGGAGGTCAGCAGGGCTTCGCCGCTGACGGTCGGGATGACGCCTTCACCGGCATTGCTCGCTTGCATGCTTACCGTGCCGCCAAGTGCCACGATGGACAGTTTGGGCAGGTCCATGGGATACCTCGCTTGTTTGTAATGAAAAGTGGCTTCATCCGCTTTTGAGGCCGCGATATAGCCGAATGGCCGGGACATTAATCAGCGATCAGAAAGCCGATCAGCGGCACGATCAGCAGTGTGCTGATGGCCATCGACAGTACATTGGCGATGTAGGCGTGCATGTCGGCCGGTAATTTTTTGGCAATCACACAGGCCAGCGGTGGTGCGAGCAACGCCCCCAGCAGTGCACTTGAGACGATAATCTGCCAGCTGCCGCCATAGGCCAGAATCGCCGCGGGCACCACTGAAACCAGCGGGATGTAAGTGGGATACCAGCCGCGCAACATCCATTGTCGACGCCAGATCAGCAGGCCGATGGCCGAGGCCAATGCCTGCGCACCGATGATGTGCAGTAACAGGCCCGATCCGTACGCGGGGCTTGAAGGGTTCAAACTGTACGCCAGCAATGCACCCAGTATCAGGCCAAGGCTGGCCAGCTCATTGCCGAAGAACGGTGCTTCGGAAAAGTCCGCCAGAATCCGGCGCAGGCTCCAGATGACGCCATAGTCGGGCGCCTTGGCGGTGGCGATCAAGGTGGGGGGCGTTTGCGAAGGCCTGGATTTCACCAGATTCGGCCAATAGCGGCAGAACAGAAACGCCAGGACGCTGGCAACCGCCATGCCCAGTACATTGCCAATTACCGCAGGCAGGGCCAGCGGTTGGCACACGTAATTGACGATCAGCAGGCACATCGGTGTGACGAGTACGGCGCCCATGAGTGCGCCGTTGATCGTGACCTTCCAGCCTCCGCCAAACATCAACACCATCGCTGCTGGCAGCGAGACGAATGCTACGAATGTGGGTTGCCAGGTTGTGGCTGTCACCGTCCAGCCCCATAGCAGATTGCTCAGCAGCAGCCCGAGCAACGAGCTGGTGACCAGCCAGGGCCAAAGCCCCGTTCCATAAGAGATGGCAAATCCTTGCCAGGATTTCCCCGTTCGATTCGCCCAGTAAGCCAGATATGCGCCCGCCAGCAGACCGATCGAGGCGAACTCGTGCTTGTAGAAAGCCACCTCGCTGATGTCACCTAACACCCAGCGCAACCAGGCACTCGGTTCGGGTAGCAGCGATACCATGTCGCCGTAGCCGGGCCAATGCGCTCCCCAGAAAGTACGGTTGCTGAAAGAAAGCCAGACGATCAGCAGTGTCGCGCCGATTATTAGCAGGACGACGGCTTTATCAATCGGTGATTTGCGCGATGGTTGGTTTTTGTTGGTTGCAACTTCCATGCGGTAGGCCTCCTGATCAACGTGGGAGGCAAGGGTGTTGGGTGTAGCCGAGCATCTGATCGTAAAGATCGGATCGGCGATCGCGATGCAGATCGTTCAGGTTGTTCCAGATGGGCGCACTGCGGGAGCTGGTCAGGTCGACATCGGCAAACAGGATTTCCTGCCTGTCTGCCGAAGCCACGGCGCCAATCGGCCAGCCGTTGGTTCCGGCAATCAACGAGCAGCCCAGGTAGCGCGCGCCGCGCTCCTCGCCGATCCGGCTGGCGGCAGCGATAAACACGTTGTTGACGTGAGCGGCGGTCATCGTCAGATAAGACGCCATGCACTTACCGGCATCGTCGAACAGCGGCGGCGGTGTCCAGACCCAGTTGTTCAGGCTGCAAATGATGTCCGCGCCTTGCTGGGCGAGGATCCGTGGCACTTCCGGGAACCAGATGTCCCAGCAGATCAACAGCCCGATGCGGCCGATCGGTGTGTCGAAAACCGGGAAACCCAGGTCGCCGGGGGTGAACCAGAGCTTCTCCAGATTCCACAAATGGGCTTTGCGGTACTTACCGATAAAACCGTCTGGTCCCACCAGAACGCCGGTGTTGAAGAGTCGCATGCCGTCGCGTTCAGCCAGACCGGCCACGAGGTAAACGTTGTGTTCGCGGGCGAAGTCGATCCAGCACCGCACGCTTGGTCCGTCGGGAACCGCTTCGGCATGGGCGAAGGCATCCTGTCGATTGCTGAAGAAATAGCCGGTATTGGAAAGCTCGGGCAGAACGATGAGATTCGCACCGCCGTTTACCGCTTCAAGCGCCAATTCCAGGCTGCGACGCAGATTACCTACACATTTCTCGATGCCGACTTGTGGATCGAATTGCACGACTGCTACACGAGCAGGGCTTGTTGGCTCAGTCATTCCGTCGTTCCTCTTTTTATTGTTTTTCAAACTGTTAAATGGCGTGTGTATAAGAGGGGAATCAGGAATGGGGTGTAAGTCAGCTACTTCCGTTTAGGTCGTAGTCCTTGTCCTAAAGTGGATCAGCGTGATGTTTGATGGCAGTGGGTGGCAGGCACGAGAGGTAGAGCCATGTATTGCGTGCATGGCTCTGGAGCGGGGATGTGATCAGGTTTTGAGTTGGTAGTGCGGGTAGTCGCTCAAGGAAAATCCGCCATTGAAGGTCGCGGCGGTTTTGTTGCAGATATGAATCACTGCATCGACAGCACCGCGAAAACATGGCTCCGTCCAACCGGCATCGACGGAAAATGATTCGCCAGACAAATACAAGCCTGATACATGAGCGAGGTCCCGGTTGTACTTCATCAGGCCGACGGCATCGTAGTAGGTGCCCGGTCGGTAAAGCTTGGCACAGCCCAGAGCATTTTTATCAGTGACCCAACGCTGAACCACCGCTTGATCAATGCCGATGTAGGGAGAAATTTTCTCCTGGATATTGGTAGAGTTCATGAGTATGCGATCCAGCTCTTCGGCGCATTTTGATACCAATTCCTTATCGCTGAATGAGGCGAGCTTGGTTGCGTCATCTTCCCAGGTATAACTCAGCAGGATGCAGTCATAGCTGTAGTTGTCGTTGTAGCGGTAGGTATAGACATCGTGGATAAAACTGTCGGTTACGATGGCTTGCGGGATGTTTTTGTTTTTCGAGAGAAATGATTTCTTCAGCGGTGCAAACACTTTGCAGCTAGTTTCCCAGTGTGCGGTTTTGTAGGCGTTAATCGTCTCGAAAGGCAGCATCTCCCGGGTGAAGTTTTCGAGCTTGATTCGAGTTTCAATCAGCCAGGAGGGTAGTGTCATGATGACCGAGTCAAAGTCATCAAATTGCTCCTGGGTTTGCTCGGGTTGACTGTGTTTCCAGTTGTAATAGACGCGTATTTTTTGATTGGTCAGCTTTTCCAGTTTTGTGACGGATGAGTCGGTGAGAAGCCCATTGCTTCTTTCGAGGCAATGTTCGTAGACGGACTTTCCGGTTTCGTCGGCTTTCACAAACAGCAGGCATTCGTCCAACGCGGCGAGGCCGATGTAGCGGGGCTTGTCGAAACTCTGCCCCATTGAGTCAAAAACGGCTTCGCTATTCAGGTAGGGCGAATCCAGTGGATCGCCGTTTGAGTCCACTCGACCATGGATCAGTTGCAATTGGCTGCTGAAACCGAAAATCGCGGTACGCAGAGGGTAGAGGCAGCAGACGTCGTAAAAAGCTCCCCAGCTACCGTCACCGATACCTATCGCGTAAAAAATTGCGGACTCTTGCGCAGTCATTCCCATTCCGCCGAAATCTCCGGGTGAGCGGCCATCCCAAGCTTCCAGTGCTGGCATGCTGACCAGGTCGCGGAACGAGATACTCTCGTATTTTTCGACGATAGAAGCCCATGTGGTTTCCCATTCCTGCCTCGCATAAAGCTCCGCAACGTGGCGGGTCATGCGATCGGCAAAGGTTTTCCACTTGGAATAAACCTTTTGCAATTCATCGCCGGGAGGCGGTGTTTCGCCGTCTTCGTTTTTCCATATCAACATTTGCGGCGCCGATCCGCCGCCCATGCTGCCCTCCCGGAGATAGATGCCTGTCGAGCTAACCCATTGGCTACCGGGGTTGGCGAAGTCTGAAAACGCCAATTCAAATTGATTGGCGTAGTAAGCCATCAGCGACCGACCTTCTGTCGGCGGCTCATCCGCCCGGTTGAAGAAGGGCATGCGCATGGCACCCATTTCAAACGGTGTATGACTTGTTGCTGAGTTTCGGCTACCGGGAACGGTCAGATGCCTGCCGCCGATGCGTCTGGATTGTTCGATGAGAGTGATATGGGTAAAGCCGCAGCGATAAAGTTCTCTGGCGGCGGTCAGGCCTGTGACGCCGGCGCCGATGATGCAGATTTTATGTTGCGGGTCAGTTGCCCTGGCGATGCCGTTTTCCTGTTCTACCAGTGCACGATAGTCAAAGCACAAATCCGGCGGATTGGGAAAGCGAGCTGCCCATTTGTTTTTAGCCGAACGCTTTGTTCGGGCGGCCTCTTTGGCGATGTATGAAGGGTAGTTGTAGCTTGATCCGATAGTCACCTTTGATCTTCCCTGATGGTGTTTGAAGGGGAAGATGTTGAAGCTCTGGATGGCCTGCGTACATTAGTCGGACGAGATAAGTTGATGCTCTATATTCGTTTTTTATCGTAAGAAAAGACGCTGTATGGAGGTCACTGGCGTTTCCGCGCCCAGCGTGGGAATGCACTCCATGACCTTTTTTATCGCATGTCAAAGCGGAGCGCAGAGCGTCTCTGGCTGCATTCCCACGTGAACGTGGAAATGCAGCCAGAGCAAGTTTGCGGGATTTTATGCAGCCTGCTGAAACTGCTGCCGATACTGGTTCGGCGACAGCTCCGTGTGCTGGCGGAACAGCCGCGCAAAGAAGCTCGCATCGTCATAGCCCACCTCATAGCTGATGGTCTTGATGCTCTTGCGGCTGCCGGACAACAAGCCCTTGGCGGTTTCGATGCGCAGGCGTTGCAGGTAATGCAGTGGCTTGTCGCCGGTGGCGGTCTGGAAGCGGCGCATGAAGTTGCGGATGCTCATGCCGTGTTCGCGGGCGACGTCTTCGAAGCGGAACTTGTCGGCGAAGTGTTCTTCGAGCCAGTGCTGGATCTGCAGGATGATCACGTCCTGGTGCAGCTTCTGGCCGCCAAAACCGATGCGTCCCGGCGAGTAGCTGCGCTGTACCTCGTACAGGATGTCCCGCGCTACGGCCTGGGACACATTGGCGCCACAGAAGCGTTCGATCAGGTAAATGTACAGGTCGCACGCCGAGGTGGTGCCGCCGGCGCAGTACAGGTTGTCGGCGTCGGTCAGGTGTTTGTCCTGATTGAGCTGGACCTGTGGGAAACGTTCGGCGAAGGCATTGAAGAAGCGCCAGTAGGTGGTCGCTTCCTTGCCGTTGAGCAGCCCGGCTTCGGCCAGCCAGAACACACCGGTGGCCTCGCCGCACAGCACGGCGCCGCGCGCATGCTGTTGGCGTAACCAGGGCAGGACTTGGGGGTAGCGTTTGCAGAGGCTTTCGAAATCGTCCCAGAACGCGGGAAGAATGATGATGTCGGCGTTTTCCAGCCCACCGTCCACCGGAATCATCACATCGCTGAAGGTGTTGACCGGTTTGCCATCGGGGCTGACCAGGCGGGTTTCGAACGCCGGTGTCAGGCCCTGGCCCAGCTGTTTGCCGTAGCGCAGGCTGGCGAGGTGGAAGAAATCCTTGGCTTGCATGAGGGTGGAAGCGAAAACCCGGTCGATGGCCAGGATGCTGACGCGCCGCAGGGGCGTGGAGGCTTGGTTAGACATAATTCAACTTTATTTTTATAGGGGGAAGTGGTCACCAGACGGCTGGATCGTCTTATTTTTTGTCGGATGTGTCCAGTGTCCTGTATCGGAAGCGAGGCATAGTCTCTGAAGGTCAACTCCTTCTAAAAACAAAGAAAAGGTGCCGCATGATCCCCAGAACCTTGTTCAGTTCCGAGCACGAGCTTTTCCGCGACAGCGTGCGGACGTTTCTCGAAAAGGAGGCAGTGCCCTTCCATGGGCAATGGGAAAAACAAGGCTATATCGACCGCAAGCTGTGGAACAAGGCAGGGGAGGCGGGGATGCTCTGCTCACACTTGCCGGAAGAGTACGGCGGTCTGGGGGCGGACTTTCTCTACAGCGCGGTGGTGATCGAAGAAGTGGGGCGACTTGGCCTGACCGGCATCGGTTTTTCCCTGCACTCGGACATCGTGGCACCGTACATCCTGCATTACGGCAGTGAGGCGCTGAAGCAGAAGTACCTGCCGAAACTGGTGTCCGGCGAGATGGTTACCGCGATCGCCATGACCGAACCGGGCGCCGGTTCCGATCTGCAGGGCGTGAAAACCACGGCCGTGCTCGATGGCGATGAGTATGTGATCAACGGCTCCAAGACTTTCATCACCAACGGCTACCTGGCCGATCTGGTGATCGTCGTCGCCAAGACCGATCCGAAGGCCGGCGCGAAGGGCACCAGTCTGTTTCTGGTGGAAGCCAATACGCCGGGCTTCGACAAGGGCAAGCGCCTGGAGAAGGTCGGGATGAAAGCCCAGGACACCTCGGAGCTGTTCTTCCAGGACGTGCGTGTGCCCAAGGAAAACCTGCTGGGCCAGGCCGGGATGGGCTTTGCCTACCTGATGCAGGAATTGCCTCAGGAGCGCCTCACGGTGGCCGTTGGCGGGCTTGCATCGGCCGAAGCGGCGCTGCAATGGACGCTGGACTACACCCGCGAGCGCAAGGCGTTCGGCAAGTCGATCGCGGATTTCCAGAACACCCGGTTCAAACTGGCGGAGATGGCCACGGAAATCCAGATCGGCCGTGTCTTCGTCGACCGCTGCCTGGAACTGCACCTGCAAGGCAAGCTCGACGTGCCAACGGCGGCGATGGCCAAGTACTGGGGGACCGACCTGCAGTGCAAGGTGCTCGACGAGTGTGTGCAGTTGCACGGTGGCTATGGGTTCATGTGGGAATACCCGATCGCGCGGGCATGGGCGGATGCGCGCGTGCAGCGGATCTATGCCGGGACGAACGAGATCATGAAGGAGATCATTGCGCGGTCGCTTTGATCTGAGTTGGGCAGGCCAGACGCCATCGCGGGCAAGCCCGCTCCCACAGGTACAGCGTAGTCCTTGTGGGAGCGGGCTTGCCCGCGAATGGGTTTAGAGATCAATCAAGGTGCCGGATTCGGGTGATCCTTGTGAATCGCCTCGATCCCCTCCAGCACTTCTTCCGACAGCTTCAAGTCGAAACTGGCGATGTTGCTGTCCAGTTGCTCCATCGTCGTCGCGCCAATGATGTTGCTGGTCACGAACGGCTGCTGCGTCACGAACGCCAGGGCCATTTGCGCCGGGTCCAGACCGTGTTCGCGAGCCAGGGCCACGTACCGGCTGCAGGCTGCTTCCGACTGTGGGTTGAAATAGCGGCTGAAGCGGCTGTAGAGGCTCAGGCGGCCTTTTGGCGGGCGGGCGCCACCTTCGTACTTGCCTGACAGGAAACCGAACGCCAGCGGCGAGTAGGCGAGCAGGCCGCATTGCTCGCGGATGGCGATTTCCGCCAGGCCGACTTCGAAGCTGCGGTTGAGCAGGTTGTACGGGTTCTGGATCGAAACGGCGCGCGGCCAGCCACGGGCTTCGGCCAGGGCCAGGAAGCGCATGGTGCCCCACGGCGTTTCGTTGGACAGGCCGATGTGGCGGATCTTGCCGGCGCGGACCTGTTCGTCAAGCGCTTCAAGGGTGTCCTCCAGCGGGGTCAGGTTGGCCTCGATCTTGTGCTTGTAGCCGAGCTGGCCGAAGAAGTTGGTGCTGCGCTCCGGCCAGTGCAACTGGTACAGGTCGATGTAGTCGGTTTGCAGGCGCTTGAGGCTGGCGTCCACGGCTTCGGTGATGTGCTGCCGATTGTGCCGAAGGTTCTTGTCGCGGATGTAGTCGATGGTATTGCCGGGGCCGGCGATCTTGCTGGCCAGGATCCAGTCGCCGCGGTCGCCGCGGCTTTTGAAGTAATTGCCGATGTAGCGTTCGGTGGTGGCGTAGGTTTCGGCCTTGGGCGGCACCGGGTACATTTCGGCGGTGTCGATGAAGTTGATCCCGGCGCTCTTGGCTCGTTCAATCTGGGCGAAGGCGTCTGCCTCGCTGTTTTGCTCACCCCAGGTCATGGTTCCGAGGCAGAGGGCACTCACGTTCAGATTGGTTCGGCCTAGCTGGCGATAGTCCATCGTGCTGCTCCTTGGGCAAAACAATCATAAAAGCAGGTTGAATTATTTTTCGCAATCTGCATAATTGCGCACCTCTTTCTGCAGTGGAAGTGATGCGCCGCCGCCGAAGAATCTTGCCGTTGAACGGACGCGCCGACCCGAGCCCCCGAAAGCGTCTGTATCCGGCTGCCTTTGACTTGTCAAAGTACGCACTATTCAGTAAGATCCGCCGTCTAATTTACAGGGCGGCCCCTGAGGCTATAAAGAATGAAAACTTTTACTGCTAAACCGGAAACAGTAAAGCGCGACTGGTTTGTCGTCGACGCTGCTGGTCAGACCCTGGGTCGTCTGGCCACCGAAATCGCGAGCCGTCTGCGTGGCAAGCACAAGCCTGAGTACACTCCTCACGTTGACACCGGCGACTACATCGTCGTAATCAACGCTGAGCAGATCCGTGTTACCGGTGCTAAAACCACTGACAAAATGTACTACTCCCACTCCGGTTTCCCGGGCGGCATCAAGTCGATCAACTTTGAAAAGCTGATCGCCAAGGCCCCTGAGCGCGTGATCGAGACCGCGGTCAAAGGCATGCTGCCTAAGAACCCGCTGGGTCGCGACATGTACCGTAAGCTGAAAGTCTATGCGGGCGCTGCACACCCACATACTGCTCAGCAGCCCCAAGAACTGAAGTTTTAACGGAATAGTACATTATGTCGGCGACTCAAAATTACGGCACTGGCCGTCGCAAGACCGCAACCGCACGCGTTTTCCTGCGTCCGGGTACTGGTAACATCTCCATCAACAACCGTTCGCTGGATAATTTCTTCGGCCGCGAAACTGCCCGCATGGTAGTTCGTCAGCCGCTGGAATTGACTGAGACTGTCGAGAAGTTCGACATCTACGTCACCGTGATCGGCGGTGGTGTGAGTGGTCAAGCTGGCGCAATCCGCCACGGCATCACTCGCGCTCTGATGGACTACGACGAGACTCTGCGCAGCGCCCTGCGTAAAGCCGGCTTCGTAACCCGCGATGCTCGTGAAGTTGAACGTAAGAAAGTCGGTCTGCGTAAAGCGCGTAAGCGTCCGCAGTACTCGAAGCGTTAATTCGCTTTCACGTTCAAAAAAGAACGCCCAGTTTCCTCACGGAGCTGGGCGTTTTTTTATGCCTGTGTTTTATCAAAGAATTGCGCTGTGACAACTTGCCACATCCGTAGACGCCCTATACTCCAAGGCTTGAGGGTGGTGGGCTCCGGTAATTACCTTGTCAGAATTGGGGCTTTTCATTACCATTCGGCAAAATTTTTATAAGTACATAGTTTTACTTAGTAGATGCCTGATTTAACAGGCCACAAAGCTGATGGGAGAGGACTGAATGAGCAATGACGGCGTGAATACAGGCCGGCGTCGCTTCTTGGTAGCAGCCACATCCGTGGTGGGTGCTGCAGGAGCGGTGGGGGCTGCGGTCCCGTTCGTGGGGTCATGGTTTCCCAGTGCCAAGGCGAAAGCCGCTGGTGCACCGGTGAAAGTGAATGTCAGCAAAGTCGAGCCAGGCCAGCAGATGATTGCTGAGTGGCGCGGTCAGCCGGTGTTCATCGTCCGCCGTACACCGGAAATCCTGGGGAACCTGAAGAAAATCGAGGGCCAGCTCGCTGACCCGACCTCCAAGAGCTCGACACAACCGACTTACGTTGATCCGGAAACCCGTTCGATCAAGCCTGAGGTTCTGCTGCTGATCGGTATCTGCACGCACCTGGGTTGCTCGCCGACCTTCCGTCCTGAAGTGGCACCTGCGGATCTGGGTAAAGACTGGGTAGGCGGTTATTTCTGTCCCTGCCACGGTTCCCACTACGATCTGGCTGGCCGCGTCTACAAGTCGCAACCTGCGCCTTTGAACCTGCCAGTTCCCCCGCATTCCTATGAGACCGATGAGATCATTGTCATTGGCGTCGATACGGAGAAAGCGTGATGAGCAAGTTCATGGATTGGGTTGATGCGCGCTTTCCCGCGACCAAGATGTGGGAAGACCATCTCAGCAAGTATTACGCTCCGAAAAACTTCAACTTCTTCTACTTCTTTGGTTCCCTGGCATTGCTCGTTCTGGTCAACCAGATCGTTACCGGTGTCTGGCTGACCATGAGCTACACCCCGTCGGCGGAAGAGGCGTTTGCCTCCGTTGAATACATCATGCGTGACGTCGAGTACGGCTCGATCCTGCGTCTGCTGCACTCCACCGGCGCTTCGGCGTTCTTCATCGTGGTCTATCTGCACATGTTCCGTGGCCTGCTCTACGGTTCGTACCAGAAGCCGCGCGAGCTGGTGTGGGTCTTCGGCATGCTGATCTACCTGGCGCTGATGGCCGAAGCCTTCATGGGTTACCTGCTGCCGTGGGGCCAGATGTCTTACTGGGGTGCCCAGGTGATCATCTCGCTGTTCGGTGCGATCCCGGTCATCGGCAACGACCTGACCCAGTGGATTCGTGGTGACTACCTGATTTCCGGCATTACCCTGAACCGCTTCTTCGCCCTGCACGTGGTTGCCTTGCCGATCGTCATCCTCGGTCTGGTGGTGCTGCACATCCTGGCGTTGCACGAAGTCGGTTCGAACAACCCGGACGGCGTGGACATCAAGAAGCACAAGGACGAAAACGGCATACCGCTGGACGGCATCGCCTTCCACCCGTACTACACCGTGAAAGATATCGTCGGTGTGGTGGTGTTCCTGTTCATCTTCTGCTCGATCGTGTTCTTCTTCCCGGAAATGGGCGGCTACTTCCTCGAGAAGCCGAACTTCGAACAGGCCAACCCGTTCAAGACGCCTGAGCATATTGCGCCGGTCTGGTACTTCACGCCTTACTACGCGATCTTGCGTGCGGTTCCGGACAAGCTCCTGGGTGTTATCGCCATGGGTGCGGCCATCGCTGTGCTGTTCGTGCTGCCGTGGCTCGACCGTAGTCCGGTCAAGTCCATGCGCTACAAGGGCTGGCTGAGCAAGATCTGGCTTGTCGTGTTCTGCATCTCGTTCGTGATCCTCGGTGTTCTGGGCGTGCTGGCGCCGACGCCAGGTCGTACGTTGCTGTCGCAGGTATGCACCTTCCTGTACTTCGCCTACTTCATTCTGATGCCGTTCTACACCAGGCTCGAGAAGACCAAACCGGTTCCGGAAAGGGTGACTGGCTGATGAAAAAACTATTTGCTGTATTGATGCTTGCTGCGCTGCCAGTGTTCGCTTTCGCAGCCGAACACGGTGGTCCTGAGCTGGAAAAAGTCGACATCGACGTTTCCGATAAGGCAGCCATGCAGGACGGCGCACGCACGTTCGCCAACTACTGCATGGGTTGCCACAGTGCCAAGTTCCAGCGCTATGAGCGTGTTGCCGACGACCTGGGTATTCCCCATGAGTTGATGCTGGAGAAGCTGGTGTTCACTGGCGCCAAGATCGGCGACCACATGAACATCGGCATGCTGCCAGCGGACGCCAAGGCCTGGTTTGGTGCCGCACCGCCGGACCTGACCCTGGTTGCCCGTGTTCGCGGCACCGACTGGCTCTACGGTTACCTGAAGTCGTTCTACGAAGATCCTTCGCGCCCATGGGGCGTGAACAACAAGGTCTTCCCGAACGTGGGCATGCCTAACGTCCTGGCCGGCCTGCAAGGTCGCCAGGTAGTGGGATGCAAACAGGTTCCGATCGTCGAAGGCGGCAAGAAGCAATATGATCCGCTGACCGGCACGCCGTTGACTCATGAAGCGTGCGATCAGCTGACCATTGTGCCGAAAAGCGGTGCTCTGACTGAAGAGCAGTTCGATGAGAAGGTCAAGAATCTGGTAACCTTCCTGGCTTACTCGGCTAACCCGGTTAAGCTGCAACATCAGCGCATCGGTACGTACGTATTGTTGTACCTGGCGTTCTTCTTCGTATTCGCTTACCTGCTCAAGCGCGAATACTGGAAAGACGTGCACTGATAAAGCTTCAAGCTATTGCTGTTAATCGCGCGCGCCCAAGGGCGCCTCTGAATAGGTAGCGAAACTGGTGATCCAGTCGTTACGGGAGGCGCCCTCTGGGCGCGCTCGTTTTTCCGCTTTCGATAATTTCTACAAGCGAGGAGGATCGCCATGGGCGTGACCAATCGGTTGGCCTGTTACTCCGACCCCGCCGACCACTATTCCCACCGAGTGCGCATCGTACTGGCAGAGAAGGGTGTCAGCGCCGAGATCATTTACGTGGAAGCTGGGCGCCAGCCACCTAAACTGATTGAGGTGAACCCTTACGGCAGCTTGCCAACCCTGGTCGATCGAGACCTGGCGTTGTGGGAGTCGACCGTGGTGATGGAATATCTGGATGAGCGTTACCCGCACCCGCCGCTACTGCCGGTTTATCCTGTGGCGCGTGCCAACAGTCGCCTGCTGATACACCGCATTCAGCGCGACTGGTGTGGTCTGGTGGATCTGATTCTGGATTCGCGGACCAAGGAAGCAGCCCGTGCCGTGGCTCGCAAAGAGTTGCGCGAAAGCCTGACGGGTGTGTCGCCACTGTTTGCCGACAAGCCATTTTTCCTTAGCGAGGAACAAAGCCTGGTGGACTGCTGCCTATTGCCAATACTCTGGCGATTGCCGATTCTGGGTATAGAACTGCCGCGGCCGGCCAAGCCGCTGCTTGATTATATGGAGCGCCAGTTTGCGCGTGAGGCTTTCCAGGCGAGTCTGTCTGGTGTCGAACGCGACATGCGCTAAGGCTTAAGGAGCCGCTATGAACTCCAGTCGACCTTATCTGGTCCGCGCGCTCTATGAGTGGATTGTGGACAACGATTGCACCCCGCATATGCTGGTCAATTCCGAGTATCCGTCGGTGCAGGTGCCTCAAGGCTTTGCCAGTGACGGCCAGATCGTCCTGAACGTATCGCCACAAGCCGTGCGCCACTTGCACATGGATAACGAGGCGGTCAGTTTCGAGGGGCGCTTTGGTGGTGTGCCGCACACCTTGTACGTGCCTATCGCATCGATCCTGGGTATCTACGCCCGGGAGAATGGCCAGGGCATGGTGTTCGATCTGGAATCGCCGATGGGCGAGGACGACGACATCGAGCCGGATGACGACCTTCCGCCACCAGACAGCGAGCCACCGCGTCCAAGCGGTCGCCCCAGTTTGAAGGTGGTGAAGTAATAAAAAAGGCGATCCGGATGGATCGCCTTTTTTATTACTTCACCACCTTCAAACGATGTAGGGGGCGAGCCTGCTCGCGATGGGCGTGAACGATGACGCGGGCTGTCTGAATGAGCGCATTCACCGGACGTTTTTCGCGAGCAAGCTCGCTCCTACAAGATGTGGATCAGTCGATGTACTCGAACAGCTTCACAATCTTCTGCACGCCGGAGACGCCTTGCACCAGGTTGGTCGCCTGCGCAGCTTCCTGTTTGGTCAGCAGGCCCAGCAAGTAGACGATGCCGTTTTCAGTGACGACCTTGATGCGCGAACCAGGGATGTTCGCGTCAGCGAGCATCTGGGTCTTGATCTTGGTGGTCAGCCAGGTGTCATTCTGGCGCGCCAGCAGCGAGGAAGGGGGCATGACTTGCAACTCGTTGTGCACCTGCTTCACGCGCTGGACCGCGGCGGCAGCCTGTTCAGCCTTGGCCTTGAGGTCTGCGCGTGGCGTTTGCCCGGCGAGCAGCACGACACCATTGTAGCTGGTGACGACGATGTGCGAGTCCTTGTCCAGGGCCGGGTCGGCCTTGGCGATGTTCACGCCAACTTTGGTGTCGATCAGGGAGTCGTCGATCTTGCTGCCCAGTGTGCGAGTGCCGCGGTCATCTTCAATGGGTGCTTCACGGCTGGCAGTCACCACCGAGGTGCAACCGCTGATGCCGAGGCACAGAGTCAAGGCCAGTAGGCCAAGGCGATTAGGGGTCATTCTTCACTCCCGAACAATTGGCTGTCGATCAAGTCGCAAAGGCAATGGATCGCCAGCAGGTGGACTTCTTGAATACGAGCGGTGACGTTGGCCGGTACGCGAATCTCCACGTCCTCGGGCAACAGCAGCGACGCCATGCCGCCGCCATCACGTCCCGTCAATGCTACGACAATCATTTCGCGATCATGTGCGGCCTGGATCGCTTGAATTATGTTGGCCGAGTTGCCGCTGGTGGAGATAGCCAGCAACACATCGCCCGGTTGGCCCAGTGCGCGGATCTGTTTGGAGAAGATTTCGTTGTAGCTGTAGTCGTTGGCGATTGAGGTGATCGTCGAGCTGTCAGTCGTCAAGGCGATGGCCGGCAGGCTCGGGCGCTCGCGCTCAAAGCGATTGAGCAGCTCGGACGAAAAGTGCTGGGCGTCGCCGGCTGAGCCACCGTTGCCACAGGAAAGCATTTTGCCTTCGTTGAGCAGGGCGTTGACCATGACCTGGCTGGCTTGCTCGATGTGCGGTGCAAGAACTTCCATCGCCTGTTGCTTGGTGTCGATACTGGCCTGAAAAAGCTGGCGAATTCGGGATTGCATGTCCATCTGTGTGACCTTAATTAGCGCGGCTGTTCGGCACGTGAATGTGCAGCCCGCAAAGCAAAGAGCAAAAGTGTTGGGTGATAGTGTCCGGTTCGTGATGCCGGTGATCAGCCATCGAAGGCATTCTGTAGCCAGTTCAGCTGATCGAGATGGCTGTCGATGGCAATCACGTCGAAGCGGCAAGGGGAATTGGCCCAGCGCGACTCGCGCTGAAGAAAATATTGCGCGGCGAAAATCAGCTTTTGCCGTTTGCGCTCATCGATGCTATCGAGCGCGCCACCCCATTGAGTGTCTTTTCGGTAGCGGACCTCAACGAATACTACTGTATCGCCATCTAGCATGACCAGATCAAGCTCGCCGCGTTTGCACAACCAGTTCTGCGCCAGCAGGCGCAGACCCTGTTGTTGAAGATGCTCGAGCGCGTGGCGCTCGGCATCCATACCGCTTTGCTGGCGTGACCTGTCAGGCATCAGCGGGCGGTGTCCGGCAGGCGCTGGATCTGACCATTGGCGAACTGGGCCCATGGCAACTGGCGCACGACCCGCTGGCTCTGAGTCATGCCGAGGCTGCCCGACTCACCGTCGATGCGGCTGTCGGGCAGAGACTTGAGCTGGCCCAGGCGCGGCGCCAGTCGATAGGCGTCCACGCCCATGGCGTACAGACGCCCCAGGCTACCGGCGGCTTGTGGCCACTGGGCGGTGACCTGGCGGCGCAGTGGGTCGTTGGCGTCCAGCAGCCAGGGTGTTTCGCAGAAACGAATGCCGTTCATGTCGTTGTACTGGTTGACGTCGCCGCTGGCGCTGAACACGTGAGAGGTGGCGTAGACCGGTACATCGCCCGCGTACTGGAAGTTGAGGGTCGGCTTGATCTGTTGGGCCTGTTGCGGCGTGGCGGCGAGGAAGATGAATTCGATGTCCTGGCGGCGCGACGGCTGGGCTGCCACTTGCGAGCCAACAGTGCTTTGCAGGCTCTTGGCGCGACCTTCGCTCTGGCGCAGCTGGAACATGTCGGCAATCTGCTGGGCCAGCTGGACCGGTTGGTCGACGCGTTCGGTGGCAACGATGGTGCCGCCATTGGCTTGCCAATCCTGGCTGAACGCCTTGAGTACGCGATCGCCCCATTCGCCTTTCGGCACCATGATGGCTGCGCGATGCAGGCCGTCGGCGCGAGCGCGGCGCGACACTTCACGGGCTTCGTCTTCAGCGGCAAGACCGAACTGGAACAACTGCGCCGGGCCCTGATCGCCTTCGCTGTAGTTCAGTGCCAGGGTGGTGATCGGGAGTTGCGGGCGAGTGCTCAGCTGTTTGACCAGCGGCTTCTCCAGCGGGCCGACGACCAGTTGCACGCCATCGGCCTGGGCCTTGCGGTAGAACTCGTCCATGGATGTCAGGCGCGAGCTGTCATAAAACTCGATGGCAGGTGGTTTCTGCCCGGCCTGTTGTGCCTGGTAGTGGGCAGCCATGAAACCGTCGCGCAATGCTTTGCCAACCGAGGCCAACTGGCCTTCCTGAGGCAGCAGCAGGGCAATCTTGCTCAGGGGCTGGCTGGCCAGTTCCTTGAGTTGGGTCAGTGGCTGCGGCAATTGAAGGGCGGCCGGGTGTTTCGGATTCTGCGCGCGCCAGTTGTCGATGGCGGCCTGTTGCTGCTCCAGGGTGCCGGCGGATTTCACCGCCAGGGCCAGGGCCATCCAGCCACCGAGATCGTCGCTGGCGTTCGGCTGCAACTGCTCGGTCGGCAGCGAGGCGATCAGGGTCCAGATCGCTTCATGGTTTTTGCTCGCGGCTTCACCTTCAAGCATCGGGGCAATGGAAATGCGCTCGCGAGCGGCGGCGAGGGTCTGGCCATCGGCCTCCAGGGCGCGGGCGTGAACAGTGCCGGTGCGGACCTGTTGTTCCTCGGGCAGTTCGCTCAAGTACTGCATGCTTGGGTGGCTCAAGGCGGCCAGTGCGGCCTTGGGCTGATTGCGGGTCATGGCCAGTTCAGCCGCCAGGGTGTTGGCGAAAATCTGCGGGCCCGGCTTGAGCTGCTCGACCGGGACCTGTTGCAGGATTTGCGCGGACTGGCCGGCATTGCCCTGGCGATAGGCCAGGTCGGCAGCGCTCAAGCGCAGAAGGGCGGCATCTTCCGCAGATTTGCTTTGGGCGGCCTTCTCAAGCAGTTGCTCGATACTGGCGTCCGGTGTCCGTGGTAGTTCGCCAAGGCTGGACGAGGGCGAGCTGGCGCAAGCTGCCAGCAAGGCAGCGAGGCAGAGGGCAGATAACAGCCGCAGGCAAGCGATCATGTAAGCGTTCCTGATACTCGATCAAATTAGCGTGGAATTGTACCCAAGCACTGGCCGGGGCGCGATGTTACTGGCGTGAATCGATCAATTTAGCTGGTGTAAATGTTGCGCCAGCGCACAAACGCTCGCCGATGGCGCGATTGCATGCGCGTAGCATGAGCGTCGCTACGCGCTACAATGGCGACTTTTACCGATCATGAGGTGTGCGCTTTGACTGCTCCAGGTGCTTTGAATTCCGCTGCTGGCTCGCTTTATGTGGTGGCGACGCCCATCGGCAACCTGGATGACATCAGTGCGCGGGCGCTGAAGATTCTGCGTGAAGTGGCCTTGATCGCCGCGGAAGACACCCGTCATTCCCAGCGCTTGATGCAACACTTCGGCATTTCGACGCCATTGGCCGCCTGTCATGAACACAACGAGCGGGATGAAGGTAGTCGCTTTATCACGCGTCTGCTTGCCGGTGACAACGTGGCATTGATCTCTGACGCCGGAACGCCGCTGATTTCCGATCCGGGGTATCACCTGGTGCGGCAGGCCCGGGCTGCGGGGATCAATGTGGTGCCGGTTCCGGGTGCCTGCGCCCTGATTGCGGCGTTGTCGGCGGCGGGGCTGCCTTCCGACCGTTTCATTTTCGAAGGTTTTCTGCCGGCCAAGGCTGTGGGCCGGCGAGCGCGTCTCGAGCAGGTAAAGGAAGAACCTCGCACATTGATCTTCTATGAGGCCCCGCATCGCATCCTTGAATGCCTGCAAGACATGGAGCTGGTGTTCGGCTCCGAGCGCCCGGCACTGCTTGCCCGTGAGCTGACCAAGACGTTTGAAACCCTCAAGGGGCTGCCTTTGGCCGAGCTGCGCGAGTTTGTCGAGTCGGACGGCAATCAGCAGCGCGGCGAGTGCGTAGTGTTGGTGGCGGGCTGGTCTGCCCCCGAGGAGGAGGGCGCTGTCAGCAGCGAGGCGATGCGTATCCTCAATTTGTTGCTCGAAGAAATGCCGCTCAAGCGTGCGGCGGCTTTGGCGGCGCAAATCACCGGTGAACGAAAGAATGTGCTGTACCAGATCGCGCTGGATAAGCAGAAGGGCGAGTAAAACCCGACGCGCAGGCGTGCGCACCGGCGCTTAACGCTTGTTCTTCGGGCGCTCTGCCGGTAACCTTCGCGGCGGAGAGTCGATCGGACAGTCGCTGCCCTCTATGAAAATTAGGGGGGGGAGGAAAGTCCGGGCTCCATAGGGCGAAGTGCCAGGTAATGCCTGGGAGGCGTGAGCCTACGGAAAGTGCCACAGAAAATAACCGCCTAAGCGCTTCGGCGCCGGTAAGGGTGAAAAGGTGCGGTAAGAGCGCACCGCACGTCTGGCAACAGTTCGTGGCTAGGTAAACCCCACTTGGAGCAAGACCAAATAGGGTCCCAAGGCGTGGCCCGCGCTGGGACCGGGTAGGTTGCTAAAGATGTCCAGTGATGGCCATCGTAGACGAATGACTGTTCAAGACAGAACCCGGCTTACAGATCGACTCTCCACCTTTTTCTCCCTCCTGCTTAAATCATTGAGCAAGGGGAATGGTGATAGCAATTTCCCTCCTTGCACAAGCGTCGGGAGAAGCGGTTTTGTGATATCGATTAGCCCGCGCTTGTAGGAATCGCATAAACTCCACGCAGCACCGGTTTCTCTCCTTACACATTCATCCGCAGAACCTCTTTTGTAATACCAAAAAAATCTTACTCTTAATAAAATACTTTAACTTCCGAACGCAGCCTCCTGCGCTGATTCAAGTTATCGGGCAGTTTCATGTGCCGGATTCTCGCTACCCCTCCGCTAATGATCCTAAATCTCAGTTCTGTAAGGGTTTTCCTTTAATCCGCGCCTTGACGGTGTGGTGGGCGCATTCCTATAGTGTGCGCAAGTGGCGGAAAGTGGCATGAAGTGGGTTTTTTGAACTCAAAACGCTAGAATTTGGAGAAACGCTGACGTGTTTCGCGGAGCCAACGCTATCAGTCTCGATGCAAAGGGCCGTCTCGCAATGCCGAGCCGGTACCGTGACGAGCTTGATTCGCGTAGTTCCGGTCAATTGATCGTGACAATTGATGCCGTTGATCCTTGTTTGTGTGTTTACCCCCTCGATGAGTGGGAAATTATTGAAACCAAATTGCGCGCACTGCCTTCGCTTCGCGAAGAGAACCGCCGCCTGCAACGTTTACTGATTGGTAATGCCGTCGATCTCGAGCTCGATGGCAGTGGTCGTTTTCTGGTTCCGCCGCGTCTTCGTGAATATGCCAAGTTGGATAAGCGCGCGATGTTGGTAGGCCAACTGAACAAGTTCCAATTGTGGGACGAGGATGCCTGGAACGCGGTTTCTGCCGCTGACCTGGCTGCTATTCAACAACCGGGCGCGATGCCTGATGAACTGCGTGATTTGATCCTGTGACTATTGATAGCGGCTTTAACCACATCACCGTACTGCTTGACGAAGCCGTCGAGGCTCTCGCCGTACGTCCTGATGGCTGCTATCTGGACGGTACGTTCGGGCGCGGCGGGCACAGCCGGTTGATCCTCAGTCAGCTCGGTCCCGATGGTCGCTTGCTCGGATTCGATAAAGATCCACAAGCGATTGCCACCGGGCAGACGCTAGCGGCCGAAGACGGCCGCTTTGTCGTTGTGCAGCGCAGCTTTGCCGAGCTCGGTTCGGAAGTCGCCGAACGCGGTCTGGCCGGCAAGGTCAGCGGTGTTCTGCTGGATCTGGGCGTGTCTTCGCCACAGCTCGACGACCCTGAGCGCGGTTTCAGCTTCCTCAACGACGGCCCGCTGGACATGCGCATGGATCCGTCCCGTGGCATCAGCGCCGCCGAATTCGTCAACACCGCACCTGTGGAAGAAATCGCCCGGGTGTTCAAGGAATACGGCGAAGAGCGTTTCTCCGGCCGCATGGCCCGTGCCGTGGCCGAGCGCCGCGACATCAAGCCATTCGAACGCACCGGTGACCTGGCAGAAGTCCTGAAGGTCGCCAACCCGGCATGGGAAAAGGGCAAGAACCCCGCAACCCGCGCGTTCCAGGGCCTGCGCATTCACGTCAACAACGAACTGGGTGATCTGGAAACCGGTCTCGAAGCCGCGCTGGAGTGCCTGGAAGTGGGCGGTCGCCTGGTGGTGATCAGCTTCCATTCGCTGGAAGACCGTATCGTCAAACTGTTCATGCGCAAGCTGGTGAAAGGCGAAGCCGACAACCTGCCGCGCAACCTGCCGGTTCGGCATGTCGCCTTCGAACCGAAAATCAAAGTCCATGGCAAAGCGCAGACGGCCTCTGACGCCGAACTCAAAGCCAACCCACGTTCGCGAAGCGCAGTCATGCGTGTGGCGGAGAAGCTGCGGTGAGCAAGCTTTTCGCCAAGCCATTGCCCGGCGGAAGCTTCTTCATGCTGCTGCTGTTTGTCGGCGTGCTCGTTTCGGCCATCGGCGTGTCCTACAGCGCGCACTGGAACCGTCAACTATTGAATTCGCTGTACAACGAATTGAGCGTGCGCGACAAGGCGCAGGCGGAGTGGGGGCGGTTGATTCTGGAGCAGAGCACCTGGACCGCCCACAGCCGTATCGAAGTGCTGGCCACCGAACAATTGAAAATGCACATCCCCGGTGCCGCTGACGTGAAGATGGTGGCGCCATGATGAAACTCGAAGGTGCACTCTTTCCTTGGCGGTTCCGCCTGGTGCTGGGTTTGCTCGGCATCATGGTGGCCGCGATTGCCTGGCGCATCATCGATTTGCAAGTGGTCGACCGTGCCTTCCTTAAAGGTCAGGGCGATGCCCGTAGTGTTCGTCATATTCCGATTCCGGCTCACCGTGGCCTGATCACCGACCGTAACGGCGAGCCTTTGGCCGTGAGTACTCCGGTCACCACCCTTTGGGCCAATGCCAAGGAAATGCAAACGGCCAAAGAGAAGTGGCCGGCACTGGCGGCTGCCTTGGGGCAGGACCCTAAAGCCCTGGCCGAACGACTCGAAGCCCAGGCCAACAAAGAATTCATTTATCTGGTGCGCGGGCTGACCCCGGAGCAGGGCCAGGCTGTGCTCGATCTGAAAGTGCCGGGTGTTTATGGCATCGAAGAGTTCCGGCGCTTTTATCCTGCCGGCGAAGTCACCGCCCATATGGTCGGGTTTACCGACATCGACGATCATGGTCGTGAAGGCGTCGAACTGGCCTACGACGAATGGCTGGCCGGGGTTCCCGGCAAGCGTCAGGTGATCAAGGACCGGCGCGGCCGGCTGATCAAGGATGTCCAGGTCACCAAAAACGCCAAGGCCGGCAAGCCCTTGGCGTTGTCCATTGACCTGCGCCTGCAATACCTGGCCAACCGCGAATTGCGTAACGCGATCATCGAGAACGGCGCCAAGGCCGGCAGCCTGGTGATCATGGACGTGAAGACCGGCGAGATTCTCGCGATGGTCAACCAGCCGACCTACAACCCGAACAACCGTCGCAGCCTGCAGCCGGCGATGATGCGTAACCGCGCGATGATCGACGTGTTCGAGCCGGGTTCGACCATGAAAGCGATCTCGATGAGCGCCGCCATCGAAACCGGTCGCTGGAAACCGAGCGACACCGTCGAGGTGTATCCGGGCTCCTTGCAGATTGGCAAGTACACCATCAAGGACGTTTCCAAGACCGAAGGCCCGGTGCTCGACCTGACCGGCATCCTGATCAACTCCAGTAACGTCGGGATGAGCAAGGTCGCGTTCGATATCGGCGGCGAAACCATTTTCCGTCTGGCGCAGAAACTCGGCCTCGGCCAGGACACCGGCCTGGGCTTCCCGGGTGAACGCGTTGGCAACCTGCCGAATTATCGCGAATGGCGTAAGGCGGAAACCGCCACGCTGTCCTATGGCTACGGTATTTCCGTGACCGCGATCCAGTTGGTCCACGCCTTCTCGGCCCTGGCCAACAACGGCCGCCTCGCGCCGCTGACCCTGATCAAGACCGACAAGGCACCGCAAACCACGCAGGTATTGCCAGAAGCTGTCGCGAAAACCATGCAAACCATGCTGCAACAAGTGATCGAAGCCCCGCGCGGTGTGTTCCGTGCGCAGGTGCCGGCGTATCACGTGGGTGGCAAGTCGGGTACTGCGCGTAAAACCTCGGTTGGCACCAAGGGTTACGCCGAGAACTCCTACCGTTCGCTGTTCGCCGGTTTCGGCCCGATGAGCGATCCACGCTACGCCATCGTGGTCGTAATCGATGAACCGACCAAAGCCGGCTACTTCGGTGGCCTGGTCTCCGCGCCGGTGTTCAGCCGCGTGATGTCGGGCACCCTGCGCCTGATGAACATCACCCCGGACAACCTGCCACCTACTCAACAAGCGAACGCAACACCGGTCGTTCCGCTGAAAGCCAATGGAGGGCGCGGCTGATGTCTCTGAGCCTGAACAAGATTTTCCCTCACGCCGGCCACGATCTACTGATTCGCGAGCTCGCCCTGGATAGCCGCAACGTGCGAGCGGGCGATCTGTTCCTCGCCGTGCCGGGCGGGAAATTCGATGGGCGTGCGCACATTGCCGACGCCTTGCAACGCGGCGCGGCTGCGGTGGCCTATGAGGTGGAGGGCGCCACTGTGCTGCCAATCACCGAGGTTCCCTTGATTCCGGTCAAAGGGCTGGCCGCTCAGTTGTCGGACATCGCCGGACGTTTTTATGGCGAGCCAAGCCATCATCTGAACCTGATCGGCGTGACCGGCACCAACGGCAAAACCAGTGTCACTCAACTGGTTGCCCAGGCGCTGGATCTGCTTGGTCAGCACTGCGGCATCGTCGGCACCCTCGGTTGCGGTTTCTACGGTGCACTGGAAAGCGGCCTGCACACCACGCCGAACCCGATTGCCATGCAGGCGACGCTGGGCGACCTGAAAAAAGCCGGTGCCAAAGCCGTGGCGATGGAAGTTTCTTCCCATGGTCTGGACCAGGGCCGCGTGACGGCACTGGCCTTCGACGTGGCGGTGATGACCAACCTGTCTCGCGATCATCTGGATTACCACGGCACCATGCAGGCCTACGGTGAAGCCAAGGCCAGGCTGTTCGCCTGGGACGATCTGAAATGCCGGGTGGTTAACCTCGACGACGACTTCGGGCGGCAACTGGCTGCTGAAAAACGTGAATCGCGGTTGATCACCTACAGCCTGCTCGACAGCAGTGCCTACCTCTATTGCCGTGAAGCGCAGTTCGACGACGAAGGCGTGCGCGCCACGCTGGTCACGCCGCAGGGTGAACACCATCTACGCAGTACCTTGCTCGGCCGTTTCAACCTGAGCAACGTGCTTGCAGCGGTTGGCGCCTTGCTTGGCCTGGATTACGCACTGGACGAAATTCTCAAGGTGCTGCCGAAGCTCGAAGGCCCGGCCGGTCGCATGCAGCGCCTCGGCGGCGGCACTCAACCCCTGGTGGTAGTCGATTACGCTCACACCCCGGATGCCCTGGAAAAAGTCCTGACGGCCCTGCGTCCACACGCCAAGGGTCGGTTGCTGTGCCTGTTCGGCTGTGGCGGTGACCGCGATCGCGGCAAGCGTCCGTTGATGGCCGAAGTGGTCGAGCGCCTGGCCGATGGCGTGCTGGTGACCGATGACAACCCGCGCACTGAAGATCCATCGGTGATTTTCGATGACATCCGCGCCGGTTTCACGGCTGTGGATAAAGTGGAGTTCGTTGCCGGTCGTGGTCAGGCGATTGCCCGCCTGATCGCCAGTGCCTCGGTGGATGACGTGATTGTCCTGGCCGGCAAAGGTCACGAGGACTATCAGGAAATCAACGGCGAGCGTCATGCCTTTTCCGATCTGGTCGAGGCCGATCATGCCTTGACCGCATGGGAGGTGGCCCATGCTTAAGGCCTTGCAACTGAGCGAGCTGACCGGCGCGCTGAATGCTCGCCTGGTGTCGACCGATGCCGGTTTCGACGGCGTCAGCATCGACAGCCGCGCCATCAAGCCGGGTCAGCTGTTTATTGCCCTGACCGGTCCGCGCTTCGATGGTCATGATTATCTGAATGAAGTCGCTGCCAAGGGCGCCGTGGCCGCGCTGGTCGAGCGCGAAGTCGCCGGCAGCACACTGCCGCAGTTACTGGTCAGCGATACTCGTCAGGCACTCGGGCAGTTGGGCGCGCTCAATCGCGCCGCCTACACCCATCCGGTCGCGGCTGTCACCGGTTCGAGCGGCAAGACCACGGTGAAGGAAATGCTGGCGAGCATCCTGC
Organism: Pseudomonas sp. ACN5; assembly: GCF_002303975.1. NCBI lineage: Bacteria > Pseudomonadati > Pseudomonadota > Gammaproteobacteria > Pseudomonadales > Pseudomonadaceae > Pseudomonas > Pseudomonas sp. ACN5. Next base: position 254,198 of record NZ_MRCP01000006.1, on the reverse strand, counting down.
GCACCCGTGGCCCGGTACTGGCGACCCGTGGCAACCTGAACAACGACCTCGGTGTGCCGCTGACCCTGCTCGAACTGGCGCCGGAGCATACGGCGGCAGTGATCGAACTCGGTGCATCGCGCCTCGGTGAAATTGCCTACACCGTTGGCCTGACCAAACCACACGTGGCCATTCTCAACAATGCCGGGACCGCCCACGTCGGCGAGTTCGGTGGCCCGGAAAAAATCGTCGAAGCCAAGGGTGAGATCATCGAAGGGCTGGAGGCCGATGGCGTCGCAGTGCTCAATCTCGACGACAAGGCATTCGGTATCTGGAAGACGCGTGCCGGTGCTCGCAAGGTGCTGACGTTTGCATTGAGCAACACCAGTGCCGATTTCTACGCCAGTGACCTGGCCACCGATGCCCGTGGCTGCCCGGCATTCAATCTGCACAGCCCTGAAGGTGTAGAGCGCGTTCAACTGAACCTGCTCGGCACCCATAACGTCGCCAATGCCATGGCCGCCGCCGCTGCCGCCCATGCCCTGGGTGTGTCGCTGTTCGGTATCGCCACCGGTCTTGGTGCGGTGCAACCGGTCAAGGGCCGCACTGTCGCGCAATTGGCCAGCAATGGCATGCGCGTGATCGATGACACTTACAACGCCAACCCCACCTCCATGTGCGCTGCCGTTGATATACTGGCCGGCTTTTCCGGTCGCACCGTCCTGGTGCTCGGGGATATCGGCGAGTTGGGCGAATGGGCGGAGCAGGGGCACCGCGACGTGGGCGAGTACGCCCGTGGCAAGGTTTGCGCGCTGTACGCCGTCGGGCCAATGATGGCTCACGCCGTGAAGGCATTCGGTCCAGAGGCTTTTCACTTCAGCACGCAGGCTGAACTGATCAATGCCCTGGGCGCCGAGCAAGACACAAACACCACCATTTTGATCAAGGGGTCGCGCAGCGCTGCGATGGAAAACGTCGTCGCCGCCTTGTGCGGGTCCAGCCTGGAGAAACATTAATGCTGCTGCTGCTAGCGGAGTATCTGCAACAGTTCTACAAAGGCTTCGCGGTCTTCCAGTACCTGACCCTGCGCGGGATTCTCGGTGTACTGACCGCGCTGGTCTTGTCGCTGTGCTACGGCCCGTGGATGATCCGCACTTTGCAGAACCGTCAGATCGGTCAATCCGTTCGCAATGACGGCCCGCAGTCGCACCTGTCCAAGTCGGGCACACCGACCATGGGCGGTGCGCTGATCCTGTCGTCCATCGGCGTCAGTACCCTGCTTTGGGCTGACCTGAGCAACCGTTACGTCTGGGTCGTACTGCTGGTGACCTTGCTGTTCGGCGCCATCGGCTGGGTCGACGACTACCGCAAGGTGATCGAGAAAAACTCCCGTGGCTTGCCAAGCCGCTGGAAGTATTTCTGGCAATCGGTGTTCGGCCTGGGCGCGGCGATCTTCCTTTACATGACTGCCGCCACGCCGGTGGAAACCACGCTGATCCTGCCGATGCTCAAGGACTACAGCATTCCACTGGGCGCAGGCTTCATCGTCCTCACCTATTTCGTGATTGTCGGTTCGAGCAACGCGGTCAACCTGACCGACGGCCTCGACGGCCTGGCGATCATGCCGACGGTGATGGTGGGCGGCGGCCTGGGCATTTTCTGCTACCTGTCGGGTAACGTGAAGTTCGCCGAATACCTGCTGATTCCCTATGTACCGGGCGCGGGCGAACTGATCGTGTTCTGCGGCGCACTGATTGGCGCCGGTCTGGGCTTCCTGTGGTTCAACACCTATCCGGCACAAGTCTTCATGGGTGACGTCGGCGCACTGGCGCTGGGCGCGGCCCTGGGCACCATCGCGGTGATCGTCCGTCAGGAAATCGTCCTGTTCATCATGGGCGGCGTGTTCGTGATGGAAACCCTGTCAGTGGTCATTCAGGTCGCCTCTTTTAAACTGACCGGTCGCCGCGTATTCCGCATGGCGCCCATTCACCACCACTTTGAACTCAAGGGTTGGCCTGAGCCACGAGTGATCGTCCGTTTCTGGATCATCACCGTGATTCTCGTGCTGATCGGCCTTGCCACCCTGAAGCTGAGGTAGAAACTCGTGTCTCTGATCGCTTCTGACCACTTCCGCATCGTTGTCGGCCTCGGCAAGAGCGGCATGTCCCTGGTTCGCTTCCTGGCGAACCGGGGCGTGGCGTTTGCTGTGGCCGATACGCGGGAAAATCCACCGGAACTGGCCACGCTCAAGTGTGACTATCCGCACGTGGAAGTGCGTTGTGGCGAGCTGGACGTCGAATTCCTGTGCCGCGCCGACGAGCTCTACGTGAGCCCCGGCCTGGCGCTGGCGACCCCGGCCCTGCAGGCCGCCGCCGCCCGTGGCGTGAAATTGTCCGGTGACATCGAGCTGTTCGCGCGTAACGCGAAGGCGCCGATCGTGGCCATCAGCGGTTCCAACGCGAAAAGCACCGTCACCACCCTGGTCGGCGAAATGGCAGCGGCGGCGGGCAAGCGCGTTGCCGTCGGTGGCAACCTCGGTACACCGGCCCTGGATCTGCTGCGCGACGACGTCGAGCTGTACGTGATGGAGTTGTCGAGTTTCCAGCTGGAGACCACCGATCAACTCAACGCCGAAGTGGCGACCGTGCTCAATGTCAGCGAAGACCACATGGACCGTTACAGCGGTCTGCCGGCCTATCACCTGGCCAAGCACCGGATCTTCCGTGGTGCCAGACAGTTTGTGGTCAATCGCCAGGATGCCCTGAGCCGTCCGTTGATGGGTGAGGGCCAACCGTGCTGGACCTTCGGTCTGAGCAAACCGGACTTCAAAGCCTTCGGCATCCGTGAAGAAGACGGCGAGAAATACCTGGCCTTCGAATTCCAGAACCTGATGCCGGTGCGTGAGTTGAAGATTCGTGGCGCCCACAACCAGTCCAACGCCTTGGCGGCCCTGGCCTTGGGCCATGCGGTCGGCCTGCCGTTCGATGCCATGCTGTCGAGCCTGCGCACCTTCGCCGGTCTCGAGCATCGCTGCCAATGGGTCCGCGACCTTGATGGCGTGGGTTACTACAACGACTCCAAGGCCACCAACGTCGGTGCCGCGTTGGCCGCCATCGAAGGCCTGGGCGCGGACATCGACGGCAAGGTCGTGCTGATCGCCGGTGGTGATGGCAAGGGTGCCGAGTTCAAGGACCTGCGCGATCCGGTAGCGGCCAACTGCCGCGCCGTGGTGTTGATGGGCCGCGACTCGGACAAGATCGGCGACGCCATTGGCGACGCCGTTCCGCTGATCCGCGTCGCTTCCCTGGTCGAAGCCGTCGAACAATGCCGCGCCGCCGCCCAGCCGGGCGACGTGGTGCTGCTGTCACCAGCCTGCGCCAGCTTCGACATGTTCAAGAACTACGAAGACCGTGGTCACCAGTTCGTCCAAGCCGTGGAGGATCTGGCATGAGCCTCAAAGGCATCATCAAGCCGTATCCATCGCCGCTCATCACCGGGCGCGGTATCGACCTCGACTTCCCGATGCTCGCCGGTTGCCTGACGCTGCTCGGCCTGGGACTGATCATGATTGCCTCGGCATCGACCGAAGTGGCGGCCGTGCAGTCGGGCAGCGCGCTGTATTACATGATCCGCCACCTTATTTACGTGGTGCTGGGCCTGGGTGCCTGCATCGTCACCATGATGATCCCGATCGCCACCTGGCAGCGCCTGGGCTGGCTGATGTTGCTGGGTGCTTTCGGCTTGCTGATCATGGTGATCATTCCGGGGATCGGCCGCGAGGTTAACGGCTCGATGCGCTGGATCGGCTTCAGTTTCTTCAACGTCCAGCCTTCCGAGATCGCCAAGGTGTTCGTGGTGATCTACCTCGCCGGTTATCTGGTGCGTCGCCAGAAAGAAGTGCGTGAAAGCTGGATGGGCTTCTTCAAGCCGTTCATCGTGCTGTTGCCGATGGCGGGTCTGCTGCTGATGGAGCCGGACTTCGGTGCCACCGTCGTGATGATGGGGGCGGCGGCGGCAATGCTGTTCCTTGGCGGCGTCGGGCTGTTCCGTTTCTCCCTGATGGTGGTGCTGGCCGTCGGCGCGGTGGTGCTGTTGATTCAAATGCAGCCGTATCGGATGGCGCGCCTGACCAACTTCGCCGACCCGTGGGCCGACCAGTTCGGTGCCGGTTATCAGTTGTCCCAGGCATTGATCGCTTTCGGTCGCGGCGAATGGCTGGGCGTTGGCCTGGGCAACAGCGTGCAGAAACAGTTCTACCTGCCTGAGGCCCACACTGACTTCGTGTTCTCGGTCCTGGCCGAAGAGCTGGGCGCGGTGGGTTCGTTGTGCACCGTGGCACTGTTTGTCTTCGTGTGTATTCGTGGCATGTACATCGGACTGTGGGCCGAGAAGGCCAAGCAGTTCTTCGCCGCCTATGTTGCCTACGGCCTGTCGTTCCTGTGGATCGGCCAGTTCCTGATCAACATCGGCGTGAACGTCGGCCTGTTGCCGACCAAGGGGCTGACCCTGCCGTTCCTCAGTTACGGCGGCAGTTCGTTGGTGATCTGCTGTGCCTGTCTCGGCTTGTTGCTGCGCATCGAGTGGGAAAGTCGAACCCACCTGGGCAGCGAGGAGATGGAGTTCCATGAGAGCGACTTCGCCGAGGAGCCGCACCATGGGCGCTAACGTGATGATCATGGCTGGCGGCACCGGGGGCCACGTGTTCCCGGCGCTGGCCTGTGCCCGCGAATTCCAGGCGCGCGGTTATACCGTGCACTGGCTCGGCACCCCGCGTGGCATCGAGAACGATCTGGTGCCGGCAGCCGGCATCGAACTGCACCGGATCAACGCCAGCGGTCTGCGGGGCAAGGGCAAATTGTCCCTGCTCAAGGCACCGTTCATGTTGTTCAAGTCGGTCTGGCAGGCACGGACGATCATTCGCCGTCTGCAACCGGTCTGCGTCGTGGGCTTTGGTGGCTTTGTGACCGGCCCTGGCGGTGTCGCAGCCAAACTGGCCGGTGTGCCGGTGATCGTTCATGAACAGAACGCCGTGGCCGGTACCGCCAATCGGTTGCTGGTGCCGTTGGCCGCCCGAGTCTGTGAAGCGTTCCCCGACACCTTTACCCTGTCGGACAGCCGCCGGACCACCGGTAACCCGGTGCGCACCGAGCTGTTCCTCGAGACATCGCGACCTGCCCTGGCCGGTCGCAAGGCGCGTTTGCTGATCCTGGGCGGAAGCCTTGGCGCAGAGCCGTTGAACAAGTTGCTGCCTGAAGCCCTGTCGCAAGTCGCTGCCGATTTGCGTCCGGAAGTGTTCCATCAGGCCGGCAAAAACCACGATGAAGTGACTGCAGAGCGCTATCGCGCGGCTGGCGTCGAGGCGCAGGTGCAGCCCTTCATCAAAGACATGGCCCAAGCCTACAGCTGGGCCGACCTGGTGGTCTGTCGCGCAGGTGCGCTGACCATCAGTGAACTGGCCGCCGCCGGTCTGCCCTCGATGCTGGTGCCTTTGCCCCATGCCATCGACGATCACCAGACCCGCAACGCCGAATATTTGGCCCGTGAAGGCGCAGCCTTCCTGATGCCACAAAGAACGACTGGTGCAGCGGATCTTGCCGCTCGCCTGACAGAGGTCCTGATGCAACCACAACGACTCAACGAAATGGCTACCGCGGCACGCCGCCTGGCCAAACCCGATGCCACCCGTAACGTCGTCGATAGCTGCCTGGAGGTGGCCCATGGTTGAGAGTCAGAAAGCCATGCCTCAACCGGAAATGCGCCGCATCCGTCGCATCCACTTCGTCGGTATCGGCGGTGTGGGCATGTGCGGGATCGCCGAAGTGCTGCTGAACCTGGGTTATGCCGTGTCCGGCTCCGACCTGAAGGCGTCCCCGGTCACCGAGCGCCTGGAATCCTTCGGGGCGCAGATCTTCATCGGCCACCGCGCCGAGAACGCCGCCGCCGCTGACGTACTGGTGGTGTCGAGCGCCGTGAACACGTCCAACCCGGAAGTCGCTACTGCGCTGGAACGCCGCATTCCGGTGGTACCGCGTGCAGAGATGCTGGCTGAGCTGATGCGTTATCGCCACGGTATCGCCGTTGCCGGTACCCACGGCAAAACCACCACCACCAGCCTGATCGCCTCGGTGTTCGCCGCCGGTGGCCTGGACCCGACGTTCGTCATCGGTGGCCGCCTGAATGCCGCGGGCACCAATGCCCAGCTTGGCACCAGCCGCTACCTGATTGCCGAAGCCGACGAAAGCGACGCCAGCTTCCTGCACTTGCAGCCGCTGGTGGCCGTGGTCACCAACATCGACGCCGACCACATGGCGACCTACGACGGTGACTTCAACAAGCTGAAGAAAACCTTCGTCGAGTTCCTGCACAACCTGCCGTTCTACGGTCTGGCAGTGGTGTGCCTGGACGATCCGGTGGTGCGTGAAATCCTCCCGCAGGTCAAGCGTCCGACCGTCACCTACGGCTTCGGCGAAGACTGCGACGTGCGCGCCATCAACGTGCGCCAGCAAGGCATGCAGACCTTCTTCACCGTGCTGCGCCCTGACCGCGAGCCGCTGGACGTGTCGGTGAACATGCCGGGCAACCACAACGTCTTGAACGCACTGGCAACCATCTGCATCGCCACCGACGAAGGCGTCAGCGATGAAGCCATCGTCCAGGGCCTGTCCGGCTTCCAGGGTGTCGGCCGACGCTTCCAGGTCTACGGCGAACTGCCGGTGGACGGCGGCAACGTGATGCTGGTCGATGACTACGGCCACCACCCGACCGAAGTCGCGGCTGTGATCAAGGCCGTGCGCGGTGGTTGGCCGGAGCGCCGCCTGGTGATGGTCTACCAGCCGCACCGCTACAGTCGCACCCGTGACCTGTATGACGATTTCGTCAATGTACTGGCCGACGCCAACGTGCTGCTGCTGATGGAGGTCTATCCGGCCGGCGAAGAGCCGATTCCGGGAGCCGACAGCCGCAAACTGTGCAACAGCATCCGTCAGCGTGGTCAGCTCGACCCGATCTACATCGAGCGTGGTGTCGACCTCGCGCCTGTGGTCAAGCCGCTGCTGCGTGCCGGCGACATCCTGCTGTGCCAGGGCGCCGGTGATATCGGCGGTCTCGCACCAAAACTATTGAAAAGTGAGTTGTTCGCCGGTGCCGTTGCCGCACCGGAGAAGGGGAAGTTGAAATGACTGCTGCCTACGCCAACCTGGTCTCCACGATCGCGCCGAAAGACTTCGGCCGCGTCGCCGTGCTGTTCGGCGGCAAGAGTGCCGAGCGCGAGGTGTCCCTGAAGTCGGGCAACGCGGTTCTCGACGCGCTGCTAAGTGCCGGTGTCGACGCGTTCGGCCTCGACGTGGGCGATGACCTGCTGCAGCGTCTGCAGAGCGAAAAGATCGACCGCGCCTTCATCATCCTCCACGGTCGTGGCGGTGAAGACGGCAGCATGCAGGGCCTGCTCGAATGCCTGGGCATTCCGTACACCGGCAGCGGCATCCTGGCGTCGGCCCTGGCGATGGACAAACTGCGCACCAAGCAGGTCTGGCACAGCCTGGGCATTCCGACGCCACGTCACGCAGTACTTTGCAGCGAGGCCGATTGTATTTCGGCAGCGACGGAACTGGGCTTCCCTTTGATCGTCAAACCGGCCCATGAAGGTTCAAGTATCGGTATGGCCAAAGTGAGTTCCGCGTCCGAATTGATCGACGCATGGAAAGCGGCCAGTACCTACGATTCGCAAGTGTTGGTCGAGCAATGGATTCACGGTCCGGAGTTCACCATCGCCACCCTGCGTGACCAGGTGTTGCCTCCGATTGCCCTGGGCACGACGCACAGCTTCTACGACTACGACGCCAAGTACATCGCCAACGATACCCAGTACCGCATTCCATGCGGTCTGGACAGCGCCAAGGAACAGGAACTCATGGAACTCACGGCGAAAGCCTGTGAAGCGCTGGGTATCGCCGGTTGGGGCAGGGCAGACGTGATGCAAGACGCCGAAGGGCAGTTCTGGTTCCTGGAAGTCAACACCGCACCGGGCATGACCGATCACAGCCTGGTGCCGATGGCGGCCCGTGCCGCCGGTCTGGATTTCCAGCAACTGGTCCTGGCGATTCTGGCCGAGAGCGTTGCCGGCAATGCTGCCGGTCACCAAGAGTCGACGAGAGGTTAAGGCCATGCAAGGCGCCCAGCTCAGACATCAGCCTACCGCACCGACCGGCCGCAAGCCGGTACCGCGGGGTGCCAGCCGAATGGTGGCCAAAGAGCCGATGTCCGCGCGCCTGCCGAAAGCCAACTTCGGTTTTCTCAAAGCGTTGTTCTGGCCGGTACTGCTGGTGGCGTTGGGGTTCGGTACTTACGAAGGCGCGACACGCTTGTTGCCGTATGCCGACCGGCCGATCACCAAAATCAACGTGCAGGGCGACCTGAGTTACATCAGCCAGCAAGCGGTGCAGCAGCGGATCGCCCCGTACGTGGCGTCGAGTTTCTTCACCATCGACCTGGCGAGCATGCGTACCGAGCTTGAAACGATGCCATGGATTGCCCACGCCGAAGTGCGCAGGGTGTGGCCGGATCAAGTGGTGATCCGCCTGGAAGAACAACTGCCGGTGGCCCGTTGGGGTGACGAATCGCTGTTGAACAACCAGGGCCAGGCCTTCACCCCGCGCGAGCTGGCGAACTACGAACATTTGCCCCAGCTGTTCGGCCCGCAGCGGGCCCAGCAGCAGGTGATGCAGCAGTACCAGGTGTTGAGTCAGATGCTCCGGCCTCTGGGCTTCTCGATTGCACGCCTGGAATTGCGTGAACGCGGCAGCTGGTTCCTGACCACCGGACCCGGCAGTGCCGGCCCGGGGATCGAACTGCTGCTCGGACGCGGCAACCAGGTGGAAAAGATGCGCCGCTTCATCGCCATCTATGACAAGACGCTCAAAGAACAGATTACGAACATTGCGCGCATCGATCTGCGCTACGCCAACGGCCTCGCCGTTGGCTGGCGGGAACCTGTAGCGCCCACGGCAGCCCAACCCGCTGTCGCGAAGAATTAAGAAGAGGCAGGACCCATGGCAAACGTGCAAAGCGGCAAAATGATCGTCGGTCTCGATATCGGCACCTCCAAGGTGGTGGCGCTGGTAGGCGAGGTCGCGGACGACGGCACGCTGGAAATCGTCGGGATCGGTACCCATCCATCCCGTGGCCTGAAAAAAGGCGTGGTGGTGAATATCGAATCCACCGTGCAATCGATCCAGCGCGCCATCGAAGAAGCGCAGTTGATGGCCGGTTGCCGCATTCACTCGGCATTCGTCGGCGTGGCCGGCAATCACATCCGCAGCCTGAACTCCCACGGCATCGTGGCGATTCGTGATCGCGAAGTCAGCTCGGCCGACCTCGAGCGCGTGCTCGACGCTGCCCAGGCCGTGGCGATCCCGGCTGACCAGCGCGTGCTGCACACCTTGCCGCAAGACTACGTGATCGATAACCAGGAAGGCGTCCGCGAGCCGCTGGGCATGTCCGGCGTGCGTCTGGAAGCCAAGGTCCACGTGGTCACCTGCGCCGTCAATGCCGCGCAGAACATTGAAAAATGCGTGCGTCGCTGCGGCCTGGAAATCGACGACATCATTCTCGAGCAGCTGGCTTCCGCCTACTCGGTGCTGACCGATGACGAGAAAGAGCTGGGCGTGTGCCTGGTGGACATCGGTGGCGGTACCACCGACATCGCGATCTTCACCGAAGGTGCGATCCGTCACACCGCGGTCATCCCGATTGCCGGTGACCAGGTGACCAACGACATCGCCATGGCGTTGCGCACTCCGACCCAGTACGCCGAAGAAATCAAGATTCGCTACGCCTGCGCCCTGGCCAAACTGGCCGGTGCCGGTGAAACCATCAAGGTGCCAAGTGTTGGCGACCGTCCGCCCCGCGAACTGTCCCGCCAGGCCCTGGCCGAAGTGGTCGAGCCGCGCTACGACGAACTGTTCACGCTGATCCAGGCCGAACTGCGCCGCAGCGGCTACGAAGACCTGATCCCGGCCGGCATCGTGCTGACCGGCGGTACCGCGAAGATGGAAGGCGCTACCGAGCTGGCCGAGGAAATCTTCCACATGCCAGTGCGCCTGGGTGTACCGCATGGTGTGAAAGGTCTGGATGACGTGGTCCGCAACCCGATCTATTCCACCGGCGTCGGCCTGTTGATGTACGGCCTGCAGAAGCAGTCCGACGGCATCTCGTTCTCGGGCATCGGCAGCCGCGACAGCTACAGCAACGAAGAGCCACAGGCTCCGCTGCTGGACCGCCTGAAGAAGTGGGTCCAGGGCAATTTCTGAAGATTTACCGCAACACCGTTACACCGAAGCACGCAGTAGGCGAAAAAACTAGAGAATGTAAAGGAGAGGGAAAATGTTCGAACTCGTAGACAACATCCCCGCAAGCCCGGTAATCAAAGTTATCGGTGTCGGCGGTGGCGGCGGCAACGCTGTCAACCACATGGTCAAGAGCAACATCGAAGGCGTCGAGTTCATCTGCGCCAACACCGATGCTCAAGCGCTGAAAAACATCGGCGCGCGTACCATCCTGCAACTGGGCACCGGCGTGACCAAGGGCCTGGGCGCTGGCGCCAACCCTGAAGTCGGCCGTCAAGCCGCTCTGGAAGACCGTGAGCGCATTGCCGAAGTCCTGCAGGGCACCAACATGGTGTTCATCACCACTGGCATGGGCGGCGGTACCGGTACCGGTGCTGCGCCGATCATCGCCGAAGTGGCCAAGGAAATGGGCATCCTCACCGTTGCGGTGGTGACCCGTCCGTTCCCGTTCGAAGGCCGCAAGCGTATGCAGATCGCCGACGAAGGCATCCGCATGCTCTCCGAAAGCGTCGACTCGTTGATCACCATTCCCAACGAGAAGCTGCTGACCATCCTCGGTAAAGACGCCAGCCTGCTGTCGGCTTTCGCCAAGGCTGACGATGTACTGGCCGGAGCCGTTCGCGGTATCTCCGACATCATCAAGCGTCCGGGCATGATCAACGTCGACTTCGCCGACGTGCGTACCGTGATGAGCGAAATGGGCATGGCGATGATGGGCACTGGCTGCGCCAGCGGTCCGAACCGTGCACGAGAGGCCACCGAAGCGGCCATTCGCAACCCGCTGCTGGAAGACGTGAACCTGCAAGGCGCTCGCGGCATCCTGGTAAACATCACCGCCGGTCCGGATCTGTCCCTGGGTGAATACTCCGACGTGGGCAGCATCATCGAGGCATTCGCTTCGGAACACGCGATGGTCAAGGTTGGTACCGTTATCGATCCGGACATGCGCGACGAGCTGCACGTGACTGTCGTTGCAACCGGTCTGGGCGCTAAAATCGAGAAGCCTGTGAAGGTCATCGACAATACCGTTCACACTTCGATGGCTGCACAGCCACAACAACAGGCCCCTGTTCGTCAGGAAGCTCCAGCGGTGAACTACCGTGACCTGGACCGTCCGACCGTCATGCGCAACCAGGCCCAGGCCGGTGCTGCGACTGCCGCGAAGATGAATCCGCAAGATGACCTGGACTACCTGGACATCCCGGCTTTCCTGCGTCGTCAGGCCGATTGATGAAATGTATCAGGGCTATGAAGGTGATTGGTGTTCAGCAAAGGCGTGGTCTGCTATCATCGCCAGCCTTTGTTGATACCAGTTCGCAATTTGCGCTGAAGCGGCCCATGCCATGATTAAACAACGCACCCTGAAGAATATTATCCGTGCCACAGGTGTCGGCCTGCACTCCGGGGAGAAGGTCTATCTGACCCTCAAGCCAGCGCCTGTCGACACTGGCATTGTGTTTTGTCGCGCCGACCTCGATCCCGTGGTGCAGATTCCTGCCCGCGCGGAAAACGTTGGTGAAACCACTATGTCGACCACGCTCGTTAACGGTGACGTCAAAGTGGACACGGTAGAGCACTTGCTCTCGGCCATGGCAGGCCTGGGCATCGATAACGCCTACGTCGAGCTCTCCGCGTCCGAAGTCCCGATCATGGATGGTAGCGCCGGACCTTTCGTATTCCTGATTCAATCGGCTGGCCTGGAAGAACAGGACGCCGCCAAGAAGTTCATCCGCATCCTGCGTGAAGTGACAGTGGAAGATGGCGACAAGCGCGCTACTTTCGTCCCTTTCGAAGGGTTCAAAGTGAGCTTCGAGATCGATTTCGATCACCCGGTTTTCCGTGACCGCACCCAAAGTGCAAGCGTGGATTTTTCCAGCACTTCGTTCGTAAAAGAAGTCAGCCGCGCCCGTACCTTTGGTTTCATGAGTGACATCGAGTACCTGCGCAAGCACAACCTCGCACTCGGCGGCAGTGTTGAAAACGCTATTGTGGTCGACGCCGATGGCGTACTGAACGAAGACGGCCTTCGCTATGAAGACGAATTCGTGAAGCACAAGATTCTCGATGCAATTGGTGACCTCTACCTGCTGGGCAATAGCCTGATTGGTGAGTTCAAGGGCTTCAAGTCCGGCCACGCACTGAACAACCAGCTGCTGCGCAAGTTGATTGAGCAGACAGATGCCTGGGAAGTCGTGACGTTCGAAGACGCCAGCACTGCACCGATCTCTTACATGCGCCCGGTTGCGGCCGTGTAAGCAAAAAACCTCTCTAGTTTTTAAAGGCTACCTTCGGGTGGCCTTTTTTTATGCCCTGATTTTGATGGTGGCAGTGAAGGCCCCTTCGTCGGAACGCCGCCCGGAGCAAGCCCGCACAGTTGACCGCGTTCCCCTGTGGGAGCGGGCTTGCTCGCGAAGAGGCCAGTCGGTTCAGCATAAAATTCAGCTGGCATACACCACCCGGTTACGCCCCCTCTCCTTGGCCTGATACAGCGCCTTGTCCGCATTGAATAGCAACTGTTCCAGGGTGATATCGATGGTCGCTGTCCAGGTGGCAATACCGATACTCACGCTCATCGGTCGCTCACCGGCGTCGACCAGTGGCAGTTTTTGTACAGCCTCACGAATATGTTCGGCAATCTGCCGTGCACCGTCACCGCTTGTTTCGGCCAGGATCACCGAAAACTCTTCGCCCCCGTAGCGCGCCACCAGATCTGTGGGGCGGTGGACATTGGCACTGATGACCTCGGCCAATGCCCGTAACGCTTCGTCGCCGGCCTGATGCCCGTGCCGGTCATTGAAGGCCTTGAAGTGATCGGCATCGATCATCAGCAACGACAACGGCTTGCCACTGCGCTGCGCGCGAAACCATTCATGGCGCAGAGTCTGATCAAGGGATCGGCGGTTGGCCACGCCGGTCAAGGCATCGGTGGCCGCCAGTTGCGACAATTCCTGCTCGGCACTCTGGCGCAGGCGCAGTTCGCGGCAGAGCAGCCAGGTCAACCACAGCAAACCTATGCACAAAACCCCGGTAGCACCGCTGATCACATAGGCCGTACGGTTCCAGGTGGCGAACACCTCATCCACAGAAAGGGCCACGATGACAGTCAGTGGCAGGTTGCCGACCCGGGTAAAGGTGTACAAGCGCCGTTGATGGTCGACACTCGACACACTCTCAAAGGTGCCATTGCGCTCCTGCAGCATGCGTACGACGTTGGGGCGGCTGGAGAAGCTTTTGCCGATGGAGTGCGGTTCCCGGTACGGCTTCTGCGCCAGGAGGATCCCGTCATTGTTGATGATGCCCAGCGTACTGCCGGTGCCGATGTCGAGGCTGTTGAACAACTGATCGAAGTAGCTCATGCGCATCGAGGCTACCGCGACTCCCAGAAACTCACCCGTGGGCGAGGAAATGCGCCGGCTGAAACTGATGCGCCATTGGTCGTTGTCATCGCAGTCGCAGCGCGGCTTGAACGGTCGGCTGATAAACATGCCGGTATCACGATTGAAGACATGGGCCAGGAAATAATCGCGGTCAGCGAAGTTACCCGGTTTCGGTTCGATCAACGATGAGTCGGCCAGCACGTCGCCGTGCTTGTCCAGCAGCAGGATGTCGCCCTTGTAGCGCGCGGTGGTGGAGCGGTCGAACAGCGCCAGATGACGAATCTGCGGCGAAACCTGTTTCAGGTCGTCCCGTTGGGCAGCGGCGATCAGGCCCTGCAAGGTCAGGTCATAGAGCTCGACCGTACGCAGGACATCGGCATCGATCAGTTGCGCAATGGTGGTCGCGCTGCGTGTGGCGATCTGCTGGGCGTAGGCGTGTTCGCGGATCAGCAGAAAAGTGACGATGCACAGGATCGAGATGACCGTCAGGGTGCTGCCGAAGATCACCATGATCTCGGGTCGCCCGGACGGGCCTTGAAAATGTGGGGTGCGGCTTGCGGTCATAGGGCTGACGTCTGCTAAAGGGACGTTGTAAGCGTAGTTGCATTAACGTAGCAGCCGGGTGAATCGTGCCTGTTGCTCTAACGACTGATCAATGGCGTGGGCATCAGCGCTTGTCGTTGCGAAAATTGCAATGAAAGTTGAATCGCCATTGTAAAAAAAGCCGCTGAAAACAGCGGCTTTGCAGACAACTTTTCAAAGGGAAGAGCCGATGAACAGTGTCGTGGGAAGCGGGAGTGAACGGTGCGGATCAGCTGTCCTTCTCGACCTGTGGCCGGGCCTGAGTGGTCGAGGCTTGCGGGGCTTGGGCGTCTTGCGCAGCCTTGGCCGTCATCTCGATCTGATGCTCTTCGAGCGCTGCAGCGCGTGCGGCGTTATGTGCGACGAAAGTCTGCGATTCTTCCGCCATCGCCAGTGGCGACAGGAACAAAGAGGACAAAACGAAAGCGCTGGCAATACCCATACGGTTGTACATCTTTAAAACCTTCTTGCTTGGCAAGTGCTGTTTGGTGCGGGCAAAGATAAGGATCTTGAGCGAGGGGAAAAAGAGCGGATTCATGAAAGGACTGTTGCGACTTGAGCAACAGTTGGTGGTGTCGAGCTCTTTTGTGGCGAGGGAGCTTGCTCCCGCTCGGCTGCGCAGCAGTCGCAGGTCCGAGGAACATGGACTGTCTGAAAGAACGCGCGCTCAGGTTTTTAGGGCTGCTTCGCAGCCCAGCGCGAGCAAGCTCGCTCGCCACAGTAGTTTGTGTTTTTCAGACAGGAAGATGAATCCCGAACGTATTCATCCCATGGTCACTGCGCACGAACACATCGCCGCCATGCATCAATGCAATCGCCTTGACGATGGCCAGCCCAAGGCCATGATTGTGGCCGCTGTTGCTGCGCGAGGCATCGACCCGGTAGAAGCGTTCGAACAGCCGTGGCAGGTGTTCGCGGGCAATCGGTGAGCCGGGGTTGGCGACGCCGATGCTGACCTGATGTTCGGCGGCTTCAATGTGCACTTCAATCACCTGGCCGGGCGCAGTGTGCTGCACCGCGTTGTTCAGCAGATTGATCAACGCCCGGCGCAGATGGGCGATCTCGATGCTCACTTGCGCGTCACCACTGACCTCTACCTGGACCTGAGCGTCCTCGAGAATGAAGTCCAGGTATTCCAGGGTCGTGGCCACCTCATCGGCCAGTGACGTGGACGTCAGTTTGGTTGCCTTGCTGCCCTGATCGGCACTGGCCAGGAACAGCATGTCGTTGATGATCGAACGCAGTCGCTCAAGCTCTTCGAGATTCGATTGCAGCACTTCAAAGTAATGCTCGGCGGAGCGTCCGCGGGTCAATGCGACCTGGGTCTGGCCGATCAGGTTGGTCAGTGGCGAGCGCAGTTCGTGGGCGACGTCGGCATTGAACGATTCAAGGCGTGAGTAAGCCTGCTCGACCCGTTCCAGGGTCGAGTTGAACGAGCTGACGAACTGATCGAGTTCCGGCGGCAACGGTGACAATCGCAAGCGTCCTGAGCGCAACGGCGGAGCCAGGCGCCGGGCTTCCTGGGACAGTTTGATCAGCGGCTTGAGGCCGATCCGCGCCACCCAGTAACCCAGTGCCGAAGCCAGCAGCACCCCGACAATCGCCAGGCTGATCAGCGCAATCAACAGTTGATGCTGGGTATGGAAAAACGTCTCGGTGTCGATGGCGATCATGAAGCGCAGCGGTGGGCGCTGGTCCTTGGCCGGGAATTCGCTGACCAACACTTTCAGCGGATAGGGGTGATCCGGCAGATGCATGTCGCGCATGCCCAGTGGCCCTTGGGCAAAGGTGCGGACCTGCGGGGTCAGGTTGCCGTATTCGTAATGCGGATCGCCGCTGATGATCCAGAAGCTGATGCGCTTGTCTTCTTCGCTCAGCAGGTTGAGCTTGTTGTTGATCTTCACCCAATGCTCAGGCGTGCCGTAACGGCCGACCGTGGATTCGAGCACGCTGTAGCGCGCATCCAGCTCGGCTTCGGGCAACAGGCCCAGGCCTTTGTCGACCTGCTGGTACAAGGCCCAGCCGATCAACAGGAACACAAGCAGCGCCACTAGCGTGAACATCCCGCTCAGGCGCAAGGCGATACTGTTACTGGACACCACGGCTCTCCAGCACATAACCCATGCCGCGAATGGTGTGCAGCAATTTCTCTTCGAACGGCCCGTCGAGCTTGGCCCGCAGGCGTTTGATCGCGACTTCGACGACGTTGGCGTCGCTGTCGAAATTGATGTCCCAGACCATCTCGGCAATGGCGGTTTTCGAGAGAATTTCACCCTGGCGGCGCGCCAATACGCTGAGCAGCGAGAACTCCTTGGCGGTCAGGTCCAGTCGTGTGCCAGCGCGGGTCGCCTTGCGGCTGATCAAATCTATCCACAGGTCGGCAATGCTCACTTGCACCGCTTCATGACCGCCGCTGCGCCGGGTCAGTGCTTGCAGGCGTGCCACCAGCTCAAGGAAGGAAAACGGTTTGCCCAGGTAATCATCGGCGCCGTCACGCAGGCCCCTGATGCGATCTTCCACACGCTCGCGGGCGGTGAGCATGATCACCGGGGTCTGCTTGCGCGCACGCAAGGCGCGCAACACGCCGAAGCCGTCGAGGCCCGGCAACATCACGTCGAGGACGATCACCGCGTAGTCGCTCTCCAGCGCCAGATGCAGGCCTTCGACCCCATCCCGCGCCAGGTCCACGGTGTAACCCTGTTCCGTCAGGCCGCGGTGCAGATAGTCCGCGGTTTTTTCTTCGTCTTCGATAATCAGGACGCGCATGACCCCGCCTCAGTCTGTGGTCGCCAGCGTCGGTACTGGCAAAGGTTTGGGCCTATGAAATAACCGCTCCAGCCACAAGTATATGACCGGCGTGGTGAACAGCGTCAGCGCCTGGCTCACCAGCAAGCCGCCGACTACCGCGATCCCCAGGGGTTGGCGCAACTCGGCGCCGGTGCCGTAGCCGAGCATCAGCGGCAGGGCGCCAAGCAGCGCGGCGAGGGTGGTCATGATGATCGGCCGGAACCGCGTGATGCAGGCCTTGAAGATCGCTTCTTCAGGCGACAGTCCGCCATTGCGCTGCGCTTCGAGGGCGAAGTCGATCATCAGGATGCCGTTTTTCTTGACGATACCGATCAACAGCACCAGGCCGATCAAGGCCATGATCGAAAAGTCCTGGCCGCAGATCCACAGCATGATCACTGCGCCGAGGCCCGCAGAAGGCAAGGTCGAAATGATCGTCAGCGGATGCACGAAGCTCTCGTAGAGTACGCCGAGAATGATGTACACCGCCAACAGTGCCGCCAGGATCAGCCACGGCTGGCTGGCCAGCGAACTCTGGAACGCCTGGGCCGCGCCCTGGAAATTACCGCTGATGGCGGTTGGCATGCCGATGTCGGCCTTGGCCTGGTTGAGCATGATCACCGCATCGCCCAAGGCCACGCCGGGCGCCAGGTTGAACGACAGGTTGGCGGCCGGGAACATGCCGTCATGGGCGATGGACAGTGGGCCGATGGTGGGTGCATCGAACCTGGCCAGGGCCGACAGCGGTACCATTTCCCCGCTCAGGGGTGAGCGCAGGTAGAAATAGTTGAGGCTTTCGGCTTTGCCGCGTTGCTGTGTGTCCAGCTCCAGGATCACGTTGTACTGGTTGACTTGGGTCTGGAATTCATTGATCTGGCGCTGGCCGAAGGCATCGTACAGGGCTTCGTCGACGTCGCTGGCGCTCAGCCCGAAACGCGCCGCGGCGCTGCGGTCGATGCTGATGTGGGTGATGCTGCCGCCCAGTTGCAAATCGTTGGAAATATCGCGGAAGGCCGGGTTGGCGCGCAATTTTTCCGTCAGGCGCTGGGTCCAGGTGCTCAGGGTCGGGCCATCGTTGCTCTTGAGCACATATTGGTACTGGGCACGGCTCGGGCCTGAACTGAGGTTGATGTCCTGGCCGGCGCGCAGGTACAGGACGATGCCCGGTACTTTCATCAGTTGCGGACGAATCCGGTCGATGAACTGACTGGCCGAGACATCGCGGTCGCTGCGTTTTTTCAGGGTGATCCAGAAACGGCCGTTGGCGATGGTCTGGTTGCTGCCGGAGACACCGACCGAGTGCGAGAACGTTTCCACGGCCGGGTCGGCGGCGACGATTTCCGCCATGGCGAGGTGTTTTTTCACCATGTCGCCGTACGAAATGTCAGCAGCGGCTTCGGTGGTGCCGAGGACGAAGCCGGTGTCCTGGATCGGGAAGAAGCCTTTAGGAATGAAGATGTAACCGGCGACGGCCAGACCCAGCGACAAAGCGAACACGCCGATCATCGTTTTCTGATGGGCGAGGGCGTGGCGCAGGCCTTTTTCGTACCAGGCCAACAGACGCTCACCAAAGCCCGGTTTGTCGTGGGCATGATGCACCGGCGCGCGCATGAACAGCGCGGCCAGGGTTGGCGCCAGGGTCAGCGACACCACCACCGAAATCAAGATGGTCGAGGTGGCGGTCAGGGCGAACTCCTTGAACAGTCGCCCGACCACGCCCCCCATGAACAGCAGCGGAATGAACGCCGCCACCAGTGAAAAGCTGATCGACACCACGGTGAAACCAATCTCGCCCGCGCCCTTGATCGCCGCTTCGCGCATGCCGTCGCCGGCCTCCAGGTGCCGGTGAATGTTTTCCACCACCACGATCGCATCATCGACCACAAAGCCCACGGCCACCACGATCGCCACCAGCGTCAGGTTGTTCAGGCTGAAGCCCATGACGTACATCAGCGCAAAACTGGCGACCAGCGAAACCCCCAGCACCGCCGACACAATCAGGGTCGCCGACAACTGGCGCAGGAACAGCGCCATCACCGCCACCACCAGCATGATCGCGATCAGCAGGGTGATTTCCACTTCATGAAGGGAGGCGCGAATGGTCTGGGTGCGGTCGATCAGCACCTTGACCTGCACCGAGGCGGGGAGCATCGCTTCCAGCGCCGGCAAGGCGGCCTGGATGCGGTCCACGGTTTCGACGATGTTGGCGCCTGGTTGGCGGAAGATCACCAGGTTCACCCCCGGTTGTGAGCCCGCCCAGGCCTGGACGTAGGCATCTTCCGATCCGTTGACGACTTTGGCGACATCGCGCAGATGAACCGGCGCGCCGTCCTTGTAGGAAACAATCAGCTGGCTGTAGTCCTCCGGGTGGAACAACTGGTCGTTGGTGGACAGGGTCGAGATGCTCGACTCCCCGTACAGCGCACCCTTGGCCAGGTTGAGGCTGGTCTGCTGGATCGCCAGGCGGATGTCGGCAAGGGTCAGGCCGATGGCGGCGAGTTTGTCCGCCGAAACCTGGACGCGGATCGCCGGACGCTGCTGACCGGTGATGGCGACTTGGCCTACACCGTCGACCTGACTGAGCTGACGGGACAACAGGGTTTCCGTCAGGTCGCTGAGCTCCGGACCGGGCATCAGCGAGGAGTTGACGCTGAGGATCAGCACCGGGCTGTCGGCCGGGTTGACCTTGCGCCAGGTCGGCAGGTTCGGCATGTCCTTGGGCAGCTTGCCCGCGGCCGTATTGATCGCCGCCTGCACTTCCTGGGCGGCGGTGTCGATGCTCTTGTCGAGGGTGAATTGCAGGGTCAGGATGGTTGAGCCCAGTGCACTGCTCGAGGTCATCTGGGTCACGCCGGGAATGGCACTGAATTGCACCTCAAGGGGCGTGGCCACCGAGGACGCCATGGTTTCCGGGCTGGCGCCGGGCAATTGCGCGGCCACCTGGATGGTCGGGAATTCTGCCTCCGGCAACGGCGCTACCGGCAAGCGTGGAAAGGCGATGACGCCCAGCAGCACCAGGGCGAACGTCAGCAGGACCGTGGCCACCGGGTGGTCGATGCACCAGGCGGATATCGAACCGTGGCCCTTCATTGTGCCGCCTCCGATTGCACCACTTGCGGCGGCTCGGTCATCACCTGCACCGTCGACCCCGGTTTGAGCCGCGACTGACCATCGCTGACCAGTACATCACCCGGTTTCACGCCCTTGATGATGTCCTGGCCGCTGCCTTGATAGACCATTTGCACCTGAACGGCTTCGACCTTGTCGCCATTGACCCGGTACACGAAGTGCTGGTCGAGGCCGCGTTGTACGACCGTCGGCGGCACCACCAGCGCATCTTTATCCAGGGCTGTCTGAATCTTTACCGTCACCAGCAGACCCGGCCACAGCTTCTGCCCCGGATTGTCGAACTCGGCCTTGGCGCGAATGGTGCCAGTGTTGGCATTGATCTGGTTGTCGATCAGGGTCAGGTGACCTTCGCCGAGCAGGTTGCCGGTTTCGCCGTCGGTGTCAGCTCCGATGTAGGCCTTGACCCGGGCGTGCTGTGGGTCGTTGATCAGGCCCTGCAAGGTCGGCAGCATTTGTTGCGGCAGGGAGAACTCCACGGCGATCGGGTCGATCTGGGTCACGGTGAACAGGCCTTGGGTGTCGGTCATGCGCAGGAAGTTGCCTTCATCCACGGTGCGAATGCCGACGCGACCGGTCACTGGGGAGCGAATCTGTGTGTAGGAAAGTTGTACCTGGGCTGCGTCGATTGATGCCTGATTGCCTTGGGCGGTGGCTTTGAGTTGGTTCACCAGCGCCTGTTGCTGGTCGTAGGTCTGCTTGGAAACGCCGTCGTCAACGCTCAGCAGTTTGTAGCGTTTAAGGTTGACCAGCGCCACTTGCAGCTGCGCCTGGCTTTCGCCCAGCTGTGCCCGGGCCTGGTCGAGGCTGGCGCGGATCGAGCGGTCGTCGATGGTGGCCAGCAGGTCGTCTTTTTTCACCAGTTGGCCTTCCTTGACCATGATTTTGGTGAGGATGCCGTCGATTTGCGGGCGGACCACGACGCTGTGCAGGGACAGCACCGAACCGATGCCGCTGACGTAGCGTGGCACGTCTTTTTCGACGACGGCGACCACGCGCACCGGGATGGCGGTGGGGGTGGCGAGTTTGGTCTTGACCGGTTGGGTGGCGTACCACAGGCCCAGCGCTGCCAGGACGATCAGAAGGGCGACGAGCAGGGCGGGTTTTTTCTGGGTTCGCATGCGAGTGGGGCGCCGGGGCTGGGTTTTGGTCGAAGGGGAGTTTCCTTTATAAACCTGTTTGGCGGTCAGGAGGGTGACGGCTAACTGACGGCGCTGTCAGTTTTTGTGTCTTGGCGGCCTTTGGGCCGACCAGGCTTTGGGGTGATGGAGTACATATCCGTTTTTTGGGTAACGGCGGCTTATGGTTTCGCCCTTACGGCGACTCCCTTTTTTACAAGCGCCTAAAAAAGGAAGCAAAAAACGCTCGCCCCGAACGTACGGCCCCTCGCCTAGGCTCGGGGTTCCTTCGCTCCGGCATTCATCCGGGGGCATCGCCTCCGGTCGGCTTCGCTTCGACCTCCTCTCGATGTGTTCGGCTTCGCCGAACGGCGCTGCGCGCCCACCCCCGGATGAACGCCTCCACTCAGCCTTCCGAGGGGGCGGGTGGATCAAGATCAAGAGCTGCAGGCGAGCTAACGCTCGGCCTGTAGGAGCTGCCGAAGGCTGCGATCTTTTGATCTTGATCTTCCGCTCTTAAAAATAAAAATCAAAAGATCGCAGCCTTCGGCAGCTCCTACAGGGTCAGGATTTGGCTCAATTCGCCAGCCGAACTCCACCCAGACTCCCGCTCAATTCATAAGCCGCCAATTCCGCCTGATGCGCCGCCAGCAACTCCGGCAACGATCCGCGCAAATACTCGACCCAAGTCTTGATCTTCGCGTCCAGGTACTGGCGCGAAGGGTAGATCGCATACAGGTTCAGTTCTTGTGAGCGGTACTTGGGCATCACCCTCACCAGCGTGCCGTTGCGCAGGCCTTCAATGGCGGCGTACAGCGGCAGGACGCCAACGCCCATGCCGCTGATGATCGCGGATTTCATCGCGTCGGCGGAGTTCACCAGAAACGGGGAGCTGTTGATGGTGACCATTTCCTGGCCATCAGGGCCGTCGAAGGCCCATTTTTCCAGCGGGATCACCGGGCTGACCAGGCGCAGGCAGGCGTGGTTGAGCAGGTCGCCGGGTTTTTGTGCGCAGCCGTTGGCTTTGACGTAAGCCGGCGAGGCGCAAACGATGCTGTAGGTGATGCCCAGGCGTTGGGAGACGAAACCCGAATCCGGCAGTTCGCGGGCGAGGACGATGGACACGTCGTAACCCTCGTCGAGCAGGTCCGGCACGCGGTTGGCCATGGTCAGGTCGAAGGTTACGTCCGGGTGGGTCTTGCGGTAGCGGGCGATGGCGTCGATCACGAAGTGCTGGCCGATGCCGGTCATGGTGTGCACTTTCAGTTGCCCGGCCGGGCGGGCGTGGGCGTCGCTGGCCTCGGCTTCGGCTTCTTCGACGTAGGCCAGGATCTGTTCGCAGCGCAACAGGTAACGCTTGCCGGCTTCGGTCAGGGCGATGCGGCGGGTCGTTCGGTTGAGCAGGCGGGTTTGCAGGTGGGCTTCCAGGTTGGAGACCGCGCGCGAGACGTTGGCCGTGGTGGTGTCCAGTTGCACGGCGGCGGCGGTGAAGCTGCCGGCTTCGGCCACGTAACTGAAGGCGCGCATGTTTTGCAAAGTGTCCATGGGGTGCTCTCTCGTCGAATGACAAATTGTGACACGAAGTTTCTGTTTATTTACAGGCGACTAAAGATCGACTTACGGATTATCTCGTTAACGGTAACAAAGATTCACAGGAATCCCAGCTTATCGCCATTCAGGCCTCCCCATAGAATTGCGCAACTGGGCAACCGGGGCTCGACCCACCGCACAACCTGTGGGAGCGGGCTTGCTCGCGAAGAGGGCATCACATTCAACAGAGATGTTGACTGACAGACCGCTTTCGCGAGCAAGCCCGCTCCCACAAAAGCGGATCTCCGGTTTTCAGAAAATTTCGTGCCTCCCCCTATTTTCAGGAAATCGCAGCAGTGCCGCGTCGCATCAGCAGAGCGCTTCAGCCGCTCAGTGTTTTGGCTTTAACCCTGGCAATCAGCGGCTGCATCGGAACCGGAGGTATTGCCCCGCAGGGCAAGGCGCTGGAGGCCAATTCGCTGGCCACCGACGAAGCAATCCAGAGCGCCGCGCAAGATGCGAATTGGCCCACCGCGCAATGGTGGCAAGTCTATGGCGACCCGCAACTGAATCGCTGGATCGACCTCGCCCTGCAAGGCAGTCCGACCCTGGCCATCGCCGCCGCTCGGGTGCGTCAGGCCAGGTCCATGGCCGGCGTGGCCGAATCGGCCGAGTCGCTGCAGATCAATGGCGATGCCACCCTCAAGCGCCACAACTGGCCCACCGACCCGTTCTACGGTCCGGGTGAGCTGGCCAACGCCACGACCTGGGACAACAACGCCGCACTGGGTTTCAGTTATGCCCTCGACCTCTGGGGCCGCGAAAGCAATGCCGCCGAGCGTGCGGTGGACATGGCACACATGACGGTCGCCGAAGCGCGACAGGCCCAGCTGGAATTGCAGGACAACATCGTGCGCGTCTACATCGAACTCTCGCTGCATTACGCGCAACGGGACATCGTTGATGCGACCTTGAAGCAGCAACAGCAGATCCTTGAGCTGGCGCAGAAGCGTTTGAAGGGCGGCATCGGCACCCATTTCGAAGTCAGCCAGGCCGAGACGCCGCTGCCGGAAACCCATCGCCAGCTCGATGCCCTCGACGAAGAAATCGCCCTGAGCCGCAACCAGCTCGCCGCCCTCGCCGGCAAGGGGCCGGGTGAGAGCGCGCAGCTGCAGCGGCCAACGCTGTCGCTGGGGGCACCACTGAAACTGCCGTCGTCGCTGCCGGCGCAATTGCTCGGCCAGCGCCCGGACGTGGTCGCCAGCCGCTGGCAGGTGGCAGCACAGGCGCGGGGTATTGATGTTGCCCATGCCGGTTTCTACCCGAACGTCGATCTGGTCGGCAGCCTCGGCTATATGGCTACTGGCGGCGGGGCCCTGGAGTTCCTGACCGGCAAGAAGCTCAACTACGGCGTGGGTCCGGCGATTTCGTTGCCGATTTTTGATGGTGGGCGTTTGCGTGCCGAGCTGGGCGAAGCCTCGGCCGGGTATGACATCGCCGTGGCCAAATACAACCAGACCCTGGTCAATGCCCTGAAAAACATCTCCGACCAGTTGATCCGCCGCGAGTCCATGGACAAGCAGCAGGCGTTCGCCGCCGAGTCGGTGGCCACCGCGCAGAAGACCTACGACATCGCGATGATCGCCTACCAGCGTGGCCTGACCGACTACCTCAACGTGCTCAACGCCCAGACCTTGCTGTTCAAGCAGCAGCAAGTGCAGCAGCAGGTCCAGGCGGCGCGTTTGAGCGCCCATGCGCAGTTGGTGACGGCGTTGGGCGGTGGTCTCGGTGCCGGCAACGACGTGCCGAACGACAGCCAGACCCAGGCGCCGAAAACCCCGAGCCTTTTGCGTTGAACACAAAACCTGTGGGAGCGGGCTTGCTCGCGAAGGCGGTGTGTCTGATGACACTTTTGTTGCCTGACACACCGCTATCGCGAGCAAGCCCGCTCCCACAGGTTCCGGGTCTTCACTGAATTTTATTGAGCAGGATTAGATGACTCCCTTGCCCGCACCCTTGCGCTGGCTGTACTCCCTTGAATGGCGCCGGGGCTTCTTCGACTGGGCACGCAGCGATGGCGTGACCTGGGTCTACATTTTCAAGGTGTTGTTCGCGGCATTCCTGACGCTGTGGCTGGCCATGCGCCTGGAACTGCCGCAACCGCGCACGGCGATGATCACCGTGTTCATTGTCATGCAACCGCAAAGCGGTCAGGTGTTCGCCAAGAGTTTCTATCGCTTTCTCGGCACCTTGGCCGGGTCGGCGGTGATGGTCGCGCTGATCGCCCTGTTTGCACAAAACACTGAACTGTTCCTCGGTTCGCTGGCGATCTGGGTCGGTATCTGCACAGCCGGTGCCGCCCGCTGCCGCAACTTTCGCGCTTATGGATTTGTCCTCGCCGGATACACCGCCGCGATGGTCGGTCTACCCGCGCTGGCCCATCCGGATGGCGCGTTCATGGCGGCGGTCTGGCGGGTGCTGGAGATCTCGTTGGGCATTCTCTGTTCGACCCTGGTCAGTGCGGCGATCCTGCCGCAATCGGCCAGCGCGGCGATGCGCAATGCCTTGTATCAGCGCTTCGGCGTGTTCGCCCTGTTCGTCACCGACGGCTTGCGTGGTCGCAGTCAGCGCGAGGCGTTCGAGGCTGGCAACGTGCGTTTCATCGCCGAAGCCGTGGGTCTGGAAGGCTTGCGCAGCGTCACTGTTTTCGAAGACCCGCACATGCGTCGGCGCAATGGCCGGCTCAGTCGCCTGAACAGCGAATTCATGGGTATCACCACGCGCTTCAACGCCTTGCACCAGTTACTCGAACGCCTGCGCAGCAGCGCGGCAGACCAGGTGGTGGAGGCGATCAAACCCGGCTTGCAGGACCTCGCCGAGCTGCTCGACGGCTTCAGCGGTCGTGCCCTGACCAGCGCCGATGCAGCGCGCCTGGTTACAGTGCTGAGCGCCTACAAGGAAGGTTTGCCAGCGCGGGTGCGCTGTCTGCGGGCGACGTTCCAGCAGAGCAATCCGAGCGAGGCCGGGCAACTGGATTTCCACACCGCCTACGAACTGCTCTATCGCTTTGTCGACGACTTGCACAGTTATGCACAGACCCACGCGTCCCTGGCCGATCACAGTCACGAACGGGAGCGCTGGGACGAGCCGTTCACCCCGCAAACCAACTGGCTGGCAGCGGCAGCATCGGGGATACGCGCGGCGTTCATTCTGGTGGTGTTGGGCAGCTACTGGGTGGCAACCGCCTGGCCGAGCGGTGCGACCATGACCCTGATTGCCGCCGCGACCGTGGGCCTGTCCGCCGCCACCCCGAACCCCAAGCGCATGGCCTTTCAGATGGCGTGCGGGACATTGCTCGGGGCGCTGATCGGCTTCGTCGAGATGTTTTTCATTTTCCCGTGGATCGATGGATTTCCGTTGCTGTGCGTGATGCTCGCACCGGTGATCGTACTTGGCTCGTTCCTGACCTCGCGGCCGCAATACGTGGGCGTCGGCCTGGGCTTGCTGATCTTCTTCAGCACCGGTTCAGTGCCGGACAACCTCACGGTCTACAACCCCTATACCTTCATCAACGACTACATCGCCATGGTGATGGGCATGCTGGTGTGCGCAGCGGCCGGGGCGATCATTCTGCCGCCCAACAGCCGCTGGTTGTGGCGTCGCCTGGAGCAGGACCTGCGTGGTCAGGTGGTGTACGCCATCAGCGGCAAGCTCAAGGGCCTGGCGTCGAGTTTCGAGAGCCGCACCCGTGACCTGGTGCATCAGGCCTACGGCTTCGCGGCGGGCCAACCGCAGGTGCAGCGGGACTTGTTGCGCTGGATGTTCGTGGTGCTGGAAGTCGGCCACGCGATCATCGAATTGCGCAAGGAGCAGGCGATTCTGCCGGTGCATCCGGCCTATGCCGAATCCCAGCCGTGGCGCCAGGCGATCCGGGTGATGGGGCGTGCGCTGGTGCGGCTGTTTTTGCAACCGAACAGCAGCAACCTCGAACGCGCGCTGATCGCGGTCGATCACGCGATCAGCCGTGTGCAGTCCACCGACGAACCTTTCGCCCCGCATTTCGATACCTCGGCGTTGCGCCGGGTGAAGAGCTACCTGCACTTCATCCGCACCTCGCTGCTCGATCCGCAATCACCGCTCGCCGGCTACATGAATGCCAGTGCCAGCGCCAAGCCACAAGGACTTGAACATGCCTCGTGAAATCGCTTTCCACGGCGTGTACATGCCGACCATGACCCTGATGTTTTTCATCGCAGCGGCGTTGGCCTGGGCGCTGGACCGGTTTCTGTCCGGGTTCGACCTGTACCGTTTTTTCTGGCACCCGGCGTTGCTGCGCCTGAGTCTGTTTACCTGCTTGTTCGGTGCCATGGCGCTGACTGTCTACCGTTGACTCTCTATCACTGAGAATGCCCTGATGAAAAAGTTTTTCAGCCTGCTCGCGACCCTGCTGGTGCTGGCCCTCGCGCTGTGGATCGGCCGCTCCCTGTGGGAGCACTACATGAACACGCCGTGGACCCGCGACGGCCGCGTGCGCGCCGACATCATCAACGTCGCCGCCGACGTCACCGGCGAAGTGGTGGACGTGCCGGTGCGTGACAACCAGCTGGTGAAAAAAGGCGATTTGCTGATGCAGATCGACCCCGAGCACTACCGCCTGGCGGTCAAGCAAGCGCAGAGTCTGGTGGCATCGCGCAAGGCGACCTGGGAGATGCGCAAGGTCAACGCCCATCGTCGCGCCGATATGGACAACCTGGTGATCTCCCGGGAAAACCGCGACGACGCCAGTAACCTCGCCGACTCGGCCCTGGCTGATTACCAGCAGGCCCAGGCGCATCTGGAAGCCGCTGAACTCAACCTCAAACGCACTGAAGTACGCGCCGCGGTAGACGGCTACGTGACCAACCTCAACGTGCATCGCGGCGACTATGCGCGCATCGGCGAGGCGAAAATGGCTGTGGTCGACATGAATTCGTTCTGGGTCTACGGCTTCTTCGAGGAAACCAAGCTGCCCCACGTACGCGTCGGTGATAAGGCCGACATGCAACTGATGAGCGGCGAAGTGCTCAAGGGCCATGTGGAAAGCATTTCGCGCGGCATCTACGACCGCGACAACCCGGAGAGCCGTGAACTGATCGCCGACGTCAACCCGACCTTCAACTGGGTACGCCTGGCGCAACGGGTACCGGTGCGCATTCACATCGATGAAGTGCCGGTGGGTGTGGTGTTGGCGGCGGGGATTACCTGTACGGTGGTGGTGAAGCAGGAGGGTGGGGCATAGCCGGTAGACCGAGTCGCCTGCTTCGCGAGCAAGTCGGATCGCCGCACCGCCGCTCCCACAATTTGGAATGCAACCCCCTGTAGGAGCGAGCTTGCTCGCGATGAACCAGACCGCGCCGCGTGTATTCAGAATGCACGCGTTATCGTTGACGTCCATCGCGAGCGAGCTCGCTCCTACAGTTGATCACCCTCGGTTTCAGCAGAAAGTTTCCTGCAAATGCCGCCAAAGAATCCTGTCATCTACCTTCTCGAACACAACCGTGGAACGACGATCCGAGTGCAGCCCGGTTGCATCGGTCTGTTGTTCGCGGTAACTCACGGTCGCGCCCGCGTCGTGCAACGCAATGCCACGCAACTCGCTGAGCTCAATGCGGAACCCGAGTTTCTTGCCACCCGCCAGCGTGAACAGTTCGTTCAGCGCGTCTAAGTCCAGCACCCGGCCGAGCGGCGAGACCATGGAGAACTGCGGCGAAAAACGCGTCAGCAGTTTTTCCAGCTCGGACGCGTCACGCTCCTCGGCCAGCCATTGTTCGATGGCCACGTGGGCCAGGATCACTTCGTCGAAGTATTCGGTGTAGTCGGTCATTGTGCTGTTACCTGAAGTTTTGTAGAGACTGTGCGGGCCTCTTCGCGAGCAAGCCCGCTCCCACTGGATTAGCGCTATTTCAAAATCTGCGCATGACCTGTGGGAGCGGGCTTGCTCGCGAAGGGAGCGACGCGGTCTCAGAGTTGCCCACGCAACCCGAACCGCTTCATCAGCCCGGATTCGAGCAAGCCCTTGGGCAGCAAACTGGCCATCAGCGGCAACGCGCGGCTGCCATTGCCCAGGCGGATCAGCCGTGGCGGTTTGGCTTGCTGCACGGCCTTGAGCAATCCGGCGGCAAACTCACTGGCCGGGGTCGGCCTGTCCTGGGAAGCCCTGGCCCGTGCGCGTATGCCTTCACGCAGCGGAAACCACGGCGATTGTTCACTGATCAGTTGCTCGGCTTGGTGTCCGGCATTCTTGGCAAAACTGGAAGCGATGGCCCCCGGCTGCACCTCCATGACCCGCACGCCGAACGGCGCCAGTTCCATGCGCAAGGCATCGCTCAAGGCATGCACGGCGGCTTTCGAGGCGCAGTAGGCGCCGGCGAATGGTGTGACCAGTACGCCGGACACGCTACCGATATTCACCACCAGCCCCTTGGCCCGACGCAGCACCGGGAACAAGGCGCGGGTGACGCCGACGATGGCGAACACATTGGTTTCGAACTGGCGCTGCATGGCCGGTACGCCGCCATCGAGCAATGGCCCCATGGCGCCATAACCCGCGTTGTTGATCAGCACATCGAGGCCGCCGGTTTGCTGGTTGATTCGCTCGCTCAAGGCTTCGAGTGCCACGGCGTCGTTGACATCCAGTTGCACGGCGGTGAAACCCGCAGCGGTGAGTGCCGCGACATCTTCGGCCTTGCGGGCACTGGCCCAGACTTCATAGCCGGCGACCTTGAACGCATCGGCAAGGGCACGGCCAATGCCGCTGGAGCAACCGGTAATCAACGCAACGGGCATGGCGCATTCCTTGTGCAAAAAATGGGGGGAGGGATCAGTCGGAAAAACTACCCTGCAATCGCTCGGCGCGAAACTCCAGGGTTTCCGGTCGGTAGCCAGGGCGCAACGGCGGCAGTGGCAAGCAATCTTCCCAGTTGCCACCGGCCTGCAATTCGCCGGGTCCGCGATAACGCGGGGCGGTGTATTGGTTGTCGGCCAGGTTCACCGTATCGCCCGGCGCATAGGCCGCAACCCGCCAGCGCAGTTCCGTCAGCGGCACGTCATTGCCATTGTTCATCGTCAGTTTCAGCGGTCGGTCGGCCGGGCAGTGCCCGGGCGCATAGCTGATGCGCAACTCCAGGCGTTGCAGTTGCTTGAGTTCGCGGTGGTCCATCCAGATGACCCAGGTCGCGACGATGCCCAACCCCACGGCGGCGGCCACGGATACGGGCAAAGCCTTGGCCGGGTAGCGCAGCAGCAGGATCAGCCAGGTGATGACCAGCAGGACGCCGATGAACATGACGCGCAAACCTCGGGAGCAGAGAAGTGCATCCTACCTAAGCGTAGGTGCGATTGGCGATGGGAGAGATTTCGCGGTGACTGTGGGGGCCCCTTCGCGGGCAAGCCCGCTCCCACAGGTTTTTTGGTTGTTCACGAATGTTGTGTTCCACCCGGTCCACTGTGGGAGCGGGCTTGCCCGCGAAGAGGCCAGTCGAGGCACTACAAAAAACCAGTACAAAAAAAGCCCCCGAACCACCCGCTGCGGATAGGGAACGCAGCAGGCTGGACGAGGGCTTCTTGTTTTACTGAGCGTTACTGCGCGATCGTCTTCACCGCAACTCCACGCTCAACCGGCGTCGAGCGCCCGTAGATATCCTCAAACCGCTCGATATCGTCCTCACCCAGATAGCTCCCGGATTGCACTTCGATGATCTCCAACGGGATCTTCCCCGGGTTACGCAGGCGATGCACCGAAGCAATCGGAATGTAGGTCGACTGGTTCTCGGTCAGCAGGAACACGTTCTCGTCACAGGTCACCTCGGCGGTGCCACTGACCACGATCCAGTGTTCAGCGCGGTGGTGGTGCATTTGCAGCGACAGGCAGGCGCCCGGTTTGACCGAGATGTGCTTGACCTGGAAGCGGCCGCCCATGTCCACCGAGTCGTAGGAGCCCCACGGACGGTAGACTTCGCAGTGGTTCTGGGTTTCGCTGCGGCCCTGTTCGTTGAGGGTGTTGACCATCTGTTTCACGCCTTGGACCTTGTCCTTGTGGGCGATCATCATGGCGTCCTTGGTTTCGACCACGACGATGTTTTCCAGGCCGATCACCGACACCAGTTTGCCGTTGCCGTGGATCATGCAGTTTTTGCTGTCCTGGATCACCACGTCGCCCTTGGTGACGTTGCCGTTGGCGTCTTTTGCATTGACTTCCCACAGCGACGACCAGCAGCCGACATCGCTCCAGCCGGCGGTCAGCGGCACGACGCAGGCGCGTTGGGTTTTTTCCATCACCGAGTAGTCGATGGAATTGTCCGGGCAGCAGGCGAAGGTGGCTTCGTCGAGGGTGATGGTGTCGGCGTCCTGGTGGCTGCGTTCCAGAGTCAGCAGGCAGGTGTCATAGATGTCCGGATCGTGCTTTTTCAACTCTTCGAGGAAGCGGCTGGCGCGGAACAGGAACATGCCGCTGTTCCAGAAGTAACCGCCGGACTGGACGAACTCGGTGGCGCGCTTCACGTCGGGTTTTTCGACGAAGTGCGAGACGCGGCTGACGCCTTCGGGCAGCAGCGAGTCGTTGGTCGACTTGATGTAGCCATAACCGGTTTCCGGCTTGGTGGCCGGTACGCCGAACAGCACCATTTCACCGTTTTCGGCGGCGACTGTGGCCAGGGCCAAGGCGCGCTGCAGGGCTTTCTGGTCTTCCAGGACGTGGTCGGCCGGCAGTACGAGCATCAGTTCGTCGCGACCTTCATTGACCAGCATCATCGCGGTCAGGGCCACGGCCGGCGCAGTGTTGCGCCCGAACGGCTCCATCAGGATGCGCTGGGATTCCAGTTTGCGCGCCGCTAACTGCTCATTGACGATGAAGCGGTGCTCCTTGTTGCAGACCACGATGGGCGTGTCCATGCCTTCGAACACCAGGCGTTCCAGGGTTTGCTGGAACAGGGTGTGTTCGCCGGTCAGGGCCAGGAACTGTTTAGGGAATTGTTTGCGGGAAAGCGGCCAAAGACGTGAGCCACTACCACCTGACAAGATCACCGGAATCATATTGTTACTCCTTGAATATCGATTGGTTAGAGCTACTGCGTTCTGTCGTTTCACTCTTGTTTTTGTTCCGTGTCCGGGCTGGCCTTTGTAGGAGCGAGCTTGCTCGCGATGGACGTTAACGAAAACGCGCGCTATCTGAGTAAACGCGTTGCCCTTACGTTTTTCGCGAGCAAGCTCGCTCCTACAGGGGACATGGGTCAGTCCGGAAATTTGTTAGCGCGTCGATACCGGGCGTTTTACCCAGACCGGCGACAGGCTGCTGCCGCTGCCGGTGACGTACAGCACCGCGGCTTCACCGCGTTCCAGGGCGACCGGTTTCACGTCGCCGACTTTGGTGGTGCCGTCATAGAGCGCCAGGCTGACTTTCACCGGGTTGATTTCACGCTCGCCGCGACCCTTGGGCGCAACGTTCGGGACCACGTCGGTCTTGCCATCGGCGGTTTTCAGGGTCAGCGCCTTGTCGCTGAGGTTTTGTACGCGGACCAGGGACTTCTGCTTGTTCTTGAACGGCGGCTCCTCGATCAGTTGCGGTGCGCCGCTGGCGTTGTTGACCAGGGTGTAATAGTGGTCGCCGGCCAGTTTCACCGGCAGGCTCTGGCTACCGACCTTGGCGCTGTAGTCGCCGCCCGGCATGAAGCTGAAGTCAGTGCTCGACAGTGGCGCGACATCGCTCAGGTTGGTGCTGCCAACGGTGGCGCTGACTTCGGCGTTGCTGGCGTTGTAGATGCGCACGAAGGTCGAGCCTTTCGGTGCGGTCGGGCCGTACAGGGCGGCGTCGCCTGCGGCGAAAGCCTGTACCGACAGCACGCTGAGGCCGGCAACCAGGGCAAGGCGTTTGGCGAGACGACGAGGAGTAGTAGTGAAAGTCATGGTGTACCTCTCTTTCAGTTTTGCGCCCGGTCGGGCGTCTCGGATTTGTTGTTGATGGCTACGTTTTGTTGGCGGGCGCCGGCTTGTTTAAGCTCTGCGACCCACTGCGGGTCGGCGTCGCCGATTTCGTTGTTCACAGGCAGATATCGTTCAGGGAACTCCCAGATCAGCACCTGTGGCGGGCTGTTCTTGAAGGCATCGCTTTTCAGGTAGCTGAGCATCGGCAGAATCGGGCCGTGACCGTCTTCGGCGTAATTGACCACGTCGCTGTTCAGCGCTTGCTTGAGCGCACCGACGAAGTTCCAGTTCGGGTTGGCGCTGTAGCTGGTGCCGATCAGGGCCACCGGCACTTCGGTGTTGGCGAACAGCGCGTCGTCACCGGCGGGCTGGTCTTCAGCCGCGACCGTATTGCGCTTTTGCAATTGCTCTTGTTTAGGCATCAGGTTTTCGAACAGCGGGTCCAGCGGCAGGAACAGACGCAGGTCGCCCTTGTGGGTGATGGTCTCGGCAGGTTCGGTGACGAAGCGTTGCGGCTCGCCGCTCAGCGGGTACTTGTCGGCGATGGTCCTGGCCAGACGGTTGGCGGCGATCTCGGCGCCTTGCGGCGTCCAGTGGGTGTCGGTGCGCAGGAACACTTGCTGGCCATTCTGCTTGGCCTGTTGCAGCGGGCCGAGCAGGTCAGGGGCCGGAATCCGGTCGGCGGCCAGGCGCTGGTGGAAGTCCTTGTAGAGGTTGGCGTGGATGCTCGCCGGTTTCACTTCACCGAGGTGTTCCGGGTACAGGCGCGCCTTGGCCGGCACCACTGCCATCACCAGTTGCACGCCTTTTTCCTTCAAGGTCTGGCGCACGCCTTCGACCAGCGCGTAGTTGCCTTGCAGGTTCAGCTCTTCGTTGACCACCGGGTGGAATTCTTCATCGCTGTACAACCACTGGTCGCGACCGAGCACCACGCCCGGACGACCTTCGTTGAACAGTTTGAAATCCAGCGCGGCCCAGAGGTTGGTGCCCAGGCGCTTGATCGGGAACTCGTCGTCGTAGTGCGTTTCCACGGCTTTGCTCCAGCGGCCGTTGAGCACCGTTGCATCCGCGTTGGTGCTGAAGCCGAAGAAGCTGCGTACCGACCACAGACCGAGCACCAGCAGGGTCACCAGGAACAGCGCGATGTAGAAGATGCGTAATGAGCGGGTCATGGTCAGATCCCTCAGAACTGGAAGTAAAGGAACGGCGAGAAGCTTTGCGCCGAGAGTTTGAGAATCGAGGCGATGAACAGCAGCAGCACCAGCGCACGCATCACGTAGCGCGACCAGTCAGCGGTCCAGTAGGCCGGTTGCACCTGGGCTTCGACGCCGACGGTGTAGCCAGGCTGGTGGATGCTCGCCGGGTTATCCCCAGGCACGGCCTTGATCGTTCCCGGTGTCGCAGCGGCAGGGCCGTCGGCATCGACGTTCACTGCAGGCCTGGTCTTGACCGGAGGCTGATTGCTGTAGAAATCGCGCAGGCCGAAAAACGCCAGGGTCACGTAGGCCACGATCAGGGTTGCCACTTGCAGGCCGGTGAGGCTGGCCTGGTTGAGTTCCGACAGCGACCAGTCACTGAAGCTGAACATCGCGCCGTACATGCGCCCGGCCACGTGCAGGTTTTCCGCACGGAAGATCACCCAGCCCATCACCACCAGCAGGAAGGTCAGTGCCCAGCGGATCGGGTTGATGCTGCGTGGCGAGGTGTTCAGGCCGATGGCTTTTTCAATCGCCAGCCACATGCCGTGCCATGCACCCCAGACGATGTAGGTGATGTTCGCGCCGTGCCACAGACCACCGAGCAGCATGGTCAGGAACAGGTTGCGATAGGTCATCAAAGTGCCTTTGCGGTTGCCGCCCAGGGTGATGTACAGATAGTCACGCAGCCAGGTCGACAGGCTGATGTGCCAGCGCCGCCAGAACTCGGTGATCGACTGGCTGATATACGGCTGCTTGAAGTTTTCCATGAAACGGAAACCCATCATCAAGCCCAGGCCGATGGCCATGTCGCTGTAGCCGGAGAAGTCGAAATACAGCTGCGCGGTGTACGCCAGGGCGCCGAGCCAGGCATCGCCCGTGGTCGGGTTTTGCAGGGCGAAGCAGTGGTCGGCCACCACCGCGAGGGTGTCGGCGATGAAGACTTTCTTGATGAAACCCTGCATGAACCGCGTGCAGCCCTCGGAGAACTTGTCGAGGGTATGGGTGCGGTTGTTGAACTGGTCGGCCAGGTCGCGAAAGCGCAACACGGGACCTGCGATCAAGTGCGGGAAGATCGCCACGAACGCCGCGAAGTCGATCAGGTTGCGGGTCGCCGGGGTGTCGCCACGGTAGACGTCGATGATGTAGCTGATGGACTCGAAGACGTAGAACGAGATCCCGATCGGCAGCAGCACGTGAGTCAGGATGAAAGGCGAAAGACCCACCGATGTCATCATCGCGTTGATGCTGTCGACGCCGAAGTTGGCGTACTTGAAGTAGCCGAGGATGCACAGGTCGACGGCCACGCCGAGCAGCAGCCAGCGCTGCGCCGGTTTGGTCCTGACCCCGGCGGCACCGACTTTCAGGCCGATCCAGTAGTTCCACAGCGTGACGCCGGCGAACAGTGCGAGGAAGTCCACACGCCACCAGGCGTAGAACACGTAACTGGCAATCAGCAGCAGCAGATTGCGATAGCGTTGCCCGCTCAGGTAGTACAAGCCGAGGAAGATCGGCAAGAACAGAAACAGGAACACGTTGGATGAAAATACCATCCCGATCTCTCCATGTTTAACCAACAGTCAAGGGCCAACGGCCCCCCCAAACCCCCCACAGAAATTCGGGGGGCATCACACATAACTAACGTCTTGCACTGACCCGGTGTGGGAGCGGGCTTGCTCGCGAAAGCGGTGCGTCAGTCAACATCTTTGGTGGATGTCAGACCGCATTCGCGAGCAAGCCCGCTCCCACAGGGAATCTGTATTTGGTCTAGGAACCCTTGCCCTTTTCATTGGCTGGGTCGTAGACCTTGGTCAGGTCACCGCCGAGGCGGAAGGTCTTGAACGGTTGCATCTTGTGCTTCTTCGCCAGCACCTCGGGCGAGCAGGTGTAGAGCGAGCAGTACGGTTCGAGCCAGGCGAATTTCGAGTCGACCTTCAGGTCGGTCATGTCCTGTTCCTTGCCGCTCTTTTCCTCGAACTCATCCGGGTCTTTCACCCCGGCGAGCACGCGATCACCGAGGCGTTTCAATGCACCGTTGTTTTCCTGACGCAAGTCCACACCGTTGACCTGGGCGAAACTGGCGATCATCGCCAGCGGCGGCAGGGCATAGTTGTGGTACGCCAGCGCCCGTTGTTCACGCTTGAGTTCGTTGGGCAGATAACCGCTGGCGTCGACCTGGTTGGCGCCGACCTTGAATTCCTTCACGGCCCAGTCGAACAGGTCGCGGCGGTTGGTGGCGACGGAAGTGGCCATCACCGACCAGGCGGCCCAGTACGAGTGGTTGTTGGTCTGCTCGAGCGGCAGGTTGTCCCAGTCGCTGACCACCTGGTCGGCCATCTTGCTGAACCAGGCTTCGATCAACTGCGACTCTTGCTGATGGTTGGCCAGCGGACGGGAGTCGGAAAACTTCAGGCGAATGTATGAAGACGCCATGCTGCCCAACGCCCATTTACGCATCGACTTGCCGGTGTGGTTGAAGTCCTTGGACATCAAGGCATCGGCCTTGGCCCACGCGGTCAACCAATTGAGCGTGCATTCCAGTTGTTCCGGGCGACCGTCACGCATGAACTGCATCACTCGCTTGCTGGTGCCGCGCTCGATCTTGGTGATGTCGGCAGTACTTTCACGGAAGGCTTTTTCCGACTGCACGTTCAGGGTCGAGCGGGCCTTGTCCGAACCTTCGTACTTGCTGCGAAATTGCAACGAGCCGGTGTAGGGCGTCGGCATCGCATCGCAGCCTTCGCTCTTGTCGCCGGTTTTGACCTTTTCTATCGGTGCGAAGTAACCCTGTGGCGGACGCAATGGCGCCGCCGCTTGTGTGGCGCCAGCAAACATCGCCAGGCTCAACAGCGTCGGTACCAACAGATGCTTCAGTTTCGGATTTCGCATAGCAGACCTCATTGCCCGACCGAAGCAGTACGCTGCTCGGCGCTCGGGAATACGTTGCGTTTGCAGATTTTCGCTTCGACTTTCTGAGGCGCGGCACCGGCTTCGGGGCCCTGGACTTCAACGGCCAGCAGGTTTTGCGAGGCCCAGTCTTCGTCCGTGCGCAACTCGAAAGCGAAACGCCCGTCAGTCTCGGAAGTTTCCGGTTTGTCGATCTTGATGTCCTCGTGGCGACCGTTCATGTACCAGAGGGTGGCTTGCAGGGTTTTCACCGACGTATCGGCGAAGCGGATGTCGACCTGGTGGCTGCTGTTGCGCAGGTCCATGTTCTTGCTGTTGACCATCAACTCGTTTTTGCCCGGCTTGAGCGTGGCGCTGCCGGACATCTGCGCATCCTTGCCTTCGCAACCGTTGTCCAGCAGCGCCATCATCTGGCGGTAGATGGTTTCCTGGTCGAGGCGGTACAGCGGCGAGAATTCCCAGATGAGAATCTTCGGCGGGTTCTTCTGGAACTCGTCGCTGCCCAGGTACTGCAGCATCGAACCTTCCAGGCCGCCGCCGGGGAACGCCACGTTGAGAATGTCGGCGCCGATGGCCTCTTCGAGGAAACCGGCGAAGTTGTAGTTCTTGCCACTGTGGGAGGTACCCACGAGGGTGATTTGCGGGTTGCCGGAATCGCCGAACAGATCGCCATCGCCCGCTTCGCCCTTCGGCTCGGTGGTGAACTGATCCATGTACTGGATCGCGTAGCTGGTGCCACAGAGTTGACCGGCCATGTTGTGCAATGTTCCGGTCTTGCCCATGCGACCTGACTTTTTGGTCTCGAATTCGCGCTTGGGAATGTCGGCGAATTCAGGCAATTGCTTGACCTTCTCGGCGACGATTTTCGCCGTGCGCTGGGCACCGTACGGGGTCCAGTGCTGGTCGCCACGGAAGTAGAAGTCGTGGGCGGGCAGGGTCTCGGGCAGCGACTCGTCGGTCAGCGGCGACAGGTCCGGAACGACATAGCCCATCTGCGCGAAACGGCCCAGCATGGTCTTGTAGTTCCTCAGCGCCTTGTCGAAGTCGAAGCTGGCTTTCTCCGCCGGGTTGAGCTTGTTGCGGTTCACCAGGCCACGGGTCGGCTGGTACACGACAACCAGTTCCACGCCTTTGCTCTTGAACGCATCGTGCAATTGCTTCATGCGTTTGTAGCCGGCGGGCGTGGTGTCGAATTCGGTGCGCAAGTCTTCCTGCGTACGGAACAGCCAGTCGCCCTGGGCCTGCACCAGCGTGGTGAAGTTCTGCTGATAACGGGTGGTGTAGTTCTTCGCGTCGTGGGCGGCCGGACACAGGCTGCAGCACGGTTCGGCGCTGAACTTGGGCGCTTGAACTTCATCGGCACGCGCGCCAGTGCTGGCCGCGAGAATGCCGACGGTCAGGGCCGACAGGCTGAGTAATTTGATCAAGTGTGGGTGCATAAGATTATCCTCAGTCCCGCATTTCGGTCTGGCGTTCGACGGGGTCGATCAGCACGGCTTTCTGCTGGCGCACCAGCAGGTCGAGAATTTCATCCTGGCGCTCGCCAAGGATGCCGGTGAAGCTGATGCCGCTGGATTTGGTCGGTGCGAGCATGGACACGCGATACAACTCGACACTCAGCGGCGAGTCGATGGACAGCGGGCCGCTGCCGTTGGCCGCCAGCTCGCCGCCGACCACGATCAGCGACACCTGGGCGTCGAACGGGTCGAGCTTGATGTCACGGTCGGTGTTGCTCAGGTCCTTGATGTGGCCGTAGACGCCGGTCAGGCCGTTGGCCATGGCGACGTTTTCGTACAGGCGAATGTTCACGCTGTTACGAATGCGGATGCCGTGGCGCCGGTTGCTCAACACGCGATTGCCCCACAACAGGTTGTCGGCACTCTCGTAGAGGGTGATGCCGTCGGTGTGGTTCTGGTAGATCTCGTTGTGGGCAATCAGGTTGTTCACGCTGTTACGGTCGATCACCAGGCCCGACAACTTGTTGTCGTAGCTGCGGTTGTTGAAGATGAAGCTGTCGTTGACCTCACGGGAAATAATGATCCCGTGCTTCTTCTTGGTCCCGTACACCGTGTTGTCGGCAATGATCAGGCCGTGGGAACGGTCGTGGGGGTCGATGCCGTAGACGATGTTGTCTTTGTAGGTGTTGCCCTTGACCACGAAGTCGCGGGTTTCGTAGCAGTAGAAGCCGTACCACATGTCCGAGAACTCGGAGCCGACGATCCAGCCGGTCGGCTCAGGGCGCTTGAGCACCTTGGCCATGTTCGGCGTGTACTGGGAAATACTCACGCCGTAGGACTTACTGTTGGCATAACCGAAACTGGCGATCTTGCTGTTGGCGATGTAGGTCTCGGTGCCGCCCCAGGACAGCAGGAACGGACGGAATTCCTTTGGCGAATTGAACGTCGCCGGGCCGTTGTCCTTTTCCCGCCAGCCAGTGATTTTGGTATCACGCACGAACAACTGACCGTCGTTGACCAGGAACGCACCGCCCTCCTGGGACAGGCGCAGTTCCTGGGTCTGCTTGTCGATTTCGAGGATGCCGTGACGACCGACCACGATCGGCAGCCTGGCGAGGTACACGCCCGGTGACGTTTCGATGACGTACTTCGGCAGTTTCTTCGCCACGTCCTTGAGGTTCATGTAGCCGTCGTCGACGAAGATCGCCTGCGGGATGCCGTGCTGACGCACCACCCATTCGGCCATCTTGTTGTCACCGCCGATGAAGTCCTTCAGTGCGTCTTCCTGCATCATCCGGCGCACGCTGACTTTGCCGACCTTGCTGCGCACGATTTTTTTCGCGATGGCCTCGGCGGTGTAGCCAGAGACGTCCGGAAGCGTCGGCTTGGCCAGTTCCAGCGGCGCGGTCGGCGCGCTGCTGACGGTGTAGGTCTTGGCCTGTTGCAGTTCCTTGGCAACAGTGGCCGGCTTGGCGGGGGCAGCCGGCTCCACAGTCGCGAAGGCTGCCGCACTTGCCAGTAGCATCGCGCCGGCCAGCAAGGTCAAGGAACCTTTCTTGGCACTGTTCATGTCGAGGACTCCCTTCGCGCTCTGCATCAGAATTTCCAGACCACGTCGATGAACGCGCGATGCATGTACGAATCGACTTCCTTGCCATAGGCGTCGCCGGGCTTGAACACACCGCCACGGAAGCGCACCAGGGCCGAAGGCTCATCGATCGCCTGGCTCATCGACGCCGGCAACAGGCCTTGCTTGAAGTACTTGGTGACCACCAGGTCCATTTCCTGGCCGAGGTCTTTTTCGCCATCGTTCAGCGGCAGGGAGGTGCTGGACAACACGGCGCCGGTCACGTCGTCGGTGTTGTTCTGCACCGCGTCGATGCCGTCGCTGGTGATCGGTTTGTTGCCGTCGACGCGCCAGAATTTGTGGTAGATCAGGCTGGCGTCGTACTCGTCGTTGAGCATCCACGAACCGAACAGCGTGGCCGATTGCATGTTGTTCATTTCGCCACGGAAGGCTTCGCCGAAACGGTGCACGCGTGAACGTGTACCGGTGTAGTTCGAGCGGTTGCTTTCCAGGCCGTTCTGTTCGTAATCGGCGCTGGCCCGGGCGTAGGCCGCACCGACTTGCCATTGCGGATCGAGGCGCAGGCGCACGCCCAGGTCGGTGGCCCAGCCATCGACATCGCCGCTGCTCTTGGGTTGTGCGGGAGCGGTGCCATCAGCGTTCAGCGGGTTGACCGTGTCGCGGTCGCCACTCATGCCGGTGATGCTGCCCCAGTAGTTGAAGGTATTGGTGTTGCGCCAGTTGTAGGCATCGCTGTTGGCCTGCAAGCCCAGCCAGCTGATGTCGCCATTCTGTTTTTTGTCCAGCGAATCGGAAGGTACACCCGGTTCCGGATAGTCGAGCTTGCCGTCATCGTGAGTGTGGTGACCGCGAATGCCGGCCCAGTGACCCGGTGTCCATTGGTATTCGGCATCGGCGTAGGCGTGCAGGCGATCCTTGTCCTTGGGGGACAGTTCTTTCAGGTCAGTGCGGTACTCGCTGAAGCGCTCGGCGACACCCGCGTTGGCGCGCAACAAGGTGGTGTCGAAGGTCCAGTTCAGGGCTTCGATGTTGGTGTCGCGCCATTGACCGTCGTCGTTGTGCAGACGCTGACGACCGAGTTTCAGGATCTCGCCGGGGTAGGGCGTGAAACCGCTGTAGCCGACCCAGAATTCGCGCATCGCCAGGTAGTTCTTCTTGGTCTGGCGGTCATTGTTGCTGGTGTTCTCGGTGCCTTCGGACTCTTGCAGTGTGTCGGTCTCGATGATGTCGGTGGACGTCACCGCCTGCCCCATGGCGTAAGCGCTCCACGCACCGCTTTCGCCATACACCCACGGGCGCAGGTCAAGGCCGAGGCCGTTGACGTCGCCGCCGCGCTGGGTGCCGAGGTCACGGTCGTCTTCGGACTGGCCGGTGATTTTCACGTCCAGGCCGAAGTTCTTGGTTTCTTCAGTCATCGCAGCAAGCGTCGGGCAAGACCAGATCAGCGCGAATGTCAGGCCGATGCCGGCCTTCATGAATGGATTCAACTTCATTGGGTTTCCTCGCTGACTTCTTCTTGCAGGGTGTGCAGTTCCGGCGTGTTCGGGCTCAGGGCACCGCGCACGGCCTGTTCTTGTTTCAACAGGCGTTGGGCTTCGGCCAACCGGTCGGGCGGCAATTGCGTTTGGATTGTTTGCGCAAGCTCGGTGGCTTGCGGCGTGTTCTGGGCCAGGGCCAGTTGGCTGAAGACGTAGGCGTTCAGCGGATCAGGCTTGGTGCCCTTGCCTTGGGAAAACAGTTGGGCGATGGCGAAGTCGGCGCTGTTCTGGCCGTTGCGCGCAGCGGTCAACAGATGGTCGAGGGCCTTCTGCGGATAGACCTTGCCCAGGTAGCCACGGCGATAGATCTGGCCGAGGTAGTAATCGGCGGCGACTTCACGGCCGACGGCTTTCTGGAAATGCTCCTCGGCGACCTTGGCGTCGGCCGGCACCAGTTTGCCTTCGAAGTAGAGCTTGCCCAGCAACAGCTCGGCGCGGGGCTGGTCGGCGGCGCGGCCGTTGCCCAGGTACTTCATCATCTGGTCGACGTCGCCCAGTTCGGGGAAGTCGTAGATCAACTGCGCGAGGGTGACCCACGACGCCGGGTAGCCCGGTGCGATCGGTTCGAGCAGCGATTGCGCGGTCTTCTCGTCGGTCTTGCCCAGGGTCGCATCGGCGAGCACACGGGCGACGCTGTCGACGCGCTGCGCCGAAACGCTGCCGCGAGCGTGAGCCGCTTGCATCTGCTTGATCAGCTCGGCCTGTTGCTCTGGCTTGGCCTGTTTCTGGTAGACAGTGGCCAGTTCGACGTAGCAGATGTCGCTGGTGTTGAGCGCGGCCTTGCAGATCTTTTCCACGTCATCCAGATGCTGGTCGTAGGTGCCCTGGGTGCGATAGAGCAGCACTTGCGCCAAGCCGGCTTCCGGCTTGTTCTCGGCACGCCATTGGCTGATCTGCTGCTGGGCATTCACGTTGGGAAAGCTGTGCGGGTATTGCAGGTACAGCATCGCCAGCGGAATCAGCGTGTTGCCTTCGCCCGCGGCGGCCGCTTTTTTCAACAGGGTTTCGGCTTCGTGCTGCTCGGCTTCGGTGGAACCGGGCTTGGCCACCAGCAGGCGACCTAGGCGTGCCTGGGCGCGCGGAGAAACGCTGGCCGCGGCGCGGTAAGTCGCCTCGGCCTGTTTCATCTGCGCCGGGTCACGGCTGTCGACCTGGATATCGGCCAGGCCGACTTGGGCTTCGCTGTAGCCCAGGTCTGCCAGTTGCCGGTAGTT
Organism: Pseudomonas sp. ACN5; assembly: GCF_002303975.1. Taxonomy (NCBI): domain Bacteria; kingdom Pseudomonadati; phylum Pseudomonadota; class Gammaproteobacteria; order Pseudomonadales; family Pseudomonadaceae; genus Pseudomonas; species Pseudomonas sp. ACN5. The sequence continues at coordinate 211,499 of NZ_MRCP01000006.1, read as the reverse complement.
CGCCGCAGCGGTGGCGGTATCGCCGCGCTTGAGCGCTTCGTTGGCCAGGCGCTGGTCGGGCAGACCGGCGCAACCGGCCAGGCTCACCGCCAATGCCACTGCACACAGAGACCCCATGTGGGAGCGGGCTTGCTCGCGAAAGCGGTGTGTCAGCGAGCATTGATTCTGAATGTTCAACCGCATTCGCGAGCAAGCCCGCTCCCACAGGGGCTGCGGCGTGTTTTGAGTTTTTGTGATGGTCACAGGCATATCCTCGACTTAAAGACCGACAGCCATGGCTTTGTCGATCAGCCAGTTCAGGTTCGGGCCACGGTCGCTGCTGACTTCCACCGGGCGGCCGGCGAGGGCGCTGTCCAGGGTTTCGTCGGGCTGGATCAGCACGCGGATATCCGAAGAGAGGTCGGCGCTTTTCAGGCTGGTGCTGCTGACGATCTTGCCGGTGCGGCTCTTGTCTTCGCCGGCGATCTGGAACCGCACCGAAGTACCCGGGCGTACGTCGCCGAACTGGCGATAGGAGAAGCGCGCTTCAACATTGGCTTCGCCGCCCCGCGGGACCAGTTGGAAGATCACGTCGCCCTTGCTGGCGTACTGACCGTTGGCGACCATTTGCTGGGCCACGGTGCAATCGCAAGGCGAGGTCAGGGTGCCGGTCATCTGCTTGCCGAACAGTTCTTCAACCTTGGCCGGTTGCAGTTGGTCTTCGTCCAGATGGCCCTTGAGCACGTCGAGCATGCTGGTGCTGAAGGTCGCCAGCGGTGCGCCCTTGGCGGCCACGCCGTCGGCTTTCACCAGGCTCTGTACGGTACCGTCGCGGGGCATGGTGATGTTCACGCCCGGCACGCTGACCAGACCGGCCTGGGCGTGACTGACGAAATACATGCCATACACCGATTTGAAAACGAAGCCGAAGGCGGCAACACCCACCACAAAGATCCCCAGGCTGAAGGTCACGGCTTTCAGGCGTCCGAACGCGGTCATGCCGTGGCCGCCGTCCTTCATCTTGCGCGCCTTGGTGAAGTTGTCGCGCTGCAGGGTCGCCAGCATTTCACCCACGCTGACGATGTCGCCAGCCAGGTGCGAAGTGATCAGGTGGCGCAGGGTCGAGATGTCCCGTGGTTCCAGGTTCTGGAACTGGCAGCCGGAGCGTCCCGTCTCGCGGTCGAAGGAGCGGACCTGCAACTCGACGTCCATGGCCAGGCCGAGGTTGTCGATGACGAACTGCAGGCGGGCCTTGTACACATCGCCAATTTTCAGCGGCAACTGACCGGCGTTGAACGCCAGGCCACCGGCGGACAGGTCGATCACCCGGGCTTCGACCGGCGTCCGGTCAGGGCCGAAGAAACGCAACTTGGCCGGGATTTTCACGCGGGCGTGTTGACGCTGGGCTTCGGATTCGTGCACTACGTTGGCGTTGACGGCGGTATTCATAAGGGCGATTTCCTGGTTAATTCAATAAGGGGGCGGTCAGACCATCAACAGCAGCACGGCGACAAAAATGCTGCCGGCAGAGAAGGTCATGGTCCGAGACGACCAGGTGTTGAACCAACGTTGAAAGCTGGCGAGATCACGGGTCAGAGAAGTGGGTTGGCGAGTCCAGGACTGTTGGTCGAGGCGGAAGAACACGTAGATCTTCACCAGCGCGCCGACGATCTGGTTGTAATAGAGAATCGCCGGGTAGGCCGGGCCGATCCGGTGTCCGGAGCACGACAGCAACAAGGTCAGGATGAACCGGGTGATGCCGATCCACAGCAGGTACACCAGGATGAACGCGGTGCCGTACTTGAAGCTGGCGATCAGCGCCACGGTCAGGCCCAGCAGCGAGGTCCACATCGACACGCGCTGGTCGAACAGCACCACCGAAGTGAACATGCCGAGGCGTTTGATCCCCAGGCCCAGAGCACGGGAGTTCTGCCGCAGGTTGTTGCCGTACCAGCGGAACATCAGTTTGCGACTGGCCTTGATGAAGCTCTTTTCCGGCGGGTGTTCAACGGTGTTGATCGCCGCGTCGGGCACGTAGAAGGTGTCGTAGCCCAGGCGCATCAGGCTGAACCAGCTCGACTTGTCATCGCCGGTAAGGAACTTGAAGCGACCCAGGCGCCAGTGTTGCAGCGAGTCGCTTTCCACGTCGGCGATGAATTCCGGGTTGGTGACCACGGTGGCGCGGAACACCGACATGCGCCCGGTCATGGTCAGCACGCGCTTGGACAGGGCCATCGAGCACATGTTGATGTGGCGCTGGGCGAAACGCAGCTTGTGCCATTCGCTCATGATGTAGCCGCCGCGCACTTCGCAGAATTCGTTGGTGGTCAGGCCGCCGACGTTGCCGAACAACTGGAACCACGGCACGGTCTTGCGCACCACGCCTTCGCCGAGCACGGTGTCGCCATCGATCACTGCGACCACGGCGCGATCGTCCGGCAGGTGCCGGGAGATGGCGCGGAAGCCGTAGGCCAGGCCATCGCGCTTGCCGGTGCCGGGAATGCGCACGAAGTCGAGCTTGACCCGGGCCGGTGGGTTCATCCGGTTCCACAGGCTTTTGACCAGCAGCTCATCGGACATTTCCACGATGGAGCAGACCACGGTGGTCGGCAGGTCGCAGTCGATGGCTTCGCGGATCACCGAGCTGTAGACCTGCGCAGTGGTCAGCGCATCGATACGAAAGCTGGTGACCATCAGAAACACGTGGGACGGGTCAGCCGCTTTGCCCAGCTTGCGCACTTTGCGCCGCAGGTGCGGGTAGACGACGTACAGAAAAATCATGCCGCGCACAAAGTGCGTGGCACCCATCGAGTAGCGCCAGATACCCACGGCGCCAATCAGGAAAATGAAGTCCTTCGACTCGGAGTCGAACGTGGACACGGGCAACGCCATGGCGAGGCCCATCAGTAAACTCAGGTAGAACAGCCAACCGGCGGCCTGGAGTAGGCCGTGCTTTAGCCTGTGCATAATCGGAATCCTAAAGTCAGTTGAAAGCTTCAAGCCTCAAGCTGCAAGTGAGGAGCGCTTAACTTGCCGCTTGAAGCTTGTCGCTTATGGCTGCTTTACCAGCAGATCCCTTCGGTGCGACCGTTGACGCTGGTGGCCTTGGACATGAAGCCCACCAGGTCGATCACCTGCTTGCCGTGTGGTACGTCCTGCACCAGGGCACGGAATTTCTCGTCACGGTTGCCGAGGATGATCACGTCGGAGTTGTTGATCACTGCGTCGAAGTCGGCGTTGAGCAAGGACGAGACGTGCGGAATCTTCGACTCGATGTAGTCCTTGTTGGCACCGTGAACGCGGGCGTACTCGACGTTGCTGTCGTAGATGCTCAGGTCGTAGCCCTTGCCGATCAGCATTTCCGCCAGGTCAACCAGCGGGCTTTCGCGCAGGTCGTCGGTACCGGCCTTGAAGCTCAGGCCCAGCAGGGCGACTTTGCGTTTGTCGTGGCTGGAAACGATATCGAAAGCGTTCTGCACCTGGGATTCGTTGCTGCGCATCAGCGAGTTGAGCAATGGCGCTTCCACGTCCAGGGAACCGGCGCGGTAGGTCAGTGCACGCACGTCCTTTGGCAGGCACGAGCCGCCGAAGGCGAAGCCCGGGCGCATGTAGTACTGGGACAGGTTGAGGGTCTTGTCCTGGCAGACCACGTCCATCACTTCGCGACCGTCGACGCCGACTGCCTTGGCGATGTTGCCGATTTCGTTGGCGAAGGTGACCTTGGTGGCGTGCCACACGTTGCAGGTGTACTTGATCATCTCGGCGACTGCGATGTCCTTGCGGATGATCGGTGCGTCGAGTTCTTCGTACAGCGATTGCAGAACGTCACCGGACGCTTTGTCGAACTCGCCAATGACGGTCATTGGCGGCTGGTCGTAGTCGGCGATCGCAGTGCTTTCACGCAGGAACTCAGGGTTCACGGCCACGCCGAAATCAACGCCGGCCTTCTTGCCCGAGCAGTCCTCGAGAATCGGGATGACCACGTTGGCCACTGTGCCCGGCAACACGGTGCTGCGCACGACGATGGTGTGGCGGGTGGTCTTGTCACGCAGGACAAAACCGATTTCGCGGCACACTGCCTCGATGTAGTTCAGTTCCAGGTCGCCGTTTTTCTTGCTCGGCGTGCCCACGCAGATCATCGACAGATCGGTGTCGCGAATCGCCTCGGCGAAGTTGGTGGTGCCACGCAGGCGACCGGTCTGGATGCCCTGGGCCAGAAGTTCGCCCAGGCCTGGTTCAACAATCGGCGATTTGCCGGCATTGATCATATCGATCTTGTCTTTGGCCACATCGACGCCAACGACGTCATGACCCCGTGCAGACAGGCAACCGGCACATACTGCGCCAACGTAACCCAAACCAAATATGCTGATGCGCATCGCAATTACCTCTGTATTGATCAAGCCATTAGAAGGCCGGAGTTAATGGTGTTCAGCGTGTTTTAGTGCACTCGCAAGTGCGCCTTACAGGCGCAGCAATGCCCTGTGCTGGCATATAAGTTACGAGTGTCTAAATAAATGCACTCAAGGGGTGCGCAACTAGGCCTTGTTGTTATGATTTGCCCTGTTATGCAGCCGATCCTCCTTCCGAAGGATGCAGGTGCAACGGCCTTGCACGCTTGATGTCAGGCCGAAAGCCCGTAAATCAAGCGGTTGGGTGCTCGGGTGAGCACGTTTATAGGGGCGCTGCCGTGGCCTTGTAGGGGATAGTCATACCGCGTTATCTCCTGTCCGCTCGCTGTTGTTCAAATCAGTGATTAGTCAGCGCAAGTTAGTATTGCAACTTCGCTACAAGAATCGCTTATCTGCGTAAGTTATCTCGTACAGGTTCGGCGAGAATCGTTACCGGTGGTATGAGCGGCGCGTTTGGACATAGTTCCGGTCCGCTCATCGTGAAATCTGAAATTTCTTGAAATATTGAGAAAGATGGCACTGCTCTCAAATTGATAGCACTTGCCGTTTGGCCCTTTATATATAGGCGGATAATTGGGGCGGATAGTTTTTTGCCACTACTGTTGAAAAAAGTCAGTGCCACTACGCAAAAAAATGATTGAAGTCGAGTGAAACTAAAGTTAGGAAAACGATCGATGGTTTTTTGACGCCAATAGGCTGGCGATCAGGAGGGGAATTGTCGGACGATCAATGGGCAGCGCATGAGGGGGTGTTCGCTCATGCGCCGACCGGCTGCATCACTCTGGTGCGTGATCGCGCAGAAACACCAGGTTGTCCGGTTTGGACTGTTCAGCGCTGTAGCGATAACCTTGAACGTCGAATTGCTTGAGGGTGGCCGGATCGTTGATGCGTTCTTCGATGACGAAGCGGCTCATCAAGCCACGGGCCTTTTTCGCGTAGAAGCTGATGATCTTGTACTGGCCGTTCTTCAGGTCCTTGAACTCGGTATTGATGATGCGTGCGTTCAAGGCGTTGCGTTTGACCGCCGAGAAGTACTCGTTGGACGCCAGGTTGAGCAGCACGTCATCGCCTTGATCGACCAGGGCTTCGTTCAGCCATTCGCTGATGCGTGTACCCCAGAAGGCATACAGGTCCTTGCCCCGGGCGTTGGGCAATTTGGTGCCCATTTCCAGGCGATAGGGTTGCATCAGGTCCAGTGGACGCAGCAGGCCGTACAGGCCGGACAACATGCGCAGATGCTGCTGGGCATAGTCAAAATCGGCTTCGCTGAAGGTTTGTGCATTCAGGCCGGTGTACACATCGCCCTTGAAGGCCAACAGCGCCTGCTTGGCGTTTTCCGGGGTGAACGCGGGCGTCCAGCTGCCGAAACGCGCGGCGTTGAGCCCGCCGATCTTGTCGGAAACGTGCATCAATTCGCTGATCTGTGCCGGGGACAACTCGCGCAATTGCAGGATCAGCTCCTGGGAGTGGTCGAGGTACTGCGGCTGAGTGAAGCGCTGGGTCGCCGGCGGTGTTTCATAATCGAGGGTCTTGGCGGGTGAAATCACCATCAGCATGAGTCGTCTCCTTTAATCGTGGCGGCGATTCTAGGGGGTTGTCGGCGTTGACTCCAGCTATGGCGTCCATAGGTGATGGCCGGTGGTATGCGCTGAACCTGTGGGAGCGGGCTTGCTCGCGAAAGCGGTATGACATTCACCAAAAATGTCGACTGATACACCGCTTTCGTCGGAACGCCGCCCGGAGCAAGCTCGCTCCCACAGTGGTTCAGTGTTGCTGCGGGAGTTGTGCCTGGATCAGCTATAGTGCCGCGCGGGTTTTGTTATGGAGACATCCCATTGCGTATCGCTTTTCTCATCTCGATCTGGCTACTGAGCGTCGCTGCCATCGCGGCACCGGGCGATGTGGCGACGCTTGATCGCAGCACCTGGCCAGAAAAACTCGTCAGTCCAACGCTGTTCGACGTGGCGTCGAGGGCCGAGATCCTCATGTTTTCCAGAGTGCTGTTGGCCAGCGAAGCGCTGGATGAACCCGCCCTGGCCCAGCGCCTGGGCTTGCGTACGATCAACCTGGAGTCGGTCAACCGGGTTCGCGAGCATCTGTGGCAACGGCTGCTGGCCAACTACAACTACGCCCAACAGAGTTGCGACCAGGATGCGTCCTTCTGTTTTCTGGTCGAAGACATGCCCACCCTGCGCGAACAAGCTGCCAAGTTCCAGGTCAGTGCAGACAGCTACTACATCAAGTGGGCCGAACCGAGTCGTGTGTTCCACACCCAGTACCTGGACGAACAATTGCGCAAGGCCGCCCTGTTCCCGCAAACCAGCAGCGAAGTCGATCATTTTGGTGACTATGAGCGCTCCGGCGACGGGATGCACGACCGGCTGTTTCTGCTGACCTTCGACAGTGCTGCCAACGCCGCGCCGGACAACACCGCCTGGGTCACCGAGTACCTGCGCAAGTCGAACATGAGCGGGACGTTCTTCGTCCTCGGCAAGGACATCCAGGCCCGTTTGGCCGAAGCTTCGGTGAGTCACCTGCAAGGGACCTACTCGAGCCAGTGCATCGGCGTACAAGGCTGGGAGTTCCGTTCCCACAGCCACTGGCAGGACTGGCAGGATTCGGTGCGCCGCAGCGCCGAACTGGTCAAAAGCAAGCTGCCGGAGAACTACGTGCCGCTGTTCCGTCCGCCCGATGGCCAGCGCCGATCCGATGCCGAAGGTTTCTTCAAGGCTCAGGGTTTGCAGGTAGCGCTGTGGGACATCGACGCCCAGGACGGCGCCGGCAAACTCAAGGGCAACCCGAGTGCGCAACGGGTGCTGACCCTGATGCTGCTGTGGCGGCACGGGGTGATCAATTTCAATGTGAAGCAGGATGGGGTGAAAACGGCGTTGCCGTGGCTGGTCACGCAAACGGCGCCGGTCGGGATCGGTTGGGAGGATTGCCAGGATGCGTTTCGCTGAATATGACAAAACCCCGTAAATATTGGTTTTTTGCCGATTTTGGAAGGGGATTCGTTGCAGGTGGACTTCCGACTTTAAACGGGTGATGGCAGTCCGCCAAGTGTTATTGGTCACTCTGAAAAATAAACTTCAAAAAAACGTCAAAGTACTTTTTTCTGTCACACGTTTTGGAGTATTACGAAGACAGACCGCCGAAACCTGCAACACAGGTGGCGTCTTCCAAGACCCCGCATGTATGCAGAACACTTGAGTCCCCGCAGGTGTATTCGGCAGTCACTTCGAGGCGCAGCACCGTCAAGGTATTGCGTCGAATGGCTCCCACAAAGGTGACCGAGTATGGATGATCACGGACGTAGCTCTTCTTCCAACCAGCCAATCCTTTATGTACTCGATACCAACGTATTGATTCACGATCCAAACGCGCTGCTCAACTTCGAAGAACACCACGTCGCAATCCCGATGACCGTGCTTGAAGAGCTCGACAAGCTCAAGAGCGGGCATCACAGCGTTGCCGCCGAATGCCGCCAGGCCATCCGTCTGATCGATAAGACCCTGGGCGATGCCTCACCCGAGGATGTCGAGCAGGGTGTGCCGATCCAGCGTGGCAAAAGCGGACCCAAGGGTTTGCTGTCAATTCTGATGAGCAAGCATGCCGAGCCGAACCTGATTCTGCCCGAGCACCTGAATGACAACAAAATCATCAATCAACTGATCGATCTGCACACACGCGACCCGAAAAAGCCCGTGGTGCTGGTCACCAAAGACATCAACATGCGCCTCAAGGCGCGCGCCTGCGGGATCGCGGCCGAGGACTACAGCACCGACCAACTGGTCGATGACGTGTCCTTGCTGCCCAATGGCTACCACAACATGACCGGCTCTTTCTGGGACCGTGTGAGCAAGGTCGAAACCCGTCAAGACCACGGCCGCACCTGGCATCAGGTGCAGTTGATCGACAACCTGCCGGCGGTGCACATCAATGAATTCATCATTGATGAACAGGGCTTTGTCGGCTGGATCAAGGAGATCGAAGAGGACCGCTTGCTGATCCTCGACCTGCACCAGGAACCACTGTTGCACCAAGAGGCCTGGGGCCTGAAACCGCGTGATATCTATCAGAGCCTGGCGCTGTACGCCTTGCTCGATCCGGACATCCACCTGGTCAACCTGTCGGGTGCCGCAGGCTCGGGTAAAACCATCCTGGCGCTGGCCGCTGCGATCGAGCAGACCATGGTCAGCAAACGTTATCGCCGCATCATCGCCACCCGCAGCGTGCAGGGCCTGGACCAGGAAATCGGCTTCCTGCCCGGCACCGAGGCGGAAAAAATGGAGCCGTGGCTGGGCGCCATCACCGACAACCTCGAAGCCTTGCACATGGATGACGAAAGCACCCATGGCAGCGTCGACTACATCCTCAGCAAAGTGCCGTTGCAGTTCAAATCCCTTAACTACATCCGGGGCCGCAGCTTCCAGCAGAGCCTGATCCTGATCGACGAATGCCAGAACCTCACGCCGCACCAGATGAAAACCATCATCACCCGTGCCGGCGCCGGTTCCAAAGTGGTGTGCCTGGGTAACCTGGCACAGATCGACACCCCTTACCTGTCCGCGACCAGCTCCGGGCTGACCTACCTCACTGAACGCTTCAAGGACTTCCCGAACGGGGTGCACATCACCTTGCAAGGGGTACCACGCTCGATCCTGGCCGAATACGCCGAATCGCATTTGTAATTGTCCACCGAAACCGGGCGGCCCTACAGCCGCCCGGTTTTTGTGGAAGTATGAAAAACCTGTGGGAGCGGGCTTGCTCGCGAATGCGGTGGATCAGTCACCCATGCATTGACTGACCTGCCGCTTTCGCGAGCAAGCCCGCTCCCACATTGGTTTGTGGTGGGCCGATAATCGTGCGTGCGAAAAATTGACCCACAGGTTTACAATCGATGCTCCTGATCAGGAGTAAATCCGTGCTGACTCATCTCGATTCCCAAGGTCGCGCCAACATGGTCGACGTCACCGAAAAAGCCGTGACGTTCCGTGAGGCGACGGCCCAAGCGCTGGTGCGCATGCTGCCCGAAACCCTGCAGATGATCGTCAGTGGCGGCCACCCCAAGGGTGATGTGTTTGCCGTGGCGCGCATTGCCGGCATCCAGGCGGCGAAGAAAACCAGCGATCTGATTCCCCTGTGCCATCCGCTGATGCTGACCGGCGTCAAGGTCGAGCTCAGTGCTGAAGGCGACGATTCGGTGCGCATCGTGGCGCGCTGCAAGCTGTCCGGGCAGACCGGCGTCGAGATGGAAGCCCTGACCGCCGCCAGTGTCGCCGCGCTGACCATCTACGACATGTGCAAGGCCGTGGACCGTGGCATGACCATCGAAAGTGTGCGTCTGCTGGAGAAGGTCGGCGGCAAGAGCGGACATTTCCAGGCGGAGCAGCCATGAACGTGACCGTGAAGTTTTTCGCCCGTTATCGTGAAGCGCTGGGGGTGGACTCGGTGAAAGTTGAAGGCAACTTCGCCACTGTCGACGATGTCCGCGCGCTGTTGGCGCAACGTGACGGTGCCGAGGTATTGAGCGAGCAGAACCTGATGTGCGCCCGCAACGAAGACCTCTGCCAGCTCGACGAGCCGGTCAGCGAGGGCGATGAAGTGGCGTTCTTCCCGACCGTGACCGGAGGCTGAACCATGGCCATTCGCGTGCAGTCCACGCCGTTCGATCCGGGCGCCGAGGTCAATGCCATGCACGACGCCAATGTCGGTGTGGGTGCGGTGGTGAGCTTTGTCGGCTATGTTCGCGACTTCAATGACGGTCTGGACGTCGCCGGGATGTTCCTCGAACACTATCCCGGCATGACTGAAAAGGCCTTGGGCAAGATCGCCATTGAGGCCGGGCAGCGCTGGCCGCTGCTCAAGCTGGAAGTACTGCACCGCATCGGCGCCCTGGAGCCGGGCGAGCCGATTGTCTTCGTCGGCGCGGCCAGCGCCCATCGTCAGGCGGCATTCGACGCCTGCGCCTTTGTCATGGATTACCTGAAAACCCGCGCACCGTTCTGGAAGAAGGAAAACACCAGCGACGGGCCGCGTTGGGTGGAAGGGCGTGACAGCGATCATGCGGCGGCGGATCGCTGGAAGCAGTAAGCACTGCGGCGCTCTCAAGTCAGCCTTCGCGAGCAAGCCCGCTCCCACAATGGATCTGGTTGAATACAAATTTTGTATACAACACAGAACCCTGTGGGAGCGGGCTTGCCCGCGAAGGGGCCATTCGACTCACCCAATACCTTGCAGAACCACCACCCGACCATCGGCCGGCACGGGCTGCATTTGCCTGATTGACGACTAATACATAAAAGTCCAAGATGGAATTATAAGTACAAAAAAGGTTTCCACCCCCGTTTCAGCTTTTTCTTCTGTCTTGCCAAACCAACAACAACCGCGAGAAAACGAACATGAAGAAGTTCCCCCTCATCACCGGTCTGGCCCTGAGCCTGTTGGCGTGCAGTTCTGTGTTCGCCGCCGAGAAAACCCTGCGCATCGGCATCGAAGCCGCGTATCCACCGTTCGCTTCGAAAACCGACAAAGGCGAGATCGTCGGTTTCGACTATGACATCGGCAACGCCCTGTGCGCGCAGATGAAGGCCAAGTGTGTGTGGGTCGAAGGCGAGTTCGACGGTCTGATTCCTTCCCTGAAGGTGAAGAAAATCGACATGGCGCTGTCGTCCATGACCATCAATGAAGACCGTAAGAAGTCGGTGGACTTCACCCACAAGTACTATTTCACTTCGTCGCGCCTGGTGATGAAGGACGGCGCGGTGGTGGATGACCAGTACGCCAGCCTCAAGGGCAAGACCGTCGGCGTGCAGCGCGCCACCACCACCGACCGTTACGCCACCGAGGTGTTCGAGCCCAAGGGCATCAACGTCAAGCGCTACAGTAACAACGAAGAAATCTACATGGACCTGGCAGCCGGTCGCCTCGACGCGATTTTTGCCGACACCATTCCACTCAATGACTTCCTGTCGATGCCGCGTGGCAAGGGTTACGCCTTTGTCGGGCCGGAGCTGAAAGATCCGAAGTATGTGGGCGAGGGTGCCGGGATTGCCGTGCGCAAGGGCAACACTGAACTGGTCAGCGAGCTGAACACGGCCATTGATGGCATTCGTGCCAGTGGTGAGTACCAGAAGATTTCGGACAAGTACTTCAAGTCGGATATCTACGGCGACTGATAGTCCGCTATCGCGAGCAAGCCCGCTCCCACAATGGATCTCTACCAAACACAGATTTTGTGTTCGATGCAGAACCAGTGTGGGAGCGGGCTTGCTCGCGAAGAGGCCAGATCCAGCTATACAAATTTCAGGGCCTAGCCCTTCAATTCCTTCAAATGCTTGTACACCGTCGCCCGGCCCATGTTCAGCACATTGGCCACGTAGTTCGATGCGCTTTTGCCCTTGAACGCGCCTTCGGCGTGCAACGCCAGCACCAGCTCGCGTTTGTGGTCGCGGGTCAGCAGGTTCAGGCTCAACTGGCGCTCGCGCAGCCAGGCGTGGAGGAAGGTGTTGATCCGCTCCTGCCAGTCATCGCGGAACAGTGCATCCGGTTGCGGGATCAGTTTGGTCGGCGACAGGAACAGGTCCAAAGCGGCCTTGGCATTCTCGAACAGCGAAATATTCAGGTTGATGCACAGCACCGCCAGCGGATGACCTTCGCTGTCGCGCAGTACCGTGCTGAGGCTGCGAATCTTCTGGCCATCCCAATTTAGCTTTTCGTACGGCCCGATGTTTCGTTCGCTGACATCGTCGCTGAGCATGTCTTCCAGCGCCGAGTCGTCGCCGATTTCCCGCTTGGACAGGTTGTTGGCGATGTAGTCGACCTTTTGCGTGCGCAGGTCGTGCAGCACCACTTCGGCGTGGGGGAAAAACAACGTGGCGATGGCGTCGGCGATCGCGTGGAAGTTATCCAGGGACGTGTCGTCCAGGGCCGAGTCTTTTTCGGGGGCGTTCATACAGTGGAACTCCAGGCAGCGTCAGCGCCCCATCAAAGGGGCGCTGAAAGTGTGCCGTAATCGTGGGGGCACGTCACCTGAGGATCAGGCTCAGCCGAGGCGGGCAGGGGAGAGCATGTCGGCATTCAGGCCAAACCGGCCGAACGACTCGGGCAACGCTGCACCGCGCACCAGTGCCGCGCTGGCCTGGCCCATGGCCGGCGAAGTCTGAATGCCATACCCGCCTTGCGCCGCGACCCAGAACAGCCCTGGCACCTGTGGATCGAAGCCGGACAGCAAATCGCCGTCGCTGACGAAGCTGCGCAGGCCGGCCCAGGTGCGGGTCGGGCGGCGAATGGTCAGGGTCGTGGCTTCTTCGATCTGGTAGATGCCCATGGCGATGTCCAGTTCTTCAGGCTGTACGTCATGGGGTTCCACCGGATCGGCGTTGGCCGGCGAACCGAGGAACATCCCGGCGTCGGGTTTCATGTAGAAGGATTCGTCGAGGCTGACCAGCATTGGCCAATGATGGATGTCCACGCCCTCCGGGCCGGCGAAGATGAACGCGGCACGGCGTTTCGGTTGCAGGCCCAGGGGTCTGGCGCCGGCCAGTTCGCCGATCCTGTCGGCCCAGGCGCCGGCGGCGTTGATGATGACCGGGGCGCTGAACGTCTGAGTGCCGGTCTGGACGTGCCATGTACCCTGGTCATCGCGGCTCAGGCTGACGACTTCGGCGTCGGTGTGGACTTCGCCCTGATTGCGGCGGATGCCTCGCAGGTATCCCTGATGCAGGGCGTCGGTGTCGATGTCGGTGGCGGTCGGATCGTAGATCGCGCCGTGGACTTTTTCCCGGCGCAGGACAGGTACCAGCGCGCAGGCCTCGTCGGTGCTGAGCAATTGCATCTCCGGCACCGTGGCTTTCGCGCTCTGGTATTGCCTGTTCAGTTCGTCCGGGTCGCCGGTGAAATCCACGGTCATTTCGCCGCGTGGCGTCAACAGCGGGTGTTCACAGAAGCCGCTGGGCGGATTGTCGAAAAAATCCCGGCTGGCCAGGGTCAGTGCGCGAACCTGCGGGGTGCCGTAGGCGGCGGTGTACAGGGCGGCCGAACGTCCGGTGGAATGGTAGGCCGGATGGGATTCGCGTTCGAGCACGATCACGCGGCCATGCTGCGACAGCCAGAAACCGGTGGAAGCGCCGGCGATACCGCCGCCGATGATGATGAAATCTGCCTGGCTCATGAACGTCTCCTGATGGGGCGTAAATGCCAATGGTGTAGAGATTTCCTGTGGGAGCGAGCCTGCTCGCGAAAGCGTCGGATCAGTCAACATCTATGTTGAATGAAAGATCGTATTCGCGAGCAGGCTCGCTCCCACAGGTGAGTGGTGGTGTCAGCGGGACAGGCGATAGATGGCATTGGCCAGCGCAATGTCTTCCAGGCCCAGCCCGATGGAGCGGAAAAACACATGCCGATCGTAACCGGGGCGCTGGACTTTATCGCTGAGCAGGTCCGGCAGGTCGCCGACAATCGCGCTCTTGTCCCAGCCATGTTGTTCGCCGGCAATCAGCATTTCACCGGCTGCGCCGGGGGTGGTCAGGCGATAGTCGCAGAACACCTGCATGTCATTGAGGCTTTGCGGCGGCACTTCGTGGGCACGCGGCGCGTTGGTACTGATGGAGGTGATCAGCGCCGGTTTGCGCAAGCTCGACGGATCGATCACCGGACCGGCGGATGAGGTGCAGAGCATGATCACGTCGGCGTCCTGCGCGGCAGCTTCGCGACTCTCGACGATGTTCAGGCGTGGTTCGATGTTTTTCAGCAGGCTCACGGTTTGAGCATCATCGCTCAGGTGCGGCGCATACAGGCTGATGCTCTGCCAGTCGCGCAGGCCTTTCACGTAATGCAGGTGCGCCTGGGCCACTTTGCCGCTGCCGATGATGGCCAGGCGATTGGCAGTCAGCGGCGCGAGGGCATCGACCGCCACGGCGGTGGTCGCGGCGGTGCGTGCGGTGGTCAGTTCACCCGCGTCGCACAGCAACAGCGGCTGGCCGGTGTGCATCGACATCAGCACAGTCCATGCAGTCACCAAGGGTCCTTGCTCACGGACGATGTAGGGTGAAGTCTTGATGCCGTACACGCCGTCTTCGGCCAACACACCCAGGTAGTTGATGAAGTCACCGGCGCCCTGGGGAAATTCCACCCGTTGTTGTGCCGGTTGCACGGCTTGCCCGGCCGCCAGGTCACGGAACATTTTGCGCAGGATCTGCGGCACGTCGACCTGCGCCAGCAATTCGCGAGCCTGGTTCTGGTTGATCACTTGGGGCGTATTGGACATGGTCGGCTCCGGGACTGAAAGTAAACTAATTTGTCCATTATGGACTTTTAGTTTTATCTCACAATATCCGGGCGAAAAAAAAGCGCAGTCCGTTTCCGGCTGCGCTTGTCTTTTCAGCGTCCTTTAGTGTGGGCGCTTGCGCTCAACCGCCCGCAGCAGATGCGTCGGTGGTGTTTCACAGCTGATCTTGCGCCCCAGTTTTTCCTCGATGGACGGTAACTGGTAGGAGTCGTCTTCACCGGCAAAGCTGATGGACACACCGTCGGCGCCAGCACGACCGGTCCGTCCGATGCGGTGCACGTAGTCGTCCGGCACTTCCGGCAGGGTGAAGTTGATCACGTGACTGATGCCGTCGATGTGGATACCGCGACCGGCCACGTCGGTGGCGACCAGGACGCGGATCTTGCCTTCGCGGAAACCTTCGAGGGTTTTGATGCGCTTGTGCTGCGGCACGTCGCCGGACAGTTGCGCAGCGTTGATGCCGTCGCGCACCAGGCGTTCTTCGATGCGTCGCACTTCATCCTTGCGGTTGGCGAACACGATCACCCGTTCCCAGCCATTGTCGTTGACCAGGTTGTAGAGCAGCTTGTACTTGTCGGCAGCGGCCACGGCGTAGATATGCTGCTCGACGTTTTCGTTGGCCACGTTGGTGACTTCGATTTCGACGATGGCAGGGTCGGTGGTCCATTGCTTGGCCAGGTTCATCACGTCTTCGGTGAAGGTCGCGGAGAACAGCAGCGTCTGGCGCTCGGCCTTCGGCGGCGTCTGGCGAATGATCTGGCGCACTTGCGGGATGAAGCCCATGTCGAGCATGCGGTCGGCTTCGTCCAGCACCATCACTTCGACCATGTCCAGATGCACGTCGCCGCGCTGGTTGAAGTCCAGCAGGCGGCCCGGCGTGGCCACCAGGATGTCGCAGTGGCGGGCTTCGAGGTGCTTGAGCTGTTTGTCGAAGTCCATGCCGCCGACGAAGGTCATGACGTTGAGGCCGGTGTACTTGGTCAGGTCGGCGGCATCCTTGGCGATCTGCACCACCAGTTCGCGGGTTGGCGCGATGATCAGTGCCCGAGGCTCACCCATGTAGCGCTCTTTCGGCGGCGGGGTTTGCAGCAACTGGGTGATGATCGAGATCAGGAACGCAGCGGTTTTGCCGGTACCGGTCTGGGCGCGGCCGATGGCATCTTTGCCGGCGAGGGTGAAGCCCAGCACCTGTGCCTGGATCGGTGTGCAATACGGGAAGCCCAGGTCCTGGATGGCGTGCATCAGTTCAGGGGCCAGCTTGAAATCGTGGAAGCGGGTTTTGCCTTCCTGGGGCTCGACAACGAAGTCTTCGAGTTTCCATGGGATGACCGGCGCCTTGGGCTTGGGTTCGCGGCGCGGTTTGGCGGGTTTCGGTGTTTCGCTGAGCGGCTGTTCCGGGGCTGCTATCGCCACAGGCTGGGCAGCGGGTGCGGGCTTGGGCTCATGCTTGGGTGCCGTCGTGGTGGCGGCCCGTTCAGGCTGATTACCGTCGGTGCGGTGGCTGGGAGCGTGAGACGGAGCGCTGGGGACTGGCGCGAGTTGCTCAGTCTCGCTTTTACCGAACATTTTCTTGAGTGCTTTGAGCACGGTCATCTCATCAATTGGTTAAGGAATGTACGCCGGCCAGTGTAATGCAAGAATCGGGCGCGGCGTAGTGGGATGGATCAAAGGGGCCTTTAAACAAAGAAAGGAACCTGGAGGGTCAACGCAAGCGCTCGGTGAGCCAGGTGCCGATGTCGCGAATTTCCTCGGGTAACACTTCGTGGCCCATTGGGTATTCCTGCCATGTCACGGTGACACCACGATGCTTCAAGTGCTCGTAGGCGCTGCGTCCCATCGAGTTCTGCACCACATCGTCGTATTGGCCGTGCATCGACAGTACCGGAATGCGCTGCTGGCTGGCGGACAGTTGCAGTTCGTCGCTGAAGGTCGGTGCATAAGTAGAAAGGGCAATGACGCCACCCAGCGGTCCCTGCCACTTCAGAAAAGCGGTGTGGATCACCACGGCACCGCCTTGGGAAAAGCCGGCCAGGAAAATCCGCGAGGCGTCTATTCCGCTGGCCTTCTGCGATTCGATCAGTTCGATGATCCAGTTGGCAGACTCTTCCAGTTGCTCGCGGTTGATCGCGCGCGCGGGGCTCATGGCCAATATGTCGTACCAGCTCGGCATCTCGTATCCGCCGTTGATGGTGACGGCGCGGCTCGGCGCCTGGGGCAAAACAAAGCGGGTGCTCAACAGGGATTCCTGCAGGGCTTCGGCCACTGGCAGGAAGTCGTAGCGATCGGCACCCAGGCCGTGCAGCCAGATAACGCAGGCGTCTGCGGTCTTGACGGGTTCAAGAATCAAGGGGTTGGTCATGGCTGCTCCAAAAGTGTGCGTGCGCTCTCATTGAGTGCGAGGGCTGAGTGCGTGTCTGGTTGATCAGTTACGAAGATGTCGCAAGGTTACAAGTTTTGCTATTGACCTGCAGCTGAACCGCTTCGGCGAGCGGTGTGGTACGGGCTTTGCTATGGCGAACTCTGTATGAAAAATCCTACGCCTGTCGGTAACACTATCAGGCCGAGGTTGTTAGTGGGATTGAAAAGAATCCGGTGATGGATGTTCGCCAAAGGCCGATACGGGGCTTCGCGAACGTGAAAGGGCTACAGCCCGTTCGGCCGACTGGTGAGAGCGAGTTTTCCATGACGTGGATTTTCTCCTACTAGACTCATAGCTAACGTCTTACGTCGGTTGACCCAAAAACAAGCCAACACGGGTCGACTACGCCTCAAAAGGGTGCGACAGGACTCACGCTCCGACACAACAAGAGCAAAACTGGAGGTTTGAATGAAGATGTTGAAATCCACCCTGGCTATCGTGACTGCAGCCGCGGTACTCGGTGTCAGCGGGTTTGCCCAGGCGGGCGCAACCCTGGATGCAGTGATGAAGAAAGGTTTCGTGCAGTGTGGCGTCAGCGACGGTCTGCCAGGCTTCTCGGTTCCGGATTCCACCGGCAAGATCGTCGGTATCGATGCTGACTACTGCCGTGCAGTGGCGGCGGCTGTCTTCGGCGACGCGACCAAGGTCAAGTTCAGCCAGTTGAACGCCAAGGAGCGCTTCACCGCGCTGCAGTCCGGCGAAATCGACATTCTGTCGCGCAACACCACCATGACCAGCTCCCGTGATGCGGGCATGGGCCTGAAATTCCCGGGCTTCATCACTTACTACGACGGCATCGGCTTCCTGGTAAACAACAAGCTGGGCGTGAAAAGCGCTAAAGAGCTGGACGGTGCAACCATCTGCATCCAGGCCGGTACCACGACCGAGCTGAACGTTTCCGACTACTTCCGCGGCAACGGCCTGAAATACACCCCGATCACCTTCGACACCTCCGACGAAAGCGCCAAGTCGCTGGAATCCGGTCGTTGCGACGTACTGACCTCCGACAAATCCCAGCTGTTCGCCCAGCGCAGCAAGCTGGCTTCGCCGAAGGACTACGTGGTTCTGCCGGAAACCATTTCCAAGGAGCCTCTGGGCCCGGTCGTGCGTAATGGCGACGACGAGTGGCTGGCCATCGTGCGCTGGACTGGCTACGCCATGCTCAACGCTGAAGAAGCCGGCATCACTTCGAAGAACGTCGAAGCCGAAGCCAAGGGCACCAAGAACCCTGACGTTGCCCGTCTGCTGGGTACCGACGGTGAATACGGCAAAGACCTGAAAGTGAAGAAAGACTGGGTCGTGCAGATCGTCAAGCAGGTTGGTAACTACGGCGAAGTGTTCGAGAAAAACCTCGGCAAGAGCACTCCGCTGGAAATCGACCGCGGGCTGAACGCTCTGTGGAACGCTGGCGGCATTCAATACGCACCACCAGTGCGCTGATGGTTCTATCACCCGGTGGGCCAACCACCGGGTGATGTTCTGTTCCATTATTTCCGGGGCACTTCATGCAAAATTCAATCGGCGCACCAAAGCAGAGGCTCAGCCTCAGCGATCCACGAGTGCGCGCGTGGGTATTCCAGATCATCACGATTATCGGGGTGGTCTCGCTGGGCTGGTATCTGTTCGATAACACCCAGACCAACCTGCAGCACCGGGGCATTACCTCCGGTTTCGACTTTCTGGAGCGCAGTGCCGGTTTCGGCATCGCTCAACACCTGATCGACTACACCGAAGCGGACACATATGCCCGGGTGTTTGTCATCGGCCTGCTCAACACGCTGCTGGTGACCTTCATCGGCGTGATCCTGGCGACGATCCTGGGTTTCATCGTGGGTGTGGCGCGGCTGTCGAAGAACTGGATCATCGCCAAAGTGGCGACGGTGTACGTGGAAGTCTTCCGTAACATTCCGCCGCTGCTGCAGATCCTGTTCTGGTACTTCGCGGTGTTCCTGACCATGCCTGGGCCGCGTAACAGCCACAATTTCGGCGATACCTTCTTCGTCAGCAGCCGCGGCCTGAACATGCCGGCGGCGTTGATGTCGGACGGTTTCTGGCCGTTTGTGACCAGCGTTGTCGTCGCCATCGTCGCCATCGTGCTGATGAGCCGCTGGGCGACCAAGCGCTTTGAAGCCACCGGTGTGCCGTTCCACAAGTTCTGGGTCGGCCTGGCGTTGTTCCTGGTGATCCCGGCCCTGTGCGCCCTGATTTTCGGCGCGCCGGTGCACTGGGAAATGCCGAAGCTGCAAGGCTTCAATTTCGTCGGCGGCTGGGTACTGATCCCGGAACTGCTGGCCTTGACCCTGGCGCTGACGGTGTACACCGCAGCGTTCATCGCCGAGATCGTGCGTTCGGGCATCAAGTCGGTCAGCCACGGCCAGACCGAAGCGGCGCATTCCCTCGGCCTGCGCAATGGTCCGACCCTGCGCAAGGTGATCATCCCGCAAGCCCTGCGCGTGATCATTCCACCGCTGACCAGCCAATACCTGAACCTGGCGAAGAACTCCTCGCTGGCGGCCGGTATCGGTTATCCGGAAATGGTCTCGCTGTTCGCAGGAACGGTGCTGAACCAGACCGGCCAGGCGATCGAGGTGATTGCGATCACCATGAGCGTGTACCTGGCGATCAGTATCAGCATTTCCCTGCTGATGAACTGGTACAACAAGCGCATTGCGCTGATCGAGCGGTAAGGAAAAGCGCATGAGCACTCATACTTTCAAACCTGACATGCCCCCACCGAGCAGCAGCATCGGTGTGGTGGCGTGGATGCGCGCGAACATGTTCTCCAGCTGGCTCAACACGCTGTTGACCCTGTTTGCGTTCTATCTGATTTACCTGGTTGTCCCGCCGATCCTGCAGTGGGCGATCCTCGATGCCAACTGGGTTGGCACCAGCCAGGCCGACTGCACCAAGGAGGGCGCCTGCTGGGTGTTCATCCAGCAGCGCTTCGGCCAGTTCATGTACGGCTACTACCCGCCGGAACTGCGCTGGCGCGTGGACCTGACGGTGTGGCTGGCGATCGTTGGCGTGGCGCCGTTGTTCATCTCGCGCTTTCACCATAAGGCGGTGTACGGGCTGAGCTTCCTGGTGCTGTACCCGATCATTGCCTGGTGCTTGCTGCACGGCGGCGTCTTCGGTCTGACCCAGGTGGCGACCAGCCAGTGGGGCGGCCTGATGCTGACCCTGGTGATTGCCACCGTCGGCATCGCCGGTGCGCTGCCGCTGGGGATTGTCCTGGCCCTGGGGCGTCGTTCGAACATGCCGGCGATTCGCGTGGTCTGCGTGACCTTCATCGAATTCTGGCGCGGCGTGCCGTTGATCACGGTGCTGTTCATGTCCTCGGTGATGCTGCCGCTGTTCCTGCCTGAAGGCATGAACTTCGACAAGCTGCTGCGGGCCCTGATCGGCGTGATCCTGTTCCAGTCGGCCTACGTGGCCGAGGTGGTGCGCGGTGGTCTGCAAGCGATTCCCAAGGGGCAGTACGAAGCGGCTGCAGCGATGGGGCTGGGCTACTGGCGCAGCATGGGCCTGGTGATTCTGCCGCAAGCCCTGAAGCTGGTGATCCCCGGCATCGTCAACACCTTCATCGCGCTGTTCAAGGACACCAGCCTTGTGATCATCATCGGCCTGTTCGACCTGCTCAACAGCGTCAAGCAAGCCGCCGCCGATCCGAAATGGCTGGGCATGGCCACCGAAGGCTATGTGTTTGCCGCCCTGGTGTTCTGGATTTTCTGTTTTGGTATGTCGCGCTATTCCATGCATCTGGAACGCAAGCTCGACACAGGCCACAAGCGTTAGGAGTTCTTTTATGAGCGAAGCAAATAAAAAGCCTGTGAGCCCTGAAGGCATTATTCAGATGCAGGGCGTGAACAAGTGGTACGGCCAGTTCCACGTGTTGAAAGACATCAACCTCAACGTCAAGCAGGGCGAGCGTATCGTGTTGTGCGGCCCGTCGGGTTCCGGCAAGTCCACCACCATCCGCTGCCTCAACCGTCTGGAAGAACACCAGCAGGGCCGCATCGTGGTCGATGGCGTGGAACTGACCAACGACCTCAAGCAGATCGAAGCGATCCGCCGCGAAGTCGGCATGGTGTTCCAGCATTTCAACCTGTTCCCGCACCTGACCATCCTGCAGAACTGCACGCTGGCGCCGATGTGGGTGCGCAAGATGCCCAAGCGCAAGGCCGAGGAAATCGCCATGCACTACCTGGAACGCGTACGCATTCCGGAGCAGGCGCATAAATACCCGGGGCAGTTGTCCGGCGGTCAGCAGCAGCGTGTGGCGATCGCCCGCGCGCTGTGCATGAAACCGAAAATCATGCTGTTCGACGAGCCGACGTCGGCCCTCGATCCGGAGATGGTCAAAGAGGTGCTGGACACCATGATCGGCCTGGCCGAAGACGGCATGACGATGCTCTGCGTGACCCACGAAATGGGCTTCGCCCGCACCGTGGCCAACCGCGTGATCTTCATGGACAAGGGCGAGATCGTCGAACAGGCCGCGCCGAACGACTTCTTCGATCACCCACAGAATGATCGCACCAAGCTGTTCCTGAGCCAGATCCTGCATTGATCGAGCCCCGGCACTGAAATAAACCCGGACTGAGTTCCGGGTTTATTTTTGTCCGCGATTTAACGTCCGAATGCAAAACCCTGTGGGAGCGGGCTTGCTCGCGAAAGCGGAGTGTCAGGCAACATACTCGTTGAATGTTAAGCCGCCTTCGCGAGCAAGCCCGCTCCCACAGGGGGTTGTGCTACCGACTCCATTGATCACACGCCAATTCTGAACGGTTGCCCTCTTGGAATATGTTGACTACCATGTCAGAAAATTCATCCTATGATTGGATGAGAGGGCGAATTCCATGTCAGAAATCTCTCCGTTGGTAAAACGATCCCTGGTCGATCAGGCCCTGGACCAACTGCGCCAGCGTATCAACCAGGGTATCTGGGTCGTCGGCCAGCGTTTGCCCACCGAGCCCGAGTTGTCGGCGGAACTGGGCATCAGCCGCAACACCGTGCGCGAAGCCATGCGCGTGTTGGCGTTTTCCGGGTTGATCGAAATCCGCCAGGGCGACGGCAGTTACCTGCGGGCGGTGGTCGATCCGCTCGATACCCTGAAGGCGTTGTCCCGTTGCTCTCTTGAGCAGGCGCGGGAAACCCGGCACATCCTCGAAGTCGAGGCCATCGGCCTGGCAGCCATGCGCCGCACCGATGAAGACCTGGTGGCATTGCGCGAGGCGCTGGGTGTCAGCGGCAGTCACTACCACGGCGATCTCGACACCTACATCGCCTGCGATCTGGTGTTCCACCGGCGCCTGGTGGACGCCGCTCACAACCCGACCCTCAGCGAGCTGTATCGCTATTTCTCCAGCATCGTCGGCGCGCAGTTGCGCCAGACCCTGAGCATCGTCCCGCGCCGCCAGGAAGTGTTCGACCTGCATATCGAATTGCTCGAAGCCGTCGAACAACGCGATCCGGAGCGGGCCAAATCCTTGTCGAGGCAGTTGATCAATGAACCTTGAAACCGGGAAGTCGATACCGCGCAGTGAATTATCCACAGCCGCAAAACGTTCGGCAGAGCTGGAAGAGCTGCTGATCGACGCCGAGGCCGATGACGAACAGGTTCAGCAAACTCACCCGGTTCTGCGCCGGCCGTGGCTGTTGCTGCTGGGTCTGATTCTGGTGGCGCTGAACCTGCGCCCGGCGCTGTCGAGCATGGCGCCGATGCTCAGCGACGTCTCGAAGTCCCTTGGCTTGTCGGCATCGCAGGCCGGTTTGCTGACGACGTTGCCGGTGTTGTGTCTTGGCCTGTTTGCGCCGCTGGCTCCGCTGCTGGCCAGACGTTTTGGGGCTGAGCGGGTGGTGTTGAGCATTCTGCTGACACTCGCTGGCGGGATCATCCTGCGCAGTTCGTTCGGTGAGATCGGCCTGTTTGCCGGCAGTGTGCTGGCCGGTGCCAGCATCGGCGTGATCGGTGTGTTGCTGCCTGGCATCGTCAAACGTGATTTCCCGAAACAGGCCGGAACCATGACCGGCGTCTACACCATGGCCCTTTGCTTGGGCGCGGCGATGGCGGCGGGTGCGACCGTGCCGCTGAGCGAGCACTTCGACAAGCGCTGGGAGCTGGGCCTCGGTTTCTGGGTTGTTCCGGCATTGGCGGCGGCGCTGTTCTGGCTGCCGCAAATCAGCCAGAAACACGGCGCGCACAACGTTGCCTACCGCGTTCGAGGCTTGCTGCGCGATCCGCTGGCCTGGCAGGTGACCTTGTACATGGGCCTGCAATCGTCCCTGGCCTACATCGTGTTCGGCTGGTTGCCGTCGATCCTGATCGGTCGCGGTCTGACCCCGACCCAGGCCGGACTGGTGTTGTCGGGTTCGGTGATCGTGCAACTGGTCAGCTCCCTCGCCGCGCCCTGGCTGGCTACACGTGGCAAGGACCAGCGCCTGGCGATCGTGATTGTTATGGCCCTGACCCTCGGTGGTCTGTTCGGTTGCCTGTATGCGCCGATCGAAGGCTTGTGGGGCTGGGCGATCGTGCTGGGGCTGGGGCAGGGTGCCACGTTCAGCCTGGCTTTGACCCTGATCGTGTTGCGTTCGCGGGACTCCCACGTCGCCGCGAACCTCTCGAGCATGGCCCAGGGTTTTGGTTACACCCTGGCGTCCATGGGGCCGTTCGCGGTCGGTATCGTGCATGACTGGACCGGTGGCTGGACGGCGGTGGGCTGGATCTTCGGTGTCATCGGCCTGGGTGCGATCATCGCCGGTCTCGGGGCCGGGAGGGCGCTGTATGTGCAAGTCAGCAGCGAGAGAATTCAACCGTGACAGATGCCTATAAATAGACAACCTCCAGGGTTGCGGAACCGTCGAGTATTGCATCGTCACTCAGGTCCAGCGTTGAGGTGGGGGCAATGACGGCGACGAGGGTGACCCGGCTGCTCAGGTTCTTGATCTCGACAGGACCTGCGGTGCTGCCCGCCAAATCGGTGAAGCCAAGCCAGCTATTGGCGGCAATCGGTATGGGGCTGAAACTGGATGTACTCCACCCCCGCCCGCCAGTGGTGGAGTCGGTTCGATACACTTGCGGCAGAGCGTCCGCTACGGTGCGGGCAGGATCGAAGTGCAACGAGTACAGACCGATCCTGTTGCCGCTGCGGTCGACGTTCAGACCGTAGTAGATCTCACTGTTGACGATGGCCGAGCCTTCGCGGTTATCGCGCATGATCAATGCGAAAGGAGCCGCGGTGTTGCAGCTGATGTCGAGGTCGAGGAACTCGTCACGCAGTTGCGTCCTTGTGTCGACGTTCAGGTCCTTTCGGGAAATTTTTCCGTAGTCGACAAGTCCGTTGTTGGAGAAAATCGGGATGCAGGCGACCGGGGTGATCGTGCCTTTGACCAAGAGTTCATTGGGGGGCACCGCAAGGGCTGCAGTCGCCATGCCCATCAGCAGTCCGGTGGTCAGAGCCATGGGAATACGCTTCATCGATAAATTCCTTTTTCTCGTAGAAGTTTAGGCACTGAACCGTTCATTCAGGCAACGAACGGTTCAGTGCCTTGGCCCTTAGTAGTACGCCACTTCGAACGTTGCGGAGCCGTCAATGGTGACGTCCTGGTCCAGGGTCAGTCCGTTGGCGGGGGCGATATAGGTATCGACCCTAAAATCAAAGGTGACAACTTCTGCATCAATCGGTGAGGTGCCGCCAATAGCGGCAACGGACAAGTAACGTCCCGGTTTGGCAGAGGTTGCTTTCGACCAGTTTGCCTCGTCTATTGAGTCGATTGGGTCCAGCGGTGTTGCACCGTCCTTGACACTCAGAATTTCGGGGTAAAAGTAGCCCAACTTTTCTAAGTTGGTGGTCAGACCAAGGCCAAACCAATCACCAGTTGATGTCTCGCGTCGATTGTCAATTGGATTCAGTGAGAACCTTTGTGGAGCACTACAGGTTACGACCAGTTGAATGTTATTTTCCCTGACCTTTTTATGGGTGTCTGGATTAAGCTCTTTGGACGAAATCTTGCCTAGTTCGATGATGCCATCATTGGAGAAGACCGGCGTGCAAGCGACTGGAATGATAGTGCCTTTGACCTCCAGGGTATTGTCCACCGCGAAGGCCTGAGGGGCGGTGCTGATTACAGCTGTAGTAGCAAGTGCTGCGAAGTACTTTTTCATGGGTGAAACTTCCTTTCTTTAGTTGTTGGCCTTGAATGTTCCGAGGGGCGTAAGTGCCCCGCGGCTTCAACAAGGCAGGGTGGGTGTTACTGGTAAAAAATCTCGATCGTCCCCGAGCCGTCGAGGTGAACGGCGCTGCTCAGGTCCAGGCTATTGGTGGGGGCAATGATGGCCTCGACCGTCACCGTGGTGGTGAGGTTCTGGATTAAGGCCGGGCCTGCGGTGCTGCTGGCCCTGTCCGTAAAGCCCAGGTAGCTTCTCTGGGCGAACGGAATCGGGTTCGAACTGGAGGTTCTCCAGGCCGCGCCCTGGGTGGTGGAGTAGGTTTGATACAGGCGTGCGAAGCTGTCGGCGCTGGCGTTAGCGGGATCGACATTGAGTGAGTACAGGCCGATCTTGTTGCTGCGGTGATCCAGACCCAGTCCGTAGTAAATCTCGCTGTTGTCCGTTGCCGAGCCCGGGCGGTTGTCATGCATGACCAGGGCAAATTCCATCGGGGCGTCGCAGTCGACCCGCAGGGTCAAATCCTTGGGCGGCAGTCGGGTGCTTTTGTCAGGGTTCAGATCGTTTTTCGTGAGCCGACCGAAATCCACCAGGCCGCCATTGGACAGTTCCACTTTGCACGCGGTGGGGGCGAAACGGGCGCGCAGGGTTATCTCCCTTGAGAGGCCTGTCGCGACCGCGTCGAACAGGCCGGTGGTTTCCCAGACTACGGCGTCACGTACCTGCAACGCCTTGTCCGACGCCCAGGCTGTCAGCTCCAGTTGCGCCGAAAGATTTTGCCCTTGCGCCGCCACACCGCCCCGAACCGGAACGATGGCCTGCTGCGGTTGCCAAAGCAGACTCGAAGTGGTTGCTTCAGGTGCTTGGCCGATGGCAGAAATCAGGCCCAGGTCCACCGGTTGCCCATCGAGCACGGCGTCACTCATGCGCACGGCATAGCTGCCGTGCTCGGCAAAGCGAAAGCGCTCGGCGGTCGCGGCCATGGCACGGTAGAACAGGGTCATGTCAGTGGGTTGGGGGCAGCTCAGGTTCAGGCTCAGGCGGCGCTCGCCCAGGGTTCGCTCTGCGGAGCCATTGGCGCGTATAGCCCGATTCGTCAAACCGTAATCGAGTACCGGCTGACTCAGGGTGAGCTTGCATTCATCGGCGAGGGCCCAGGCGTGCGGCGCCAGTCCGCTTAACATCAACGTGCCGAGTGTTAACAGCAGAGGGTGGGACAGCTTCATGGGGAGATCCTCAAAGTGTGCGGCACCGGGCGTCGGCGGTCTCGTAATACACCTGGGTATTGGCCTTGGCCGGCAGTTCGAAACGCAGCGCGCAGCGCTCCAGCCCTGGTGCGGTTATCCACAGGTCGCGGGTGGTCAGTGCGTTGGGCAGAAACACCAATCCACCTTCTTGAGCGAGCGTGATGAACTCACCGTCTGCGCTGCTTACCGTCGCGCCACGGGGCAGGGGGGTACCGTCGTCCGTGGTGACTTTGAGCAGGGCACGGCGGGTCAAGGTGACGCCGAACTCGACCTTGTCGACGGCCCCGCGTCCGGCGGAAACCACGGCCAGTCCGTTGTTGATATCGAGGTTGCGCGGCAGCGAGCGGGTGTCGACTTCTACCGGGCTGCGCCCATAGGCGCTCACTTGAGGCACAACGGCCTGACCTTTCCAGTCGGTCCAGACCGGACCGCTTGGGGTCGAGACTTTGATGGCGCTTTCGTCGCCAACCGAAAGCAGCGCGAAGGTGTCCCGTACGGCGTATGGCGATAACGTCAGGCCGTCGCCGTGCAGAACGGCACCGCCACGCGCGCCCATCTGGTAGCTGGAGCGTTCGGCATCGGAGCGGGTGTAGTTCAAGTCCAGTTGGCTGTAGCGCGGCAGCAGGGAAACCCCCGCGGAGGACTGCACTTGTTTGTCTCGTGTGTCGTGCTCGACACCGACCCGGTAGCTCAACTGGTCGTTGATCTGCTCGTTCAAGCCGACACCGCTGCGGTATTCGCCAGCGGAACGGCGTACCCAGGTGCGCGCCCGGCGACTTTCACCCAGTGGAATGCTGAGGCTCAGGTAAACACTGTCGTCGCTACGTTGGGTGCCGCTGACTTGCCATTGCGCGGTGGCCGACACTGACACGTCGCCAATCCGGGTGCCCCAGGACGCCAGGGCGCGGCTGCTGTTTTGCCCATCGAATGTCGTTGAGCGGCTGAAGCCACTGCTGAACGCTCCAAACCCGGGAGTTGACCAGGTCAGTGACAAGCTTTGCTGATCGCGGTAACGCGACTGGCTACGTTCCGATCGAGTGTCAAACACCGCCTCCGACAGTTCGCGATAACCAAAGGTCCGGTGCGAAGTTGCGGCATTGATCGACCACTGTTCACCCAAGCGTTGCGAAACATTCAGATCGGCCTGAAGCCCCCTGTCGGCTTGATGGGTGCTGGTGTCGGCCGCTTGCAAGGTGGTCTGGATCTGTGTGCCGGGCCCTGGCAGCAGGCTCAGGCCAGCGCCCGCGGCACGGTAATCGGCGGTGCCGGTAGCACCGGTGCTGAGCAGGACATTCGGGTTGAGTGCTCCACTCCAGCCACCGCTGATCACCCAGGGGTTACCGCTCCGGGCATCGCCGAGACTGCGTACCTGGCCGGTGGCCAACGAAAAACCGGGGGCCGGCAGGCCAACGCCGAGCATGGCAACGGGGACCGTGAAGCGTTGCTCGCTGCCATCCGCTTCCTTGACGGTGACTTCAACATCGGAGCGACTGTCGAGCCGACGTACGTTACTCAGGGAAAACGGTCCGGCCGGTACCACGGTCGAGTGGATCAGCGAACCGTTCTGGCGTATTTCGACCTGGGCCTGGCTGCGGGCAATCCCTTCGATGGGATTGCCTTGGCCTTCGACCTGGAGCGCCTGCTCCGTCATGAGCTGGACGCCGGTGATCTGCGCGCCGGCCAGTACCGGGTTGTAGAGATTGACCTGACCCGCTTGAAGCACTGTTTCGTGGCTGGCAAAGGTGCGCTGGGCGTAAGCCGCCAGGTGAGTGGTGCGCGACACATCGTTCTGCCAGCTCTGTACCTGACGGCTGCGTACAATCCAGTCGCTGGCATTGAAGCCGACTTCGGTGTTGGCTGAGAGGTAGCGGTTCGATCGATTGCCGTATTGGCTGTGGAGGCTGTTGATGTCGTAATTGAGTAACCCGGCGATACCACCGGTTTGATAACCGGAGATATCCCGGACCACCGGACGTATCGCCTGGGTGGGCACTATCAATGAAAGGCCGAGATTGGCCGGATCCTGTTCGATTCGGGCCTGCGGCCAGGTGGCGAGTACATCGAAACAGCCTTTGTCGTTGGCTGGAATCGATGGCTCGCTCAGGTTTGCCGCATCAAGCAGGGAACGGTCAAAGCACAAGTCGCCCTCCCGGTTGAACGTGACGTCGACCCGGCCGCGACGCTGGCCATTGACCGTGAGGGTGATCGGATGTCGGCCAGCGGTGAAGCTAGGGGCGGCCAATAGTTGGGTTGCGAGACTGGGGTCGATACCACGTTGACTCAGCGTTTTCTGGTCGAACGAAGTCAGCAACGAAGCAGCATCGAGGTCGTCGGCATTGGCTTCGAGCCCTATCAGCATGTTGCCAAGCAGCAACACCATGCCGGTCCGGACTCGCGACAGATGAGGGGGAGGGCTGGCCGGCCGAATCGCAGGCATGGCTTCGCCATCACGGTATTTCAATACGGCGTTCATGAGATTCACTTGGGTTATGCCAGGGTGTCGGCTTGATCCGCTTCGGATTCCGTCACGCTGAAATGTCGACGCCTGCTTTTTCCTGCACGGCGCTATCGATGATGTCCGCCCTGGAAGGCGAGCGGCGCGTCATAGGGAGGCACGGCAAAGCCATAGACCGTCGCTGGATAGATTCGAACCTGGGTGGCAGCTTTTGCAGGGACCGAAACGCTGATCTGCTCACCGGGCAGTACGTAGGTTCGCGGTAGCATCGCGGCGCTTCCGGAAGGCAGCAGTTGTACTTCCTGAGCCAGGCGTACGACATAAGGTGTTTCGTTGCGTACGGTCAGTTGCCCCTCTTGTAGCGACCATTTCAGGTCGGTCCATGGTGTGCGGCTGGGCGCCAGGCCAGCGGGGTGGAGAATGATCGGCAGGTTCTGGCGTACCGTCATACCCACACGGGCATGCCCGGCTTCGGAAACCGGTCTGCCTTGGGGGATACCTTCAAAAATCACCCGCTTCAAACGCTGGGTGAGCAGGGGCTTTTCCGATTGCAGGATGAAACGCACCAACTGTGTCCTGGAGGCTTCAACGCGTGCCAAGGGTGGCGTCACGAACACCAAGGGTTCGGTGTCTTCGGGAATGTTTTCGATGGTGACGTGTAGCAATGCCAGGCTGGCGTCGGTATTGGTCACGGATACGGCGGTTTCCCCGTTGGCTTCATTGACGATGATCACGGAGGTATCAGGCACCATGCCGTCGGCGTGGACCTGTACGGTCCATATCAGCGCGCACGCACCGATACCCGTGTGGGTCAGGCGGCGCAACTGCTTCAAAAATATTGCCTTGATGTCGCTCATTGAATTTCCCGGATAAAAGACTGTTGGCATGGCTCGCAATACAGGTAACGCAGGGATTCCGTGAACAAGCAGGCAGTGCTCAGGGGCGTAGGCGTCTTCTTCATGTAATGGGTCGTCAGGCAAAGAGTGAGCGCAGTTCCGGGCAGAGGGGCCGGACTGCTTGGCAGGCGACAACTTAGCGAGCAAGGGGGCGTTGGAGGAATGCAACTAATACGAAAAGAGAGCGGGCGTGTATGAAAGAGTGTTGCGTACTACGCAGCGTTTTTCTGATGAGGAATCTTTTTAAGTGTGGTCCTCCTGCGTAGTCTTCAGCGCGCTGCAATGTAGGAACCATCTATTTGTTAGATGGGCAAAAAGTTAGCCCATTGAATACATTGGGCACGCGGCGTCAGAGTTTTTTTCGAGGCGTTGTGGGCGGTGCAGGAAGGACGCTACTTTCCGCGCTTTTGCGCCACCCGCAGGAGGTTTCCCACAATGCGAGTCATTATTGCTGACGACCATTCAGTCGTTCGTGTCGGGCTGCGCATACTCGTCAACGCCAGTCGACGATGCGTGATCGTCGGCGAGGCCGACGGTGTCGACAACTTGATGTATCTGCTTTCAAGTACCTCCTGCGAACTGCTGATCACCGACTTCTCCATGCCGGGAGGGCAGCAGGCCGATGGCTTGAAAATGTTGAGTACGATTCAGCGTCATTACCCGGCCTTGCCGATCATTCTGGTGACGATGTTTACCAGTGTGGTGACGGCGAGGGCTGCACTGGCGCAAGGGGTGATGGCCATCGTTGCCAAAACCGCATCGGCGACGGAGTTGCCCCTGGCAATCAATGCGGTGCAGGAAGGGCGTCATTACCTCAGCAAGTCCCTGCGCACGCTGTTGGCCAACACCCGCGATCAGTTTCACGAATCATCCTTGTCAGCCAAGGAGTACGAAGTGGTCCGAATGCTTGCCAGTGGCATGACCGTCAGCGAAATCGCCGTTCACTTCAATCGCAGCGTGTCGACCATCAGTAAACAAAAGAAAATGGCCATGCACCGGTTAGGTGTTTGCACAGACGTTGATCTTTTTTCCTACGCCCGGGACAGCGGAATGATGTGAATAGTCATCGCGTTATTTTCGTCGTGAATGCCGATAGTGTTCGATGCATTTGCAGACTATCGTGCAGGCACTCTTTCGAAGTCACTATGCAAACCCAGGGGAACCCGCAGATGAGTGAAGCCCATAGCGCCTTGATCACCCGTTTCTACCAGGCTTTCCAGCGCCTGGATGCCGAAGCCATGGCTGCCTGCTACACCGATGATGTGGTGTTCAGTGACCCGGCGTTCGGTGAGCTTCGCGGTCGCGATGCCGGTGACATGTGGCGCATGCTGACTACTCGGGCCAAGGATTTTTCCCTGACCTTTGATCATGTTCACGCCGACGGGCGCACCGGTGGCGCCCATTGGGTGGCGACCTACCTGTTCAGCCAGACCGGCAACACCGTCGTCAACGACATCCAGGCGCGCTTCGTCTTTCGTGACGGCAGGATTTGCGAGCATCACGACAGCTTTGATCTCTGGACCTGGTCACGACAGGCATTGGGTTTCAAAGGTCTGCTGCTGGGCTGGACGCCACTGGTGCGCAACGCCGTTCGCGCTCAGGCATTGAAGGGGCTGAAGGCATTTCAGGCCGGTCGCTGATAAGATCGCGGCTCGTTTCCTTTCAAGTCTTGAGCGTGCCGTGACCACCCCAAGCGAGTCTCCCGTCAGCAAGCCCTGGTTCGTCTACCTCGTTCGCGCGGCCAATGGTTCGCTGTATTGCGGGGTCAGCGATGATCCCGTGCGCCGCTTCGCCAAGCATCAAAGTGGCAAGGGGGCACGGTTCTTTCTGTCCAGCCCGGCCATGGCGCTGGTCTATACCGAACTTTGTCGCGACAAAAGCGAAGCGCTGCGCCAGGAACGGCTGATCAAGAAACTGCGCAAAAGCGCCAAGGAATGTCTGGTCGCGTCTTATCAATCTGGTTGATCGGCTCCCATCAGGCACATCTGTAGGCTGCCAACCGATTGCGCGCTAAGCTGCGGATTCCTAATTTGTGCGGCGGAGCCGAGCATGTCCGAGTTGATTCTGCATCATTACCCGACGTCCCTCTTTGCCGAAAAGGCCCGCTTGTTGCTGGGCTTCAAGGGGTTGTCATGGCGCTCGGTGAAGATCTCGCCAGTGATGCCAAAACCGGACCTGACGGCGTTGACCGGTGGCTACCGCAAGACGCCGGTGTTGCAGGTCGGTGCAGATATTTATTGCGATACGGCATTGATTGCCCGGCGACTGGAACAGGAAAAAGCCTTGCCGGCGTTCTTTCCGCAAGGTCAGGAAATGATCACCGCGTCGTTTGCAGCCTGGGCCGACTCTGTTGTGTTCCAGCACGCGGTCAGCCTGGTGTTCCAGCCGGAATCGATAGCGGTGCGCTTTGGCAATTTATCGCCGGAAGCGATCAAGGCGTTTCTGGCCGACCGTGCCGGTTTGTTCAGTGGTGGTAGCGCGACAAAATTGTCTACTGAACAGGCCAGGCATCAGTGGCCAACGATCATGTCGCGGCTGGAGCTGCAGTTGCAGCGTGAAGAGGGTGATTTCCTGTTCGGTGAGCCGTCGATTGCCGACTTTGCCCTGGCCCATTGCCTCTGGTTCCTCAAGGCCACACCGGTGACGGCTCCGCTGGTCGAAGCTTACCCGGCAGTCAATGCGTGGCACGCTCGGGTATTGGGCTTTGGTCATGGCGCCTCCAGCGAGATGACGTCCGAAGAGGCACTGGAGGTGGCGCGCAGGTCCACGCCAGCGGCATTGCCGGATGAGCGGTTCGTCGATCCCAACGGATTCACGGCGGGTCAGCAGGTGGTCATCGCGGCCACGGACTATGGCGTTGATCCGGTCGTGGGAGAGCTGCTGTTTGCCGGCAGCGAAGAGTTGATTGTGCGGCGCAAGGACGAACGTGGCGGCGTGGTGCATGTGCACTTCCCGCGGTTTGGTTTCCGTATCGAAGCCATCTGACCTTTGTAGGAGCGAGCTTGCTCGCGAAGATCGTGAACGATAACGCGTAAAACCGGATGCCCAGCGGCGCCCATGGTTTTTTCGCGAGCAAGCTCGCTCCTACAGGGTTATTTCAACGCGGCCAGAATCGCATCCGGGTCATACCCGCGAATCAGCGTCCCGTTCACATCGATGATCGGAATCCCTCCGCCACCCAGGGCCTCGTAATCCTTGCGCGCGACGGCATCCTTCTCGATATCGAATTCCTTGTACGGAATGCCTTTCTGATCGAGAAACCGCCGGGTCAGTTTGCAGTAACCACACCATTCGGTGGCGTAGAGCACGACGTTGGCCTTGGTCTGCGTCTGCTCTGACACCACTTGCGAAGGGTTGAAGACCCGCTCGATCTTGCCCCAGTTCTGGTAAGCCACAACCACCAGCAGGATCAGCAGGAATTTTTTCAGGACGCCGCCGAGCATCAGTTGCGACGCTTCAGCTGATCGGTGAGCGAAGTGGGCAGGCCCTTGATGATCAACGTGCCGGCTTCTTCGTCGTACTCGATCTTTGAGCCCAGCAGGTGTGCTTCGAAACTGATCGACAAGCCTTCGGCGCGGCCAGTGAATCGACGGAACTGGTTCAGGGTGCGTTTATCGGCCGGGATTTCCGGCGACAGGCCGTAGTCCTTGTTGCGAATGTGGTCGTAGAAGGCCTTCGGGCGTTCCTCGTCGATCAGTCCCGACAATTCCTCCAGGCCCATCGGCTCACCGAGCTTGGCCTGGCTGCTGGCGTAATCCACCAGGGTCTTGGTCTTCTCGCGGGCGTCGTCTTCCGGCAGGTCTTCGCTTTCAACGAAATCACTGAAGGCCTTGAGCAGGGTGCGGGTTTCACCCGGACCGTCGACGCCTTCCTGACAGCCGATGAAGTCGCGGAAATACTCCGAAACCTTTTTGCCGTTCTTGCCTTTGATGAACGAAATGTACTGCTTGGATTGTTTATTGTTCTGCCACTCGGAAATGTTGATCCGCGCCGCCAGGTGCAATTGGCCCAGGTCCAGGTGACGGGACGGGGTCACGTCCAGTTCATCGGTCACGGCCACGCCTTCGCTGTGGTGCAGCAGGGCGATGGCCAGGTAGTCGGTCATGCCTTGCTGATAGTGTGCGAACAGCACATGGCCGCCGACGGACAGGTTCGATTCTTCCATCAGTTTTTGCAGGTGCTCGACCGCCACGCGGCTGAACGCCGTGAAATCCTGGCCGCCCTCGAAGTACTCCTTCAGCCAGCCGCTGAACGGAAATGCACCGGATTCCGGATGGAACAAGCCCCAGGCTTTACCCTGTTTGGCGTTATAGCTTTCGTTGAGGTCGGCGAGCATGTTCTCGATGGCCGCGGACTCAGCCAGTTCGGAGTCACGGGCATGGAGAACTGCAGGTGTGCCGTCGGGTTTTTTGTCGATCAGGTGGACGATGCAATGACGGATCGGCATGGGCTTCTCGGCTGAATGAGGAGAGGAGGGCGTGCTCCCCCGAAAAAGCGCTCAGTGTACCGCAACCACTGGTTTTGGCGCGGCGCGAAGGGCAATTGGCAGGCGACCGACGGTTCTTATGCGTTTTTTTCCTGTTTTAGCGCAATAAAGCTGACCAAATGGGTAGCTAGAGGCGGATATTTCCACGTCTGTGTGCTAGCTTTGCCCGGTCTTGCGCGAAGTCACTGCGTTAAGCGTGCAGTCAGCATTTGTCAGGTCGAACCAAACCCTGATTTCGGTATCTATAACCCCGATCCCGAGGTTATTTGGCCGAGGGTGCCAGATCCAGAAGATCGGGCTCGATGGCTGACATTGCACTCTGCAATCCATATGAATTTGATAGGGAAGGAACACTAAATGGCTCTTACTAAAGACCAACTGATCGCCGACATCGCTGAAGCTATCGACGCGCCGAAAACCACCGCGCGTAACGCTCTGGACCAACTGGGCCAAATCGTTGCCGATCAGCTGGAAAACGGCGGCGAAATCACTCTGCCAGGTATCGGCAAGCTGAAAGTGACTGAGCGTCCTGCCCGCACTGGCCGTAACCCTTCGACTGGCGCAGCCATCGAAATCGCTGCCAAGAAAGTGATCAAGCTGGTTGTTGCCAAAGGCCTGACCGACGCTGTTAACAAGTAAGACTTGTTAAGAAAAACCGTGCGCCGGAGCGATCCGGGCACGGTTTTTTTGTGGGCGCGATAAAGCACTCGCTACGCTTGAGCGTTGCTCCATCGTGCCTGGCGCCAGGCCTGTTGCTGCGCTTTGGTCTGGAAGGTCCAGGCGACGAAGCGGCTCTGCTTCTGCCCTTGGGACATTTCCACTACCTGGCTTTCCAGGGCGCCGGCCTTTTTCAGGGCGGTCTGGATCGCCGGCAGGTTGGATGCCTTTGACACCAATGTACTGAACCACAGCACCTGTTGGGCGACCTGCACGCTTTCGCTGACCAGTTGGGTCACGAAGCGTACTTCCCCGCCTTCGCACCACAACTCGGCCGACTGGCCGCCAAAGTTCAACACCGGCAGCTTGCGTTTCGGATCGGCTTTGCCCAGGGCTCGCCATTTGCGCGTACTGCCCCGCGTAGCCTCGTCCAGCGAGGCGTGGAA
Organism: Pseudomonas sp. ACN5; assembly: GCF_002303975.1. Taxonomy (NCBI): domain Bacteria; kingdom Pseudomonadati; phylum Pseudomonadota; class Gammaproteobacteria; order Pseudomonadales; family Pseudomonadaceae; genus Pseudomonas; species Pseudomonas sp. ACN5. Next base: position 176,047 of record NZ_MRCP01000006.1, on the reverse strand, counting down.
TGGCGGGTTGCACATGGTCAGGTCGAAGCGCTCTGCGCTCTCCAGCAGGCCTGTGAGGATCTGCTTGGGGTTGCTCTGCTGGCGTACCTGGATCGCCTTGTTCAGGCCGTTGGATTGAACGATGGCCTTCGCCGCGGCGATGGCGGTCGCATCGATATCGGAACCGAGGAACTGCCAGCGATAGTCGCTGTAACCGATCAGCGGATACACGCAGTTGGCGCCCATGCCGATGTCCAGCACCTTCACGGCGGCGCCACGGGGGATCACGCCGTCATTGCCACTGGCCAGCAGATCGGCGAGGAAGTGCACGTAATCGGCACGACCTGGCACCGGCGGGCACAGGTAGTCGGCGGGAATGTCCCAGTGAGCGATGCCATAGAACGACTTGAGCAGCGCCCGGTTGAACACCCGCACGGCTTCCGGGCTGGCGAAGTCGATGCTTTCCTTGCCGTACGGATTGATGATCACGAACTTCTTCAGTTCCGGCGCGCTTTTGATCAGCGCCGGAAAGTCGTAGCGACCCTGATGGCGATTGCGCGGGTGCAGGCTGGCCTTCTCACGCGGCGCCGCGGCTTTGGCCGCAGGCGCGGATTCAGGCTTTTTGCGCGCAGCTTTTGGTGTGCGGGGGGCGGTCATGGCGGTGGTCGATTCGGGTATGGCTAAAAGTGGCGGGCATTGTCCCACATCTGAGAGTCACACTAATCAAATGTGGGAGCGGGCTTGCTCGCGAAAGCGGACTTTCACTCAATATTTATATCGAATGTTACGGCCTCTTCGCGAGCAAGCCCGCTCCCACAGGAGATCTTCATTAGATGTAAGAAAGTGGCACGCACAAAAAAGGGAGGCCACTTGGGCCTCCCTTTTTCATTGCGATCCGCCGTTACAGGCTGGCAATCCGCGCATGCTGCTCGGCCAGCTTGCCGAGGGCCTGTTCAGCCTCGGCCAGTTTGGCGCGTTCTTTCTCGATGACTTCGGCTGGCGCCTTGTCAACGAAACCGGCGTTGGACAGCTTGCCGCCGACACGTTGCACTTCACCTTGCAGACGCTGGATTTCCTTGTCCAGACGCGCCAGCTCCGCACCTTTGTCGATCAGGCCGGCCATTGGCACCAGCACTTCCATCTCGCCGACCAGTGCGGTGGCGGACAGTGGTGCTTCTTCGCCGGCAGCCAGCACGGTAATCGATTCGAGGCGCGCCAGCTTCTTCAGCAGGGCTTCGTTCTCGGTCAGGCGGCGCTGGTCCTCGGCGCTGACGTTCTTCAGGAACAGCGGCAGCGGTTTGCCCGGGCCGATGTTCATTTCGCCACGGATATTACGGGTGCCGAGCATCAGGCCCTTGAGCCATTCGATGTCGTCTTCGGCCGCCTGATCGATGCGTGTTTCGTTGGCCACTGGCCAAGGTTGCAGCATGATCGTCTTGCCTTCGATGCCGGCCAGCGGTGCGATGCGCTGCCAGATTTCTTCGGTGATGAACGGCATGAACGGGTGCGCCAGGCGCAGGGCCACTTCCAGTACGCGCACCAGGGTGCGACGGGTGCCGCGCTGGCGTTCAACCGGAGCGTTTTCGTCCCACAGCACAGGCTTGGACAGTTCCAGGTACCAGTCGCAGTACTGGTTCCAGATGAACTCGTACAGCGCTTGTGCCGCCAGGTCGAAACGGAACTGGTCGAGTTGGCGGGTCACTTCGGCTTCGGTGCGTTGCAGCTGCGAAATGATCCAGCGGTCAGCCAGGGACAGCTCATAGGCTTCGCCGTTCTGGCCGCAGTCTTCGCCCTTGTCCAGCACGTAGCGCGCCGCGTTCCAGATCTTGTTGCAGAAGTTGCGATAGCCCTCGACGCGGCCCATGTCGAACTTGATGTCACGGCCGGTGGACGCCAGCGAGCAGAAGGTGAAGCGCAGGGCGTCGGTGCCGTAGCTGGCGATGCCTTCGGCGAACTCGTCGCGGGTCTGCTTCTCGATCTTCTTCGCCAGTTTCGGCTGCATCATGCCGGAGGTGCGCTTCTGCACCAGGGCTTCGAGCTCGATACCGTCGATGATGTCCAGCGGGTCCAGGACGTTGCCCTTGGACTTGGACATTTTCTGGCCCTGGCCGTCACGCACCAAGCCGTGAACGTACACGGTCTTGAACGGAACCTGCGGCGTGCCGTCTTCGTTTTTCACCAGATGCATGGTGAGCATGATCATCCGGGCAACCCAGAAGAAAATGATGTCGAAGCCAGTCACCAGGACGTCGGTGGAGTGGAATTTCTTCAGGAATTCGGTTTTTTCCGGCCAGCCGAGGGTGGAGAAGGTCCACAGGCCCGAGCTGAACCAGGTGTCGAGAACGTCGTTGTCCTGTTGCAGCGCAACGTCCGGGCCGAGGTTGTGCTTTGCGCGCACTTCGGCTTCGTCGCGACCGACGTAGACCTTGCCCGACTCGTCGTACCAGGCCGGAATGCGGTGGCCCCACCAGAGTTGACGGCTGATGCACCAGTCCTGGATGTCGCGCATCCACGAGAAATACATGTTTTCGTACTGTTTCGGCACGAACTGGATGCGGCCGTCTTCAACGGCGGCGATCGCAGGTTCGGCCAAAGGCTTGGTGGACACGTACCACTGGTCGGTCAGCCACGGTTCGATGACGGTGCCGGAACGGTCGCCTTTCGGCACTTTCAGGGCGTGATCGTCAACGCTGACCAACAGGCCGGCAGCGTCGAACGCGGCCACGATCTGCTTGCGCGCTTCGAAGCGGTCGAGACCGGCGTATTCGGCCGGGATCTTGCCGTCGATGGTTTCGTTCAGCGTGCCGTCGAGGTTGAATACCTGGCAGGCCGGCAGAACGGTGGCGTTCTTGTCGAAGATGTTCAGCAGCGGCAGGTTGTGACGCTTGCCGACTTCGTAGTCGTTGAAGTCGTGGGCCGGGGTGATTTTCACACAGCCGGTGCCGAATTCAGGGTCGCAGTAATCGTCGGCGATGATCGGGATGCGGCGGCCAACCAGCGGCAACTCGACAAATTTGCCGATCAGGGCTTTGTAGCGTTCATCGTTCGGGTTCACCGCGACGGCGGAGTCGCCGAGCATGGTTTCCGGGCGAGTGGTCGCGACGATCAGGAAATCATTGCCTTCAGCAGTCTTGGCGCCGTCGGCCAGCGGGTACTTCAGGTTCCACAGGAAACCTTTTTCGTCGTGGTTTTCCACTTCGAGGTCGGAAATCGCCGTGTGCAGCTTGGTGTCCCAGTTGACCAGTCGCTTGCCGCGGTAGATCAGGCCGTCTTCGTGCAAACGAACGAACGCTTCTTTAACGGCTTCCGAGAGGCCGTCGTCCATGGTGAAGCGCTCGCGGCTCCAGTCGACGGACGAACCGAGGCGACGGATCTGGCGGCTGATGTTGCCACCGGACTCATCCTTCCATTCCCAGACTTTCTCGAGGAATTTTTCGCGGCCCAGGTCGTGGCGGCTCTGGCCCTTGGCTTCGAGCTGACGCTCGACCAGCATCTGTGTGGCGATACCGGCGTGGTCGGTACCCGGCTGCCACAGGGTGTTGCGACCCTGCATACGGCGGAAACGGATCAGGGCGTCCATGATCGCGTTGTTGAAGCCGTGACCCATGTGCAGGCTGCCGGTGACATTCGGCGGCGGGATCATGATGGTGTAGGACTCGCCCGCGCCTTGCGGGGCGAAGTAATTCTCTGACTCCCAGGTGTTGTACCAGGAAGTTTCAATGGCGTGCGGCTGGTAGGTCTTATCCATGCGCGGCGGGACCCTATTGGCATTTATTCAGGAAAAGCCGGGAAGTATAGCGGGGATGAGCCGATGCGCGTAGAGCGAGGTGACAATGGGTGGGGGAAAAGTTGTGGTGGGTGTTTTGTCTGTGAGGGCCCCTTCGTCGGAACGCCGCCCGGACCAAACCCGCTCACACAGGTTGTATGTCGTACAGCTATCTTGTGATCGACACCAACCCTGTGGGAGCGGGCTTGCCCGCGAAAGCAATTTGTCAGGCGACCTGATTCAAATCGTTATGCCGCGTTTCCTTCAGGCACAGCACCGCAATCAAACTCAGCACCGCCGCCCCGGATACATAACCGCCGACAAAGCTTAGTCCACCCATCGCCACCAGTTTCTGGGCGAAGAAGGGCGCCGCGGAGGCGCCCACGATACCGCCCAGGTTGTAGGCCGCCGAGGCACCGGTGTAGCGCACGTGGGTGGGGAACAGTTCCGGCAGCAGCGCGCCCATGGGCGCAAATGTCACGCCCATCAGAAACAGTTCGATGCACAGGAACAACGCCACACTCCAGGTCGAGCCTTGGGTCAGCAGCGGTTCCATGAGGAAGCCGGACAGGATCGCCAGCACGCCACCAATGATCAGCACCGGCTTGCGCCCGTAACGGTCGCTGGCCCAGGCCGACAGCGGGGTGGCGGCCGCCATGAACAGCACCGCGAAGCACAACAGGCCGAGGAAGGTTTCGCGGCTGTAGCCGAGCGTTGCAACACCGTAGCTCAGGGAAAACACCGTGGAGATGTAAAACAGCGCGTAGCACACCACCATCGCGCCGGCGCCCAGCAAGACGGGCGCCCAGTATTGGCCGAACAGCTCGAACAGCGGGATCTTCACCCGTTCCTGGCGCGCCATGGCGTTGGCGAATACCGGGGTCTCATGCAGCTTGAGTCGCACGTACAGGCCGACCATCACCAGCGCGGCGCTGAGCAGGAACGGAATACGCCAGCCCCATGAGCGGAACTGTTCATCGTCCAGCACCACGGCCAGGGTCAGGAACAGGCCGTTGGCCGCCAGGAAGCCAATGGATGGACCCAGCTGTGGGAACATGCCGAACCAGGCGCGCTTGCCTTTTGGCGCGTTCTCCGTGGCCAGCAATGCCGCGCCACCCCATTCGCCGCCCAGCCCCAGGCCCTGGCCGAAGCGAAGGATGCACAGCAGGATCGGTGCCCAGGCGCCAATGCTGTCGTATCCCGGCAGCACGCCGATCAGTGTGGTGCACACGCCCATCAACAGCAACGAGGCGACCAGGGTCGACTTGCGGCCGATACGGTCGCCAAAGTGGCCGAAAAGGGCCGAACCCAAGGGGCGGGCGAGGAAGGCGATGCCGAACGTGAGAAACGCTGACAGCATCTGGGCGGTGCCGGATGTCTGCGGAAAGAACACCGGGCCAATCACCAGCGCCGCGGCGGTGGCATAGACATAGAAATCGTAGAACTCGATGGCGGTACCGATGAAGCTTGCAGTGGCCACGCGGGTGGCGGAGTTCGTCGGTTGTGCAGGTGTGGAGTCGCTGTAAGTCGTGCTGGTCGTCATGCGGTGATCCCTGACAGTCATGTGCCCCAGTGGAGCGAATTATTATGGTCGAGAACCCAGGGATGTGGGTGGAGGCACGGTCGCTGTTCAAGGTAGGAACAGTCGTCGGTTCGTTGCGGGCTTTGCGGGTGGACAGGCCGGAAGCTGCGAGGTGCGGGGTAAGCACGGGGCCGGCGAGGCTTGGGTAAGCGTTTCGATTATAGGAAGGTGGCTAACTATCGAACAAGTGGCTTGAGTGGCCATGGGGATTTGTGTCGGGTTTTAGATAACCACAGGCATCGAGCTGGTCTGCCAGATCAGCACCCGCGTGACACGGTTGTCCTCGGTCTCGAGAATTTCCAGGCGATACCGGCCGATCTTCAGGCACACCGCACTATCGGGAATAGTCTCCAGGGCCTCGGTCACCAGGCCGTTCAGGGTTTTCGGGCCATCGCTGGGCAGGTGCCAGCCGAGGCTCTTGTTCAGCTCGCGAATGGACGCGGCTCCGTCGATCACCAGGCGTCCGTCGGCTTGCGGATGAATGTGCGGGTTGTCCAGGCTGTGTTGGCTTTCGAACTCGCCGACGATCTCTTCGAGAATGTCTTCCAGGGTGACGATGCCCAGCACTTCGCCGTATTCATCGACCACCATGCCCAGGCGTCGCTGCTGTTTGTGGAAGTTGAGCAGTTGCAGTTGCAGCGGGGTGCTTTCCGGCACGAAGTACGGCTCGTGACTGGCTGCCAGCAAGGCTTCCCTGGTCAGGCTCGCATCGGGCAGCAAGTGCAGGATGTGCCGGGTGTTGAGGACGGCTTCGACCTGGTTGATATCACTGTGGAACACCGGCAGGCGCGTGCGCTTGTTGTGGCGCAATTGTTCGATGATTTCCTCGATGGAGTCATCGAGATTGATGCCGTCCACGTCGCTGCGCGGTACCAGGATGTCATTGACGGTGATGTTGTCCAGCGCGTGGATGCCAGGCAGCGGGTGAGGGCGGCTTACGGTTTCGGAGGGTGCATGCCGCTCCGTCAGCGTTTCGTCCTCACTTTGTTGCACCACTTTGGCTTTACGGACGAATGGGCGCGTCAGCAAGCGGCTGATGCTGGTGAGCAGCCATGCCGCGGGATAGATGATTTTCAACGGTAGCCGCAGCAGGTTGTTGCCTTGGGCCAGGATCGCATCCGGATAGCGAGCGGCGAGGGTGCGTGGCAAGTAGTCGGAAAACACCAGCAACATGGCGCCCGCCCCGAGGCAGGCGACCCACGGGCCGTTCTCGGCCCAGGTGAAAATGGCCAGCAAGGTGCTGATGACCACCACGAGTGCACGGCACAGTGTGTTGCAAAAAATCAGGCTGGCCAGGGGGAAGCTGAGTTTCGCCACCGGTTTGTCGCTGGAACGCGTTGCGGTGCGCTGGGCCAGCAAGTGCTGGTGCGCCGCTTCGATGGCGGTAAACAGCCCCGACCATAAAACCAGCAGGGTCACTACCGCGAGCATCGGCCCTATGGGCAAGTCGTCCATTAATGCCGCCCGTCAGATATGCAGGATGTATTCACGAACCAGCTTGCTGCCGAAATACGCCAGCATCAGCAGGCAAAAACCGGCCAGGGTCCAGCGAATGGCTTTGTGCCCGCGCCAGCCGAGGCGATTGCGCCCCCACAGCAGCACGCTGAAAACGACCCAGGCCAGGCAGGCCAGCAGGGTCTTGTGCACCAGATGCTGGGCGAACAGGTTCTCGACGAACAGCCAGCCGGAAATCAGCGACAGCGACAACAGCGTCCAGCCGGCCCAGAGAAAACCGAACAGCAGGCTTTCCATGGTTTGCAGCGGCGGGAAGTTCTTGATCAGCCCGGAGGGGTGCTTGTGCTTGAGCTGGTGGTCCTGGACCAGCAGCAGCAAGGACTGGAACACCGCGATGGTGAACATGCCATAGGCCAGAATCGAAAGCAGGATGTGGGCGAGGATGCCCGGCTCCTCATCGATGACCTGTACCGTGCCGGCGGGGGCAAAGTGCGCCAGCATCACGGTCAGGGCCCCAAGCGGGAACAGCAGGACCAGCAGGTTCTCTACCGGAATCCGCGAGCAGGCCAGCAGGGTCAGTGCGATGACTGCTACGGCAATCAGGCTGGCGGCACTGAAGAAGTCCAGGGCCAGGCCGGTCGGGGTCAGCAGGTGGGTGAGCAGGCTGACGCTGTGGGCCAGGACGGCGAGCACGCCGAGCATGACCAGCAGGCGTTTGTTGACCTTGGCGCCGGACGCCAGGCGAGTGCCCTGGTAAATGGTCGCAGCGGCATACAAGCAGGCGGCGGCGAGGGTCGTTAGCAAGCTGGGTGACAAGGGGAGCATAAATCCTGTTAGGCAAGCCCGAAAGTCGCTGAGTTTGGCATAGAACCCCTGCCACACGAAAGACCGCGCAACCCGACGGCGAGGTGTCCGCCGGCCACAGTCTTCGCTATAATCCGCGACCTGCCCACGCCGCAGGCTCGCCGAGCACACGTTTAGTCCGGTCCGGGCCGCCATTATCCCGGTCTACACAGGGCCTGAAAGGATCGCGCAATGTTTGAAAACTTAACCGACCGTCTCTCGCAGACGCTGCGCCATGTCACCGGCAAGGCCAAGCTGACTGAAGACAACATCAAAGACACCCTGCGTGAAGTGCGCATGGCGTTGCTCGAAGCCGACGTCGCCCTGCCGGTGGTCAAGGACTTCGTCAATTCGGTCAAGGAACGCGCCGTAGGCACCGAGGTGTCGCGCAGCCTGACGCCGGGCCAGGCCTTCGTGAAGATCGTCCAGGCCGAACTCGAAAGCCTGATGGGCGCGGCCAACGAAGACCTGAACCTGAGCGCAGTGCCGCCAGCGGTCATCCTCATGGCCGGTTTGCAGGGCGCCGGTAAGACCACCACCGCCGGCAAGCTCGCGCGCTTCCTTAAAGAGCGCAAGAAGAAGTCGGTCATGGTCGTGTCCGCCGACGTTTACCGTCCGGCGGCGATCAAGCAGCTGGAAACCCTGGCCAACGACATCGGCGTGACCTTCTTCCCGTCGGACCTGAGCCAGAAGCCGGTCGACATCGCCAATGCGGCTATTAAGGAAGCAAAACTCAAATTCATCGACGTGGTCATCGTCGATACCGCCGGTCGTCTGCACATCGATGAAGAGATGATGGGCGAGATCAAGGCGCTGCATGCCGCGATCAACCCGATCGAAACCCTGTTCGTGGTCGATGCCATGACCGGCCAGGACGCCGCCAACACGGCCAAGGCCTTCGGCGATGCATTGCCGCTGACCGGCGTGATCCTGACCAAGGTCGACGGCGACGCCCGTGGCGGTGCCGCGCTGTCGGTGCGCGCCATCACCGGCAAGCCGATCAAGTTCATCGGTATGGGCGAGAAGAGCGAGGCGCTCGATCCGTTCCACCCTGAGCGTATCGCCTCGCGCATCCTCGGCATGGGCGACGTGCTCAGCCTGATCGAGCAGGCGGAAGCGACCCTCGACAAGGACAAGGCCGACAAGCTTGCTAAAAAGCTGAAGAAGGGCAAGGGCTTCGACCTCGAAGACTTCCGCGATCAGCTGCAACAGATGAAGAACATGGGCGGCCTCGGCGGGCTCATGGACAAGCTGCCGAACATGGGCGGCGTGAATCTGGCGCAAATGGGCAACGCCCAGGGTGCGGCAGAGAAGCAATTCAAGCAGATGGAAGCCATCATCAACTCCATGACCCCGGCCGAGCGCCGCGATCCCGAGATGATCAGCGGTTCGCGCAAGCGCCGGATCGCCATGGGTTCCGGCACCCAGGTTCAGGACATCGGGCGCTTGATCAAGCAGCACAAGCAGATGCAGAAGATGATGAAGAAGTTCTCCGCGAAAGGCGGAATGGCCAAGATGATGCGCGGCATGGGCGGTATGTTGCCCGGCGGCGGCATGCCAAAAATATAGTGTCCTTTCACGCCAATACTGCTCACTTTTGGCGGCGTCTGGTGCCCTCATGCGGCGTTGCCGCTCCTCGCCATAGCGGGCTATGACTCGTCGCGGCGCCTTGCCTGAGGGCACCAGTCACTCGCCAAAATGTGAGCGTATTGGCGAGAAAGGACACACGAATTCGCGCCGGTCGTCGCACCGGCGCTAACCCACACGGACGTGGGATACACAGCAAACCCGCACTTGGCGGGAGCTGACCGGCCGTTTTCAACGACGGCTCTATAGCAAATCTGCATGGCGGCCGATAGACCGCCGGAAAAAGTCATTTGCAAAAGTCCGGATATTCCTTAGAATATGCGGCCTTTCGGGCACCCATGCCCGCTGTGCCTTTAGATTTGCAGCACCGACTACAGGAACGATGTTCACATGCTAACAATCCGTCTTGCCCTTGGCGGCTCCAAAAAGCGCCCGTTTTACCACTTGACCGTAACCGACAGCCGCAACCCGCGCGACGGTTCGCACAAGGAACAGGTTGGCTACTTCAACCCTGTTGCCCGTGGTCAGGAAGTTCGTCTGTCCGTGAACCAAGAGCGCGTAGCCTACTGGCTGAGCGTTGGTGCACAACCTTCTGAGCGCGTTGCTCAGTTGTTGAAGGAATCTGCTAAGGCTGCGGCCTGAGCAATATGAACGCGACGCCAGCCATTGCTGATGATTTGATCGTTATCGGCAAGATTTATTCTGTTCACGGCGTTCGCGGCGAAGTGAAGGTGTACTCCTTTACTGATCCGATTAAGAACCTGCTGGATTACAAAACCTGGACGCTCAAGCGTGACGGCAATGTAAAGCAAGTAGAGCTGGTCAGCGGACGCGGGAATGACAAGTTCCTGGTCGCAAAGCTCAAGGGTCTCGATGATCGCGAAGAAGCTCGTCTTCTGGCCGGTTATGAGATCTGCGTGCCGCGCAACCTGTTCCCTGAACTCACCGACGGCGAGTACTACTGGTACCAGCTGGAAGGTCTCAAGGTCATCGACACCCTCGGACAATTGTTCGGGAAGATCGATCACCTGCTGGAGACCGGCTCGAACGATGTCATGGTGGTCAAGCCTTGCGCTGGCAGCCTGGATGATCGCGAACGCCTGTTGCCCTATACCGAGCAATGCGTGTTGGCCGTCGACCTGGCCGCAGGCGAGATGAAGGTGGATTGGGACGCGGATTTCTAAGCGTGGCTAACTTGCGCGTAGAAGTGATCAGTCTGTTTCCCGAGATGTTCTCTGCCATCAGCGAGTACGGCATCACCAGTCGTGCGGTGAAACAGGGGCTCTTGCAGCTCACCTGTTGGAATCCGCGAGACTACACGACGGATCGACATCACACTGTGGACGATCGCCCGTTTGGCGGTGGTCCGGGCATGGTGATGAAGATCAAGCCCCTGGAAGATGCTCTGGTTCAGGCCAAGGCAGCAGCCGGGGAGGCGGCGAAGGTAATTTACCTGTCGCCCCAAGGCCGCCAGCTGACTCAGTCGGCGGTACGCGAGTTGGCGAATCTGGATGCATTGATCCTGATTGCCGGCCGCTATGAAGGCATTGACGAGCGTTTTATTGATGCTCATGTCGATGAAGAGTGGTCGATTGGCGACTATGTACTGTCTGGCGGCGAGCTGCCGGCGATGGTCCTGATCGATGCGGTTACACGACTGCTGCCTGGAGCTTTAGGGCATGCGGACTCCGCCGAGGAAGATTCCTTTACGGATGGTTTGCTGGATTGCCCGCACTACACCCGACCGGAGGTGTATGCGGATCAGCGTGTTCCCGACGTATTGCTAAGTGGCAATCACGCGCACATCCGGCGTTGGCGTTTACAGCAGTCCCTTGGTCGGACCTTTGAACGACGCGCCGATCTTCTGGAAAGCCGCTCGCTTTCTGGAGAAGAGAAGAAGCTGCTCGAGGAATACATCCGCGAGCGGGACGATAGTTAACAACGTATCGATGGTAGATCCGACGATTTACCTTAGGAGCACAGCATGACTAACAAAATCATCCTTGCACTCGAAGCAGAGCAGATGACCAAAGAGATCCCTACCTTTGCCCCGGGCGACACCATTGTCGTTCAGGTGAAAGTGAAGGAAGGCGACCGTTCGCGTCTGCAAGCGTTCGAAGGTGTTGTTATCGCCAAGCGTAACCGCGGCGTAAACAGTGCATTCACCGTTCGTAAAATCTCCAACGGTGTTGGCGTAGAGCGTACTTTCCAGACCTACTCCCCGCAAATCGACAGCATGGCTGTCAAGCGTCGCGGTGACGTACGTAAAGCCAAGCTGTACTACCTGCGCGACCTGTCGGGTAAAGCAGCTCGCATCAAGGAAAAACTGGCTTAAGTCCAGCTTCCGATGCAAAAAAAAGCAGCCTGCGGGCTGCTTTTTTGTTGCCTGCGATTTATCTTCGTTGACCGTGTTGCCGGTCTTGCCTGAGCCTTTATGCCCGCCATTGATCATCCCCTGATAGACCAGTTCCTCGACGCCCTCTGGCTGGAGAAAGGCCTTTCCGACAACACCCGCGATGCCTATCGCAGTGACCTGGCTCTGTTCAATGGCTGGCTGCAGGAAAAAGGCCTGGAGCCGATCAACGCCGGACGCGAATTGATCCTCGATCACCTGGCCTGGCGCCTGGAGCAAAACTATAAGCCCCGTTCAACGGCAAGGTTTCTCTCTGGCGTGCGTGGCTTCTATCGCTATCTGCTGCGGGAAAAGCTGATTGCCGTCGATCCGACCCTGCGCATCGATATGCCGCAACTGGGTAGGCCATTGCCCAAATCCTTGTCGGAAGCCGACGTAGACGCGCTGTTGGCTGCACCGGACCTCAGCGAAGCCATCGGTCAGCGTGACCGGGCGATGCTCGAAGTGCTTTATGCCTGTGGTCTGCGGGTGACAGAGCTGATCAGTCTGACCCTGGAGCAGGTCAACCTGCGCCAGGGGGTGCTGCGCGTGATGGGCAAGGGCAGCAAGGAGCGGTTGGTGCCGATGGGCGAGGAGGCGATTGTCTGGGTCGAGCGTTACATGCGTGATGCCCGCAGCGAACTGCTTGGCGGACGTCCCAGCGATGTGTTGTTTCCCAGCCAGCGTGGCGAGCAGATGACGCGCCAGACCTTCTGGCACCGGATCAAGCATCAGGCCAAGGTCGCCGGGATTGGCAAGTCGCTGTCGCCGCACACCTTGCGCCATGCCTTCGCCACACATCTGCTCAACCATGGCGCCGATTTACGGGTGGTGCAGATGCTCCTTGGCCACAGCGATCTGTCGACCACCCAGATTTACACACACGTTGCCCGCGCCCGCTTGCAAGACCTTCACGCCAAGCATCATCCCCGAGGCTGAACACAGTCCTGTGCAGGAGCTTCATGCGTCGTGGTCAAAATGTCTTGCGTCAGGCGCATTCGGTCATGCGAACCTTATGTGATAGGCTTGACCGGTTTGCACGATGGGCGGTTATGACCCGGTGTTTCGGCACGGGCGTTCTGATCGTCCCATATGTTCGCCTTCAGGAGTTCTCATGCGTCTGACCCAGATTTTCGCCGCCGCAGCCATTGCGTTGGTCAGCACCTTTGCCGTCGCCGATGACGCGGCCGACAAAGCCATTCGTAAAAGCCTGGAAAACCTCCAGCTCGAAGTGCCGGTAGAGACTATCACCGCCAGCCCGATGCCCGGCCTGTACGAAGTCAAGCTCAAGGGCAGCCGTGTGCTGTACGCCAGCGCCGACGGCCAGTACGTGGTGCAGGGCTACCTGTTCGATCTCAAGGACGGCAAGCCGGTCAACCTGACCGAGAAGACCGAGCGCCTGGGCATCTCCAAGCTGATCAACGATATTCCGGTTGCAGAAACCGTGGTGTACCCGGCCATTGGCGAAACCAAGTCGCACATCACCGTATTCACCGATACCACCTGCCCGTACTGCCACAAACTCCACGCCGAAGTGCCGGAGCTGAACAAGCGCGGCATCGAAGTGCGTTATGTCGCATTCCCTCGCCAGGGCCTGGGCTCGCCGGGTGATGAGCAACTGCAAGCCGTGTGGTGCTCGAAAGACAAGAAAGCGGCCATGGACAAAATGGTCGACGGCAAGGAAATCAAGGCCGCCAAGTGCGATAACCCGGTTTCCAAACAGTACGCACTCGGCCAGTCGATCGGCGTGAACGGCACACCGGCCATCGTTTTGGCCGACGGGCAGGTCATTCCGGGCTACCAGCCTGCGCCACAAGTCGCCAAACTGGCGCTGGGCGCGAAGTAAATTCGCATCGTCACGGGCAGCCATTGACGATCATGGTCCGGCAGCGACATCGCCGGGCCATTAATAGAGAGCCGCGAGCATGCGGCTGTTTTCACGGCCGGCCTTGAGTCGGCCGTTTTATGGGGAGTTCACAGTGAAACCGGTCAAAGTAGGCATCTGTGGGTTAGGGACCGTCGGTGGCGGTACCTTCAACGTACTTCAGCGCAACGCCGAGGAAATTGCTCGTCGTGCCGGGCGTGGGATCGAAGTGGCACAAATTGCCATTCGCACGCCAAAGCCTCAGTTCCAAACGACCGGTATTGCGATTACCAACGATGTCTTCGAAGTGGCCACGAACCCTGAGATCGACATCGTTATAGAGCTGATGGGCGGCTACACCGTTGCCCGCGAGCTGGTACTCAAGGCCATCGAGAATGGCAAGCATGTGGTCACCGCGAACAAGGCGCTTATTGCTGTTCACGGTAATGAAATTTTCGCCAAGGCACGCGAGAAAGGCGTGATCGTTGCGTTCGAAGCGGCGGTGGCTGGTGGCATCCCGGTGATCAAGGCAATCCGCGAAGGTTTGTCCGCCAACCGTATCAACTGGGTGGCCGGCATCATCAACGGCACCGGCAACTTCATCCTGACGGAAATGCGCGAGAAGGGTCGTACCTTCGAGGACGTATTGGCCGAAGCCCAGGCTCTGGGTTACGCCGAAGCCGATCCGACCTTCGACGTTGAAGGGATCGACGCTGCTCACAAGCTGACGATCCTCGCCTCCATCGCGTTCGGCATCCCGCTGCAATTCGACAAGGCTTACACCGAAGGGATCACCAAGCTGACCACCGCTGACGTGAACTACGCCGAAGCGCTGGGTTACCGCATCAAGCACCTGGGCGTGGCGCGCAGCACTGCGGCCGGTATCGAACTGCGCGTGCACCCGACGCTGATCCCGGCCGATCGCCTGATCGCCAACGTCAACGGCGTGATGAACGCGGTGATGGTCAATGGCGATGCTGCCGGTTCGACCCTGTTCTACGGCGCTGGCGCCGGTATGGAGCCGACCGCGTCGTCGGTGATCGCCGACCTGGTGGACGTGGTTCGCGCCATGACGTCCGATCCGGAAAACCGTGTACCGCACCTGGCGTTCCAGCCGGATTCGCTGTCGGCTCACCCGATCCTGCCGATCGAAGCCTGTGAAAGCGCCTATTACCTGCGCATTCAGGCCAAGGATCATCCGGGCGTATTGGCTCAGGTCGCGAGCATTCTGTCGGAGCGCGGCATCAACATCGAGTCGATCATGCAGAAGGAAGCCGAGGAGCACGACGGCCTGGTGCCGATGATCCTGCTGACCCACCGCGTGCTGGAACAGCACATCAACGACGCCATCGCTGCTTTGGAAGCCTTGGCGGGTGTGGTCGGTCCGGTTGTTCGGATCCGTGTCGAACATTTGAATTAACACAGCGGCAAGCGTCAGGCTGCAAGCGGCAAGTCAAAAGCATTCCGGCTTTTACTTGTAGCTTGTAGCTTGTAGCTTGCAGCTCCAAACCGAAGGTTTGCCCCTATGCGCTACATCAGTACCCGCGGCCAGGCACCGGCCCTGAATTTCGAAGACGTCCTGCTGGCAGGCCTTGCCACCGACGGCGGTCTGTACGTCCCGGAAAACCTGCCACGTTTCACCCAGGAGGAAATCGCTTCCTGGGCCGGTCTGCCATATCACGAGCTGGCCTTCCGCGTCATGCGCCCGTTTGTCACCGGCAGCATTCCGGACGCCGATTTCAAAAAGATCCTTGAAGAAACCTACGGCGTATTCGCCCACAGCGCCGTCGCGCCACTGCGTCAGCTGAACGGTAACGAATGGGTGCTGGAACTGTTCCACGGCCCGACCCTGGCGTTCAAGGACTTCGCCCTGCAACTGCTGGGTCGTTTGCTTGACTACGTGCTGGAAAAGCGCGGCGAGCGCGTGGTGATCGTCGGCGCTACCTCCGGTGACACCGGTTCGGCCGCCATCGAAGGCTGCAAGCACTGCGAAAACGTCGACATCTTCATCCTGCACCCGCACAACCGCGTGTCCGAGGTGCAACGTCGGCAGATGACCACCATCTTCGGTGAGAACATCCACAACATTGCCATCGAAGGCAACTTCGATGACTGCCAGGAAATGGTCAAGGCCAGCTTTGCCGACCAGGGCTTCCTCAAGGGCACTCGCCTGGTCGCCGTGAACTCGATCAACTGGGCGCGGATCATGGCCCAGATCGTTTACTACTTCCACGCAGCCCTGCAGTTGGGCGGCCCGGCGCGTTCGGTGGCGTTCTCGGTGCCGACCGGCAACTTCGGCGACATCTTCGCCGGTTACCTGGCACGCAACATGGGCCTGCCGATCAACCAGTTGATCGTCGCCACCAACCGCAACGACATCCTGCACCGCTTCATGAGCGGCAACCAGTACGTCAAGGAAACCCTGCACGCCACGCTGTCGCCGTCCATGGACATCATGGTGTCGTCGAACTTCGAACGCCTGCTGTTCGATCTGCATGGCCGCAACGGTGCGGCCATCGCCGGACTGATGGATACATTCAAACAGGGCGGTGGTTTCAGCGTCGAGCAAGAGCGCTGGACCGAAGCCCGCAAGTTGTTCGACTCGTTGGCCGTGGATGACGCGCAAACCTGCGAAACGATCGCCGAAGTCTACGAGCAGACCGGTGAAGTGCTCGACCCGCACACTGCCATCGGGGTGAAAGCTGCACGCGAATGTCGTCGTAGCCTGGACATTCCAATGGTGATCCTGGGTACCGCCCACCCGGTCAAATTCCCGGACGCCGTGGAAAAAGCCGGTGTAGGAAAAGCTCTCGAACTGCCTGTACATCTTTCTGATTTGTTTGAGCGAGACGAACGTTGCACCGTATTGCCAAATGACCTGAAGGCCGTGCAGGCCTTTGTCAGCCAGCATGGCAACCGTGGCAAGCCGCTGTAACCGGTCAGTGCTGTAACATTTTGAAGCCCGTCTCCTGACGGGCTTTTTCATTTCTGCATGCACACTTGTCGTGTTCTCGCCGCGAAGGGACAGGCGAGTGGATCACCAAGGACATGGGAATGCGGTTTACAAGTGTGTTCAAGTCAGTCGCGCGCTGGCTGGTTTTATTCGGCATCGTGGGCGTCGCCGAATGGGGAGGGGCAAGCCCTGCATCGATTCAGGAGCGTGGGAAGACGGTTGCACGTTCAGCGGTCGTGCTGGATGACCAGGAGCTGCAGTGGATAGCCAGCCATCCACGGGTCGTGGTCACGGCACTGGAATACCCGTTGTACCTCTTCAAGGATGAGCAGGGTCAATGGACGGGCATGAACAGTGACATGCTCAAGCGCATCAGTGACATGACGGGGTTGCAGTTTGTTTACGAAGAGTCTTTTTCCGTTGATCAGATGCTGGCTCGTCTGGAAAGCGGCGCGGCGGATTTGAGCACCATGCTGTCAATGAATGACGAACGCCGGACGTTTCTCGATTTCAGCCATGCTTACGGTGGTGCAGGATGGGTCTTTGTCGGATTGGCCGGGGCACCGCCGGTGCAGTCGCTGGAGGATCTGGCGAAGCGGGTGCTGGTGCTGCCGACCCGGCATGCACTGGAAGCGATGATCCGTCGCGATTTTCCGTCCATCGAATTGCGTTCGGTCAAGACCTACGCCGAAGCCCGTGCCTGGGTTGAAAGCGGAGAAGCCTATGCCACCATCGAGAGCGAAATCGGCGCCCAGCTTTTTCCGTCGGGCCGACTGCAGATCGGATCTGTGGTGCCGTACAAATGGGATGCGGATTATCTGGCCGTGCGCAAGGGGCAGCCGCAGTTGCTGAGCATCCTCAACAAGGCGCTTGAGGCCTTTCCTGCTCAGGAGCTGCACGATCTTCGCCGCAAGTGGTTCGGTGGCGCTACCACGGCACAGGCGCCTGGCCTCTGGCAGCGGCTTGACCAGTGGGTCTGCTGGGGCATGTTTGTGCTCAGCCTGTTCGGCCTGTTGTCCCTGCTCTGGAACCGGCGGTTGGCGGTGGTCGTCAGGCAGCGGGTCGAGGCCCAAAGGAACCTGCACGATCAGCTCACATTCCAGCATGCCCTGATGGATGCCATGCCTGACCCGATGTTTGTCCGTGACCTGCAAGGGCGTTTGATCATGTGCAACAAAAGTTATGAGGACGCCTTGTCGACACGTTTTGACCGGATGCAGGGACGGCAGTTGATCGAGGTCGATGTCATGCCCAGACAAACCGCGGAACTGCTGCATGCCGAGTTCATGGCGCAGTTGAGTACGCGCAGGGCACGTTTCTTCGAGCGTCAATTGCTGTTCAAGGAGGGGGTCAGGGACATCTACCAGTGGACAGTGCCGTTTTACACGGCGGATGGCCAGATGAAAGGCTTGTTGGGAGGCTGGGCCGACATCGCCCGGCGCACCCGACAAACGTGATGGCCGGGTTTTTTCTCTGTCATGTTCGCCGTGCATGCTCTCTTGACTGCACGGCAGGTTCGCCTGCGGTCAGTCTCCAGAACTTTCTTCTCGGGCAAGTGGTCATCTGTTGCAGGCATGCCCCAGGCACGTTGTTTTCGGACTATTGAGTGGTGATCGGGATGGAAAGTATCAGTCTGTTGCTCGGTGAAGCGTTGAGCCCGTATCAGGTCACATTGACCCCGTCAGGCATTCGTGGCGAATGTCGGGTGACCCTGAAAAATGCTATCGGCGCGACCGTGGTCGAGCGCGAGTTCAATCAGGCCCAGTTGAATGACAAGCGCCTGCTGACGGATGTGGTCGACGGTTTGCATCGCGACGTACTGATCGCTGAAGGACGCCTTGAGCCTTGTGTCATCGCGGCATTGCGTAATGCTGCCCGGGACAGGCTTCTGGCCAGCCGCAATTGAACGGATTTTTGTGGGAACCTTCCCGCGCCCAGGTCAGTCAGACTTCGTAACAGCAGGATCAAGCATTGTGCTCCGGTGCTTGTCGCTTGCTGCTACTGGTCTCCAAGCAGGCCACGTTTAACCCCGAGTCGTTTCCCCACTTCTCGGGGTTTCTTTTTGCCCGGGATTGATCATGGTTGCGTCAGATTGTCGAAAAACGCCTTGCTGTCCTTCAGGTACTCGCTGCGACTTTGCGGATCCAGCCAGGCGGCATAAGCCTCGTCCAGGCGCTCGCGGGGCATGGTGCGCAGCACCTGATTGATTTCGGCAATGGCCTGTCGGCCCTTTGGCGTGTCGGTGCAACCGATGTAGCCGGACAGGTATTTGCCCGTGCCACGGATTGGATAGAACTGTAATTCATCCTCGGCGATGCCTTGCAGCGAAGCCTGGTAGCGGATCTCCGGGCGATACCCCAACAGCAGGCGCAAACGCCCAAGGCGCTGCATTTGCAGGAGGCTGCCCAAGGCGTCGTTACCGTAATGAGGTGCCAGCATGTCGGCGGGTGCTTGCTTGAGCAGCCCGTCGAGGTATTCGCCGTAATTGCGCTCGGCGATGATTCCCAGTTTTTCGTTGCCGCTGGCGAGCAACTTTGCGAGGTCCACTTCGCCATCCTCGATAAAGGGGGCCAGTACCTTCTGGTCAACGCGCCGCACGGCCAGGCCATTGCTCATGGCACGGAAGACCGGGATGGAAAAGGCGATCCACTGTTCCCGTTCCTTGCTCCAGTTCAGCGCCGCGTCGCAGACGAGGGAAGGTTCGTGAAGCATTTGCAGTCCGCGCGCGCGATTGACCCTCATCACGCGGTGCTGGTACTGCGGCATGCCGGCAATCAACAGGGGAAGCAGTTGATCGATGACGCCCTGGCCCTTTTTCGGTCCGTCGAAGATCGTCAGCGGCGGCAGGTCGCGTTTGAGCCAGATCAGGGTTTCCCTGGATTGCGCCAGGGCTGACGGGACCGGTTCAATGAGCAGGAGCAGGGACGCCAGCACGCAAAGCAAGCAGCCAGCGCGCGACGGGCAGAACCGAATGACCCATGCAGGCAGGTGCCTCAGTTCAGATGGCTCCGTCTTTGCGCAACTGTGCAATCTGCGTCGCGTCATAGCCAAGTTCCTGGAGTACCTGTGCGTTGTGCTCACCCAGTTGTGGCCCGACCCATTCACATTCACCGGGTGTCTCTGAGAGTTTCGGCACGATTCCCGGCATCTTGAAGTCTTTACCGTCCGGCAGTTTGGCCTGCAGGAACATTTCACGGGCCAGGTACTGAGGATCATTGAACATGTCTTCGGCGCTGAAGATCCGGCTGGCCGGCACGTCGGCCTGATTGAGCAGCGTCAGCACCCTGTCCAGCGGCAGTGAATTGACCCAGCGATCGATGACGCCATAGAGCTCGTCGCGCCGCGCATCGCGGCCATCGTTGCTGCCAAGCAGAGGGTCGTTGGCGAGGTCTTCCCGGCCAATGATCAGCATGAAGCGTTTGAAAATGGCGTCGCCATTGGCGCCGATCTGCACGTGCTTGCCGTCGGCGCTGGTGTGGATCGAGGACGGGGTGATGCCCGGCATGATATTGCCCGTGCGTTCGCGGATGAAGCCGAACACGTCGAATTCCGGGACCATGCTTTCCATCATGGCGAAAATGGCTTCATACAGCGCCACGTCCACCACTTGCCCCTGGCCGCCATTGACCTCGCGATGACGCAGGGCCATCAGCGCGCCGATCACGCCCCAGAGCGCGGCAATCGAGTCACCGATGGAAATGCCGGTGCGCACCGGTGGCCGGTCTTCGAAGCCGGTGATGTAGCGCAAACCGCCCATGGACTCACCGACCGCACCAAAGCCGGGCTGGTCTTTCATCGGGCCGGTCTGGCCGAAACCCGACAGCCGCACCATGACCAGTTTCGGGTTCAAGGCGTGCAGGACGTCCCAGCCCAGGCCGAGTTTTTCCAGGACGCCGGGACGAAAGTTCTCGATCAGAATGTCGGCTTCACCGAGCAACTGTTTCAGGATCGCCTGACCGTCGGGGTGCTTGAGATTGAGGGTCAGGGACTTTTTGTTGCGCGCCTGGACGAACCACCACAACGAAGTGCCTTCATACAACTTGCGCCATTTGCGCAATGGATCACCGCCGTCCGGGGATTCGATCTTGATCACATCGGCACCGAACTCAGCGCAAATGCGCGAAGCAAACGGGCCGGCGATCAAGGTACCCAATTCGATGACTTTCAGACCGGAAAGCGGTTTGGCGGTGAACGGCATGCGGGATCCTGCTGGGCAAGGGATGGGCGAGTACAGTGTTTTAACATAGCCGACTGTCAGGCGCTTCAGGTTGATCACCTTCGATTCGTGGATTGCCCGCCGCATCGGTTAGACTTGCCGCCTTTCCTCGTATCAAGAAGCCCGTTCATGGCCCAGCCGTCCACGACCTACAAGTTTGAACTGAACCTCACCGACCTCGACCGCAGCGTCTATGAGAGCGTGAAGCAGACCATCGCCCGTCACCCTTCGGAAACCGAGGAGCGCATGACCGTGCGCCTGCTGGCCTACGCCCTCTGGTACAACGAACAGCTGTCGTTCGGCCGTGGTCTGTCGGAAGTGGATGAACCGGCCTTGTGGGAAAAAAGCCTGGATGACCGCGTCCTGCACTGGATCGAAGTCGGCCAGCCGGATGCCGAGCGCCTGACCTGGTGCTCGCGCCGCACCGAGCGCACCAGCCTGCTGGCCTACGGCAGCCTGCGTGTGTGGGAAGGCAAAGTGGTGCCCGCGGTGAAAAACCTGAAAAACGTCAACATCGCTGCCGTGCCTCAGGAAGTCCTGGAGACCCTGGCCAAAGACATGCCACGCGTCATCAAGTGGGACGTGATGATCAGCGAAGGGACGATCTTCGTCACCGACGACCGTGGTCAGCACGAAGTTCAGTTGCAGTGGCTGACCGGTGAGCGCGGCTGATTTTTCGCCGCTTCAGCGCGTCACCCGGTTTTATCCTACGTATTGAAGAGAAGCATCTTTCACCCCATGCGCATCGAACCTCGCCTGCTGCCCGACACCCTGCCATTCCTCGGTGATATTCCGCCACTGCTGACCCGCCTGTATGCGGCGCGGGGCGTGCAATCGGAGGCGGAACTGGACAAGAGCCTGGCGCGGCTGATTCCGTTCCAGCAGCTCAAGGGCATTGATGCCGCCGTGGACTTGTTGGTGACGGCGCTCGAACAGCGCCAGCGCATTCTGATCGTCGGTGACTTCGATGCCGACGGCGCAACGGCCAGCACCGTGGGCACGCTGGGTCTGCGTTTGCTGGGGGCGGCGCATGTCGATTATCTGGTGCCGAACCGTTTCGACTACGGCTACGGCCTGACCCCGGAGATCGTCGCAGTCGCGCTGGAGCGCCAGCCGCATTTGCTGATTACCGTGGATAACGGCATCTCCAGCGTCGAAGGCGTGGCTGCAGCGAAAAAGGCCGGGCTCAAGGTGCTCGTCACCGACCACCACTTGCCCGGTGAGGAGCTGCCGTTGGCCGATGCCATCGTCAATCCGAACCAGCCAGCTTGCGAGTTTCCGAGCAAGGCCCTGGCCGGTGTCGGGGTGATTTTCTATGTGTTGATGGCCCTGCGTGCGCGTTTGCGCGAGCTCGGCTGGTACACCAGCAAGCCGCAGCCGAATATCGGCGAACTGCTCGATCTGGTGGCCTTGGGCAGCGTGGCCGACGTGGTGCCGCTGGATGCCAACAACCGGATTCTGGTGCATCAGGGCCTCGAGCGGATTCGCGCCGGTCGTGCCCGGCCCGGGATCAAGGCGATTCTCGAGGTGGCCAAGCGTGACCATGCGCGCATCACCTCCACCGACCTGGGTTTCATCGTTGGCCCACGCCTGAACGCCGCAGGGCGCCTGGATGACATGAGCCTGGGCATCGAATGCCTGTTGACTGAAGACGCAGCTCTGGCCCGTGAGATGGCGGCTCAGCTGGACGGCATGAACCAGGATCGCAAATCCATCGAGCAGGGCATGCAGCGTGAAGCGCTGGCCCAGCTCAAGGATCTGCCGGTGGAGTCGATGCCGTTCGGCTTGTGCCTGTTCGATCCCGAATGGCATCAGGGCGTCATCGGTATCCTCGCATCACGGATGAAAGAGCGTTATTTCCGCCCGACCATCGCCTTTGCCGATGCCGGTGACGGCCTGCTCAAGGGGTCTGGGCGTTCGGTCCAGGGCTTTCACATCCGCGACGCCTTGAGCGTGGTGGCGGCGCAGCATCCGAATCTGATCACCAAGTATGGTGGCCACGCAATGGCGGCCGGCCTGACGCTGCCGGAAGCAAATTTCCCCTTGTTCGCCGAGGCCTTTGACGCTGAAGTGCGCCGGCAACTGCGCGAAGAAGACCTGACTGGCCGCTTGTTGTCGGACGGTACCCTGGCAGTGGAGGAGTTTCACCTGGAACTGGCCCGCGCCCTGCGGCATGCTGGCCCTTGGGGGCAGCACTTCCCGGAACCGTTGTTTCATGGGGTGTTCCAGTTGGTCGAGCAGCGCGTGGTGGGCGAACGGCACCTCAAAGTGGTGCTGAGAAGTGAATGTGGTTCGGTGAAGCTCGACGGCATTGCCTTCGGGATCGACCGCGACATCTGGCCGAATCCGACCATCAAGTGGGTGGAACTGGCCTACAAGCTCGACCTCAACGAGTTTCGTGGCAACGAGACGGTTCAATTGATGATTGCCCATATCGAACCGCGTTGACCCCCTGTAGGAGCGTGCTTGCTCGCGATGGACGTGAACGATGACGCTGGGAACCTGATAACCCGCGGTGTCCTGTCGTCCATCGCGAGCGAGCTCGCTCCTACAAGGGGGCGACATCCGTCGATGTCGACTAGGCTCTAATCACTGCTTGATTTTGGTCTTGTGACGTTTTGTCGAATTTTTTGCCCGCGGGGGCGGGTGTTGTACCTCTTTCCTGTCACTCGTCGACTATTCAAACAGAACCTGGAGCCTGCCCACTGATTCGAGAGGTGCCCCATGAGTCTGCTGCTTGAACCCTTTACCCTTCGCCAATTGACCCTACCCAATCGCATCGCGGTATCGCCGATGTGCCAGTATTCCAGCGCCGACGGCCTGGCCAATGACTGGCACCTGGTCCACCTCGGCAGCCGCGCTGTCGGCGGGGCAGGGCTGGTGTTTACCGAAGCCACGGCGGTCACCGCCGACGGGCGTATCACCGCTCAAGACCTCGGTCTGTGGAATGACGAGCAGATCGAACCCCTGCAACGCATCACCCGCTTCATCAGCGCCCAGGGCGCCGTTGCCGGCATTCAGCTGGCCCATGCCGGGCGCAAGGCCAGTACCTACCGGCCATGGCTTGGCAAACACGGCAGCGTCAAACCCGACGATGGCGGCTGGGTGCCGGTCGGACCTTCGCCCATTGCGTTCGACCCACAGCACACGCAACCCAGACAACTGGATGACGGCGAGATCGCCAAGGTGATCCAGGCGTTTGTCGATGCGGCAAAGCGCTCTCTGATTGCCGGTTTCAAGGTGGTCGAAGTCCACGCGGCCCATGGTTACCTGCTGCACCAGTTCCTGTCGCCGTTGAGCAACCAGCGTCGCGATCAATATGGCGGTTCGTTCGAAAATCGCATTCGGCTGGTGCTGCAGGTCACCGAAGCGGTGCGCGCGGTGTGGCCTGAAGAGTTGCCGGTGTTTGTCCGGGTCTCGGCCACCGACTGGGTGGAAGACGGCTGGAACCCTGATGAAACCGTGGAGTTGGCGCGCCGCCTGAAAGACCTGGGCGTGGACCTGATCGATGTCTCGTCGGGCGGGACCGCGGCGAATGCGGAGATTCCCACAGGGCCGGGTTATCAGACCCGCTTCGCCGAGCGTGTGCGCAAGGAGTCGGGCATGGCCACCGGCACGGTTGGCATGATCACCGAGCCGGCCCAGGCCGAGCACATCCTGCGCACCTGTCAGGCCGATATCATCTTCCTGGCCCGTGAGTTGTTGCGCGATCCGTACTGGGCGCTGCATGCAGATGACGATCTGGGCGGGCACAAGGCCGTGTGGCCGGCGCAGTATCAGCGGGCGACCCATCGTGAGCAGCCCATTCACGAATCGGATTTGCGCGACTGAAATCCATCGATACGAAAAAGCCCCTGAGTCGTGAGATTCAGGGGCTTTTGTTTGTTACGTGTCTCGATCAGGCCGCTTCGATCTTGCTGCGGTTCTGTTCGACCTTGTTCAGGTAGTCCTTGAGCTTTTCCTGTTCGGCCACCGTCGTGAACAAACCGAGCTTGCTACGACGCCAGAGGATATCGTGGGCGCTGGTTGCCCATTCTTCGCTGCACAAATAGTCGACTTCACGGGTGTAGAGACCGCCGCCGATGTGTTCACCCAGATCGCTGAGGTCCTGCACGCCTTCGAGCATGCGCCAGGTACGGCTGCCGTAGGTGGTGGCCCAGCGGCGAGCGATCTCGCTCGGTACCCAGTCGAATCTGTCGCGGATACGCGAGGTCAAGGCTTGCGGGGTGGTCATGTCTTCACCGCCCGGCAGCGTGGCGCTGGCGGTCCAGCTTGGCTTGATGTGCTTGAAGTACGGTGCCAGTTGCGCCAGCGCCGACTCGGCCAGTTTGCGATAAGTGGTGAGTTTGCCGCCGAATACGGACAGCAACGGAGCTTCTTCACCAGAGCCCGACAGCGCCAGGGTGTAATCGCGGGTCACGGCCGACGGGTTGTCGGATTCGTCGTTGCACAGCGGGCGCACGCCGGAATAGCTGTGCAGGATGTCATCGCGGCTGATTTGCTTTTTGAAGTGGGCGTTGACCACGTTCAACAGGTAATCGGTTTCGCCGTCGGTAATTGCAACGGCAGCCGGATCGCCGGTGTACTCGCGGTCGGTGGTGCCGATCAGGGTGAAGCGGTTCAGGTACGGAATGGTGAACACGATGCGCTGATCTTCGTTTTGCAGGATGTGCGCGTGTTCGCCTTCGTACAGTTTCGGCACGATCAGGTGGCTGCCCTGGATCAGGCGGATGCCATATGGCGATTCCATCTTCAAGTCATCACGAATGAACTTGGCGACCCATGGCCCGGCCGCGTTGACCAATGCCTTGGCGCGGATCGAAAACAGGCTGCCATCGGCACGTTCCAGATGCAGGTGCCACAGGCCTTTGTTACGACGGGCGCTGACGCAGCGGGTCTGGGTGTGAACGTGGGCGCCTTTTTCCCGGGCGGCCATGGCGTTCAATACCACCAGGCGCGCGTCGTCGACCCAGCAATCGGAGTATTCGAAACCCTTGGTGATCTCGCTTTTGAGCGCGCTGTCGGGGCCGAACTTCAGGCTCTTCGAACCTTGCAGTTGCTCGCGCTTGCCCAGGTTGTCATAGAGGAACAATCCTGCGCGGATCATCCACGCCGGGCGCAGGTGCGGGCGGTGTGGCAGCACGAAGCGCATTTGCTTGACGATGTGCGGTGCTTTGGCCAGCAGCACTTCACGTTCGGCCAAGGCTTCACGCACCAGGCGAAATTCGTAATGTTCGAGGTAGCGCAGGCCGCCGTGGATCAGCTTGCTGCTGGCCGACGAAGTATGGCTGGCCAGGTCATCTTTTTCACAAAGGAACACCGATAGGCCGCGACCGGCAGCATCCGCTGCGATCCCCACGCCATTGATCCCGCCACCGATGACGGCGATATCGTAAACCTCGGCGAGGGGGGGCGTAGACAAGGTGGAAGTGGGCATCGGCTCGGCCTCGGAATTCTTTGATGTTCTGTATTTGAAATCGAACATTAATGTTCATTTGCGAAAATACTAGCCCATAAAGAGGCCCACAGCCAGTCAGCTTCGATTGAAAATACTCATCGAAGGGCCATTAAAGGAAAATTTACGAACATTTTGATGCGCGTTATGGCGCAAGAGGGATGCTGTATGTGCGATCGTCTTCGCGGGCAAGCCCGCTCCCACAAGGATCACACGGGCCTGTGGGAGCGGGCTTGCCCGCGATAGCGCCAGTGTAGGCACTGGAGATGGTGGGGTTAAACGACTTCCAACCGAACCTTGTGCTGGTTCAGCAGCTGCGCCAGCGCTGGCGAAGGCTGCTGATCGGTGACCAGGCAATCGACCAGGCTGATCGGCCCCAGGCGAATCATGGCGTTGCGCCCAAACTTGCTGGAGTCGGCTGCGAGGATCACTTGCCGGGCATTGGCGATGATCGCCTGGGATACCCGCACTTCCTGATAGTCGAAATCCAGCAGGCTACCGTCCTCATCGATACCACTGATGCCCACCAGGGCGAAATCGACCTTGAACTGGTTGATGAAGTCGACACTGGCCTGACCCACCACACCGCCGTCGCGCCGTACGTTGCCACCGGTCAGCAGCACGTCGAAGTCGTCCTTGGCGCTGAGCATCGACGCCACATGCAGATTGTTGGTGATGATCTTCAGGTGACTGTGGTTGAGCAGTGCCCGGGCAATGGATTCGGTGGTGGTGCCGATGTTGATGAACAGCGAGGCATGGTCGGGAATCTGCGCGGCAATGGCTTCGCCGATACGCTGTTTCTCGTCGCGCATCTGATCGGCGCGCATGGCGTAGGCGGTGTTTTCGACACTGGAATCATAGGCGGCGCCACCGTGGTAGCGACGCAATAAATTGGCTTCCGCGAGCTGATTGATATCGCGGCGGATGGTCTGCGGTGTAACAACGAACAACGTGGCCATTTCCTCGATGCTGACATAGCCGCGTTCGCGGACCAGTTCGAGGATTTGCTGCTGACGGGGAGGCAGATTCATGGGGCGTCCTTTGGGCTGCCGTGCAAAATTTGCCCATGATGCCGCAGGAATCCGCTCCCTACCAGTTACAACCAGATACGAGTCTGGGACCTGGCTTACTCAGCCGCGTCTTCAGCCTCCCAATTACGGGTACGGCTGACGGCTTTTTTCCAGCCGGCGTAGAGTTTTTCCTTCGCAGCTTCATCCAGGGTCGGCTCGAACTGGCGCTCGATCACGGCCTTGCCACGCAGCTCTTCCAGGCTGCCCCAGAAGCCACAGGCCAGGCCTGCCAGGTAAGCGGCGCCGAGTGCGGTGGTTTCGCGCATTTGCGGGCGCTCGACCTGGGTGCCGAGGATGTCGGCCTGAAACTGCATGAGGAAGTTGTTGGCCACCGCGCCGCCATCCACGCGCAGGGCCTTGAGGCGTTCGCCGGAGTCCTGCTGCATGGCGTCCAGCACATCGCGGGTCTGGTAGGCAATCGACTCGAGCGCGGCACGAATGATGTGATCCACGCGTACACCGCGGGTCAGGCCAAACAGTGCGCCACGGGCGTACGGGTCCCAGTAGGGAGCGCCAAGACCGGTGAAGGCCGGCACCAGGTACACACCGTTGCTGTCCTTGACCTTGTTGGCGAAGTATTCGGTGTCGTGGGCGTCGTTGATGATTTTCAGTTCGTCACGCAGCCACTGCACGGTAGAACCGCCGTTGAACACCGCGCCTTCCAGCGCGTAGGCCACTTCGCCACGGGGGCCGCAAGCGATGGTGGTCAGCATGCCGTGTTGGGATTTCACCGCCTTGTCACCGGTGTTCATCAGCAGGAAGCAGCCAGTGCCGTAGGTGTTTTTCGCCTGGCCTGGCTCGACGCACATCTGTCCGAACAGGGCAGCTTGCTGGTCACCGGCAATGCCGCCGATGGCGATGCCGCTTTTGGTATGGCCATAAATTTCCGAGGACGATTTAACTTCCGGCAGCATTTCGCGCGGAATATCCAGCATCTCCAGCATCTTCGCGTCCCACTCCAGGGTGTGGATGTTGAAGAGCATGGTGCGCGAAGCGTTGGTGTAGTCGGTGACATGCACCTTGCCGCCGGTAAATTTCCAGATCAGCCAGCTGTCGACGGTGCCGAACAGCAGTTCGCCGTTGCGCGCACGTTCGCGGCTGCCTTCGACGTTATCGAGAATCCACTTGAGCTTGGTACCGGAGAAGTAGGGGTCGGTGACCAGGCCGGTGGTGTCGCTGATGTATTGCTCGTGACCATCGCGCTTGAGCTGCTGGCAGATCTCGGTGCTGCGTCGGCACTGCCAGACGATGGCGTTGTAGATCGGGCGGCCGGTGTTCTTGTCCCACACCACGGTGGTTTCGCGCTGGTTGGTGATGCCGATGGCGGCTACCTGGTCGTGGTGCAGGCCGGCTTGTGCCAGGGCCTCGACCATCACGGCGCTTTGGGTGGCGAAGATCTCCATCGGGTCATGCTCGACCCAGCCGGCTTGCGGGTAATGCTGTGCGAACTCCCGTTGGGCGGTGCAGACCACGTTCGCGTCGCGGTCGAAAATGATCGCGCGGGAGCTGGTCGTACCCTGATCGAGGGCAATGATGTAGTTCTTATTCTGTGTGTCGGTCATGTCGATTGCCTTGGACGAAAAAAGGGAGTGAGGTCTGGCGCGCGATCAAGGGGCAGGGCACGCGCCAACGGTATCAGGACGTTCTGGGCTTGCCGTCAATGGCAGGTAGCTCATCCTTTGTAGCAGCTACGGAGCCTGGCAGATGGCGGGCAATCAGCCCGCGATAGGCGGCGGCGCCGAGGCAGGCACCAACAATCGGTGCAAAAACAGGAATCAGGAAGTACGGAATATCGCGTCCGCCAGTGAGGGAAATTTCACCCCAGCCAGCGAAGAAAGTCATCAGTTTAGGGCCGAAGTCCCGCGCAGGGTTCATGGCAAAACCGGTCAGCGGTCCCATCGAGCTACCGATCACCGCAATCAGCAGGCCGATCAGCAGCGGTGCCAACGGGCCTTTGGGCAGGCCATTGTTGTCGTCGGTCAGGGACATGATCACGCCCATCAGGATGGCCGTAATGATCACCTCGACCAGAAATGCCTGGGCGGTGGTGAGTGCAGGATTCGGGAAGGTGGAGAACACGGAGGCCAATTCAAGGCTGGCTTGCGTGCCACGAACCATGTGCTGCGTTTGTTCGAATTCGAAGAATAGATTGCTGTAGAGCGTGTAAACCAACAACGCGCCACAGAAGGCACCCGCCACTTGGGCGAGTACGTAGAAAGGCAATTTGCGCTTTTCGAAGTCCGCGAAAATGCTCAGGGCAATACTGACGGCAGGGTTCAGATGAGCCCCGGAAACCCCGGCGGTGAGGTAGATCGCCATGCTGACGCCGACGCCCCAGATAATGCTGATTTCCCACAAGCCAAAACTGGCACCCGCGACCTTGAGCGCGGCAACACAACCGGTACCAAAAAAGATCAGCAGCGCCGTACCCAGAAACTCGGCCATGCATTGGCTCGAGAGCGACGGTTGTTGTAAAGCAGTAGTCATTGAAACCTCATTTTT
Organism: Pseudomonas sp. ACN5; assembly: GCF_002303975.1. NCBI lineage: Bacteria > Pseudomonadati > Pseudomonadota > Gammaproteobacteria > Pseudomonadales > Pseudomonadaceae > Pseudomonas > Pseudomonas sp. ACN5. The sequence continues at coordinate 146,383 of NZ_MRCP01000006.1, read as the reverse complement.
TTTGTTGTCTGGCGCGTTCTTGCCTACATGGTCAACGCGCGTTTTTCGCCGTGGCAGGATCCCCGTCCTGGTCGCGGTTTACTGCCGGGTACAGCGGTAGGACGTTTCGTACAGTTTCAGAAACGAAAAAATATAGACAAGAAACGCTGCTGTCAAAGGTCGAAAGTGAACTATCGGTCACAAAAAAACTATTCGTTGCATGAATGAATGATCCATTGCGCAATGGGATGGCCAGGCAATGGCGTCATGAATGCGCCGCCGTAGAGCCTTTTAACGATCAATGTCCTAGAATCCGGCGCAGTATTTTCTTCTGCCGCCCAGTCTGGAGCTGCCATGACCCCCGCATTGGATTTATTGAAAAAGGTTCGGGCCGAACATCGCGTACACAGTTACGAACATGACCCGAAGGCCGCTTCCTATGGTCTGGAAGCCGCGGAAAAGCTCGGGCTCGACCCGGCGCAAGTGTTCAAGACCTTGCTCGCGGCCAGCGAGAAAGGAGAGTTACTGGTGGCTGTGGTGCCGGTTGTCGGCAGCCTGGACTTGAAAGGGCTGGCCCATGCCGCCGGCGTGAAAAAGGTCGAAATGGCCGATCCGGCGGCTGCGCAGCGCTCTACGGGTTATCTGTTGGGCGGGATCAGCCCGCTGGGGCAGAAAAAGCGTTTGCGTACCTTCATTGATAACTCGGCCCAGCCCTTTGCCAGCATTTTTGTCAGTGCCGGCCGGCGTGGACTGGAAGTCGAACTGGCGCCGGCCGTGCTGGCCGAACACACCCAGGCGAAGTTTGCCGATATCGGCCGTGCGTGAGCGCAGCGCTGTATGGTGAAAATCAACCGGTTCTGTCACTGGTGCCGGTTCGGTCGGCGCTGCATGCTCGGCGATCTGACAAAGGGAGAAGGGTATGCAGCTTGAGTTTCATCAGGTCGACGCGTTCAGCAATCAGCCATTCAGCGGCAACCCGGCGATGGTCTATCGGCTCGATACCTGGCTCGCCGATGAATTGATGCAGAAGATTGCCGCCGAGCACAATCTCGCCGAAACCGCGTTTATCGTGCGCGAAGGGCAGGGCTGGCACATCCGCTGGTTTACGCCGACCACCGAGGTGCCACTGTGCGGTCACGCGACACTGGCCAGTGCCCATGTGTTGTTTGAGGTCTATAAAGAGCCGGTCGAGCGACTGGACTTCACCTGCAAATCCGGTCCGTTGAGCGTGACCCGTGAAGGTGGACGACTGTGGCTGGATTTCCCGTCGATCACTGCGTCGCCGGTGAACGTGATCTCGGACATCGAGCGTGCACTGGGTGTGAAGGCTGTCGAGGTACTGGCTTCGAATGAGCTGTTCGTGGTGCTGGAGTCGGAGCAAGCCGTACTCGATTGCAAGCCGGACATGGTCGCCCTGGCGAAGTTGCCATGGTTGGGCGCCATCGTGACGGCGCGGGGCGCGCAGCACGATTTCGTTTCCCGTTACTTCGCCCCGGCAATCGGCATCAATGAAGACCCGGTGACCGGATCGACCCATTGTCTTCTGATTCCGTACTGGTCAAAGCGTTTGGGCAAGTCGAACCTGACGGCTTGTCAGCGCTCGACGCGGGGCGGGGAGTTGTTCTGCCGGCTGGAAGGCGAGCGGGTGAAGATCGGCGGGGATGCGACGCTCGTAGCAAGCGGAACGCTTTTGCTGGGTTGACTCAATTCCATTGTGGGAGCGGGCTTGCTCGCGAAGGCGGTGAATCAGTCGACATCAGCTTTGACTGGCACACCGCCTTCGCGAGCAAGCCCGCTCCCACAATTGTTTCGTGTGTATCAGCTGGCTGTGCTGTAGCGCCGGACACCCGATTCAACAGCAGGAATCTGCGCCGCCGTGCTGCCGGACGCCTGGAACAGCACCAGGTGTTCAGCCGCGACACGAATGCCCACATCCGCCCCGACCTGGCGATCGACATGGCTCGGGAAGATCGACTCCAACTGCGCGCCTGTCGGCAGCTGCAAGCGATACAGGGTCGAAGCCCCCAGGAACGTCTTGCCGGCGATTCGTGCCTTCAGTGCGCTGTCCGGTGCGTAGACGATATCGTCCGGACGCAGCAGCACGTCCACGGCACCGCCTACCGGCCAGGTGTAGGCCCGGTTGCCGCGCAGCTCACCCAGCTCGGTTTGCACCGACTCCGGGCTGCTCAACTGACCGCGAATGAAATAGCCCTGGCCGATGAAGCTGGCTACAAAGGGCGTCAGTGGTTCGTGATACAGGTTGTAGGGCGTATCCCACTGTTCCAGTCGACCTTCCTTGAACACGCCAACGTGGTCGCTGACCGCGAAGGCTTCTTCCTGGTCGTGTGTCACCAGAATCGCGCTGGTGCCACGGGCCTTGAGGATGTCGCGTACTTCATGGCTGAGCTTGCGGCGCAATTCGCCATCGAGGTTGGAGAACGGCTCGTCGAGCAACAGCAGTTGCGGTTCCGGCGCCAGTGCGCGGGCCAGGGCGACACGTTGCTGCTGCCCACCGGAAAGCTCGTGGGGGAAACGCTTGCCGAGGTTCTTCAGGTTGACCAGTTCCAGCAGTTCTTCGGTGACGCGATCCTTTTGCGGATGCTTGCGAATGCCGAAGGCGATGTTGTCGGCCACGCTCAAGTGCGGGAACAGCGCGTAGTCCTGGAATACCATGCCGATGCGGCGTTTCTCCGGGGCGAGGGTGAAGCCGGCGCTGGAGATGGTCTCGCCGGCCAGCTGGATTTCGCCTTCGTGTACCGGTTCGAAACCGGCAATAGCCCGCAGAGTGGTGGTCTTGCCGCAGCCGGAAGAGCCCAGCAGGCAACCGATGTCACCGGCGTTCAAATGCAGGTTCAGGTTCTGCACCACGCGTTGGTCTTGATAGCCGCAGGCGAGGTTGCGCAGGTTAAGCAGTAATGGCTGGCTCATGCGTGGTGATACGCCGGTTCGACGAGGAACTCGAGCAGGGCTTTTTGCGCATGCAGGCGGTTTTCCGCTTGATCCCAGGCCACCGAGCGTTTGTCGTCGAGCAGGTCGACGCTGATTTCCTCGCCACGGTGCGCCGGCAGGCAGTGCATGAACAGCACGTCGTCAGCGGCCAGGTCGAGCAGGGCGCGGTTGACCTGGAACGGTGCGAACAGTTGCAGGCGCTTGGCGGTTTCCTCTTCCTGGCCCATGGAGGTCCAGACGTCGGTGCTCACCAGGTGTGCACCGCGCACGGCGTCTTTCGGGTCGCGAACGATGGAGACCCGATCGCCGGCCTTGGCCAGGAACACCGGGTTGGGCTCGTAGCCTTCCGGGCAGGCAACGCGCAACTGGAAGTCGAACTGGATCGCCGCTTCTATATAGCTGTTGCACATGTTGTTGCCATCACCGATCCAGGCCACGGTCTTGCCCTGGATGGAGCCACGGTGTTCGAGGAAGGTCTGCATGTCGGCCAGCAACTGGCACGGGTGCAGGTCATCGGACAGGCCATTGATCACCGGTACGCGGGAGTTGGCGGCGAATTCGGTCAGGTTGCTGTGGGCAAAGGTACGGATCATCACGGCGTCGAGCATGCTCGACATGACGATGGCACAGTCGCCGATCGGCTCGCCACGGCCCAGTTGGGTGTCGCGTGGCGACAGGAAGATCGCCTGGCCGCCGAGCTGGATCATGCCGGCCTCAAAGGAGATTCGGGTGCGGGTCGAGGATTTCTCGAAAATCATCCCCAGGACGCGGTTTTTCAGAGGCTCGAACAGTACGCCGCGGTTACGCAGGTCCTTGAGCTCAACGCCTCGACGGATCACGCTGACCAGCTCTTCGGGCGTGCAATCCATCAGGGAGAGAAAGTGCCTTGCGCTCATCATTGACTACCTTTTTGCTACAAACCGCAGATGCTCAAAGCCTTGTTTGACGGAACAACGGGCGAGACCTGCGGCGTAAGCCGCACGGGGCGACGAAATAGGGGAAGGCGCGATCTTATAATTAAATGTCGCGTCTTACCAATAGGGCTACGGTTTTTAGGGAGTTTCAGAGGTGCTACGGGTTCACCGAGGTAGCGCTTTTGAAGCCTGTTTCCTGAAAACAGCAGTTCATTTGTACACCGGCCTCTCGGGGCTTGGCAATCAGGCGGGGCAGCAATGGTGCGCTGACAGTCGGTTTCTGACCTGTCATTCATCCCTGCCAGGCTCGAAGGGCACGGGCGCCTGATCAGTGTGCATGGCCCCCCAAGAACCGATTGAATTCCTTCAGCAAATCCACATGCAGGCGCCGCCCAGGCTGCCTTCGAACTGGACTCTGGCGGCTATCGGCTGGCCTGATGACCCTCGATTCACAAGACGAACGTCGCTGGCGCGGTGACGGGGCAGGCGCCATAGTTTTGCTTCCGTGGCCAACGTTGCCCGCCCATAACAAGACAGAGACTGGCCATGACCAAGACTCTCCATCATCGTGCATGCCATTTGTGCGAAGCCATCTGCGGCCTGACCATCGAAACCACCGGGGTCGAAGGCGGTAACGTCCAGATCACATCGATCAAGGGTGACCCCCAGGATACGTTCAGCCGTGGGCACATCTGCCCCAAAGCCGTGGCCCTGCAAGACATCCAGAACGATCCGGATCGCCTGCATCAGCCGATGCAGCGGGTGGGCAATGAATGGCAGCCCATCGAGTGGGACGCGGCATTCAACCTGGTGGCCGAGCGTCTGGCGGCGATTCAGGAGCGTCATGGGCAAAACGCCGTGGCGGTCTATCAAGGCAACCCGAGCGTGCACAATTACGGGCTGATGACCCACAGCAATTACTTCCTCGGCCTGCTGAAAACCCGCAACCGGTTTTCCGCGACGTCGGTCGATCAATTGCCCCATCACCTGACCAGCCATTTGATGTACGGCCACGGTTTGTTGCTCCCGATCCCGGACATCGATCACACCGATTTCATGCTGATCCTGGGTGGCAACCCGCTGGCTTCGAACGGCAGCATCATGACCGTGCCGGATGTGGAAAAACGCTTGAAGGCGATACAGGCCCGGGGTGGCAAAGTGGTGGTGGTCGACCCTCGCCGCAGTGAAACGGCGGCGATTGCCGATCAGCACCTGTTTGTGCGCCCGGGCGGTGATGCCGCGTTGTTGTTCGGGTTGCTCAACACCTTGTTCGCTGAGGGTCTGACCCGCGACAGCCATCTGCCGGTAGACGGTCTGGAGGACGTGCGGGAGGCCGTCGCGCCGTTCACCGCCGAGGCCATGAGTCCGTTGTGCGCCGTACCCGCCGAACAGATCCGCCAATTGGCGCGAGACTTCGCCGCGGCGCCCTCGGCTGTCTGCTATGGCCGCATGGGCGTCTCGACCCAAGCCTTCGGAACACTTTGTCACTGGGCGGTGCAGTTGATCAATCTGGTCACCGGCAACCTCGACCGCGTAGGGGGGGCCTTGTGCACCGAGCCGGCGGTGGACCTGGTGGCGACGACTTCGGGCGGGCATTTCAATCTGTGGCAGAGCCGGGTTTCCGGGCGCCCGGAATACGCCGGAGAGCTGCCAGTCTCTGCACTGGCCGAAGAAATGCTCACCGAAGGAGACGGGCAAGTCCGGGCGCTGATCACCGTGGCGGGCAATCCGGTGCTGTCCACGCCCAATGGCCGAAAACTCGAGCAGGCACTGGACGGGCTGGATTTCATGGTCAGCATCGACCTGTACATCAATGAAACCACGCGCTACGCCGACCTGATCCTGCCGTCCACATCGGCGCTGGAAAACGATCATTACGACACCACATTCAACCTGTTCGCGGTGCGTAACGTCAGCCGTTTCAACCGCGCAATCCTCGCCAAACCCAAAGGTGCACTGCACGACTGGGAGATCTTCGTCGGGCTGGCCAAGGCGTTTGCCGCCAGGACCGGCAAAGCGTTGAAGCCGACCATCGCCCCGGCGCAAATGATCGATCGCGGCCTGCGCATGGGGATGTACGGCGACACTTCAGAGTTCAAGCTGTCATTGGCGACTTTGTTCGATCATCCCCATGGTGTCGATCTGGGGGCGCTCAAGCCCAACCTGGCACCACGCCTGAAAACTGCCAATCAACGTATCCAGGCCGCGCCGGCGGCGATTCTCGCTGACCTGGCGCGCTTCGCAGCCTTGAAGGCGCCGGCCGCCGACGAGCTGTTGATGATTGGCCGCCGGCATGTACGCAGCAACAACTCATGGATGCATAACTATCATCGGTTGGTGAAGGGCAAGCCTCGACACCAGTTGCTGATGCATCCGGACGATCTGGCCAGTCGCGGGCTCAGTGACGGGCAACGTGTTCGGGTCAGTTCGCGGGTGGGTGTGATTGAGGTCGAAGTGCTGGGCAGTCTTGATATGATGAAAGGCGTGGTCAGCCTGCCGCACGGCTGGGGCCACGCGCGGCCGGGCGTGCAAATGTCGATTGCCAGCAGCCAGCCGGGCTCCAGCGCCAATGACCTGACCGACGAATGCCGGATTGACGAACTGTCGGGAAATGCCGCGCTCAATGGCGTGCCAGTGACCGTGGCGGCGGCTTGAATCAGTCTGACGGAGAGACCGAGCAGGGCGCTCGGCTTTCCGTTACAATGCGCCACCGTGCCGACCCATGAGTCGGAAAGTTCAGCCGAGGTGCTCCATGGATATCATCGAAACGATTAAAGAGCAGATTGCCAACAACACCATTCTGCTTTACATGAAAGGCTCGCCAAATGCCCCGCAGTGCGGCTTCTCCGCGAAAGCTGCACAGGCCGTGATGGCGTGTGGTGAAAAGTTTGCGTACGTGGACATCCTGCAGAACCCGGAAATCCGCGCCAACCTGCCAAAATACGCCAACTGGCCAACCTTCCCGCAACTGTGGGTTGCCGGTGAGCTGGTCGGCGGTAGCGACATCATGACTGAAATGGCCGCTGACGGTTCGCTGCAGAGCCTGATCAAGGACGCCGCCGCCAAGGCCGCTGCTCCAAAGACCGAGGCCTGATTCGCTTCCTGTAGGAGCGAGCTTGCTCGCGATGGACTAAAGAACGCCGCGGGGAACCAGATTTTCCGCGTTATCGTTGACCACCATCGCGAGCAAGCTCGCTCCTACAACAACGGCAGGCACAAAAAAGCCCCGCCACTCGAAAGAGGGCGGGGCTTTTTATTGCATCGAAATTAATGGCCTGGAACTTACTCGTCTTCACCCATCTGCGATTGCAGATAGTTTTCGATACCGATCTTGTCGATCAGGCCCAACTGGGTTTCCAGCCAGTCGATATGTTCTTCTTCGGACTCGAGGATATCTTCAAGCAGCTCACGGCTGCCGAAGTCGCCAACTGTTTCGCAATGCGCGATGGCTACCTTGAGGTCGGCATGGCCGGTTTTCTCGATACGCAGGTCGCACTCGAGCATTTCCTTGGTGTGTTCGCCGATGTGCAGCTTGCCCAGGTCCTGGACGTTCGGCAGGCCTTCAAGGAACAGGATGCGCTTGATCAGCTTGTCCGCGTGCTTCATCTCGTCGATGGACTCGTGGTACTCGTGTTTGCCGAGCTTGTTCAGGCCCCAATCTTCGTACATGCGCGCATGCAGGAAGTATTGATTGATCGCGACCAGCTCATTGGCAAGGATCTTGTTGAGATGCTGGATGACTGTAACGTCGCCTTTCATGATGGGGTCCTGTCCTGTATTAGCTGTCAATAGAACAGAGTTTGAGCCGCGTATTTAATAGTGTCAAACCTAAGTTATTGAAACTTAAATGAAAATTAATCGGAATAAGAATGTTTGTGTTCCGCGTCTAGAGCATAACTAGTTGATTTTGAGACATAAAAAAACCGGACATATGTCCGGTTCTTTGAAAATCGATACTTAAGCGGCTGTAAATTCTGCTGGATAGGGAATTGCAGCCTGGGCCGTTTGCAGTTTGGTCAGGGTCTCACGGACCACTTCCTTGGCGAGGCAGGCACATTTGCCGCATTGACTGGCAACGCCGGTCGCTACGCGGACTTCCTTGTAGCTGCAGCATCCTTCATAGATCGCATCGCGGATTTGACCGTCGGTGACGCCAGTGCAGAGGCAGACATACATAAGGAAGGACCGTCGCTGATTGTGACTCAATTGCGATGGATCTTAATGTTAACGAGAATGATTGTCAAAGTGGTTTCAGAGTACTTTTCGTCATAAGCGGGGAGTGGCTGACGAACGGTCAATATGGCAAACCGGCGATACAAAACCGTCGGGGATTTCATCGTACCGGGAAAAAACAGCTAAGCCAGCTCAAACACGCGGTGTATGATGGCCGGTCTTTTGCGACCGGGGTTCGTGTCACAGGGCTGTCGCCTCAGGGTGGCAGGCTGATGCGAACCCTGTTTCTCACGCTATTACACCAGGAGATATCCAATGAGCGTACTCGTAGGCAAACAAGCCCCTGACTTCACCGTACCGGCCGTACTCGGCAATGGCGAGATCGTTGACAGCTTCACCCTGTCTTCGGCGATCAAAGGCAAATACGGCCTGGTGTTCTTCTACCCGCTGGACTTCACCTTCGTTTGCCCGTCCGAGCTGATCGCTCTGGACAACCGCATGTCCGAGTTCAAGGCGCGCAACGTTGAAGTGGTCGCCGTATCGATCGACTCGCACTTCACCCACAACGCCTGGCGCAACACCCCGGTCAACAATGGCGGTATCGGCGAAGTTCGCTACACCATGGCTGCCGACATCAAGCAGGAAATCATGAAGGCCTACGACGTCCAGTCCGCTGATGGCGTAGCGTTCCGTGGCGCGTTCCTGATCGACGACAAAGGCGTTGTCCGTTCGCAGATCATCAACGACCTGCCGCTGGGCCGTAACATGGAAGAGCTGCTGCGTCTGGTCGACGCTCTGCAATTCCACGAAGAGCACGGCGAAGTCTGCCCTGCCAACTGGAAGAAAGGCGACAAAGGCATGAACGCTTCGCCAGAAGGCGTTGCGGCTTACCTGACCGAGCACGCTGCCGCTCTGTAAGGCGCACGCTGCAGGTAAAAAAAACCGGCCATCGAGGCCGGTTTTTTTATGCGCGGAAATAAATCTGCGACTGAAATCCCTGTAGGAGCGAGCTTGCTCGCGATGGACTCAAGAACTCCGCGGGGTGTCAGGTTCCCCGCGTCTTCGTTCACGACCATCGCGAGCAGGCTCGCTCCTACAGAAATCCATCAATCGTTGAAGTCTTCCCAGCCACCCATCTGTTTCCAGCGATTGACGATGCCGCAGAACAGCTCTGCCGTCTTTTCGGTGTCGTAGCGGGCCGAGTGGGCCTCGCGACCGTCGAAGTCGATGTCCGCTGCCTGGCACGCCTTGGCCAGCACGGTCTGGCCGTATGCCAGGCCCGCGAGTGTCGCGGTATCGAAACTGGAGAACGGATGGAACGGATTGCGCTTCATGTCCAGGCGCGCAACCGCCGCATTCAGGAAGCCCAGGTCGAAGCTGCTGTTATGCCCGACCAGGATCGCCCGTTTGCAACCGTTGGCCTTGAGTGCCTTGCGCACTCCGCGGAAGATATCGTTGAGAGCAGACTCTTCACTCACGGCCATGCGCAGCGGGTGATCGAGCTTGATCCCGGTGAATTCCAGGGCGGCCGCTTCGATGTTCGCGCCTTCGAATGGCTCGACCCGGAAGAAGTAGGTGTGATCCGGGTAGACAAAACCCTTTTCATCCATGGCGATGGTGGTCGCGGCGATTTCCAGCAGGGCGTCGGTGGCGGAGTTGAAGCCACCGGTTTCTACGTCGACGACAACCGGCAGGTAACCACGAAACCGTGCGGCCATTGGATGACGGGAACCGCCACCGCCGCCATTGCCTTCCAGTTCGTCGTCGAAATGGTCTTCACTCACGCGTGTTCCTCCAGCAGGCGCCAGCGCAGTTTTTCACCGGCGCGCAGCGGGATAACGGTCAGCTCGCCAAACGGCAGGCTGGCAGGGGCGGTCCATTCTTCGCGGACCAGGGTGATGCGATCGGTGTTGGCCGGCAGGCCATAGAAACGCGGGCCGTTGAGGCTGGCGAAGGCTTCGAGCTTGTCCAGCGCATTGCGCTGTTCGAACGCTTCGGCGTACATCTCGATCGCCGCATAAGCGGTATAGCAGCCGGCGCAACCACAAGCGGCTTCCTTGGCGTGCTGGGCGTGGGGGGCCGAGTCGGTGCCGAGGAAGAATTTTTCGCTGCCGCTGGTGGCGGCGTCGAGCAGGGCTTCCTGGTGCGTATTGCGCTTGAGGATCGGCAGGCAGTAGAAATGCGGCCGAATCCCGCCCACCAGCATGTGGTTGCGGTTGTACAGCAGGTGATGCGCGGTGATGGTCGCGCCAACGTTGGCCGAAGCCGAGTTGACGAACTGCACGGCATCAGCGGTGGTGATGTGTTCGAACACCACCTTGAGGGTCGGGAAACGCTCGACCACACGACGCATGTGCTCGTCGATGAAGATTTTTTCGCGGTCGAACACGTCGACATCGCCACGGGTGACTTCGCCGTGGATCAGCAACGGCATCCCGACTTCGGCCATGGCCTCGAGTGCAGGGAAAATCTTGTCGATGCTGGTAACACCAGAGTCCGAGTTGGTGGTTGCGCCGGCCGGGTACAGCTTGGCGGCGTGCACGAATCCGCTGGCCTTGGCCTCACGGATCTCTTCAGGCTGGGTGCGGTCGGTCAGGTACAGGACCATCAGCGGTTCGAACGGGCTGCCGGCCGGGCGGGCAGCGAGAATCCGCTGGCGATAGCCGTCGGCTTCGGCCGCGTTGCGCACCGGTGGAACCAGGTTGGGCATGATGATGGCGCGGCCAAAGGTGCGCGCGACATCCGCGACGGTATTGGTCAACACGGCACCATCGCGAAGATGAATGTGCCAGTCGTCGGGACGCAGCAGGGTCAGGCGGTCGGACATGAGGGGATTCCAGGCGGGTCAAACTCAAGGGAATGCTACCGGAAAAGACTCTTGCAGGCACTCGCTATCAAGTTTTGCCGCAAGCTTCCGATATCCAACAGGTATGCCGTAAACATGTGTGTGTCGGTCTTTTTGTTGTAGAAGCCAGTGGAGCCTCCCGTGCGCCAGCGTTATTTAGCCTTGCTCAGTGTGTTTGCCAGCCTTCCCGCGATGGCGCTCACTTTTCAGACCCGCCTGGAGAGCATTGAGTGGACGGTCGAAGGCGACAAGTTCGAATGCCGCCTGACGCAGCCGATTACCGACTTCGGTTCGGGGGAGTTCGTGCGCAAGGCCGGTGAGCAGGCAACGTTCCGTCTGAAAGCCTATAACCCGATGATGGGCGGAGGTTCGGCGACCTTGCTGGCCGCTGCCGCACCGTGGCAACCGGGGCGTGACGATATCAATCTGGGCACGGTGAGAATCGGCAGCGGCAACGTGATGTTCAACAGTTCACAGGTGCAGGCCGGACGCCTGATCAGCGGTCTGATGGACGGTCGCAGCCCGGTGGTTCGCCATTCCTCGGGAGATGGCCGGGTGTCGGAAGTGCGCTTGCTGCCGGTCAGGTTCACCAGGGCGTTTGCCGATTATCAAAGCTGCGTGGCCAAACTGTTGCCGCAGAACTTCGAGCAGGTGAAACAATCCCAAATCGGCTTCCCTGGCGGCGGGATCGAGCTCGACAGTGCCGCGAAAGCCAAGCTGCAGGTCATGCTGGAGTACATGAAGGCTGATCCGACGGTCAATCACATCGAGCTCGACGGTCACTCCGACAACAGCGGCAACCGCCTGACCAATCGCGACCTGTCGCGGCGCCGGGTCCTGGCAGTGATGGAGTTCTTCAAGGCCAACGGCATCCAGGAGTCGCAAATCACCCTGCGTTTCCATGGCGAACGTTATCCGCTGGCGCCCAATACCAACAACGCCAACCGTGCGAAGAACCGTCGGGTAGCGGTACGCCTTGAGCGGGCAGCGCCCGCGGAACAAGTTGCCCCGCAAGCGACGAAAGCGGCCACTTCGGCAACTTCCTGACCCTTTAGTCATCGTCGCGCTCTCGACAGATTCTGTCGCTTGGTCGTCATAAGCTGTCGCGCCTCTGTAAATTATCCTGCATGAGCGGTAGACTTCACGGCTTTCCGTAGAACCCCGTGGAGTGATGGCATGGCGGACGTAAACAAGGTCGTTCTGGCGTATTCCGGCGGCCTGGACACTTCGGTGATCCTCAAGTGGCTGCAGGATACTTATAACTGTGAAGTGGTGACCTTCACCGCTGACCTGGGTCAGGGCGAAGAGGTCGAACCTGCACGCGCCAAGGCTCAGGCCATGGGCGTCAAAGAGATCTACATCGACGACTTGCGCGAAGAGTTCGTGCGCGATTTCGTTTTCCCGATGTTCCGCGCCAACACCGTTTACGAAGGCGAGTACCTGCTGGGTACTTCCATCGCTCGTCCGCTGATCGCCAAGCGCCTGATCGAAATCGCCAACGAAACCGGCGCTGACGCCATTTCCCATGGCGCCACCGGCAAGGGCAACGACCAGGTTCGTTTCGAATTGGGCGCGTACGCCTTGAAACCTGGCGTGAAAGTGATTGCTCCCTGGCGCGAATGGGACCTGCTGTCCCGTGAAAAGCTGATGGACTACGCCGCGAAGCACGCGATCCCGATCGAGCGTCACGGCAAGAAGAAATCCCCGTACTCCATGGATGCCAACCTGCTGCACATCTCCTATGAAGGCGGCGTGCTGGAAGACACCTGGACCGAGCACGAAGAAGACATGTGGCGCTGGACCGTTTCCCCGGAAAACGCTCCAGACAAGCCGCAGTACCTGGAGCTGACCTACCGCAACGGCGACATCGTCGCGCTGGACGGCGTCGAAATGACCCCGGCCACCGTGCTGGCGACCCTGAACCGTATCGGTGGCGAGCACGGTATCGGCCGTCTCGATATCGTCGAGAACCGCTATGTGGGCATGAAGTCCCGTGGCTGCTATGAAACCCCTGGCGGCACCATCATGCTGCGTGCCCACCGTGCGATCGAATCGATCACCCTGGACCGCGAAGTGGCTCACCTCAAAGACGAGTTGATGCCCAAGTACGCCAGCCTGATCTACACCGGCTACTGGTGGAGCCCTGAGCGTCTGATGCTGCAACAGATGATCGATGCGTCCCAGGTCAATGTGAACGGCGTTGTGCGCCTGAAACTGTACAAGGGCAATGTGATCGTCACTGGCCGCAAGTCCGATGACTCGCTGTTCGATGCCAACATCGCTACTTTCGAAGAAGATGGCGGCGCGTACAACCAGGCGGATGCTGCGGGCTTCATCAAGCTCAACGCCCTGCGCATGCGCATTGCGGCGAACAAAGGCCGGAAGCTGTTCTGAGACCTTTGAACTCGTGATGGATACCTGACCTCGTCCTCGACGAGGTCAGGTACCTGAATATGGGGGGGGATGCCAGGTACTGCGTTGTCGGGTGTATTCGTAGCCACTGACGGTTTCCTGTCTTTCTCCTTCCGATGGTCTGTCCTGCTCTACGCATTGTTGTTTGCCGGTTGTCCGGCTTGATCAATGACCGTCAACCTTTGCGAGACGGGATCGTAGGCAATGTAAAAGGCAGAGCAGTGTTTCCTGGTCTGTCTGGAATGTTTGAGCGCACTGGCCTTCAGTAAAGTCTCTGAAATGGCACTGGTGACAAACACAATCACGTACGCCATCTTTCCCCGTGGCTTCTGGATTTTTTCCAGCAGCGTTTCAAATTCGACCTCCTTGTTCATGCCGCGTGTATCAACGATGCACAGGTCTTTTACAAATTCCGGTAACTGAAGTTGATGCTGAGCGAAGACGGTGCTGTGCAGACCAATTTCCGTTGGCGGGTCCTGTGCACCGCAAGGCGACCGAGCTGGCTGCTGGCCATTGGTTGGCGTTTCCATAGCGGGATTCGCGGACGACTTCCCGGACGCTTTTTTTTCCGACCGCCCGGCATCTTCCATCGCCTTCATGAAATGTTTTCCCTTTTCAAAGTCGGAAGGCGCATACAGTGACCGGTAGTTGAAGTTGAGTGTCGCAAAAAAAAGCAAAAGTAAATAAAACGGAAAGCTGATCAGAAACCAGACATAGAGTTCTCTTTCCTCTTCGTCAAGGAAGGGGAGAGATACGGCGGCCGAAGTTTCAGAGAGAGTTGCGAATATCGCAATGATTGTCATTGGGTTGGTGATTATCTTTCTGCCATGTTCTGTACTCATGTTGAATTCCCATTTTTTGAGTGTTTTTTTGAAGTCTGTTTGATGTGGCTGTTTTGGATTTTTTGATGGTTGCTGGTGGTGCTTTAATGATTACTCAAAAAATATAATTCGCTGTAAGAGTAATTGGATGTCTGGTGTGTGATATTTCTGGTGTGAGTGTTGAGTACGAAAATATAAGTTGCGTTCTGGCGCAGAAGTAAATATTTGTGTTTGTCAGGGCCAGGTTGTTCACGCTGGCTTCTGGAAAATTCTGGTTGTAAATCGATAGGGCCGATTGCTGAAAACTGCGCCACCATGACGCTGATACAGTTTTCAATTCATTCCGCTCGAGGGATTTTTGTAGGAGAAATCCGTGTTGTTTGTAGGGTATGTCTCTTGGTGTGGGTGGTTGGAAGGGGCGACATGCCATGGGTGAAACGACTAGGCTATTGTGCGGGCTCTAAAAATTCGAACAGCGAAAATTGGACTTGCCCATGAATAAAGTGCTGATCGTGGATGATCACCCCGTCATTCGTCTTGCGGTACGTATGCTAATGGAACGTCATGGCTACGAAGTTATTGCAGAAACCGATAATGGTGTGGATGCACTGCAACTAGCTCGTGAACTTACGCCGGATATTGTCATTCTGGATATCGGGATTCCGAAGCTGGACGGATTGGAAGTCATCGCGCGTTTGTCTTCGACCTCAATGCCGATGAAAGTGCTGATCCTGACTTCCCAGGCGCCGGGGCATTTTTCCATGCGTTGCATGCAATCCGGTGCGGCCGGTTATGTCTGCAAACAACAAGATCTGACGGAGTTGCTCAGTGCAATAAAGGCCGTATTGTCAGGCTACAGTTACTTTCCCAATCAAGCCTTGCATACCGTGCGTTGCAGTTTGGGGAACGCCAGTGAGGCCGACATGGTTGATCGGTTGTCGGGGCGGGAAATGATGGTCCTGCAGCAGTTGGCCAGAGGGAAGACCAATAAGGAAATTGCCGATGGGATGTTTCTCAGTAATAAAACAGTCAGTACCTACAAGACCCGCCTGTTGCTCAAGCTCAATGCAAGGTCCTTGGTCGATTTGATCGAGCTGGCACAACGCAACGGTCTGGTGTGATGGCGTATCTTTGCGACAAGGGGCGTTTGTTGAAGTATGGCACTCAAAAAAAAAGCCTCCGTTTCGGGAGGCTTTCAGGTGTCATAAGTCAAAATCGTAGTCGGCCAATTGCTTTTGCAGTCGGCGCTCCTCCAGCAGATTGTCGATGGTGCGGCGTTTGCTCAGATTAGTTTTCGCTACTTCAACCACCGGCTCGGCGTCATCGGTTTCGGCGGTGGTGAAGTCGTCTTCTACGTCCAATTGCTCTTTGCCAGTACTCATTTAATTGCTCCAGGCTAAGAAGGCCTTTGGCGCTCCTTATATCGACAATCTCCCGGCGGGTAAAAAAGATTTTTTCAATCGATAATTCAATAATCCCAATAGCGCCTCAATCGTCGGAGGTTTTGTGCTTGTATTCGCACAAGTCCTCGATCCGGCAGCTTCCGCATCGGGGCTTGCGGGCGAGGCAGACATAGCGGCCGTGAAGGATCAGCCAGTGATGGGAGTCGAGCAGGTACTCCCTGGGCACGAATTTCATCAGTTTTTTCTCGACTTCCACCACATTCTTGCCGGGCGCGATGCCGGTGCGGTTACTGACCCTGAATATATGCGTGTCGACAGCCATGGTCAGCTGACGGAATGCCGTATTGAGTACCACATTGGCGGTTTTGCGGCCGACGCCGGGCAGGGCTTCCAGCTCTTCGCGGGTTTGCGGCACTTCGCCGGCATGGCGCTCGACCAGCAAGCGGCAGGTTTCGATCACGTTTTTCGCTTTGCTGTTGTACAGGCCGATGGTCTTGATGTACTCCGACAGTCCCTCGACACCCAGGGCATGGATCGCTGCCGGGGTATTGGCGACCGGGAACAGTTTGGCGGTGGCCTTGTTGACGCCGACGTCGGTCGACTGCGCCGAGAGAATCACGGCAATCAGCAATTCGAACGGTGAGGAATAGGCCAGTTCGGTCTTGGGTTCCGGGTTGTCTTCGTGCAGTCTGCGGAAAATTTCCAGACGTTTTGCGGCATTCATGGGCAGTGCGTTTCCTCGTAGGCAATCAATGTGTGGGGTTGGGGCGCCAGGCCTGCCAGGCGGCGATCAGCAGTCCGAGCAGAATGAACCCGCCAGGGACCAATGTGGCCAGGCGCAGACCACCATCGGCCACCAGCACCCAGCCTTGCCAGTCAGTTTGCGTTGCACCGGACAGCCACGATAGTCGGTTTCCAAGGGTTGCTCTGCCGATGAGTTCGCGCAACAGGCCCATAGCGATCATCAACGTGACAAACAAGCCACTGAGTCGCAGGCGCTGGCGCCAGCTGTTCTGAAAGAACCCGGTGTGTTCCAGTACGACGCACTGCAAGGCGATCATGGCGCCATAAAACCCCAGATGCTGCTGCCATTGCAGCGACCAGACTTGTGCCGTGAGCTCCGCGCAACTGGTGAGCGTGGCGGCCAACAGAACGCTGGCCGGCAAGCGGGCAGCCGGGACCAGTCGGGATCGCAGGGCGCCCATGGCCGGGCTGAACAACCAGGTCACCACCATGAACATCAGGCACAGGCCAAGTGCGGCCATCAGCGAGTGGGTGGCACCGGTCAGCGGCGTCAGCATCAGGGCGTTGCGCAGAGCCGATGAGTTATCCATGGGCAGGGTTCCCGAGCAGTTGTTGCCGGTGTTCATCAAAGTAGCGCAAGGCATCGTGCACGGCATTGATCACTGCTCTTGAGGTGATGGTCGCGCCTGCGATCTGATCGAACTGCCCCTGATCCTTTTTCAGCGCCCAACCGCTGTCACCGGGCTCTGTTCGGGATTTTCCGGAAAAAATCTGCAGCCAGCCATTGGGCCAGTCGGCGATCCGTGCCCCCAGCCCAGGTGTTTCCGACTGTTTGAGGGTTTTGACACCCAGCAACCTGCCATTGGCATCGACAGCGATCAGTAGCTCAATGGCACCGGTGTAGCCGAGGGTTTGACTGCGCAGCAACACGGCGACGGGTTGGTCGCCCCGGGTCGCCAGATAGCCACCCAGCAAGGTGCTGTTTGCCAGGGTGGTTGTTTCGATCCTGATGGGGTGGTCGAGTGGTTGATTGTCGTAGCTGTCTGACGGTAGCAGGTCCAGCAGATTCCGGCTGTCGAGCAGACGCTGTTCGGCTGCAATGCGCGGCGCGCTGCCGAGTTGCACGAAGTACGTCACGCCCATGCCCAGTGCGGCCAAAAACACCAGAAGCGTGATGCTTGATGCCCGGCTCATGACACCTCCGGCTGTTGTCTGGCCGCCACGAACCGCTCCAGCGCCGGCACACACAGGTTCATCATCAACACTGCAAAGGCGATGCCGTCCGGATAGCCGCCCCAGGTACGAATCAGATAGGTCAGGAGCCCGACGCCGACACCGAACAGCAGTTTTGCTCCAGGGCTTCTGGCGCCGGATACCGGTTCGGTGATGATAAAGAACGCCCCGAGCATGGTTGCACCGGTCAGCAGGTGGAACAGCGGCGAGCCATGGGAGTCGGAACCCGACCCGTTCCAGCACAACAGGCTGATGACGAACAGGCTGGCCAGCATGCCGACCGGTGCATGCCAGCTGATCACCCTTCGTTGCAGGAGAAACATTCCGCCCGCCAGAAACGCCAGGTTGACCCACTCCACACCGCGTCCACCGTAGTGGCCGAATGCCGGATTGCCGGCAAACAGTTCATCCATGGTCAGGCTTTTGTTGACCCGCAGGCTGTCCAGTGCCGTGGCCTGCACCCACGCATCCGGTGCCTGGCGGACACCGAACACTTGCTGCAAGCCACTCAACAGGTCCATGCCATGGGGCGATGGCCAATGGGTCATGGGTTGGGGAAAGGCCACCAGCACCAAAGCAAACCCGAGCATCGCCGGGTTGAAGGGATTTGAGCCGACGCCGCCATACAGGTGCTTGCCAAAGATCATCGCAAAGGCTGTAGCACTAAGGGGCAGCCACCATGGGCAGTAAGGCGGCAGCGCCAGAGCCAGCAAGGTGGCACTGACCAGCGCGCTACCGTCACTCAGGGTTGGCCTCAGCGGTTGCTTGCGCCATTGCACGACGGCAGCTTCAACGGCCAGCGCAGCAGCGGCCGCCAGAACCAGGTTGATCAACACGCCCCAGCCGTATAGCCAGAACGCGGCGAGCACTCCCGGCAGCACGGCCAGCAGCACCAGCTTCATGGCCTGCTGCAGGCGCTCATCAACGGTTTCAAGGGCTGGCATGGGCGTTCACCTGGCGTTCGGCTTCGCCGAGTGCGCGCTCCAGGGCTTCGATTTGCTCCGCCGGTGCTTCGTTGGCCTGAGCCTTCTTGAGTTCGGCACGGCGCATGGCCAACTGGATCTTGGCCCGTTTCAGATCGGCATCATTTGACGACACCGTTGCGACTGTCGGCTCAGGGGCTGGTGGCGCGGCGCTTTCCAGTTGCACCAGGTTTTGTTCGGCGTCTTCGAACTGCTGCTGCAGGACGATCAACTGCGATTGCTGTTCGAAGGTCGGTGGGTGTCCGAAGGCTTTCAACGATTTATGCAGCTGTGCCCGACTCATCGCCACATCGATCTTCGCCTTTTTCAGCGCGGCATCGGCAGTGGCGGCTTTCTGTGCGCGGACTCGCTCGAGGGCAGCCTGTACCGGGTCGACTGCCGCTTCGCTAGGTTGCGTGGCACGTTGCCGGGCCTGGCGTTCGGCGATTTTCTGCTGCTCTTCGCGCTGCAAGCGCGCATTGCGCTGTTCAAAGCGGCGCCGCGCGTGATCGCGCTTGAGGGCTCGGGCCTGCTGCGCTTGCGGTGTGAGGGCCAGCCCCCCGACAACCGGCAATACCGTGTCCAGCGGCAGCGGACGCATTTCGATGCAGTCCACCGGGCACGGTGCTACGCAGAGGTCGCAACCGGTGCATTCATCAATGATCACCGTGTGCATCAGTTTGGCCGCCCCAACGATGGCATCGACCGGGCAGGCCTGAATGCACTTGGTGCAACCGATACACTCGGCTTCGCGGATATAGGCAATCTGCGCAGGTGCCGAACCGCGAGTGATGTCCAGTTCCAGCACCGGTACCTTCAGTAACTCGGCCAGGGCCGCGATGGTTTCGTTGCCGCCGGGTGGGCACTTGTTGATCGGCTCGCCACTGGCAATGCCTTCGGCGTACGGTTTGCACCCGGGGTGGCCGCATTTACCGCATTGGGTTTGCGGCAAGAGTGCGTCGATGCTTTGAATCAGACTCATGTTTTGATCAATCCGCTGAATCCGAGAAAAACCACTGCGATCAGGCCGGCACCGATCAGGTCGATCGGCAGGCCACGAAAGGGCAGGGGCACATCGTTGTCGGCCGTGCGTTCACGCAAATCAGTGAACAGGCTCAACACCAGCCAGAAACCCAACCCGGCACCCAGGCTCAAGGCTGTGGCGTGAAACAAGCCTTTGTCCTCCTGAACATTGAGCAAGGCCACGCCGAGTACGCCGGCATTGCCCAACAGCAACGGCCAGAGGCCTTCGAACGACAGTGTCGAAAACACCCGCGCCAGCAGCTTCAGCAACGGGCCGATCAGCAATACGCTCAATGGCAGAAACACAAACAGACGCAGCGCCGTCAATTGCAGCGGCATCAGCAGCCAGTGATAGAGCGCGTAGCCGAGCATGCCCACGATCAGCATCAGGCACGTCGTCGCAATGCCCAAGGCATGGACCTGACGGCGCTGGCCGGCCAACAGCGGATCGACGCCCAGCGGCCAGTGCAACACGAGGTTGTTGATCAGGGCTGCACTGATAAGCGTAAGCAGAATTTCGGTCATTGTTCGTGCCGGCAGTTTTGTAGGAGCGAGCTTGCTCGCGATGGACTCAAGAGCGCTGCGTTCAATCTATGGACACGCGTAATCGTTAACGACCATCGCGAGCGAGCTCGCTCCTACAGGAGACGCTCTAAAAAGCGTAGGCATTATCCGGCAAGGCGGGAGGGTGGGCCAGACATGAAAATCCCACAGTCGCGCCAGGCACGACTGTGGGATCGATTTGCCGCGGATCTTACTTGATGCGCTGACCCGGCTTGGCGCCGCTGTCAGGGCTGAGCAGGTAGATCTCTTCACCGCCAGGACCGGCTGCCATCACCATGCCTTCGGAGATGCCGAACTTCATTTTCCGTGGCTTGAGGTTGGCGATCATCATGGTCAGGCGGCCATCGAGTTTGGACGGATCCGGGTAGGCACTCTTGATCCCGGAGAACACGTTACGTTGCTCGTCACCGATATCGAGGGTCAGGCGCAACAGCTTGTCGGCGCCTTCCACGTGTTCGGCCTTGACGATCAGCGCGACGCGCAAATCGACTGCCGCGAAGGTGTCGAACTCGATTTCCGGCGACAGAGGATCCTTGGCCAGTTCGCCATTGCCGGCAGGTGCGGCTTCGCCGGTGTCGGTCTGGCTGGCGGTCAGGTCTTCTTTCGAGGCGTCGGTCATGGCTTGTACCTTGACCGGGTCGATGCGGGTCATCAGCGGCTTGAACTCGTTCAACTGATGGTTGGCGAGCAAGGTCGCGTGATCGTTCCAGGTCAGCGGTGCGACGTTGAGGAACGCCTCGGCGTCGGCGGCCAGCAGCGGTAGCACAGGCTTGAGGAAGATCACCAACTGGCGGAACAGGTTGACGCCGGTGGCGCAGATCGCCTGGACTTCATCCTGCTTGCCTTCCTGCTTGTTCAGCGACCACGGAGCCTTGTCGGCGATCCAGGCGTTGGCGCGGTCGGCCAGGCCCATGATCTCGCGCATGGCGCGGGCGAAGTCGCGGGCTTCGTAGGCATCGGCAATGCCTGGCGCGGCGGCCAGGAATGCTTCGGTCAGCTCAGGCGCGGCGTTGGTGTCGACCATCACGCCGGCATTGCCTTTGTGAATGAATCCGGCACAACGGCTGGCGATGTTGACGACCTTGCCCACCAGGTCGGAGTTGACCTTCTGCACGAAGTCCTCGAGGTTCAGGTCGAGGTCGTCGACGCCACGGCCGAGCTTGGACGCGTAGTAATAGCGCAGGTATTCCGGCGACAGGTGGTCCAGGTAGGTGCGGGCCTTGATGAAGGTGCCACGGGACTTGGACATCTTCTGGCCGTTGACGGTCAGGTAGCCGTGCACGTTGATCCCGGTCGGCTTGCGGTAGCCGGCGCCTTCGAGCATGGCTGGCCAGAACAGGGCGTGGAAGTTGACGATGTCCTTGCCGATGAAGTGGTACAGCTCGGCGGTGGAGTCCTTGCCCCAGAACGCGTCGAAGTCCAGTTCCGGCGTGCGGTTGCACAGGTTCTTGAAGCTGGCCATGTAGCCGATCGGCGCATCCAGCCATACGTAGAAGTACTTGCCCGGCTCGTCGGGGATCTCGAAACCGAAGTACGGCGCATCGCGGGAGATGTCCCACTGTTGCAGGCCGGCATCCAGCCATTCGGCGATCTTGTTGGCCACGGCATCCTGCAGGGTGCCGCTGCGGGTCCAGGTTTGCAGCATGGCCTGGAAGTCCGGCAGCTTGAAGAAGAAGTGCTGGGAGTCCTTGAGCACCGGGGTGGCGCCGGAGATCGCCGACTTCGGATCCTTCAGGTCGGTTGGCGCGTAGGTCGCGCCGCATTTTTCGCAGTTGTCGCCGTACTGGTCTTCGGTGCCGCATTTCGGGCAGGTGCCCTTGATGAAGCGGTCGGCCAGGAACATTTTCTTTTCCGGGTCGAAATACTGGGTGATCGAGCGCGTGGCGATGTGCCCGGCGTCACGCAGTTTCAGGTAGATCTGGCTCGACAGCTCACGGTTTTCTTCGGCGTGAGTGGAGTGGAAATTGTCGAAGTCGACCAGGAACTCGGCAAAGTCGGCGCTGTGTTCAGCCTGGACGTTGGCGATCAGTTGTTCCGGGGTGATGCCTTCCTTTTCCGCGCGCAGCATGATCGCCGAACCGTGGGCGTCGTCGGCGCAGACATAGATGCATTGATTGCCGCGGTGCTTCTGGAAGCGCACCCACATATCGGTCTGGATGTATTCCAGCATGTGGCCAAGATGGATCGAACCATTGGCATAGGGCAGGGCGCTGGTGACGAGGATCTTGCGTGGCTCGGACATGGGGCTCGGCTACTTGATGAAACGGAGGTCGGCCACTATAAAGCGCCGGCGCATATTTTTCACCCTGTGAGCCTGTTTCATTGGATGAGTAACAGGGGAAAGATCAAAAGATCGCAGCCTTCGGCAGCGCCTGCAGGGGGCTCTTGTAGGAGCTGCCGAAGGCTGCGATCTTTTGAGGTACGATACCCATCATCTTTTCCAGTCCCGTTTTCGGAGTTGCCCATGAGCGCCGTCAATCGCGCAGCGGTGGAAGCCGTCCTTCGCCAATACACCGACCCTTACCTGAACCAGGACCCGGTCAGCGCCGGGTGCGTGCGCAACATCGACATCCAGGGTGACCGCGTCAGCGTCCAGCTCGAATTGGGTTACGCCGCCGGTCTGTTCAAGAGCGGCTGGGCGCAGATGCTGGAAATGGCCATTCAAGGTCTGGATGGCGTGTCGAGTGCCAAAGTCGATATCACCAGCGTGATTGCCGCGCACAAGGCCCAGGCGCAGATCCCGGGGCTGGCCAACGTCAAGAACGTGGTGGCCGTGGCGTCCGGCAAGGGTGGCGTGGGCAAATCCACCACCGCGGCCAACCTGGCCCTGGCCCTGGCCCGCGAAGGCGCCAAGGTCGGGATTCTCGATGCGGACATCTACGGTCCGAGCCAGGGCATCATGTTTGGTATCCCGGAGCGCACCCGTCCTGAGGTCAAGGATCAGAAATGGTTCGTTCCGCTCAAGTCCCATGGCGTCGAAGTGATGTCCATGGCCTTCCTCACTGATGACAACACACCGATGGTCTGGCGCGGTCCGATGGTCTCCGGCGCCTTGCTGCAACTGGTGACCCAAACTGCGTGGGGCGACCTGGATTACCTGGTCATCGACATGCCGCCGGGTACCGGTGACATCCAGCTGACCCTGGCGCAGAAAGTGCCGGTGGCCGGTGCAGTCATCGTGACCACTCCGCAGGACCTGGCCTTGCTGGACGCGCGCAAGGGCGTGGAGATGTTCCGCAAGGTCAACATTCCGGTGCTGGGCGTGGTGGAAAACATGGCCGTGCACATCTGCTCCAACTGTGGACATGCCGAGCATCTGTTCGGTGAGGGCGGTGGCGTGAAGCTGGCCAACCAGTATGGCGTCGAGTTGCTGGCCTCGTTGCCGCTGTCGATGGTCATCCGCGAACAGGCCGATGGCGGCAAGCCGACGGTGATCGCCGAGCCTGACAGCCAGATCGCCATGGTTTACCAGGAGCTGGCGCGTCATGTCGGCGCGCGGATCGTATTGCAGGAAGCTTTGACGCCGGCGATGCCGAATATCAGCATCAGCGACGATTGATGATCTGAAATGCTTTCCCGAGTGGGAGCGGACTTGCTCGCGAATGCGGTGTGTCTTCAACAAATGGTTGACTGATCTAACGCCTTCGCGAGCAAGCCCGCTCCCACATTTGTTTTGTGGTGCCTTTAGATCCGCAACCCGCCATCCATCTCCAGAATCCGACCGGTGTAATAGTCGTTCTCGAAGATGTAAGCCGCCGAATGGGCGATTTCCTCAGGTTTGCCCATGCGCTTGAGCGGAATGCCGGCGGTCATTTTTTCCAGCGCTTCAGGCTTCATGCCCAGGGTCATCTCGGTTTCGATGAAGCCCGGTGCAATGCCGGCCACGCGAATGCCGTAGCGCGCCAGTTCCTTGGCCCAGGTCACGGTCGCCGCAGCGACACCGGCCTTGGCCGCCGAGTAGTTGGTCTGGCCGATATTGCCGGCACGGGAAATCGACGAGATATTGATGATCGCGCCGCTGTTGTTCAGCTCGACCATTTTCGCCGCGACTTCACGGGTGCACAGGAACACGCCGGTCAGGTTTACGTCGATGACCGCCTGCCACTGGGCCAGGCTCATCTTGGTCATTTCGCCATCCTTGACCTTGAGCAACAGGCCGTCACGCAGGATCCCGGCATTGTTGATCAGGCCGTGGATCGCGCCGAAATCTTCGGCGACCTGGGCGACCATGTGGGTCACTTGCTCTTCGTTGGCGACGTTGCACAGGTAAGCTCGGGCTTCGACATCCTTGGCCTTGCAGGCCGCGACGGCAGCGTCGAGTTTTTCCTGGTTGAGGTCGACCAGGGCGAGTTTCGCGCCCTTGCCGGCGAAATACTCGGCCATGGAACGACCTAAACCCTGGCAACCGCCAGTGATAATGATTACTTTGTCAGTGAGTTGCATTCGCATGTCCCCCGGTAGCAGGTCTGAGTGGTTTCCTTGTAGAGAGCCTCTCGATCTGCGCCTGACGTGGCCCGGCTACACATGAGAACTGCCCCCGATGGCATGCTGGGACTTTCACCAGCAGCTTGTCCGTTTTTATGACGGATTCTATATAAGGAGTCATAAATTGAGCGTTGAAGCGGCTAAGCATGCACGAGAATTGCTCCTCAAGGAATACCGTGGAGTGCTCTCGACGCACTCCAAGTCAATGCCCGGTTTTCCGTTCGGCTCCGTGGTTCCGTACTGCCTGGACGAGCAGGGCCGGCCGCTGATCCTGATCAGCCGCATCGCCCAGCACACCCATAATCTGCAGAAAGATCCGAAATGCTCGCTGTTCGTGGGTGAGCGTGGGGCTGAAGATGTCCAGGCCGTTGGTCGCCTGACCTATCTGGCGCAAGCGCAGCAACTCGAAGACGAAGCCGCCATCGAAGCCGCTTCCGAGCGTTACTACCGCTACTTCCCGGAGTCGCAGGGTTATCACAAGGCCCACGATTTCGATTTCTGGGTGCTCAAGCCGGTGCGCCACCGTTACATCGGCGGTTTTGGCGCGATTCATTGGGTCAACGACCTGACCCTGGCCAACCCGTTCGCCGGCAAGGCCGAAGTGAGCATGGTCGAGCACATGAACGCGGATCACGCCAAGGCCATCGCCCATTACGTCGAGCTTGCCGGGCTGCCGAACAACGTGCCGGCGCAAATGGCCGGTATCGATACCGAAGGCATGCACCTGCGTATCGGCCAGAGCCTGTACTGGTTGCCGTTTCAAGCGCCTTGTAATACGCCGACACAAGTCCGCGAAGCCTTGGTTTCTCTGGCTCACGCTGAACATTGGCCGAAAAATGAAGTGGCCGACGCTTGAATTCACGAAACGGCGACGTCATCTAAGGTGAACTGGCAAGGCATTCTTGCGTTGAGGAACCATTTGATGCGCCCTTTTTTGTTGCTCTTTCTGCTGTTCCCGGTGTTGGAGCTGTTCGTATTCGTCAAGGTGGCAGGGTCCATCGGGTTTTTCCCGGCCCTGCTGCTGATCATTCTCGGCTCGATGTTCGGTGTGTTCGTGTTGCGCATCGCCGGCCTGGCCACGGCCCTGCGTGCCCGTGAAAGCCTGAACCGCGGCGAGTTGCCGGCCCAGACCATGCTCGAAGGCCTGATGCTGGCGTTGGCCGGTGGCCTGCTGATTCTTCCGGGTTTCATCAGCGATGTGATCGGCCTGTTCCTGCTGCTGCCGTTCAGTCGCCGCCTGCTGGCGGGCAAGATGCGCCAGCGCGCCGAAGAGCAGGCCATGCGCCAGCGAGCGTTCGCCGACGACCTGCAGGCACGCGGCGGCCCAGCCCCCCGCGAGCCTTTGGGGCGTGAACCGAATGTGATCGAAGGCGAGTTCGAACACCGCGATACCAAGTAATACGCACATCGACACGGCACCTTCGGGTGCCGTGTTCGTTTGCGGGGCATCGACCTGAAAAATTTTCGCTACCCGCCCTTGTAATAAGCTTATGCGCCCTTATGTAACGGTCACCGCAAGGTTTCTGGCGAACACGCCAGACAGACTTCCGCGGTTCGCTAGACGAACCGCAACCGGCACCGCCGGCCTTTGTTAAACCCGCCGGGACTACACCGGCCGATGAAAACCACAATTAGGAGAGATCGACAATGAAGCTTCGTCCTCTGCATGACCGCGTCGTCATCCGTCGCAGCGAAGAAGAAAAGAAAACCGCTGGCGGTATCGTCCTGCCAGGTTCGGCTGCTGAAAAAGCCAACAGCGGCGAAATCCTCGCTGTAGGCACCGGCCGCGTACTGGAAAGCGGTGAAGTGCGTGCACTGTCCGTGAAAGTGGGCGACAAGGTTGTGTTCGGTCCTTACTCCGGCAGCAACACTGTGAAAGTCGACGGCGAAGACCTGCTGGTAATGAGCGAGAACGAAATCCTCGCTGTTATCGAAGGCTGATTACCCGCTCATTTTCCCGCTACTTCAAAGTATTTAAGGAATATCGATCATGGCTGCTAAAGAAGTTAAATTCGGCGATTCCGCCCGCAAGAAAATGCTCACCGGTGTCAACGTCCTGGCTGACGCAGTAAAAGCGACCCTGGGCCCGAAAGGCCGTAACGTGATCATCGAGAAGAGCTTCGGCGCTCCGACCATCACCAAGGACGGCGTTTCCGTAGCCAAAGAAATCGAACTGGAAGACCGTTTCGAAAACATGGGCGCGCAGCTGGTCAAAGACGTTGCCTCCCGTGCCAACGATGACGCAGGCGACGGCACCACCACCGCTACCGTTCTGGCTCAGTCGATCGTCAACGAAGGCCTGAAAGCCGTCGCTGCCGGCATGAACCCGATGGATCTGAAGCGCGGTATCGACAAAGCGACCATCGCGATCGTCAAAGAGCTCAAAGCCCTGTCCAAGCCATGCGCTGACACCAAGGCTATCGCTCAGGTAGGCACCATCTCCGCCAACTCCGACAACTCCATCGGCGACATCATTGCCGAAGCCATGGAAAAAGTCGGTAAAGAAGGCGTGATCACCGTTGAAGAAGGCTCGGGCCTGGAAAACGAACTGTCGGTTGTTGAAGGCATGCAGTTCGACCGTGGCTACCTGTCCCCGTACTTCGTCAACAAGCCAGAGACCATGGTCGCTGAGCTGGACGGCCCGCTGATCCTGCTGGTCGACAAGAAAATCTCGAACATCCGCGAAATGCTGCCAGTGCTGGAAGCCGTTGCCAAAGCCGGCCGTCCACTGCTGATCGTGGCCGAAGACGTTGAAGGCGAAGCCCTGGCGACTCTGGTTGTGAACAACATGCGTGGCATCGTCAAAGTCGCAGCCGTCAAGGCTCCAGGCTTCGGTGACCGTCGCAAGGCCATGCTGCAGGACATCGCCGTTCTGACCGGCGGTACCGTGATCTCCGAAGAGATCGGCCTGAGCCTGGAAAGCGCAACCCTGGAAAACCTGGGCAGCGCCAAGCGCGTGACCCTGTCCAAGGAAAACACCATCATCGTTGACGGTGCTGGCGTACACGGCGACATCGAAGCACGCATCACTCAGATCCGTGCCCAGGTTGCCGAGACTTCCTCGGACTACGACCGTGAAAAGCTGCAAGAGCGTCTGGCCAAGCTGTCCGGCGGCGTTGCAGTGATCAAGGTTGGCGCTGGTTCCGAAGTTGAAATGAAAGAGAAGAAAGCCCGCGTTGAAGACGCCCTGCACGCTACCCGTGCAGCCGTTGAAGAAGGCGTGGTACCTGGCGGTGGCGTGGCCCTGATCCGTGCCCTGGAAGCTATCCTGAACCTGAAAGGCGACAACGCTGACCAGGACGTAGGTATCGCTGTACTGCGTCGTGCCATTGAAGCACCGCTGCGTCAGATCGCTGCCAACAGCGGTGACGAGCCAAGCGTTGTGGTCAACGAAGTCAAGAACGGCAAAGGTAACTTCGGTTACAACGCTGCGACTGGCGAATACGGCGACATGATCGAAATGGGTATCCTGGACCCAACCAAGGTAACCCGTTCCGCTCTGCAAGCTGCATCGTCGATCGGCGGTCTGATCCTGACCACCGAAGCCGCTGTTGCTGAAGCACCGAAGAAAGACGGCGGTGCTGGCGGCGGTATGCCAGACATGGGCGGTATGGGCGGCATGGGCGGCATGATGTAAGCCAGCCTTACCCCTGTACGAAAAACCCCGCCTGCGAAAGCAGGCGGGGTTTTTTATTGCCGGGAATTTGAAAGGCGCCTCGGTCTAGTGTGGGAGCGGGCTTGCTCGCGAAAGCGATGTGTCAGACAACATGTTTGTTGAATGTTGAACCGCTTTCGCGAGCAAGCCCGCTCCCACATTTTTGATCTGTGTTTCAGGCACTCACCGGTTGTACTTTGGCAACAGCGTCGGCTCGGGAAGCAGGCCGATAAAGAATCCAGTAATACGACCCCAGGCAAATCAGCCAGCAGAACACCGCCGTCCACAGGTTGTGCGAGAAGAAGTGCGCCCCCTGCATCATCCGGCCGATGGAAAACACCGAACCCAGGGCAAATGCGAAGACAAATGCCGCACGGGCCATGCGCGGGCGGCGGTCACGCAGCACGAAGAACAACGCAAACAGGGTGAAACCGGTCGCAGCATGGCCACCGGGCCAGCAACGTCCAGGCTTATCGGTATGCGGGCGAGGGCTCAACAGTTCGCTGTACGTCTCATGGCCGCCGAACTGCTCCAGGCTCCATGGGCATTGCACCGCCGTCACTGCTTTCATTGGCGTAACAAACGACGTCGCCAGCCCCAGCGAGAGCACCAGGCAACCCAGCTCGCGCTTGAGCGGTTTGAGCCTGGCCATGAAGAACGAGGCGATGAAGCCGAGGATGGCAAACACCGAGAAGGCGATGACTATTTGCTTGGCGCGATCGTGCAGGATGTCCTCGAGGAAGTAACTGTGGCGTCCGATGAATTCCCCGGCGACCGGGTCGTAAAACAGCCTGGCCAGGTCCATGTCCAGACTGGTCAATTCGAGCAACACCAGAATGATCGCGGCAACGGCAGGGACTCCAAGGCACACCCAGAAATTGAGCGGACGAGGAGCGGGGCGGGCTAGGGTCGAAACCATGCGAGTTCCTTGGTCGGTAAAGTGTTCTGAAAGGCGCAGCCGCGCAGAGTTTGAACTCGATTATGTCGTCAACGTGTGAGTCGATAGTGAAAAAGTCGTCAATGCCGCAAACGTTTGATTTCAACGGTTACAGCAGCATGCAGTCCTAGCCCTGAGCCACACTTGGCCTTAAGCTGCGCGGGCCATGACGGTCGTTACTGTGGACGGAGAGATGCCCATGCGAATTCTATTGGTTGAAGACAACCGCGATATCCTGGCCAACCTGGCCGATTACCTGGGACTCAAAGGCTATACCGTGGATTGCGCGCAGGATGGTCTGTCTGGCCTGCATCTGGCGGCCACCGAGCATTACGACTTGATCGTGCTCGATATCATGTTGCCCGGCATCGATGGCTATACCTTGTGCAAGCGCCTGCGCGAAGATGCCCGGCGCGAAACGCCGGTGATCATGCTCACGGCCCGCGATCAACTGGACGACCGTTTGCAAGGCTTCAAGTCTGGCGCCGATGATTACCTGATCAAGCCGTTTGCCCTGTCTGAACTGGCGGCGCGTATCGAAGCGGTCATGCGCCGGACCCAGGGCGGCGGGCGGCGGACTCTGCAGGTCGGCGACCTGAGCTATGACCTCGACACCCTGGAAGTCACCCGTGAAGGCCGATTGCTGAAACTCAACCCGGTCGGCCTGAAATTGCTGGCCGTGTTGATGCAGAAAAGCCCGCATGTGTTGCGTCGTGAAATTCTTGAAGAGGCGCTGTGGGGGGACGACTGTCCGGACAGCGACAGCCTGCGCAGTCATGTCCACCAACTGCGCCAGGTGATCGACAAACCGTTCGCCAAGCCGTTGCTGCAAACCGTTCACGGCGTGGGGTATCGCCTGGCCGAGGGGCGTGATGGAGTTTAAGCAGAGCCTTTCCCAACGAATCATCATTGCCTTTGCGCTGATGAGCGCACTGGTGGCGGGTGCCTTTGCCATGGGCATCGTCGCGACGGTGCACCTGGTGGAGGAAAAACTGATTTCGGCAGGCCTGGGCGGTGATTTGCAGCGCCTGTTGCTGATGGACAATGTCACGGACTGGAGGCATCGCCCCGAGCCGGACCAATTGTTCTACTTCAGCAACGGGCCAGGCGATTTCAGGTTGCCCAAGGATTTGCGCCATCTGGAGCCGGGTTTTCACGAAGTCTTCCGTGAAAACCTGTCGTACCACGCCATGGTCGAAATCGTCGACGGCCGACGTTACGTGCTGTTGCAGGACCAGAGCGACTTCGAAGAGCGCGAGCGGGTGCTGTTTGCCGTGGTGCTGGTGGGTTTCGTGCTGAGCCTGGCGCTGGCGGTGTTTCTCGGCTGGGTCCTGGCACGCAAGGTCATGGCACCGGTGGTGCGGCTGGCCCGGCAGGTACGCCATCGCGATCAACTGCTCGGCCTGGCCCCACCTTTGGCCCCGGACTATGCCGCCGACGAAGTGGGCGAATTGGCCGTGGCCTTCGACGCTACCCTCGGGCGCTTGCGTCAGGCCCTGACCCGTGAGCGCTTGTTTACCAGCGACGTCAGCCACGAATTGCGTACGCCCCTGATGATATTGGCCAGTTCCTGCGAGTTGTTGCTGGAAAACCCCGGTCTCGATCAGCGTGGCCGCGCCCAGGTCGAGCGCATCGCCCGGGCCTGTGAAGAAATGCGTGAGCTGGTGCAAACCTTCCTGATGCTGGCCCGTGCCCAGCGCGAAGACGCCGGCATGTCGCCGCAACAGCCACTGGGCCAGGTGGCCGAGGGCCTGGTCGGTCTGTGGCGCGGACCCATTGAAAGCAAAGGGTTGAAGCTGATCTTCGAACCGGGCAGCCCTGAGGCCAGGAGTTACAACGCGACGCTCCTGCACGCGGTGATGGGTAACTTGCTGCGCAACGCCTTGCATTACACCGAACGGGGCTTCATTCGCCTGAGCCTGACGGGCACGGGATTTCTGGTCGAAGACAGCGGAGTGGGCATTCCCGAGGAAAAGCGCGAGGCGATGTTCGAACCCTTCGTTCGGGGCACTGAAAAACGCGGGGAAGGCTTGGGCCTGGGGCTTTCACTGGTGCAGCGGATCTGTGAAAACCAGGGCTGGAGCGTCAGCCTGACTACGATGGAGCCCAGTGGCTGCCGTTTTCAGGTGGAGCTCTCCCGAACTTGATCTGTTGAGTCCGTCGTCCAGAAAACCCTATCAGTTCAGTAAAGCCTTGTAATAATTCCGGGTTTCCCATAACGATATTTTCACAAATGGATGACCAGTCACCGACACCACAAAATCTAAGGTAGTTGCATCAGAAGTTCAGGAGCCCTGATGATGGACGGCCCGATCAAGCTCGATTTTTCAGAAAAGTACGACGATCAACACGCGCAACGCTATTTGCGCAAACACCAGGAAGGTCTCGGCCGTCGATTGTCTCACTGGCGTGACGAACAACTGGCGCGCAAGGCGCTGGCCTTGGTTGGCGAGCCTGGTCTGGTCCTCGATTTACCTTGTGGTGCAGGGCGTTTCTGGCCCTTGTTGGCGGAAAAATCCAACCGTGTGATCATCGGTGCCGATAACTCGAAGTCCATGCTGAAGGTCGCAACCCAGGCGCAACCGGCCGATGTGGTGAAGCGGGTACAACCCTTGCACACGTCTGCATTCGACATCGCC
The DNA here is from genome assembly GCF_002303975.1 of Pseudomonas sp. ACN5. Taxonomy (NCBI): domain Bacteria; kingdom Pseudomonadati; phylum Pseudomonadota; class Gammaproteobacteria; order Pseudomonadales; family Pseudomonadaceae; genus Pseudomonas; species Pseudomonas sp. ACN5. The sequence continues at coordinate 114,645 of NZ_MRCP01000006.1, read as the reverse complement.
TTGCCGGACAACGCCGTCGACAGCATTTTTTGCATGCGCTTGCTCCACCACATCGGTGAAGCCGGGCATCGCATGGCTATTTTGCGTGAATTCGAGCGGGTTTCCCGCGACAGCGTGATCCTTTCGCTGTGGGTCGATGGCAACTTCAAGGCCTGGAAACGCAAGCGTTCGGAGAAAACCCGTGGGCAGGAAGGTTACCAAAACCGGTTTGTGTTACCGGCCGCTACTGTAGAGACGGAGTTTGAGCAGGCGGGTTTCCGAATCCAGGAACAACTGGACTTTTTGCCGCTCTATGCCATGTGGCGAGTTTACGTATTACGCAAGAGGTAACAGGATGGCAGTGCAGTGTGCAGCAGAAACGGAAGTCGTTCCCCAGGACCGCTTCGATTACTTCTGGAATCAGCGCGGTGAATGGGTAGAAGAGCCCAACGTCCGTCGCGGCGGGGAAAGCGGCGTTCAACGCCTGATGGGCAGTGATGGTCAACTGCTCTACGTCAAGCGCCAGACCGGGCATATCCATCGTAGCTTGCAGCACCCTTTCGGGCGGCCTACGGTCATGCGCGAGCATGCCGCGCTCACCGGTGTGACCGCGCTTGGCGTACGGGTTCCGGAAATCGTTTTCTGTGGGGCACAGCGCGATCCTGTGCACAAGTGGCGTGCCTTGCTGGTCACCAAGTCGCTGGACGGCTTCGAGGAAATCGATCGCTGGTACGCCGGTGGCGGTCGCGAACGTCATGGTGAAGCCATACACGAACGAGTGCTCAAGGACCTGGCTGAAAACCTGGCTCGCATGCACAAGGGCCGCTGGCAGCACGGTTGCCTTTACGACAAGCACGTATTCGTTCGCGTGACCGGTGAGGGCGAGACGGCCAAGGTCGAAGTGGCCCTGATCGATCTGGAGAAATGCCGACAGCGTTTGACGGCCCATCGCGCAGCTGTCCATGACTTGAAGCAATTGCGTCGCCACTCGTCGTTCAGCGACGCAGACTGGAAAAAGCTCGTCTATTTTTATGAGACGGCGTTTGGCAGCGCTATCAAGGGTTTATAGCGATGAAACTCGAAATTGCACGAGGTTTGTTTCTGGTAGGAGCCTTGGCAGTTGCATCGATCGCGATGGCAACCTGGGAGCAACCACGCCCCCAGGTTCTCAGCTCGATAAACGCAGAAGAACATTGTCCGTTGCCGCGGGTTGCGAAGGCATCCGTGGCCACTCGACCTGATCATGATCTATTGCTTTTCATGTTCGGACTTTCTCAGGGACTGAGGCCGCAAAGTTGAACCGATTGAAGCCAAAATGAAAAGGCCTCGCACCAACGAGGCCTTTTTTTTTTGCCCGGATTTTCAACCTGCACGATTCAATGTGGGAGCGGGCTTGCTCGCGAAAGCGGCTCAACATTCAACAACGATGTTGTCTGACACACCGCTTTCGCGAGCAAGCCCGCTCCCACAGGTTTTTCTGCGTCAGGGTTTATCCGGCTTGGCCAGCATCGTGTAGATGCAAGGCAACACAAACAGGGTGAACAACGTGCCGATCGACATGCCGGTCGCGATGACCGTACCGATGTCGAACCGGCTGACCGCGCCAGCACCGGTGGCGATGATCAATGGCACCATGCCAAACACCATCGCCGCGGTGGTCATCAACACCGGACGCAGGCGGATGGCCGCCGCTTCCTCCACCGCTTCCCGTGCCGTCAGGCCCTTGTCCTTGCGTAGCTGGTTGGCGAACTCGACGATCAGAATGCCGTGCTTGCTGATCAGCCCGATCAGCGTCACCAGCCCGACCTGGGTGTAGATGTTCATGCTCGACCACCCCAGGAACAGCGGAATCAACGCGCCGCAGATGGACAGGGGCACGGTGACCAGGATTACCAGCGGGTCGCGGAAGCTTTCGAACTGCGCCGCCAACACCAGGAAAATGATCGCCAGTGCCAAGGCAAAGGTGACCCACAGGGCACTGCCTTCCTGAACATACTGCCTCGACGCACCGGCGTAGTCGAAGGCAAAACCGACCGGTGCCTCTTCCCGGGCGATCTGGCGCACGAGGTCGATGGCTTCCCCCATGCTCACCAGTGGCACGCCGGACAGAATGGCGGAGTTGAGTTGCTGGAACTGGTTCAACTGGCGCGGTCGGGCACGGTCGGTGACGGTGATCAGGGTCGACAACGCCAACAGCTCGCCCTGGGTGTTTTTCACGTAGTAATTGTTCAGCCAGTCCGGATTGTCGCGGAACGTTCGCTCGACCTGGGCAATGACCTTGTAGCTGCGACCTTCGATGGTGAATCGGTTGATCTCGGCTTCGCCCAGCAGGGTCGCCAGGGTTCCCCCCAGATCCTGCATGGAAACCCCCATCTGCGCTGCCTTGGCGCGGTCGATGTCCACCACCACTTCCGGCTTGTCGAAGGCCAGGTCAACGTCGACAAATGCAAACTTGCCGGATTCCATCGCCCGTTTTTTTACCCGGTCGACCACTTGCAGCAGCAGTTCGTAATCGTTGGAGGAGTTGATGACGAACTGGAATGGCAAGCCTTCGCCGGTGCCCGGCAGGGACGGCAGGTTGAAGCCGAAAATCTGCAACCCCGGGATGCTTTCCAGTTTGGCCTGCACCTCGGGCAGGATCGCCATTTGCGTGCGACTGCGCTCGTCCCATGGCTTGAGCAGGAAACCGCCGATGCCCGATTGCACGCCGGTGAAACCGTTGATCTGGAATGACGAGTAGTACTCGGGAAACGACTTGAAGATCGCGACGAACTCGTCGGTGTAAGTGTTCAGGTAGTCGAGGTTGGTCGGTTGCGGGGCGTTGGCAATCATGAAAATGATGCCCTGGTCCTCATCCGGCGCCAGTTCCGATTTGGTGAACTTGAGAAGGACCGGAATCAGGCACAACACGATCACGGCGAACACCAGCACTACCGGGCGGGTGTTGAGGGTGCCGTGAAGCAGGCTCTGGTAGCGGCGCTTGAGGCGTTCGAAGATCATGTCCAGGCGATGGGCCAGGCCACTGGGGTTCTCGTCGTGACGCAGCAGAAACGCACACATCATCGGCGACAGGGTGAGGGCGACGATGCCGGAAATCACCACCGCGCCGGCCAGGGTCAGGGCGAACTCCTTGAACAGCGCCCCGGTCAGGCCGGTCAGGAAACCGATCGGCGCATACACCGCCGCCAGGGTGATGGTCATCGAGATCACCGGCATGGCGATTTCCCGGGCGCCTTCAATGGCGGCATCGAACGGCGTCTTGCCTTCCTCGATGTGGCGATGAATGTTTTCCACCACCACGATGGCGTCGTCCACCACCAGGCCGATGGCCAATACCATCGCCAGCAGGGTGAGCAGGTTGATCGAGTACCCCATCATCTGCATGAAGAACATGACGCCGATCATCGACAGCGGGATGGTCACCACCGGGATCACCACCGAGCGCAGGGCGCCAAGGAACAGGAACACCACCACGATCACGATCAGCACCGCTTCGAACAGCGTTTTCACCACTTCGTCGATCGAGGCCTGGATGAACAGCGTGGCGTCGTAGGCGATTTCACCCTTGAGGTTCGGCGGTAGCTGGGCCTCAAGTTCCGGCATGATCTTGCGCACTTCCTTGATCACATCCAGCGGGTTGGCGGCAGGTGTCGCCTTGATGCCGATGTACACCGAAGGGGTGCCACCGAAGGAGCTGATGGAGTCGTAGTTTTCCGCACCCATTTCCACGCGCGCCACATCCCGCAGCAGCACACGGCTGTCGCCATCGACCTTGAGCGGAATCGCCCCGAAGGCCTCGGCGGACTTGAGTTCGGTATTGGCGTTGATGCTGGTGACCACGTACTCGCCCTTCACCTCGCCGGCGGCCGAGAGGAAGTTGTACTGGCGCACCGCGTTGGTCACATCGCTGGCACTGAGGCCGAAACCCGCGAGCTTCACCGGATCCAGCCACAGGCGCATGGCAAATACCTGGTTGCCGAGGATTTCGGCCTCGGCCATGCCGGGCAAGGTCGCCAGTTTGGGCTGGATCACCCGCGACAGGTAATCGGTAATCTGCGGGTTGCTCAATTCCTTGCTGAAGAAACTCATGTACATCAGCACTGACGCATTGGCAGATTCTTTGCTCAGCACCGGGTCTTCTGCGTCCTGGGGCAGCTGGTTCTTGACCTCGTTGGCCTTGGCCAGCAGTTCGGTAAACAGACGGTCGCTGTTGGAGCCGACGCGCGCGTAGATCGAGATCACCGAAAAGTTCTGGCGACTCACCGAGGTCATGTAGTCGATACCTTCGGCGCTGGCGAGGCTTTGCTGCATCGGTTGGGTAATGTAGCCCTGGATGGTCTCGGCGTTGGCTCCGGGATAGGCGGTGGTCACCGTGATCAGGGCGTTTTCCATTTGTGGATACTGGCGCAGCGGCAGCTTGCTCCAGGCCTGAAAGCCCAGCAGCACAATCAGCAGGCTGACAACGGTTGCGAGAACCGGGCGGCGAATGAACGGATCGGTAAAAGCCATAGGGATTCCTTGATCAGTCCGCGCGAGGCGGGCTGTTCTGCCCGGCCAGGGTCTTGTCGTCGCTGATGGAAATGTGCGCGCCGTTATCCAGTTTGAGCTGGCCGGCGGTCACCACTGTCTCGCCGCTCTGCACGCCTTTGGTGATCATCACTTGCCCATCGCGGCGTTCGCCGGTCTCGACAAAACGCCGTTCGGCGATCAGCACCGGCTGGCCCTTGTCGTCCTTTACCAGGCTGCCATCTTCGGCCTTCTTTGGTACGGCCACATACACCGAGTTGCCGTAGAGCGTGTAGGTAATCGCGCTTTCCGGCACCACGATGCGCGGTTGCGGGTCGGGCAGGAGCACCTGGAGGTTGGCGAACATGCCTGGCATCAACTTGCCATCGGGGTTGGCCAGGGTGGCGCGGACCTGCACGTTACGGGTGCTGTTCTCGACTTTCGGGTTGATTGCACTGATGGTGCCCGGGTACTCCTGGTTCGGATATGCCGCGACAATGATCTGCACTGGCTGGCCGAGTGCAATCTTCGGCACCGACTGCTCGGGCACAAAAAAGTCCACATACAGGCTACTGAGGTCTTGCAGGGTGGCGATCATGGTGCCGCTGGCAAGATAGTCGCCAACGTCTACCTGACGAATGCCGATGGTCCCGCTGAAGGGCGCGACGATGCTTTTTTTGCCGAGCGCAGCCTTGAGTTGATTGACCGTGGCCCTGCTCTTTTTCAGCACCGCCGAAAGTCGGTCGAATTCGCCTTTGGAAATGGCCTGGCTGCCGACCAGTTGGCTACCGCGACCGTAATCGAGCTGGGCCAGCCCGAGGTCGGCCAGAGCCGTTTCCAGCAGGGCGCTTTCAACGGCGCTGTCCAGGCGCAGGAGTGGTTGACCGGCCTTGACCTTTTGCCCTGACTCGAACTGCAAATCGATGACGGTGCCATCGGTCTCCAGGCTCAGGTCCACGCCCTGCAATGCCTTGAGCGTGCCAACGGTAGGCAGGCGGGCTTGCCACGGACGCTCGGTGGCGGTGGCCACGGCAACGCTGATGGCCGGTTTAGGCGCAGAGAAGCCTTGAACCATGGTGTAGATCGAGAAGGCTTTGTAGGCGGCCAGGACCAGCACAATCAGTAGAACCACACCCAACATGATCAGCATGCGGCGACGCAGCATATTCCAGTTCCTTGGAGAAAATCAGGTGAGACAGCAGGGCACATTACCGGGAGTCTAGAGGTAATCCAACTGCCGTTTTTACAGGTTGTGAGGTATTAGAGGGGGGAAAGCCTGAAAAGATTCGCCGTCTCGGGTCGCACCTGCGGGGGGGACGTCATCCCGATGCCGGCGCGGCCCAAGGCGGCGATCTTTTCAATGATTCAGGCCATCAGATGCAGATGGTTGTCCCAGAGCCCTGCGGGTAGCTCCAGCGGTTTGGCGACCAGGTTTGTCTGGCGGCAGTCGTAGTAACGGCAGCGCCCCTGGCCCGAGGTCACGACAAAACCATCGGCCACGGCGCCGACCCCGGCGCAATCGGGCAGGGGGGCATCCAGGCGTACTTCACCGCTGTCCAGGTCCCAGATGAAAAAACGATTGCCCCGCGGCGCAGTCAACGCCACCAGGCGCAAGTCGTTGTGCACCGCGACGCTGGCGGTGTAGTGCCCCATGGCCTGCAACTGGTGCTCGGGCACCGGGAACGCCACGAAGGGCTGGCCGGGCCGCTTGATCGCCAACAGCTCCGACGACTCGTGGGCCGCGCCCATGAACTGTTGGCTGGCGACGATGGTGCCGTCGCTGGCGATGGCCAGATGGCGCACGCTGTTCATCTGCTGGGCGAGGGTTTCCTTGCTCAGCAGGGTGCCGTCACGTTGCATCAGGACCAGGCTCGGTTCCATGGCGTTGAGGTTCATCTCCACCCGGCTTTCGGCCTCGGTGCGAATCCCGCCGTTGGCCACCACCAGGGTTTCGCCATCGGGCATCCACGACACCTGGTGCGGACCCAGGCCGTGGGTGGAAATCTCGCCGCTGTGCACCAGCCTTTCGCCTTCGAACTGATACACGCCGAGCAGGCCGCGGCCCGGGTCGGTGGTGTCATTTTCGGTGGCGTACAGCCAGTCGCCGCTGTGGTGAATGACCGCGTGTCCGTAGAAGTGCCGGTTTGGCTGCGACACCACGGTTTGCAGGAGGGCGCCGTCGCGCAGGTCGATCAGGTAGCTCTCGGTACCCGGACGGCGGGCGACGAACAGCGCCATCGGCTGTGTCGGGTGGTTGATGATGTCGTGGCAACGCTGGCCGACCCGGGTGGCGAACACCTGGGTACCATCGAGCCGATAACCGACGGCGTAATGCTGGCCATCGGTATCGTCCCGTGCCGAAAGCAACAACGGACTCTTGTCCTTTTGCTTGAACAGCTTCCAGCCGCCCAGCGTCACCGCACCCAGCAGCAAACTCCCTAATGTCAGAACCTGGCGTCGCAGCATGGAACTGGCCCTCATCAGTCACCGTCGTTGGCGTTGAAGCCCAGCTGGATGCCCAATGCCTTGGCCAGATCGGCCTCGTGCAGGCGATGGACGACGTTGAGGCTGTCATACAGCTCGTTGAGTTGCTGGCGGCCGGCCTCGTCATTGAGCATGTCAGTCAGCGAGCGCTGGTTGCCGGCAAACAGTTTCAGCGAGGCGGCATAGGCGGCATCGATCTTGTCGGCCAACGGCTTCTGCTCGCTTGGCAACAGTCCGCGCAGGCCTTTGTTATCCACACCTTCCCAGACCGTTTTGGCGGCCGCGAGGCTGGCTTCGAGGCTGGTCAGGGACGACTGGCTGCGCCAGGCATCGGCCTGGAACGGTTGTGGCACGCCCTTGCTCTGGCGACCCATCGGCGTGCCGAGTTTTTTCTTCAGGGTGTCGATGGCGGTGACTTGAACCCGCAGCAGATCGGCAATTGCTTCGTGGGAGTCGGCGTAACGCTGGTTGGGGAATTTGCTCATCTGCGCGAGCATGCCGTCGGTGTTGTTCCAGGTTTGCAGAATCTCTTCGGCCAACTGTTTCTGGCGTTCGCCGATGGCGATCAGCAGTGGGCAGTATTTGCTCTTCTGCTCTACGTTGGCCACGTCAGGCTTGCTGTCGAACAGAATGTATTCGTAGGCCGAGAGGCCCTGCACCACGACACTGGACTTGGCCAGCGCTGCAACATCGATCTGCGGCTGGGCGCTGACCAGTTGCTCGACCTGACGGCCGACCAGGTTTTTCTTGTCCGGCCAGAACTGCACTTGCCACGAACGGTTGCCTTCGGCCAACGGCCCGATCAGCAGCGGTTGCAGCTCGGCCCAGGCTTTTTGCGCATGCAGGAAGTCGGCACGGGCGGTTTCCAGGGTTTCCTTGCCTTCGCAGTAGGCGAGGGCGCTGACTGCCAATTGACGGTCGGCTTCAACCCAGCGGGTGTAGGTCGGCAGGATCACCGACTTGGCGATGGCCGCCGACGTGACCGCTTGCGGATCCTGGGGCGAGCAGGCGCCCAGGGCGAGGGCGGCAAGGCTGGTGAACAATAGTTTGGGACGGAACATGTCGGGCTCCCGCGAGTGGAATGCGTGTTAAAGGGAATTCAGGAACGCCAGCAACGCGGCGCGCTGCTCGGCATTGAAAGACAAAACCTGTTGCTGCGCCGCTGTCGCCTCGCCGCCATGCCAGAGCACGGCTTCGAGCAGGTTGCGGGCGCGGCCGTCGTGCAGGAACTGGGTGTGGCCGCTGACCGCCTGTGTCAGGCCGATGCCCCACAACGGCGGGGTGCGCCATTCGCGGCCACTGGCCTGGAATTCGCTACGGTTGTCGGCCAGGCCGTCGCCCATGTCATGCAGCAGCAGATCGCTGTAGGGCCGAATCACTTGATTGGCCAGCTCAGGTTCGGCGGCGTTGGCGACGGTGGTGTATTTCGGTGTGTGACAGGACTGGCAACCGGCCTGATAGAACAGGGTTTTGCCGGCCAGCACTTCAGGTGCGTTGACGTTACGACGGGCCGGTACGGCGAGGTTACGGCTGTAGAACAGCACCAGGCGCAGGATGTTATCGCTGACTTCCGGCTCGCCATCGGGGCCGTTGCCACTCGGTGCCTGTTTGCAGGCGGTTTGCGCGTCCGTGCAGTCATCAAAGGGCCGCAGGCTGGTCGTGAGGCCCATATCGCCCGAAAACGCGTGAACATTTTGCTGATTGAGGTTCGGTTGTCCGGCTTTCCAGCCAAATCGTCCAAGCACAGTCTTTTGCCCAGCGTCATCCCAGACCCGGTTCGGTCGTCCGCTGATGCCGTTGTTCGCCTTGGCCTGTGCCTCGGCGTTGGCCAGGATCGCCTCGTCAGGGATCGCCTCGAGCAGGCCCAGGCCAATCATCGGCGGCGCTACGCGCGCCGAGAAACGGGTATCGGGATGCATCGGGCCGTAGCCCAGTTGGGTGATGTTCAGGCTCGGTTTGCGCAGCTCGACTTCGGTGCCGTCCTTGAAGCGAACCGGCACGGCGGTGTAATCGACCCGCACTTTGCCTTCGGGGGCCACGCCGGGTACGGCCATGTCCTGGAACTGACCGCCGTAGATGGGCTCCGGCACCACGCCGAGTTGTTCGATGACCTTGGCATGCGCGGGGGCGTCGGGAATCGACAGGCGTACCAGCATCGACACGGCGTTCACATCGTCCGCAGTCGGCGGATGGCCGCGGCCGTCCTTGATGTGACAGCCCTGGCAGGCATTGGTGTTGAACAACGGGCCGAGGCCATCGCGCGCGGTCGTCGTCGAAGGGGCGATCACCCAAGGGCTGCGGAAGAAGCTGTTGCCGACGCTGAAATCCACACGCCGGGACGGCGGCAGGTTCGCCGAGGGCATGGAAAACGCGTTCTGATCGGTCTTGCGCACCGTCGCACTGCCGCCGGAGCGAGCTTCGCCGGGTTCTGCCTGGGTGAATTTCGGGGCGTCATCGCAGGCACTCAGGCCCAGGGCCAGAAACAGTGCGGACAAGCGAAGAGGCAGCGAGGGCATCAGGGATCCTGCAAGACGAGCAAAACAAGGGCGCAAAGTCTAACAGGGGATGGGAATTTGAATAAGAGGAATTATCGTTTGCTTGATGTGGGGCAGGTTATTTGTCTTACCCATAACCCCCTGTGGGAGCGGGCTTGCTCGCGAAGGCGGGGTGTCAGTCCCCATGGAGGTTGCCTGACACGACGCTTTCGCGAGCAAGCTCGCTCCCACAATGGGATGTGTGTAGCAGATATGAAAAAGGCGACCCGAAGGTCGCCTTTTTCATTCAGCCAGCGTTGATCAGAATTCGTGATCAGCGTTGTCCGGGTTCAGGTCGTTGATGCCCAGTTTGCCAGCGGCGGCTTCGATCGAACCGGTCTGCTTGACCAGCGCAGCGATGGCGTCACGGACGATCTGATTGCCTGCGGTGTTGCCGGCAGCGATCAACTGGTCGTAGTGCTCGCCCTTGTTGGCGTGGTCGACCATGACTTGAAGCTTGGCTTCGGTAGCGGCCAGGTCGTCTTTGAGCGCGGTGTCGGCAGCCGGGTCGGCCTTGGCCACCAGGGAGGACAGGCTGGCGCCGGTCATTTTGGTGCCGTCGACACGGGTGTATTCGCCCAGGTACACGTTACGAATGCCCTTGGCATCGTAGAAGTGCGAGTTGTGGGTGTTGTCGCTGAAGCAATCCTGTTCGTCTTCAGGGGAATTGGCTTCCAGGGAAACCTTCATGCGCTCGCCCGCCAGTTCGCCCAGGGACAGACTGCCCATGCCGAACAGCATTTTGCGCAGGCCGGTTTCAGCTGGTTCTGCTTCCAGGGTGGCGCGGTAGTTGTCGGCCACGTTCGGCTTCCAGTTACCGACCATTTCTTCCAGGTCGCTGACCAGCAGCTGAGTCACGGACTTCAGGTAGGCACGACGACGATCGTTGTGACCGCCGGTAGCCCCTTTGCCTTCCAGGTAGTCCGAAGCCGGACGGTTGCCGGCGCCAGGGCCGGTGCCGTTCAGGTCCTGGCCCCAGAGCAGGAATTCGATGGCGTGGTAACCGGTGGCGACGTTGGCCTCGGAACCGCCCAGCTCGTTCAGGCTGGCGAGTTTTTCCGGGGTGATGTCTTTGACGTCGACCTTGTCTTCGCCGATCTGCACTTGAGTGTTGGCGATGATGTTGGCGGTGGCGCCCGGGTTGCCCAGGGCGTGCTCGTAGGACTTGTCGACGTAGTCGATCAGGCCTTCGTCCAGCGGCCAGGCGTTCAACTGACCTTCCCAGTCGTCAACGATGGTGTTGCCGAAGCGGAACACTTCGCTCTGCAGGTAAGGCACGCGAGCGGCAACCCAGGCAGCCTTGGCGGCTTTCAGGGTGTCGGCGTTCGGCTTGGCGAGGAAGGCGTCTACGGCGGTTTGCAGGGTCTTCGCGGTGGATTCGGCATCGCTGTAAACGGCGAAAACGATGTCGGCGTAGTGAGCGACAACGGCTTTGGCGGCGGCTTCGTCGACTTTACCGGCAGCGGCAGGCGCAGCAGCCGGGGCGGCCGCGGTGCTGGCGGCTGGCGCAGGTGCAGGCGCGGCAGCTTTTTCTTTGTCACCTTCGCCGCAACCGGCGAGGGAAATAGCGATGGCCAACAGACTGGCGGTAGCCAGAGGCATACGAATCATGGCGAACATCCTGCTTCGATAGGGGGTGGAGTGGCGCTATGCGCACGCAAAACTGCGACATAATGCAAATCTTTCGCATTATGTGTAAAGGGTTGTAGCTGGAAATATTTCTTATTCACGGATCCCTGTAGGAGCAGCCGGTCGACGCTCGATTGCTCGCGATGGACGTCAACGATAACGCCGGGAACCTGATACCCCGCGGTGTTCTCAAGTTCATCGCGAGCAGGCTCGCTCCTACAGGGGGGTTACAAAATAGCGGCGTTGCTGCGCTGGGCCTGTTTCAAATAGAGGCCCAGTTCCCGCGCCGGCAATGGCTTGCTGTAGTGATAACCCTGACCTTCGTGGCAGCCTTCGGAAATGATGTAGGCCTCTTGTTCGGCGGTTTCCACACCTTCGGCAATCACCTGCATGCCCAGGCTCTTGCCCAGCTGGATGATGGCGCGAACGATGGTTGCATCGTCGTCGTCATCGAGCAGGTCCTGAACGAAGCTCTTGTCGATCTTGATCTTGTCCAGCGGCAGGCTCTTGAGATAGCTCAAGGATGAATAGCCGGTTCCAAAGTCATCGATGGCGATCAGCGCACCGGAGCGGCGCAGGCTCAGCAGATGCTGGGCTGCGGTGCTGATGTCCTCCATCAGGCCGGTTTCGGTGACTTCCAGTTCCAGGCTGCGTGGCGGCAGGCGGTACATTTGCAGCAGGTTGTTGACCACCCGTGGCAGTTCGGCATGGTGCAATTGAACCGTGGACAGGTTGACCGCCATGCGCAGGTCACTGAAGCCTTGGTCATGCCACTCGCGTAATTGTTTGCAGGCCTGGTCCAGCACCCATTCGCCGATGGCAATGATGGTGCCGTTCTGTTCGGCCAGCGGAATGAACAGGTCCGGTGGCACCATGCCGTGCTCGGGGTGTTGCCAGCGAATCAGGGCTTCGACGCCCACCACGCGGTTGTCGCGGTAACTGATCTGCGGCTGGTAGACGAGGTAGAACTGATTGCGGATCAGCGCATCGCGCAGGTCTTTTTCCAGTTCGCGGCGGCGGCGCATTTCGGTGTCGACGCTGGCGATATAGAACTGATAGCGGTTGCGCGAGCGGGTCTTGGCCAGCGTCATGGTCTGCTCGGCCTTTTGCAGCAACTTCTCGGTGCTGTCGCCGTCCTCGGGGAACAGGGTGATGCCGATGGTGGCGCGCAGGCGGATCTCCTGATGGTCGAGGGCAAACGCCGCTTCGAGATCATCGAGAATGCTTTGTGCCAGCTCGGCGGCCTCGTAGGGTTGTTCGATATCGGCCTGGACCAGGGCGAACTGGTCGCCACCGAGGCGGGCGAGGGCACCCAGGCGACCGCTATGGCCACGCAGGCGATCGGCCAGGGCCAGCAGCAACTGGTCGCCGGTCTGGTAGCTGAACTGCTCGTTGATGCCCTTGAAATCGTCGAGGCCGACACACAACACCGCGACCCGGCGCTGCAACCTGCCGGCGTCGATGAGGATCTTGTCCAGTTGCTGCTGCAATTGCTGGCGGTTCGGCAGCCCCGTCAGGAAATCGTATTGGGACATGCGCAACAGGCTGTTTTCCGCCTCGTGGCGCAGATGGGTGTTGCGTTCGATGGACTCGAGCAACTGGTTGGCGGTGTTGATCCAGATGCCCAGTTCGTTTTTCTCGTGGCCCTTGAGCAGCGGAATCTTGTGTTCGCTGGGACGATCCGGATTGATTTCCGTGAGGTGCTCGATGATTCGCGACAGCGGCTTGGTCAGCAGCCAGTGATAGACCAGATACAGCACCAGCCCCATGGCGAGCGCGCGCAGTACGCCGGAAATGAAGATGATCACCGAGCTGACAATGAACCCCTGGCCGTAGGTGGCGGTATCGAGGGTGATGCTCAGGTCGCCGTAATATTCGCTGTAGGGCCCGCGACCGACCAGCTGGGTGGTGAAGGTGCGTTCCTTGCCGAGAATCAGGTCGGTCAGCCAGCGGCTGTGGGAGTGCTGCAATTCGCGGGTTTTTTGCGCGAGCATGGCTTCGTTGGGATGGCCGATGGAGGCCTTGCGCACGGCGGCGTCCTGAAACAGGCCTTCGATCACCTGCATGCCCATTTCCCGGTCCAGGCTGTAGACGGCCTGGGTCGAGGGGTCGCGAAACATGTCGAGGATGCGTTCGGCATCGTTGGCGACGGCCTGGCGTGTTTTATAGGCATCGAACACGATTTGTGCGCAGCTCAAGACCACGCCGACGATCAATGCCGACAGGAGCACGACCCGGAGCAACTTCACCGACAAGCTGTTCTTGAGTTCCAGCTTCAAAGGGTTATTCCTTGTTCCGTGCGGGTAGCATCAAGTTGCCATGAGTATTGGCAATCCCGTGATGGCAGTCAAAGGGACAATCATCCTTGGAGGATTTTGCCTGCAGCTTGGCTGATTTGCAGTTGTCTTGACGAGTTAGCCTATTAGCACTGTGTCGGTTGTCGAGTCCTTCAACTTTAGGGGAGAGGGTGGAGATATTTTCCTTTTGTTTGATGTTAGCCGTCTGTGGCGGTGGGGCAAGGGGGGGAGGCTTGTTTCATCAAGATCAAGAGCGGCAGGCGAACTAACGCTCGGCCCTGTAGGAGCGAGCTTGCTCGCGAAAAACGCCAGGACAACGCGGGCGTTCTGGCAGTACGCGTTATCGTTGACGTCCATCGCGAGCAAGCTCGCTCCTACAGGGGGGCTTCAGTGGCCAGAAGTCCCGGCTAAAAACCGGGGGCCCAATGTGAACGATCCTGCTCGCGAAGATGGCGGGACAGTCGACATTGCATTTTCAGCCACACCCCAACACATCGTTTCCACACGCCCGCGTGGGAGTGCTGCCAAGTGCGCTCCGCGTTACGTTTTTGCGAGATGGCGCGGTGTAGGAAAGCGCCAGAAGTTTCCCACGCAGTTTTCAGGTTGCCCGTCGGAAGCGGACTCAATAGCCTCTGACGGTCGCTGAAAACTCAGCGATCGGGTGTGAGAACCCGGCAAGTCATAGTCATCCAGTGCCAGTATCCGCATAATTGCCGCCAGCTTATCCGCTGTCTGTAAATGCGTTATGGCGGCTGTGTGCGGGCAGACTTTTGTCTGGCCGGGTGCCTATGACCGGTTTTCTCACCTCGCACATAGCTGCCACCTCTTTGCCGTGTGAGAACGGCTATGGGTGGCACCCACCGCATAGGAATATTTCAGTGGATAAATTAATCCCCGATCCCCCCAGCACCACCAAACCCTACAGCCCTCACACCATGTTCATGATCGTTCCCGACATGGACACTGAAACCCTTCTTGCCCACGCCTGTGAATCACTGGCTTCAGCCAATGTCCTGGCGAGTGATTTCGCGACCTACCTCAATGGCCCCCAGCGCAACACAGCGCTGGCCATTTCTCAGATTGTCATGTTGGCGGAGCTGGCGGTGAGTCGCGCATTGGATAACCTCGATCCGCAGTAGTTGGCAGGCTAACCGCGTCATCGTTCTTCGCGAGCAAGCCCGCTCCCACACTGGATCGGGTCGTATACAGATCAAATGTGGGAGCGGGCTTGCTCGCGAAGGGGCCCGCCGAACGCTGAAAAATCCCGGGCAATAAAAAACCCGGCTAAAAAGCCGGGTTTTTTGACTGGCGTCGTGCTTAAGCGGTGAAGGTTTTGCCTTCGAACTGCTCAGCCACGAATTTCCAGTTGACCAGGTTCCAGAACGCTTCGACGTACTTCGGACGCAGGTTGCGGTAGTCGATGTAGTAAGCGTGTTCCCAGACGTCGCAGGTCAGCAGCGGGGTGTCGCCGTTGGTCAGCGGGTTGCCGGCGCCGATGGTGCTGGCCAGGGCCAGGGAGCCGTCAGCCTTCTTCACCAGCCAGCCCCAACCGGAACCGAAGGTGCCGATGGAAGTCTTGCTGAACTCTTCCTTGAACTTGTCGAACGAACCGAAAGCTGCGTTGATGGCTTCAGCCAAAGCGCCGGTTGGTTGACCACCGGCGTTTGGCGCCAGGCAGTTCCAGTAGAAAGTGTGGTTCCAGACCTGTGCGGCGTTGTTGAAGATACCGCCCGAGGAAGTCTTGACGATTTCTTCCAGGGTCTTGCCTTCGAACTCGGTGCCTGGCACCAGGTTGTTCAGGTTCACGACGTAGGTGTTGTGGTGCTTGTCGTGGTGGAATTCCAGAGTTTCCTTGGAAATGTGCGGCTGCAGGGCATCGTGTGCGTACGGCAGTGGCGGCAATTCGAAAGCCATGATGATTCTCCTAATCAGGTCAGTTGCGGTGAGCGCAAGGCCGATCACGGGCGGCCAGACAAGCGCCGGGGAGTTTGTACTCTTTGCGGCGCAGGGAGTCGGATCATAGCACCGGGGGGGCGGCATAACCACGCAACAACTGTGTGGAATAGAGGTTCCGCGAATCAGATGGCCGCGATCAACTGCAGCGCTACGGCAAACATCATCACCGCCACCAACAGATCGAGAATTCGCCAGGTACCGGGGCGGGCGAGCCAGGGTGCCAGCCAGGCCGCACCCAGCGCCAGGGTGAAGAACCACAGCAGCGAGGCACTGGCCGCGCCGACCACATAAGCGCCAGGCTCGGTTTGTTGTGCGCCCAGGGAGCCGATCAGCAAGACGGTGTCCAGGTAGACGTGCGGGTTGAGCAAGGTCACCGCCAGTGCGCTGAGCATGACCGCCCGCAGCGAGCGTACGGTCTGACCCTCGCCCTGCTCAAGGCTCTGTTTCGAAAAGGCCCGGCGCAGTGCCTGGGTGCCATACCACAACAGAAACGCTGCACCGCCCCAGCGGGCGATGGCCAGCAATGTCGGGTTCTGTGCCAATACCGTCGCCAGGCCGAACACCCCGGCCGCCACCAGCAGGGCGTCGCAGGCCACGCAGAGTGCCGCGACCGGCAGGTGATGTTCACGCCGCAGGCTTTGCGCGAGGACAAACGCATTCTGGGTGCCGATCGCCATGATCAAGCCAAAGGCCACCAACAGGCCGTTCATATAACTTTGCCACATGATTTTTTACTCCGCGTTGGCTGCCAGATCCCGCAGCACCTGCAGGGCACGGTCGGCGTCGGCCTGGCCGACAAACAAATGGTCGTGGTAGTAGCCGGCAATCACGTTGCAACTGATGCCGGCCTTGCCCAATGCCGTGGCGAACGCGGCGGTCAGGCCAACCGCTTCGAGTGCCGAATGCACGTTCAGGGTGATCCAGGCGGCGACGTAGTCGAAGCTGAACCCGGCTTTTTCGGCTTGGGAGCGTTCGAGTATCACGGTCAGGCCTTCCTGCTCGCGGAAGCTGCCGACAATCTCCAGGTCTGCAGGCAACTGGCCGTCGCGCAGGGTGCAGAACACGTATTCGCCGGCATTGAGTTGTGGGCTCATGCTGCGCAGCAGTGTTGCCAATGAAGTTTCGCCAGCCATGTGGTTGATCCTTGTTCAAGAGTTCTTGCTGGTCATTGTCCCTGTGAAGGCTGTATAAGAAAAACCAATCTTGCTGATCGCTCATTAGGAAAACTGATGTTCGACTATAAATTGCTTTCTGCGCTGGCCGCCGTGGTCGAACAGGCCGGTTTTGAACGGGCAGCCCAGGTGCTGGGCCTTTCGCAGTCGGCGATATCCCAACGCATCAAGCTGCTGGAAGCGCGGGTTGGCCAGCCGGTGCTGGTGCGGGCCACACCGCCAACGCCAACGGAAATCGGTCGGCGGTTGCTCAACCACGTGCAGCAGGTGCGCTTGCTTGAACGGGATTTGCAAAGCCTGGTGCCGGCACTGGATGAAGAGGGCCTGCCGGAACGCCTGCGGATCGCCCTGAACGCCGACAGCCTGGCCACCTGGTGGGCGCAGGCGGTGGGGGAGTTTTGCGCGCAACAGCATCTGTTGATGGATCTGGTGGTCGAAGACCAGACCGTCGGCCTCAAGCGCATGCGCGCCGGCGAGGTGGCAGCCTGTGTCTGTGCCAGTGAGCGTCCGGTGGCGGGCGCGCGCAGCGTGTTGTTGGGGGCCATGCGTTACCGTGCGCTAGCCAGCCCGGCCTTTATTGCCCGGCATTTTCCGCAAGGCGTACGCGCCGATCAGTTGGCCCGCACCCCGGCGCTGGTGTTTGGGCCGGACGATTTCCTGCAGCATCGGTATCTTGCGTCCCTCGGCGTCGAGGGTGGTTTCGAACACCATTTATGCCCGTCGTCGGAAGGCTTTATTCGATTGACCGAAGCCGGCCTGGGCTGGGGCCTGGTTCCGGAACTGCAGGTACGCGAGCAACTTGAAAGGGGCGTGTTGCGGGAGTTATTGCCAGATAAGCCGATCGATGTGCCGCTGTACTGGCATCATTGGCGTAATGGCGGTCAGTTGCTGGGGCTGCTCACCGATCAATTGGTCAGCGCATCCAAGCAATGGCTGGTGCCCTGGGAGCAGCCTTAAGCGTCAAGCTGCAAGCTGCAAGCTGCAAGTGAAGCGCTTGCGGTCCGTTTTTAACTTGCAGCTTGCCGCTTGAAGCTCGCGGCTGCATTTGTTGGAGCAATTCATGAAGATTCTGGTTACCGGCGCAAGCGGCTTCATCGGCGGACGCTTTGCGCGTTTTGCCCTGGAGCAGGGCCTGGACGTGCGGGTCAACGGTCGCCGGGCCGAGAGTGTGGAGCATCTGGTACGCCGCGGGGCCGAATTCATCCAGGGCGACTTGAGCGACCCGGAACTGGCGCGCGAACTGTGTTCGGACGTCGAGGCCGTGGTGCATTGCGCCGGTGCCGTCGGTTTATGGGGGCGTTATCAGGATTTCCATCAGGGCAACGTCCAGGTTACCGAGAACGTGGTCGAAGCCTGCCTCAAGCAACGGGTACGCCGACTGGTGCATTTGTCGTCGCCGTCGATCTATTTCGATGGTCGAGACCACCTGGGCCTGACCGAAGAGCAGGTGCCCAAGCGCTTCAAACACCCTTATGCCGCCACCAAGTACCTGGCCGAGCAAAAAGTCTTCGGCGCCCAGGAGTTCGGTCTCGAAACCCTGGCCCTGCGCCCGCGTTTCGTGACCGGGGCCGGCGACATGAGCATCTTCCCGCGCCTGTTGAGCATGCAGCGCAAGGGGCGCCTGGCAATCATCGGCAACGGTCTGAACAAAGTGGATTTCACCAGCGTGCAAAACCTCAACGAGGCGTTGCTCAGCAGTTTGCTGGCCAGCGGTTCCGCGCTGGGCAAGGCTTACAACATCAGCAACGGCACGCCGATTCCTTTGTGGGACGTGGTTAATTACGTCATGCGCAAAATGGACGTCCCACAGGTCACCCGTTACCGTTCCTACGGCCTGGGCTACAGCGTGGCGGCGCTCAACGAGGGCGTGTGCAAGATGTGGCCGGGGCGTCCCGAACCGACGCTGTCGCGCCTGGGCATGCAAGTCATGAACAAAAATTTCACCCTGGACATCAGTCGCGCCCGGCATTATCTGGATTACGATCCCAAGGTCAGCCTCTGGACGGCGCTTGATGAATTCTGTGGCTGGTGGAAGGCGCAGGATATTCGCTGAGGCTCGAACAGCGCGCCATTTCTGAACCGGATACGGGCTTGGGGGTCAATGGTTGCGGCAGTGGGGTTTATACTGCGCGGCATAAAGCCATTATGTGATTCACAAAGGTTGATTCAATGTCCATGCGAAACGATGCCAACGACGACTTCGACGATGTACCGAGCTTGCGTGCAGACGTTCTCGATGACGATTATCCGCCCACTGCTCGCACGGTCGTGCATTCGCGCACGGCGCCGGTGGTGAAGGTCAAGGCGGCGAGTACCGGTCCCCTGTGGGCGTTGGTCGGGGCGTTGTTCTTTGCGTTCGCGGGCCTGGCCTGGTGGAGCTTTCAGCAGATCTCCCTGATGGAACAGCAACTGGTGGCGACCCAGGAAAGTTTCGCGCGAATCAGCGAGGAAGCGGCAGGGCGCCTGCAGGACATTTCCGGAAAGGTCGTGGCCAGCCAGACCAGTGTCACCACCGACAGCGAGGCCTTGAAGCTGCAAATCCGCCAGCTGGAAGGCAAGCTCCAGGATCAGAGCACCCAGCAGCAAGGTGTGGCCGGCCAGGCCTCGGACCTGGACAAGCGGCTGGCGCAAATGACTGCGCAAACTACCGAAGTGGACAAGCGCCTTGCACTGATGACTGCCCAGGGCACCGAACATCAGGCGGTCAATACGCAGTTGCAGGCCGAGGTCAAAGCCTTGAGTGCTGAAGTGGCCGCCCTGAAAAGTGCTCCGTCCGACTCGGAAAAATTCGATGCACAGTTGAAAAGCCTGGGTGCCGATATCGTCGCCCTGAAGAAGCAAGGCAACCCGAGCGCTGCCATCGAGCGTCTCGAGCAAGATATCGTCGTGCTCAAGAGCGTGCAGGACAACCGTCCGGCCGCCGCACCGGGCGCGACCAATACCGCTGAGTTCGATGCCTTCCGCAGCCAGGTCACCCGCAACATCAATACCCTTCAGGCGCAGATCCAGAACCTGCAACAGCAGTTGCGCGCCCGGCAGTAATACGAGCACTTGTGGCGAGGGGGCTTGCTGTGGCGAGGGGGCTTGTCGGAATGCCGCACCACCCCGTTCGGCTGCGCAGCAGTCGTAAATCAGGTACCGGGGTTTATCTGGCAAACCGCGGCGAATGGATTTGGGGCGGCTTCGCCACCCAACGGGGGCAAGCCCCCTCGCCACAAAAGCCCAGCGCACCACAGCATTCCGTTGTTTTCCTGAATATCCATGCCTCCCCCATTGCCGTCTACGCTCTTGAAACACCATCAGGAACGAGGGATGCGCAATGGGGTTTCTGCATAAGTCCGCCTTGCTGTTCGGCATGTTTTTACTGTGCCTGGGCCAGGCACAAGCCGCCGGGACGGAAAAGGATGACAGCAAGGCGGCCATCGCTCTGCTGGAAAAAGCCTTGGCCTACTACCACCAGAACGGTGACAAGGCCTTTGCGGCGTTCAGTCGCCAGGGCGAGTTTGTCGACAAGGACCGTTACGTCTTTGTGCTCGACACCAAGGGCGTGATGCTAGCCAGCGGCGGACCGTCGTCGGCGTTGATTGGCCGGGACGTGTCGCAGGTGCTGGGTCCGGACTTGCAGAAAACCTTCAAGGACGCCCTGAAGGTGCCGGAGGGCAATGGCATTCAGCAGGCGGAGTATCGCTGGCAGAACTGGAGCGACGGCAAGGTCGAGCGCAAGCATGTCTACTACCAGCGCATCGGCCAGAGGATTCTGGCGGTCGGTTATTACCTGCCCCGAGCCTCCGCTGAACAGGCCATGGCCTTGCTGAACAAAGCGGCAACCGATCTGGCCAGGGACGAAAGGGGCACCCTGACGGCGATCAATTCCCTCAAGGGCGGCTACCTGCAGGATGACCTGTATGTGTTTGTCGTCGACCTGGACACCCGGCGTTATGTGGCCCACGGCACCAACCTGCGGCTGATCAATACCGACTTCAGCAAGATCGAAGACCCGGAAGGCAAGCCGGTGGGCGAGCCGATTCTGGCGTTGATGGCCAAACAGGATTACGGCGAATACGAATACCGCTGGAAAAACCCGGTGACCGGCAAGGTCGAGAACAAGCATGCCTACCTGAAGAAGGTCGGGCATTTTCTGGTGGCTGTGGGGTATTACAGCCCTTGAATGGTAGTGACTGTCAGATCGCCTTCGTCGGAACGCCGCCCGGAGCAAGCCCGCTCCCACATTAGACCGAGTTCTTCATCAGCACGCGGTCAACTGTGGGAGCGGGCTTGCTCGCGAATACAGGCAACTCGGTCTACCTATCGAACCTTGTCCTCGCGCCCGCGCAACAACATGTTCGGCATGGCAATCGCCGCCGCCAGCCCCAGCAACGACACCACCGCACTGACCGTCAGCAAGTGCCGGAACGTCAGCAGCAATTCAGCACGCAAGGCGTTCTGCGCCTCACCCGGTGCGGCGTTCAATCCGTCGAGCAACACATTCCCCGAACTGCCTTCGGCAATCAGCGACGAGCCGGCCAGGTGCGCAAAACTTGAATCCTGCAACAAGGCCAGCAGCAGCGCCGACATCAATGCCACACCCACGGCACCGCCCAGCGAACGGAACAGGTTGGTGGTGCTGGTGGCGACGCCTATGTCTCGCTGGTCCACCGAGTTCTGCGTGCCGACCAACGATGTCGGGAACTGCATGCCTGAGGCAATCCCGCAGAGCAGCATGAACAAGCTGCTCACGATGAAGGCCTGCGGTGGGCTGAACGCCATGCCGATAATCGCGATGGGCATCAGCGCGGCGCCGGTGAGGATCATCGGTTTGTAGCGTCCGGTCACGGAGGTGCGGCGGCCGGCGAAATACGCGCCAATCGGCAAGCCCATGGCCAGCGGCAGCAGGTGCAGGGCCGCGCTGTCGGCCCCGGCGCCGGTGACGCTCTGGAAGCGCAGCGGCATCAATACGATCAGCGAGATGGCCTGGAAACTGGTGAAGAAAATCGTGCACCAGCACAGGATCGCAGGGCGGTTGGCGAACAGATGCATGGGCAGCAACGGCTCCCGTGCCCGCCGCTCGTGCGCCACGAACAGTCCAAGCACCAGTACCGCACAAGCGAGCAGCGCCAGCACTTCGGCACTGCGCCAGGAATGACCCTGACCGACCTGCGTGATGCCCAGCAACAATGCCGTCAGCCCGATGATCATCAACACGGTGCCCAGGTAGTCGATGACCGGTTTGCGTTGCGGAACCGGCAGGCCCACCAGCGTGCGATGGGCCACCAGCCAGGCACCGAGGCCCAGCGGCAGGTTGATCAGGAACACCCAGCGCCAGGACAGGTATTCGGTCATG
This sequence comes from Pseudomonas sp. ACN5, assembly GCF_002303975.1. Lineage (NCBI taxonomy): Bacteria > Pseudomonadati > Pseudomonadota > Gammaproteobacteria > Pseudomonadales > Pseudomonadaceae > Pseudomonas > Pseudomonas sp. ACN5. Next base: position 92,747 of record NZ_MRCP01000006.1, on the reverse strand, counting down.
TAACCGCCGAGCACCGGGCCGGCCACGCTGGCCACCGCGTACATGCTGCTGAAATAACCCTGATAACGACCGCGCTCCCGTGGCGGCACGATGTCACCGATGATCGCCTGGCTCACCGAAATCATCCCGCCGGCGCCGATGCCCTGGAAGATCCGCGCCAGAACCAGTTGCTCCATGCTCTGGGCCATGCCGCAGAACACCGACGCCAGGGTGAACAGGCCCATGCCGAACAGCATCAACTTGCGCCGCCCGTACAGGTCGCCCAGTTTGCCGTAGATCGGCACCGCCACGGTCATGGCCACCATGTAGCCGGAAATCACCCAGGCCAGCAGGCTGACGTCCTTGAACTGTGCGGAGATGGCCGGCATCGACACGGCGACGATGGTCTGGTCCAGCGCCCCGAGAAAGATCGCCAGCATCAGCGCGATCAGCACGCTGCGGATGGCGGGTTTGGGCGTTTCAGGCTGATGGAGATTGGTCACGGGAAAACCTGCGGGCATTGATTGACCCGCACGAGGCAAGGCGAGCGGGGATGCTCGCCAGTGTAAGTCGATAGCAGGCTATTCGATAGCCTCATAAGGAAGCCCGACGTAGTTTTCCGCAATGGTTTTTCGACCCGCCTCGGAACCGATGAAATAGTCCAGTTCCGACTCGGCAATGCGCTGGCTAAAGGCATCGTGCTCATCGAAACGGTGCAGCATCGAGGTCATCCACCAGGAAAACCGCTCGGCCTTCCACACCCGGCGCAGGCAGATTTGCGAGTATTTCTCCAGCAGATCAACGCGGTTTTCACGGTAAACCTTGAGCAGGATATTGAACAGCGTACTCACATCGCTGGCTGCCAGGTTCAGGCCCTTGGCGCCGGTGGGCGGAACGATGTGCGCCGCATCGCCGACCAGGAACATCCGCCCGTATTGCATCGGTTCAACCACGAAGCTGCGCAGCGGCGCGATGCTTTTTTCGATGGACGGGCCGGTCACCAGTTTGTCTGCCAACGCTTGTGGCAACCGCGTCTTGAGTTCATCCCAGAAGCGTTGATCCGACCAGTTATCGACATGATCGCTGGTGGGTACTTGAAGGTAGTAACGGGTGCGTGTCGGCGAGCGCATGCTGCACAGGGCAAAACCACGCTCATGGCGGGCGTAGACCAGTTCGTCGTGGACCGGTGGGGTATCGGCCAGGATCCCGAGCCAGCCGAAGGGGTAGATCCGTTCGAAGACTTTCAGGCTCTCGGCAGGAATCGATTGCCGCGCCACGCCATGGAAGCCGTCGCAACCGGCGATATAGTCGCAATCGAGTCGCCAGGTCTCACCATCTTTCTCAAAAGTGACAAAGGCTTCATCGGTTTTCATACCGTGTGGAACGACGTTGGCTGCCTGGTAAATCGTTTGCGCGCCGGCCTCCCGACGGGCGGCCATCAGGTCCCGGGTGACCTCGGTCTGGCCGTAGATCATCACGGTTTTGCCACCCGTGAGGGCGTGCAGATCGATGTGCACCTGGCGCCCGTCGAGGGCCAGTTCGAAGCCGCCATGCACCAGCCCCTCGGCGTCCATGCGCTGACTCACGCCGGCCTGGCGCAACAGCTCTACCATGCCTTGTTCAAGCACGCCGGCGCGGATTCGGTCCAGTACATAGTCTGGGGTCTGACGTTCGAGAATGAGGGTGTCGATACCGGCGTTGTGCAGCAATTGGCCGAGCAACAAGCCTGAAGGGCCGGCACCAATGATGGCGACCTGGGTTTTCAGCGTTTTCATTGTTTTTATGACTCGCAAGCTTCACGCGACCAGGGGCGGTGAATGATTTTTATGGATCGAGTGCTTGCATTTTTCCCTTGCGAGTCTGTCAATTGAAGGTGAAAACTGAGCCGAAAGCTGTACATTCTGCCAATCGGTGCGATTATCGCCCGCCATCAAACTCCGAGGCCTGGATTGAAGTGATGAACAAGCCTGACCTGCCTTCGATTCCGGTGTTCAAGCTCTACGGTGAAAGCCTGGATTGGCCGACCCCGGACTTGCTGCACTGTGAGACCATTTCCAAACGCAGCCGCGAACATCATTGGGAAATCAAACCCCACCGCCACGCTGATTTATGCCAACTGCTCTTCGTATTCAAAGGTCAGGCAGAGCTTGAAATCGAAGGCCAACGTACGCAACTGGTGGAACCGGGGATCCAGATCCTGCCACCGCTGTCGGTTCATGGCTTTCGCTTTTGCGAAGACGTGGAGGGCTTTGTCGTGACCCTGGCCGCGCCGCTGATCGCCCATCTGCAGATGCAGTTGGGACACTCGGTCAATGCCCTGGCCCAGGCCGAAAGTTACCCGGCAGGCAAGGACGCCGAGTACCTCAACAGCCTGTTCAGTGCCCTGCAGAGCGAATACAACAGCCATCAACCGGCGCGGGAAATGCTCATGCATTCGCTGGTCAGCGTAATCGTGGTGTGGGTCAGCCGCCAGGTGATCCAGCGTCGCACCGCCATGGCGCGACCGCAGCGGGCCCGGGAATACCTCAACGGCTTTATTCAACTGGTGGAAGAGACTTATCGCCAGCACGTCAAGGTCGAGGATCTGGCGCACCGGCTGGGGATTTCCGTGTCGCACCTCAACGGCACCTGCCGTGAGCTGGCGGGGCAACCGGCGTTGCAGATCATGCACGAACGGCAATTGCTGGAGGCCAAGCGCTTGCTGACCTACACCAGCATGACCATTTATGAAATGTCCGACGTGTTGGGGTTTTCCGATCCGACCAACTTCACGCGCCTGTTCCGGCGTCGTGTGGGGATTTCGCCCAAGGCCTTCCGTGACCGCTTGAAGGCCGATCAGGACAACGAAGCCTGACCCCCTTCGTTACCGGAGGGCGTTGAGGGTGGCGTTGTGGGGGATGCAGCGCTCGAAGTTGCAGCTCGCGGCTTCACGGGGCTGGTTGCGCAGTTGCTCGACGCGCCAGGCGGCAGCGCCATACAGCCCGAGCGTGACCGCGCAGGTGATGAAGATCGCGAGGTATCTTCTTGTTCTGATGTTCATGGCGTTGACCTCTGAACCAATACCTTTCGGTATTACTTTGAGCATAGGTCAGCGCTGGTGGGTTGCCAGCAATAGCGCGGTATTCAGAATACTGATGCCCCCTGTGGGAGCGGGCTTGCTCGCGAAGGCGGTATTTCATGCACAAAATTTGCGTCGGATGTACCGACCTCTTCGCGAGCAAGCCCGCTCCCACATATTGATCGGGTTACAGGCCCACATCCCACTCCGGTACCTCCGGAAATCTGAGCACCAGAAAGTCCAGCAAGCTGCGCAGCGCCACCGGCATGTGCTTGCGTGAGGCATACACCGCATACACGTTCATTTGCCGGGGTTCGGCCGCCGGCAGCAGGCGAATCAATTCGCCGCTGTGAATGTGCACGCCGGCCTGGTAGGTGGGCAGCATCGCCACCCCGGCGCCGGCGATCGTTGCGCGCAACAGTGTGCTGGCCTCGTTGGCGCTGATGTTGCCCTGCACCGGTACTGAAACCTGCTCGCCGTCCTGCTCGAAATGCCAGAGGCTTTTGCCGAAGTAGGAGTGGGTCAGGCAATTGTGCAGGCTCAGGTCCTCGACCCGTTGCGGCACCGGATGTTCGCGCAAGTAAGCAGGGGAAGCGCAGATCACCGAGCGGCAAACCGTCAGGCGGCGGGCGATCAGGTTCGGATCCAGATCGTTGCTGGTGCGGATCGCCAGGTCGATGCGCTCATCCACCAGGTTCACGGTGCGGTCGAGCATCTGCATGTCGACGCTGACGCCGGGGTAGCGCTTGACGTACGCGGCCATGGCATCGGCCAGTTGCGCCTGACCGAACGAGGTGCTGACACTGATCCGCAGCAGGCCGCGCGGTGCGTCGTCCGGTTCGCTGACGGCGGCTTGCATGTCGCTGGACAAGTCGAGCATCTGCCGGCAGCGGGGCAGGATCTCGTTGCCGGCGGCGGTCAGGCTCAACTTGCGTGTGGTGCGATGCATCAGGCGCGCGCCAACCCAATCTTCCAGTTCCGCCAGATACCGCGACACCACCGGCCGTGACAGCTCCAGGTGATCGGCGGCGGCCGACTGGCTGCCGAGGTCGACCACCGTGACGAACACACGCATTGCTTGAAGACGATCCATGATTTGCCCGCTTTCAGAAACAAACTATGTTCAAGCATCGCATTTTTTGTACCGAGTCAGGCAACTAAGCTCTGTTCCCCTGTAGGAGCGAGCTTGCTCGCGATGAATTCAAATACACCGCGTATCCCCCGATAAATACGCGTCATCGTTTGCGACCATCGCGAGCAAGCTCGCTCCTGCAAAAAAGGGCATCCGCCAAGCACGGCATTCGGACAACGGAGCAACAAATGATCGGTTTCACCACCCTCAAGCGCGTTTTACTGGCCAGTGCCGCCCTCGGCTTCGCCGCCCATGCAGCCGCCTCGACCCTGACGCTGGATGTCTACAACCCTGGCGAAAAAGCCATCTTCCCGGTGACCTCGGTGCTGGTCAGCGGCGAAAAGGAAGCGATTCTGGTGGATGCCCAATTCGGCAAATCCCAGGCCGAGCAGGTGGTGGAAAAAATCCGCGCCAGCGGCAAGCAACTGACCACCATCTACATCAGTCACGGCGACCCGGACTACTACTTCGGCCTCGACACCCTGACGGCCGCGTTCCCCAAGGCCAAGGTCCTCGCCTCGCAGCCAACCGTTGATCACATCAAGCAAACCGTCGAAGGCAAACTGGCTTTCTGGGGGCCGAAAATGGGCGCCGATATGCCGGCCAAAACCATCGTGCCGGACGTGCTCAAGGGCGACAGCCTGGTCCTTGAAGGACAGAAGTTGCAGGTGCTTGGACTTGAGGGGCCGCAACCGGATCGCAGCTTTGTGTGGATTCCGTCGATCAAGGCGGTCGTCGGTGGTGTTGTGGTGGCGCAAAACATCCACGTGTGGATGGCCGATACGCAAACGCCGCAGTCCCATGCCGATTGGTTGGCTACGCTGCATTCCATTGAAACCCTGAAACCGCAGGTCGTGGTGCCGGGCCATTACCTCGGCGAGAGCGGTCGCTCCCTGGCAGCCGTGCAGTTCACCGCCAATTACATCAAGGCCTTCGACGAAGAAACTGCCAAGGCCAGGGATTCTGCTGAACTGATTGCGGCAATGAAAAAACGCTTCCCGGCACTGGGCGATGAAAGCTCCCTGGAACTGAGCGCCAAAGTCGCCAAGGGCGAGATGAAGTGGTAAGTCGTTAATTGTTCCCACGCAGGTGGGAATAGACTTGTACAAACACCTCGAATGTTCGGGGTGTTTGTGTAGGAAACATAAAATTCAATAGTAGCTCGAAGCTCAGGTCATTTTCCCCGTCGACAATGAAATGTACTTCGTGTTTTTTGTTGTGTGGGCGTTTTTTGAACGTCTTGAGAGTTCGCATAAATGATAAAAGTTCCATGTGTATTGGTGGGGTATATAAATATCTCTGATGTAGTTGGGTTTGAGGTTGTTTTTATTTGAGCGATTTTTAATCGGTGGTGATAAGTCCTACGTAGTTTGGTGTGGGCGGATGATAGTAGGTCGGTTGTTGGGGGGGTATTATTCTATGGTCATGAGCTCTATTCGTTGCTTTGTGATGCGTATGAATATTAACTCAATCGTGGGGAATATATGGAAATTGATCTGGAGACGGCTGCCAAGGAATTGGAGGTCACGGGGGAACAGGTTCTTTCACAGTTGGAAGGTATTAATAGCATAGTTGATGCTGCCAGATTTGTACCTGTGCAATACTTTGAAAAAAAGGCGGAAAATATTGATGATGAAACATTTATTGTCAAAAAAAATCATGTGGTAATGATTAAGCGTTATGTTCGTGCTGGGCTTTCGTTGCCAGTCAATATCGGTGATATTGAAAATTATCTTGGGTACAAAAACGCAGGGCATCCGCTGCTTGAACCGACAAGCATGCAGCAGTTCTATCAGGAAATTCATTCGCATGCTTTATCTTGGGCAACCTTGGAGCGAGAGACTAAAAACATCGGAAACAGACTGGACTTGTTTGCCAGAAATTTTTTTGAAAGCGGATCGGCGATCATCAATCTCTTGAAGGCATCCGAAACCTACAGGCGCGTGGAAGGCAATATAGATTCACTGAGTGATGATGAAAAAAAACAACTAGCGTCAATTCCACTGAGTAGTACCGAAACAAAGCGTGTTGAAAGCCTCCATAGGGCCCTTAAGTTTGCAAGAAAAGATGTTGCGGAATTTTACCTTGCGGTTGCTGATGTCAATGCTTTGGCTATTGAGTTTTCTCGAAAGATATCGGACGAGTTATTGATCAGGCTTTCACTCAAAATGAACGCTGTCGATGAGGCGAACATCGACAAAAATGAAGGTGTTGATGCACTTCGTAAACAAATAAAAGAGCTTGATGAGACAATTGCTGAAAAGCAAACAGAGTATGACTATCAGGTAGGGTATGCCTTTGCTGGTTTGGTATTCGGTCCACTGGGTCTGATAGTGACAGGCGGTATATTCGGCGCCGAAGCTGAAAAAACCAGAGCGCAGAAAAATGAATTGCTAGAGCAAAAGAATCGATTGGTTGTTCAGATGTCGGCTGCTCGCCTGTCTCAAAGTTTAATAACGCTGACGACAAATTTTTCCGAGATGCATGCATTAATGAAAGATGCTGAAATTGGTATCAAATGCATTGAGGATGTACTCGGTATTGTCTGGAATAGTCTGGGTGTGTCTTTGGAAGGGTTCGAAGACGGCGCGAGTGAGATGGATTTGATTTTGTTGGTGCTGAACCTTCAGGCGATTTTTAATCCGTGGAGAACTATTCAAGGGCATGCTCACGCGCTGTCTACGGTTTTTAATCAGGTTGTTGAGGGTAAGTAAATACTATGGTTCAAGGAGGAACTCTGCTATGAAAGACCATGAAACTATTACAAGTAATCATTATGTGGTGCCCGATACCGGCGCAATGAGACGTGCCAAGGATCGATTGAATATGAGTGTGAGTGACGGCGGATTTGATTTTTTGCCCTCGTCACGTGAGAAATTATTGAGTGTCAGTAGTGAGCTGAATGATGCACATCAGCAGTTGTTTGATGATGTCAAGAAGGTTACTGCGTTATTGGCCAACTCTGGCTTGGAAGAAACGTTGGCGAGTATTGAGGAACTGAATAGCAATATTGCATTGACTGCCTTGCAGAAAGATGAGCACGTTAGTCGGATGCTGGAGCATGGGGTCGCACGGGTTGCTGAGTCTCAGATCGCATTAGTGGTTGCCAATAAATATTTAGTTCGGGTAACCGAAGATTTTGTTGCGACCCGTTTTGCCGAGTCAACCATTAGTTTACGTCGTACCTTTGATAGTGAAGTGAACGCTATTGAACAGCGCATCGGGGCTGACGAGGGCGACCTGGAGACGTTAAAGAAGGATAAGCAGTTTATCGACGACGCTATCCAGAAATTCAAGGCCCCGGGCTGGCGGGATATTGTCAGTAGTCTGCTGCCAAGTGCAGAAGAAATCGAGGCCGCAATAAAGTTGGTTGCCACCGGGAAACCGGATAAGGAATTCTTGAAGCTAGTATTGAACAAGCTTCAAGGTAACTTTGAAGCGCTCGACCGGGGGCGTCAATTCACCGACCTCGCCCAAGCGCGGGACGCAGTGCGTGAGAGAATGAACGAGCTGAACGCCAGCATCAAGTCGGATCAATTACAAGTATGCGAGTTGCAGCGCAAGCTCGGTGCGTTGGATGAACTGGGCGCATTGGATTCGGTACTTTCAAGTTGGTCGGAGCAAGTCGCAAAGGTCGCTGAGGCATACTCGGATTTTCTCCGGGTAAACAACCCCAAATCGATCGCAGATGTGCCGACATTGAAGGGCACTGCCGAGCGTTTTGAAGTATTCTTGAATTACTTGAAGTCCATCAAAAAAAGCTGAGTGGTGATATCAGCAAAAGGCCATGCTTCGCGCATGGCCTGTCCGATTGAATGGGCCAACGCCAAGGTTCATCGCGCCTGTTCCACCAACCACTCCATCAGTTCGCGCAGTTTGGGCGAAGGCCCGGGTTTTTCCGGGAACACCAGGTAATACGCAAGACCTGTTTTCACCTTCAATTCGAATGGCGTGACCAGCCGCCCGGCACTCAGGTCATCGCCGATCAGCGACCAGTCGCCAATCGCCACCCCCGTTCCCTGGGACGCCATCGACATCGCCAGGTCCAGTGTTTCGAAATGCTGGCCCTTGCCCACATTGGTCAAATTCACATCCGCGGCCTTCAACCAGGCCTTCCAGTCCCGTTCATCGCGGGTTGGGTGCAGCAGCAGGTGTTGTTGCAGATCGGCGGGTGTCTGCAGGGGCATGGGGCCTTCGAGCATCGGTCTGGAGCACACCGGCGTGAGTTGTTCATCGAAGAGTTTTTGCGACATCAATGAATGGTCCGGCGGTGCGCCGTACATCACCGCCGCATCGAACTGCTCGAGATGAAAATCCACGCCGTGCTTGACCGTGGTGGTCAGTTCCACCGGCACGTCCGGGCGCTCCCTTTGCCATTGCAGCAGGCGCGGCAGCAACCAGCGCATGACGCAGGTCGGTGCCTTGAGTTGCAGGGTTTCGCGCTTCTCGCCGATCTGTTCCACGGCCTCGTCGATCAGGCCGAAGATCTGCTGCACCCGGGGCAACCACTCCCGTCCTTCGGCAGTCAGGTCCAGGCCTCGGGCCTGGCGAATGAACAGCTCATAACCCAGGTGATCTTCCAGCCCGGCGATCTGCCGGCTGACTGCGCCCTGGGTGATGTGCAGTTGTTCGGCGGCCCGGGTGAAATTGCAGCACTGCGCGGTAATCAGAAAAGTGTGCAGCGCCGGCAGGGGAGGCAGTCGTTTCATTGGGATCCAAGGTATGACGTGAGGACATGGCTAGTATGACTTTTTATCCATTGTTGCGGCTACGTGTCGCCCGTTCCAATGAGGCCATTCCCGGGCCTGCGAATCCATCATAAACACAGCGCATGCCCGGCGTCTCAAACGAACAAAAAGGGCAAAGACATGGCGACGTGCGGCGAAGTATTGGTCAAGTTACTCGAAAACTACGGAGTCGAGCAGGTGTTCGGCATTCCGGGGGTTCATACCGTGGAGCTGTATCGCGGGCTGGCCCGTTCGAGCATCAACCACGTGACGCCGCGCCATGAGCAGGGCGCCGGCTTCATGGCCGACGGCTACGCCCGCACCAGCGGCAAACCCGGCGTGTGCTTCATCATCACCGGCCCTGGCATGACCAACATCACCACCGCCATGGGCCAGGCCTACGCCGATTCGATCCCTATGCTGGTGATCTCCAGCGTGCAATCGCGCAGCCAGTTGGGCGGCGGTCGCGGCAAGCTGCATGAACTGCCGAACCAGGGCGCACTGTGCGCCGGTGTCGCGGCGTTCTCCCACACCCTGATGTCGGCGTCGGAATTACCGGTTGTGCTGGCTCGCGCCTTTGCGCTGTTCCAGGCAGGCCGTCCGCGTCCGGTGCACATTGAAATTCCATTGGACGTGTTGGTCGAAGACGCTGACGAGCTGCTCAGCAGCCTGCCGGTCAACATCGACCGCGCCGGTGCTTCGCCGAGTGCCGTGTCGCGCATGACCGAATTGCTGGCCAACGCCAAGCGTCCGCTGATTCTCGCCGGTGGCGGTGCCATCGACGCGGCGGCCGAGCTGACTGCGCTGGCCGAGTTGCTGGACGCGCCGGTCGCCCTGACCATCAATGCCAAGGGCATGCTTGCCTCCGGCCACCCGTTGCTGATCGGGTCGACCCAGAGCCTGGTCGCCACCCGGGCGCTGGTCGCCGAGGCCGACGTGGTCCTGGCCATCGGCACCGAACTGGCCGAGACCGACTACGACGTGACCTTCGCCGGTGGCTTCGAGATTCCTGGCAAGTTGCTGCGCGTGGACATTGACCCGGACCAGACCGTGCGCAATTACCCGCCGCACGTGGCGCTGGTGGCCGACTCGCGCAACGCCGCCCAGGCCTTGCTCAGCGCCTTGTCGCACAAGTCTCTGGCCGAACGCGGCAACGATTGGGGCCAGGTACGGGCCGCTCGTCTCCGTGAAGACCTGGCCACCACCTGGGACGCACCGACCCTGGCCCAGACCCGTTTCCTTGAAACCGTCCTGCACGAGCTGCCGGACGCGGTGTTCGTCGGTGATTCGACCCAACCGGTATACACCGGCAACCTGACGTTCAACCCGGAGCGTCCGCGTCGCTGGTTCAATTCGTCCACCGGTTACGGCACCCTCGGTTACGCCTTGCCGGCGGCGATTGGTGCCTGGCTCGGCGGCAGCGCTAAAGACGGTGCTCGCCCGCCAGTGGTGTGCCTGATCGGTGACGGCGGTCTGCAGTTCACCCTGCCGGAACTGGCCAGCGCCGTTGAAGCGCGCACTCCGGTCATCGTGCTGCTGTGGAATAACCAGGGTTACGAAGAGATCAAGAAATACATGGTCAACCGTGCCATCGAGCCGGTCGGCGTGGACATCTACACCCCGGACTTCATCGGTGTAGCCAAGGCCTTGGGCTGTGCGGCCGAAGCCGTCAGCAGTGTCGAGCAATTGCGCGGCGCATTGCGTGTGGCCCACGATCGCCAGGGCCCGACCCTGATTGAAATCGACCAGGCCGAGTGGATGAAGGCGGTGTCGAAATGACGTTCCCGACTACCCTGGATGGCCTGTACATCAACGGCCAATGGTCGGCCGGCAATGAACACCTGCGCGTGATCAACCCGGCGACCGAAGCCCTGTTGACCACGGTCAATGGCGGCGATGAGCGTGCAGTTGATCAAGCGGTGAGTGCGGCGACCCAGGCGTTCGCCGGCTGGTCGAAAACCAGCGGCGCCGAACGCGCTGCCATCCTGCGCAAAATTGCCGCGGGCGTGCAGGCCAACCGTGAAAAACTGATGCACTTGCAGTCGAGCAACAACGGCAAGCCGCAATTCGAAGCCGCGATCGACGTCGATGACGTGATCGCCACGTTCGAGTACTACGCCGGTCTGGCTGAAGGGCTGGACGCGAAACAGGACAGCGCCATCGAATTGCCGAGCGACGACTTCAGTGCGCGTTTGCGCCGCGAGCCGTGCGGCGTAGTCGGCCTGATCGTGCCGTGGAACTTCCCGATGGTCACCACCGCCTGGAAACTCGCCCCGGCCCTGGCCGCCGGTTGCTGCGTGGTGCTCAAGCCTTCGGAAGTCACGCCGCTGCCAGAGCTGGAACTGGCAACGATCATCGCAGAAGCCGGCTTGCCGGCGGGCGTGTTCAATCTGGTGTGTGGCACCGGCCTGGCCGTTGGCGCGCCATTGTCGGCGGATCCGCGTATCGCGAAAATTTCCTTCACCGGCAGCAACGCCGTTGGCGTGCAGGTCATGCAGCGGGCGGCGGAAACCGTCAAAGGCGTGAGCCTGGAACTGGGCGGCAAATCATCGCTGCTGGTGCTGGCCGATGCCGATCTCGACCTGGCGGTGGAAGTGGCTTGCGGCGGTGGTTTCTTCAACGCCGGGCAGATGTGCTCCGCCACCAGCCGCGTGCTGGTCGCCGATGAGCTGGCCGATGAATTCCTCAGCCGCGTGAAGGCCCGTGCCGAAGCGATTCGCGTGGCCGACCCGTTCGACCCCAACGTGGAAATGGGCGCGCTGGTCAATCAGGCGCAATACCAGCGCGTATTGGGCCACATCGATCGTGGTTTGAGCGCCGGCGCCAAACTGGTTTGCGGTGGCAATCGCCCGGCGGACCTGCCGCGCGGATATTTTTTGCAGCCGACAGTTTTCACCGAAGTGCCCCTCGACAGTGCGTTGTGGTGTGAAGAGATTTTCGGCCCGGTGATCTGCGTGCGCAGTTTCGCCTCTGAAGCCGAGGCGATTGCCCTGGCCAACGACAGCCAGTTCGGCCTGGTCGCCAGTGTGGTCACGCGCAATGCCGAGACCGCCGACCGCGTCGCCAATGCTTTGCAGGCGGGGCTTGTGTGGATCAACGCACCGCAGGTGATCTTCCCGCAGACCGCCTGGGGCGGCTACAAGCAGAGCAGCATCGGCCGCGAATTGGGGCCCTGGGGCTTGCAGGCTTTCCAGGAAATCAAACACGTGATCCGGGCCGTCTGACACCGATCACTGTGTAGGAGCGAGCTTGCTCGCGATGGACGTCAACGATGATGTGGGGCGCCTGAATGTACGCGGCGCCAGTGCACCCATCGCGAGCAAGCTCGCTCCTACATGAGGCATGCACTGGCGTCATGGCTTCAATGAGTTTTTATCGATAGTCAGCTGTTTTACACAACCTCAGGATGAACTTGCTGGCTCAGCCAACCCCCCGAAAATAGAGGGGCCAACGCTGATCCGGTCGCGCGGATGCAACAGTTTCGACCTGCCTTATACCTACAAAAACAAAGGGAGTCCGTAATGGGCGAGCATGATCTGAACAGACGTCAATTCATCAAGACCGTGGGCGTAGCCTCGGTTGCAGCGGCAGCCATGAGCATGCCGTTCATCAAGGCCAATGCCAGCGACACACGCTTTGCCGGCAAGACCCTGCGTTTGCTCACCTGGTCCGATGACACCGGCCTGGCTGCACTGCGCAACATCGCCGCGACGTTCGAAGACAAGTACGGCTGCAAGGTCATCGCTGACCGCACCGGCAGTACCTCGGAAATGGTCGCCAAACTCAAGGCCGGCGGTGATCGTCCGCAGTACGACATCATCACCCTGGCAGGCGTTGGCGCCGAAGGTCTGGCCGCCGCCAACCTGCTGGAAAAACCCGACCTCAACCGCATTCCCAACCTGGTCGATGTACCGGAGAAATACCGCACCGGCGCCAATGGCCACGGTATCGGTTACCTGCTGTGGTGCAACAGTCTGGTCTACAGCACCCGCACCCAGAAAGAAGCTCCGACCAGCTACGCCTCCCTGTGGGATGCCGACGCGGCGCCGAACATATTCCTGCCGCCGCCGAACTGGACCGAGGCCATGGACCTGATCATCATCGCCGCCAAACTGGCCGGTGGTGACGAGCACAACATTGAACCTGGCTTCAAGAAACTCGCCGAGCTGAAAGATCGTGTGGTGACCCTGGGTGAAAACCCGAACCAGATCGCCGAACTGTTCCGCACCGGTTCCCTGGACATGGGTGGCCTGTACGCACCGGCGTTCTTCCCGAAACAGATCCGCGATCCGAACTACGGCCTGGGCGCGACCTTTGGCATGAAGGAAGGTTTCTACACCGACCTGATGCTCTCGGTGATGCCGAAGAACCGTCCGGGCGATACCGACATGGCCTATGCCTTCATCAACCACTCCCTGGACCCACTGGTGCAGGGCAAGATGGCTGAAGACATCTACAACGGCCCGGTCAACGCCAAGGCGATCATCTCCGCCGAAGCGCGCAAGAGCCCGTACATCCTCACGCCGGAGCAGATTGCCGAGAAGGCGATCATGCACGACAACGCCTTCCTGGCGACTGTGCATGACCAATGGATTCGTCGTTACACGGAAATCTTTTCTTCCTGATCTGTAGGAGCGAGCTAGCTCGCGATGGACGTTAACGATGACGAGGGCTGCCTGAATGAGCGCGGCGCCTTCACGTCCTTCGCGAGCAAGCTCGCTCCTACGGGGGGCCGGGGTGACACCCCGCTTCCGTGTGCCATTGATCCTCCATTGACGAGACCCTTTGCTATGGAACACCAACCTCTGACCCATCCGGTGAGTGCCGCTCCCGTGCGCGCCGCTCGGGGTGTTTCGCCAACGACGCGCGCCTGGCTTTTCCTCTCGCCGTCGATGCTGTTTCTTGGCGTACTGATTGCCGCCAGCCTCTTGGTACTGCGCATGAGCGTGGGCACCAAAGGCGCGGAATGGTCCGGGTTCAGCCTGGCCAGCTACGCCCAGTTGCTGGAACCCTATTACCTCAAATCCCTGATGCTGACCCTGCGCCTGGCGCTGATCAGCGCGGTGATCGCAGTGATTCTGGCGATCCCGGTGGCCTACACCATGTCGCGCCTGACCTCGCCGTTCGTGCGACGGATCTTCCTGGCGGCGGTGTTGCTGCCGTTGCTGGTCAACCTGCTGCTGCAAAGCTACGGCTGGCTGGTGATCCTCGGCCCAGGCGGCATGCTCAACCAGACCCTGATGGGCCTGGGCCTGATCAAGCGCCCGATCATGCTGTTGTACAACCAGAACGGTGTGTTGATGGGCCTGGTGCAAACCGCCTTCCCGCTGGCCGTGTTGCCGATCGCCAGCGCCATGCGCGGCGTCGCCCGCAGCTACGAAGAAGCCGCTGCCACCCTCGGCGCCAGTCGCTTCCAGGTGTTCCGCCAGGTGGTGTTGCCGATGAGTCTGCCGGGGATCATTACCGGTGCGACCCTGGTGTTCGCCTACAACGCCAGCAGTTTCGTGGTGCCCTTGCTGCTCGGTGGCCGGCGCGTGCCGATGCTGGCGGTGATGGTGCATGACCAGATCGCGCCGTTGATGAACTGGCCTGCCGCATCCGCTGCCGGCGTGGTGCTGATCGTCACCACCCTCGCGATCATGACCCTGTCCGAATACGTCACTGGCCGTCGTCGGCGCATGCTGGAGGCTTCCCAATGAGTACCCTGACCAAGAAACGTTATGGGCTGTTGCCCGGCGAGACCGGCAAGTTCGCCGGCATCCTCTCGGGCTTCATCCTGCTGTTGGCGGTGCTGCCGATCCTGACCATGATCGTGATGTCGTTCAGCGGCGCGTCGAACCTCGACTTCCCGCCGAGCAGCTACAGCCTGCAATGGTACAAGGCCGCCTGGCACACCTTCGTGTCGCCGGACGCCAGCGACGTGCTGAGCCTCGGCCAGGCCATGAGCACCAGCCTGCTGGTGTCCTGCCTGACCATGATTTTCGCCACGATCATCGCAGTGCCGGCGGCCTACGCGCTGACCCGTTGCGAGTTCCGCGGCAAGGCCGTGGCCTTGCAACTGATGTCGTTGCCGCTGGTGTTCCCGATGGTGGTGTTGGGGCTGGCATTGCTGCTGGTGTTCGACAGCCTGCCGTTCCACATGACCACCTCGCGCCTGGTGATTGCCCACGTGATCCTGGCACTGCCGTTCGTGGTGAAGAACTGCACGGCAGCGATGCTCTCCATCGGCAGCGAAGTCGAGGAGGCCGCGCAGATGCTCGGTGCTTCACCGCTGCGGGCGATTGTCGATGTGGTGGTGCCGTTGATGAAGTCGGGGATCCTGGCGGGCATGCTGCTGGCGTTCATCGTCTCGTTCAACGAATTCACCGTGACTTACTTCCTCTACACCATCGATGTGATGACCGTGCCGATCTGGATGTACAGCCGCACCGTGTCTTCGCTCGACCCCACCGTATTTTCGTTTGCCGTGCTGATCGTGCTGATCGACTTCGTCCTGATCTGGGCGCTGGAGAAGCTGGTTGGTGAAGGTGGCGTTTCGTTCTGATTTCTTGAGGTACTTCAAATGTCTGGTCTGATTCTGGAAAACGTCGAGAAACATTACGGCTCGGCCTGCGCGGTAACCGATGTGAACCTGCATTTGCCCGAGGGCAAACTGGTGTGTTTCCTCGGCCCTTCGGGCTGTGGCAAAACCACGCTGCTGCGCATGATTGCCGGCCTTGAAACCCTGACCGGCGGCGAGATCCGCCTGGACGGTGAAGACATCGGCCACACCCCGGCGCACCTGCGCAACTTCGGCATGGTGTTCCAGTCCCTGGCGCTGTTCCCGCACATGACCGTGGGCGAGAACATCGCCTATCCGCTGAAACTGCGCGGAGTCAGCAAGGCTGACCAGCAGGCGCGGGTGGTGGAGTTGCTGGAACTGATCCAGTTGCAAGCGATGATCGATCGTCCGGTGGCCAAGCTCTCCGGCGGACAACGCCAGCGCGTGGCGATTGCCCGGGCGATTGCCAATCACCCGAAAATCCTCCTGCTCGACGAACCGTTGTCGGCGCTGGACGCCAAGCTGCGTGAATCGATGCAGGTGGAAATCCGTCAACTGCAACAGCGCCTGAACATCACCACCATCATGGTGACCCACGACCAGCGCGAGGCCATGACCATGGCCGATATCGTGGTCGTGCTGGGTGAACACCGGGTTCAGCAAGTGGGTACGCCGATTGAAATCTACCGGCACCCGGCCAACGAATTCGTCGCGGACTTCATCGGTTCGGGCAACATCTTCCCGGCCACGGCGCTGGGCAACGGCAAGGTCAGCCTACCGGGTGGCGATGCGCTGCAAGTGCCGATCTGCACGAGCGTTGCGGCAGGGGAAAAGGTGAAGATGCTGATTCGTCCGGAAGATCTGCAACTGTCGGCGCCACAGGCGACGGCGGGCAACCGCTTGCTGGGCAAGGTGACCTTCGTGCGCGATATCGGCGCGACCATCGAGACCACGGTGGAGTGTTCCGGGGTGTCGTTTACCGCGCTGAGCACGCCGTGCCAGGGCTTTGGTTTGAGCGTTGGTCACCCGGTGTCGGTGACCTTGCCGGCGGAGGCTTGCCGGGTACTGGGGGCCTGATCCAGAACTTGTAGCGCCTGAGCTGGCCTCTTCGCGGGCAAGCCCGCTCCCACATTGGACTTGTGGCGTTCACAAATCCAGTGTGGGAGCGGGCTTGCCCGCGAAGGCGTCAGCCGCCGCACCACTGGATCCGGATCAAACCGTCAACCGCAACCGCGCCAGATCCCTTAACGGCGGCGCCCCGAACAACCGGCTGTACTCCCTACTGAACTGCGAAGGGCTTTCATACCCGACGCGATACCCCGCCGCCGAAGCCTCCAGCCCTTCGGCCAGCATCAACCGCCGCGCTTCCTGCAGGCGCAACTGCTTCTGATACTGCAACGGACTCATCGCCGTCATCGCCTTGAAGCGGTGATGCAGGGTCGACACGCTCAGGTTCACTTCCTTCGCCAGATCATCGATGCGCAACGGCTGTTCGAAATGGCCATTGAGCCATTTGATCGCCTGGCTGACGCGATGGCTCTGACTGTTGGCGATGGCGATTTCGTACAGCCGATGCCCTTGTTTGCTGCGCAGCAGTCGATAGAGGATCTCCCGGCGAATCAGCGGCGCGAGCATGGCAATGTCTTTCGGCGTGTCCAGTAGCCGTGCCAGGCGCAGCACAGCATCGAGCATGGCGGTGTCGAGCCGCTCGACATACAGCCCGCGCCCGGTCGGCCGGGTGGGCACGCCGAGGGGGCCGGCGTCAGCGATCAGCGCGGTGATTTCCGCCGGATCGATGTCCAGGCGCAGGGCCAGGATCGGTTCCTCGGCCGAGACATCCACCACCCGTCCACTGAGCGGCATCGAGACCGAGACCACCAGGTAGTTCAACGGGTCGTAGTTGAAGTACTCGTTGGCCAACTGAACTTCCTTGCGCCCCTGGGCCATGATGCACAGTGCCGGTTGCGCAAGCACCGGGGCAAACTCGTGGGACTGGCTGTGGCGGGACATGAACAGCGAGCCGATGGCCGTGGCATAACTGCCATCTTCGGCGGTGTTGCGGCGGATGATCGCCGCCAGTTCCGCGCGCTGCTTTTCCATGTCGGTGTCCAGCGGGGCTTGAAAGTGATCGAGCGACGACATGCGCGGCATCCTCGGCAGGCATGGAGGGAATGGAGCAGAGCATATGTTTGTGCAAGTGGCAGCGGTAGACACATCCTGCCGGATGCTTGCCTGATTCTGCATGGTGGCGACCGGCGGTGTAGCCACTAGAGCCTTGTGCCGCAAGAACTTGCTTGAAACTCGTATGGCAGAACCGTGACAGGGTTTTACAGCTTGTTACAGGCTTGTCGTGCAGTTTCGCAGGATTGTGCAATGCACCGGCAGGAATCGACTAACGAGACAGGCGTCGCGGCCCTTAACCTTTGATCCTGTCGCAGCCCGTCCCCCGGCTGCCACGCGACTCCCCGGGAGGGTTGAACATGTCCACGCAAATCCCCGTCAGTCATATGGCCTTCGTTCGAGCGCGCGCCGGGCGCTCTGCGGAACTCGGTGTGCGTCTCAGCGCCCTGATCGAACCGTCCCGCGCAGCGCCAGGCTGCCTGAGCTTTAGCTTGCAGCATTCGCAATGCGATCCGGAGTTGTGGCTGGTGTCCGGTTTCTGGAGTGATCAACAGGCCATGACCGCGTACTTCAGCACGCCGGCGATGGAGATTTTTGCCGAGCTGGTGCAGGAACTGGTAGTCAACAGTCTGGATTTCCACACCTTCAAGGATGTCTCGGCGGCGCAGGCCCTGGGACAGTCCGCACTGGAGGTACACAAACTGGCCGGTTGAGGGTTTAATGACGGCATTCTCAATCAGCCAGGATGCGCGACATGGCACGTAAAGCCTTTGATCACTTCGAAGCTGTTTCCGCTGTAGTACCGGGCGAGGGTGGTTACCACGCCGCTATCGCCGTCAAGGCGCTGGGTGGTTCCGGCGCTCCGCGTTTTCACAAAGTGCTGGAAGGCCAGATCTTCAAGACCGCCCATGACGCCGACCTGGCAGCGGCCAAAGAGCTGACCCACCTCAAGGACGTCAAAGAAGACGCCGACCTGCTCTGGTGATCACTTCACCGCCCCCGGGCGGTACATCTTGAACAAAGCCTCAGGCCCCAGCTGGAAATAATCCGCCGGCCCGCCGCCGCGCAGAATCGGTTCTGCCGCGGCGGTGTCGTATACCCCATCCTTCAACAGCCATTTGGCGATATGCACGGCGACCACTTCGCCGAGGATCAGCCAGCTCGGCACCACATTGCCGTCCGCTCGCTGCAACTGAATGATCTGCGTGACCTTGCACTCGAAGGACACCGGACTTTCGGCCACCCGTGGCACCTGAATGACTTTCGAGGCAACGGTCGTCAGGCCGGCCAGTTCGAACTCGTTGACCTCAGGCCTGACCATGGCGCTGCTCTGGTTCATCTGCTCGGCCAGCGGACGGGTGGCCAGGTTCCAGGCGAACTCGCCGGTCTGTTCGATGTTGTTCAGGCTGTCTTTGCGTCCGACGCTGGAAAAACCAATGATCGGCGGAATGTAGTTGAAGGCGTTGAAGAAGCTATAGGGCGCCAGGTTCAAGCGGCCTTCGGCATCCTGAGAAGAGATCCAGCCGATAGGGCGCGGGCCGACGATGGCGTTGAACGGATCGTGGGGCAGGCCGTGGCCGTTGGCGGGTTCGTAGAAGTGGATGTCGTCGGGCATTGGGTGGAATTTCCAGAGCTGGCGGGGAGACGTGCATGGTGCAAGCACGCGCCGCAGATTTCCAGTCGGATTCGGTACCTGGAATGACTAGATCGCTCTGTGGGAGCGGGCTTGCTCGCGAAAGCGGTGTGCCAGTCACATTGATGTTGGATCTGCCGCCGTCTTCGCGAGCAAGCCCGCTCCCACAGGTTTTATGTGATTACCAGGCTTTGTGTTCCTCCAAAAAAGACTAAGCCCGGCCGAAGCCGGGCTGTGAATTTCCCTCCACATTCAGCCGATAGCTTCTGCGCTGCCGGTTTTGTCGAAACCGTCAGAGGCATAGGCGTCAGAGTGGTTGCGTTCGATGGCCGCGCTGGTGCCGGAGCCGTAGGAGGCCGAACCGGTCTTGTCGTAGCCGTCGGCTGCAAAGGCATTGGCAGCCAGCACGGAAAGGGTCAGGGCAAGGATCAATCGGGTTTTCATGGCAGGTACTCCAGGTACGTTCGCTATGGGTACGTTCAGGCACTCCTTCGAGGCCTGTAACGGATATACGTGCGTCCTGTCGATCTGGATGCACTCAGCTGCAGGCTGCTGCCGGTGCATTAACCGATGATTATCCTGGTGGAGGGGGAGACGAATGGTGCCCTTCGCGAAACCGTCCGCGAAGGGCCCGGCGCTCACCGTTGCGGTGAGCGCCGGTCGGTGATCAGTCAGTGACGATCCGCGAATGTTTGCGGGTGTCTTTCATGGTGATGTACACCAGCAACGACACGGCAATACAGGCGGTCACGTACCAGTAGTAACCCGTCTCCATGCCGATGCTCTTGAACCACAGCGCGATGTATTCAGCGGTGCCGCCGAAGATCGATACGGTCAGTGCATACGGCAGGCCCACGCCCAGGGCGCGGATCTCGGTCGGGAACAGTTCGGCTTTCACCACGGCGTTGATCGAGGTGTAGCCGCTGACGATGATCAGCGCCGCCATGATCAGGAAGAACGCGCCCCACCAGGTCGTGATGGTGTGCAGGGTGGTGAGGATCGGCACGGTGAACAGGGTGCCCAGGATGCCGAAGGCAATCAGGATCGGCCGGCGACCGATTTTATCCGACAGCCCGCCGACGATCGGTTGCAGGCACATGAACAGGAACAGCGTGGCGGCGGAAATGGTGGTGGAGTCGGAAATGCTCATGCCGACAGTGTTCACCAGGTATTTCTGCATGTACGTGGTGTAGGTGTAGAACGCCAGGGTACCGCCCATGGTCAGGCCGACCACGGTCATCAGTTCCTTGGGGTGACGCATCAAGGTGCGCATGGCGCTTTCCTTGGCTTTTTCCTTCTTGGTGAAGGACTCGGTCTCTTCCATGCCGCGACGCAGGTACAACGCCACCACGGCACACAGCGCGCCGATGGCGAACGGGATGCGCCAGCCCCAGGCGTAGAGCTCTTCGGTGGTCAGCAGTTGTTGCAGCACGATCAATACCGCCAGGGCGATGAGCTGGCCGGAGATCAGGGTCACGTACTGGAAGCTGGAGTAGAAGCCGCGACGTTCCTTGGTCGCCATTTCGCTGAGGTAAGTGGCGGAGGTGCCGTATTCGCCGCCCACCGACAGGCCTTGCAGCAAGCGCGCGAACACCAGCAGGATCGGCGCACCGATGCCGATGACTTCATAACTCGGGCTCAGGGCGATCAGCAGCGAACCGAAGCACATCAGGTACACCGAGGCCATCAGGGCCTTTTTGCGCCCGACCTTGTCGGCATACAGCCCCATCAGCCAGCCACCGATCGGACGCATCAGGAAACCCACGGCGAAGATCGCGGCGGTGTTGAGCAGTTGGGCGGTGGTGTCGCCCTTGGGGAAGAAAGTCTTGGCGAAGTACAGGGAGAAGGCGGCGTAGACGTACCAGTCGTACCACTCGACCATGTTGCCGACCGAACCGCTGAAGATCGATTTGATGCGGCTGGACGTGGTTCTTTCTTTGGCCGGCACGGCAGCCGACCCAAGCGGCAGGGAGTTGGAGTTATCCATTGAAGGATCCTTCGTTTAATTGTTTTTGTGGAGCGCGTTTAAACGCAGCCTGCAGGGGCTATAGCAGGAGCTGTGCCAAGGGTGAGAGGGCCGGTTTAGAGGGGGGAAGAAGGTTTGGTGAGCGGAAATCCGCTTATTTTTGGTGGGTGATGAGCGGAAATTTGCTTAACAGGAGGGGTATTTATATTGCCTTTGCCGGCCTCTTCGCGAGCAAGCCCGCTCCCACAATGTTCGGCGTACACAGACCCACTGTGGGAGCGGGCTTGCCCGCGAAGAGGCCAGTTCAGACGCTACAGGAACATCTCTCTGCTCAACCCATGCCGCTGCATCTTTTCATTGAAGGTTCGCCGGGGTAGTTGCAGCTCTTCAAGCACCGCCTTGACATCACCCTTGTGCCGGGTCAACGCCGCGCGCAGGCACTGTGCTTCAAAGGCCTCCTGCTGCGCCGCCAGTGACTGACCGGGCTCGATCCCTGCCGGTACGGGCTCACCAAGCCCCAACACCTGACGCTCGGCGACATTCGCCAGTTCGCGCACATTGCCTGGCCAGTCGTGGCTCAGCAGGTGACTCAACTGCGCACCGCTCAACGGTGGAAATTTACGTCCCAGCCGTTCGGCGGCGTTTTGGGCGAAGGATTCGAACAGCAGCGGGATGTCTTCACGGCGTTCGCGCAAGGGCGGCAGTCGTAGTTCTGCGACGTTCAAGCGATAGGCCAGGTCTTCGCGAAAACGTCCGGCCCGGGCTTCGTCGAGCAGGTCCGGTTTGGTCGCGGCAATGATGCGCAAATCCACGCGAATGCTCTGGTTCGAACCCAGTCGCTCAAGCTTCTGCTCTTGCAACACCCGCAGCAATTTCACCTGCTGGGCCAGCGGCATGCTTTCGATTTCATCGAGAAACAGCGTGCCACCGTCGGCGTATTCGAGTTTGCCGATGCGCTTGCCGGACGCCCCGGTGAACGCACCGCTCTCGTGACCGAACAGTTCGGCCTCGAACAGTTGCTCGGGGATGGCCGCGCAATTGAGTGCGACAAAGGGCTTGTCGGCTCGCGACCCGAAGTCATGCAGGCAGCGTGCGACCAGCTCCTTGCCGCTACCGGTTTCCCCGCGAATCAGCACGTTCACCGGCAGGGCTGCCAGGTCCAGCACCTGCCGGCGCAGGGTTTGCAGACCACGGGACACGCCGAGCAGCGTGGCATCGAGTTTGGCGCGGTTGTCCGCCTGCTCGTGCAGTGCGCGGTTTTCCAGCACCAGCCGGCGCTTGTCGAGGGCGCGGCGCAGGCTGCCGAGCAGGGTTTCCGGGCTGAAGGGCTTTTCGAGGAAATCGTAGGCGCCGTCGCGCATGGCCTCGACGGCCATCGGTACGTCGCCATGGCCGGTCAACAGGATCACCGGCAAGTCGGCATCCCGGCGTTGCACCTCGGCCAGCAGTTCCAGGCCGGTCATGCCGGGCATGCGCACATCGCTGAGAATCACCCCGGCAAAGTGCTTCGGTAGCTGCGCCAGACACTCGTCGGCGCGGCTGAACAACTGCACCTCGAAACCCGACAGGCTCAACCATTGCTCGACGGCACTGCGGATGCTGCTTTCGTCGTCCACCACCATCACTGAGTTCAGCATGGTTCATGCACCTCCTGGTCGATGGGCAAGGTCAGGGTAAACACGGCACCTTTGTCATGATTGTCGGCAGTCAGGCGCCCGCCGGATTCGTGAACGATGGCAAACGATACGGCCAAACCGATGCCCAGGCCATCGCCCACCGGTTTGGTGGTGAAGAACGGATCGAACACCTTGGACAGGTTCTCTTCGGCGATACCGCCACCGTTGTCGATCACGCTCAGGCGCCACAATTGTTCGTCGGCTTCGAGGCGGATTTCCAGGCGTTTGCAGGGTTTGTCCTGCATCGCATCGAGGGCGTTGCGCAGCAGGTTGATCAGCACCTGTTCCAGGCGAATCGCATCGCCGCGCACCCAGGCCGGGCGGGTCAGGTGCAACACAGTGCTGACCTGTTCGTCGCGCAGCCGGGTGTCGAGCAGTTGCAGCGACTGGTCCACCACCGTCGCCAGGTCCAGGCGTTCGCGCAAACCGCTGGGGCTTTTGCGGGCGAAGGTTTTCAGGTGGCCGGTGAGGGCGGCCATGCGCGTGAGCATTTCATCCACCGGTTTGAGCGCTTTGTAGGCGTCGTCGACCCGGCCGTGGTCGAGCAGCAGGCGCAAGGTCGCCAACTGCATGCGCTGGGCGGTGAGCGGCTGGTTGATCTCATGGGCCAGGGCAGCGGACATCTGCCCCAGCGCCGCGAGTTTGGCCGACTGCACCAGGCCCTCCTGGGCGGTGCGCAGGTCGCGGGTGCGTTCTTCTACCAGTCGTTCGAGTTCTTCGCGACTGCGCTGACGCAGTCTGGCCAGACGCCAGCGCTGATTGAGAAACAGCAGCAGGAACACCAGGGTCAGCCACAAGCCGGCAGCAGCGAGGGCGGCATTGCGGCTGTCTTCGAAGGCGACTTGCGGGCGCCGCAGCAGATGCAGGGTCCAGCCCTCGGCTGTCAGCGGCAGGGACTCCCACAGGTAGTCCGCCTTGCCGTCCGGGCCATCGACCCGGACCAGGTCACTGTTGTCGTCGAAACGCCGCAACGATTGAAACTCCAGCGGTGTCAGGGGCTGCTTGTCGTATTGGCGGGTGGCCTTGAGTTCGGCGTGATCGCTGTCGCCGAGCGGCTTGAGCAGGCGATAGCGCCAGCCCGGCTGGTTGGCGATGAAGATGATCCCGCGCGCGTCGCTGACCAACAGCGTGTCGCTGCCCTGGCGCCACTCGCGTTCCAGTTCGGGAAATTCCAGTTTCACCACCATGGCGCCGAGGAACTGCCCGTCGTCATCGCTGACCGCGCTGGAGAGGAAGTAGCCGGGAATCCCGCTGGTCACGCCTACCGCGTAAAAACGCCCGGTGCCCTGAGTGCGGGTCTGGTTGAAATAGGGACGGAAACCGTAGTTGTGGCCGACATAACTGCTAGGCAAACGCCAATTGCTCGCCGCTACGGCGAGGCCGGTGCGATCGAGCAATTCCAGGGTCGAGGATTCGGCGGCGCCGTTGATCTTTTCCAGTTTGCGGTTCAACGCATCCTGCTGCCCGGGGCTCACCGTCCCCTTGAGTGCCGAGCGCAACTCCGGATCCAGCGCCAGCACGGCGGGCAGGGCGCGGTAACGTTCGATCAGGGTATGCAGCGACGTGGCATAGAGCGCCAGTTGCTGATTGGCTCGGGCGGCGTCTTCGACCATTGACTGGCGCGCGGCGTGGCGCATGGCCAGGGTCGCGGCGATGGCGGCGCCGGCGATGATGAGCAGGGTGTAGAGCGCCAGGCGCAGGGTTCGGGAGGTCGGCAACATGCAGTGAGCAACAGGCCAAAATAGGGGAAGGCACCATAGCATGCGAAGGGCGCTCTGCTCTCGCCGGAGTATCGAGATCCAGCCGAAAAAAAACCGGCCTGTCGTCGCCGACAAACCGGTTTTTTCAGCAGACATCAGTGCCGTTTATTGCACTTCCACCGCCAGGCTTTCACTGATCTTTTTCTGCCAGATGGCAGGACCGGTGATGTGTACGGACTCGCCCTTGCTGTCGACTGCAACGGTCACCGGCATGTCCTTGACCTCGAACTCGTAGATCGCTTCCATGCCCAGTTCGGCAAACGCCAGCACCTTGGACTTCTTGATCGCCTGGGCGACCAGGTAAGCGGCGCCGCCGACGGCCATCAGGTACACGGCCTTGCTGTCCTTGATCGCGTCGATCGCGGTCGGGCCACGCTCGGACTTGCCGATCATGCCCAGCAGGCCAGTCTGCTCGAGGATTTGACGGGTGAACTTGTCCATCCGCGTCGCGGTGGTAGGGCCTGCCGGGCCAACCACTTCGTCACCGACCGGATCGACCGGGCCGACGTAGTAGATGAAGCGACCCTTGAGGTCCACCGGCAGGGTTTCACCCTTGTTCAGCATCTCGACCATGCGCTTGTGCGCAGCGTCGCGACCGGTGAGCATCTTGCCGTTGAGCAGGACGGTTTCGCCCGGCTTCCAGCTCTGCACGTCTTCCGGGGTCAGGGTGTCGAGGTTGACGCGACGGGCCGACGGGCCGGCTTCCCAGACGATTTCCGGGTAGGCGTCCAGCGGTGGCGCTTCCAGCGAGGCCGGGCCGGAACCGTCAAGCACGAAGTGTGCGTGACGGGTGGCGGCGCAGTTCGGGATCATGCACACCGGCAGCGAAGCGGCGTGGGTCGGGTAGTCCATGATCTTCACGTCGAGCACGGTGGTCAGGCCACCGAGGCCCTGGGCGCCGATGCCCAGCTGGTTGACCTTCTCGAACAGCTCCAGGCGCATTTCTTCGATGCGGTTCTGTGGGCCACGGGCTTTGAGCTCGTGAATGTCGATGGATTCCATCAACACTTCCTTGGCCATGACGGCGGCTTTCTCGGCGGTACCGCCGATGCCGATGCCGAGCATGCCCGGTGGGCACCAGCCGGCACCCATTTCCGGGACGGTCTTCAGCACCCAGTCGACGATCGAGTCGGACGGGTTGAGCATGGCCATTTTCGACTTGTTCTCGGAACCGCCGCCCTTGGCCGCCACGTCCACTTCCACGGTGTTACCCGGAACGATGGAGTAGTGGATGACTGCCGGGGTGTTGTCCTTGGTGTTCTTGCGAGCGCCCGCCGGGTCGGCGAGGATCGAAGCGCGCAGGACGTTTTCCGGCAGGTTGTAGGCACGACGCACGCCTTCGTTGATCATGTCGTCCAGGCCCATGGTGGCGCCATCCCAGCGCACGTCCATGCCGACACGGACAAACACGGTGACGATGCCGGTGTCCTGGCAGATCGGGCGGTGGCCGGTGGCGCACATGCGCGAGTTGATCAGGATCTGCGCCATGGAGTCACGGGCCGCTGGCGATTCTTCGCGCAGGTAGGCTTCGTGCATCGCCTGGATGAAATCCACGGGGTGGTAGTAGGAAATGAACTGCAGGGCGTCGGCAACGCTCTGAATCAGGTCGTCTTGCTTGATCACGGTCATGAGTCGCGCTCCTCTAAAAGACGGGAACATTCAATGGGGCAGCTTCAAGCCATAAGCTTCAAGCGGCAAGCTGAAGCAGTACGCGTTCCGCTCTGAACTTGCCGCTTGAAGCTTGAGGCTTGAGGCTGACCCTCAGGGTCACAAGGCACGCCGGGCATGCTGGCGCGACGCTAAAAAGGCGCGGCAGTATACCGCGCCTCGTTGAGCGGCACACGCGCCAGTGGTCAAACCTTGGTCTCATTGTCGTACCTGGCCCCTGTAGGAGCTGCCGAAGGCTGCGATCTTTTAAGGGGCAAGATCAAAAGATCGCAGCCTGCGGCAGCTCCTGCAGGGGAATCGGGTCATCCCGAAAATTGAATGGTCATTTATCGGCCACGCCACTAAAGTGACATTCGGTCTGTAGAGTAGGACGCTCTGTCAGTCTCCTTTCAATTGGTGAGTCAACGATTGACCCATAACGCCATCCAGCGCCTGTTGCTCAAACGTTTCGCCCTCGCGGCCGGCACCTATGCCCTGGCATTGCTATTGCTGTGGCTGGCGTTTTTCACCGGTCACTACGACGCGCCGCTGGCCAGTGTCGCCATCGGCAGCGCACTGGTCGTGACCAGCCAGGCCATCCTGTTCGCGGTGTTCTACAGCGGCTGCAACCTGCGTTTCGCCGACCCCAGCCTGACCGAGGCGCAAGTGTTATTGGGGCTTGGCTGGCAAACCTGGCTGATCGCCCATCTGGACGAAGCCCGGGGGGCGTTCCTGGTGTTTTACGTTCTTATCCTGCTGTTCGGCCTGTTCCATCTGTCACGTCGATCCTTTGTGCGATGCGCATTGCTGGTGTTCTTCAGCTTTAGCGCGATCACTCTGTGGGAGGGCTACCACTTCCAGTTGCCCGACCCGGCCATGGCGGTGTTGCAGGTGTGCGTGCTGTTCATCGTGCTGGTGTGGCTGGTGTTGTATGCCCGCTACGTCCAGGCTTCACGACAACGCATGCGTCAGCGGCGTTTTGCCTTGCAGGCGCACCAGGACACCTTGCGCGGGATGATGCGCCAGCTCGAAGACCTGGTGGCCACCGACGAACTCACAGGCCTGTTCAATCGCCGGCATTTCCTGCGCCTGGCTTCCCGCGAGTTGAACGCCATGGAAGCCGGTGTCGTACATGGCCTGGCGCTGATCGACCTCGACCATTTCAAACGCATCAACGATCTGCACGGGCATGCCGCCGGCGATCAGGTGCTGCAAGCCTTTGCCGGCGTTGCCACCGCGTGCCTGCGTGACAGCGATGTTCTGGCTCGCTACGGCGGCGAAGAATTCGTGGTGCTGCTGCCCGATTGCGATGCCGACAGTCTGACTTCGTGCTGCGAACGGCTGCGCATCGCCTTCACCGATGTCGAGTTGATCGGTCTGAATGTGCGCAATCTCAGCCTGTCCGCCGGCATGACCCTGCTGGAGTTGGGCGACGACCTCGATGACGCGCTGCAACGGGCCGATCAGGCGCTCTATCGGGCCAAGCGTGACGGTCGTAACCGATGCGCGGCGGCGTGGGAGAACGTCGATGCCTGAGTTGCGGGTTGGCGAGCGCCACTGGTCGGTAGCGGCGGGCAGCAATCTGCTCGACGCGCTGAATCAGAACGGCGTGCCGGTGCCCTACAGTTGCCGCGCCGGCAGTTGCCATGCGTGCCTGGTGCAATGTGTGCGGGGACTGCCGAGCGACAGCCGGCCGGATGCCCTGAGTGCGCAGCAGCGAGAACAGGGTTGGCGCCTGGCGTGCCAGTGCCAGGTGGTCGAGGACTTGCAGGTGCATGCTTTCGACCCGCAGGTCGATGGTCAACCGGCCGAGGTCGCCGCCGTCGATTGGCTGAGCACCACGGTGCTGCGCTTGCGGGTGATCGCGCAGCGACCGTTGCGCTACAGCGCCGGCCAGCACCTGGTGTTGTGGGCGGGCAACGTGGCGCGGCCGTATTCCCTTGCCAGCCTGCCGCAGGAAGACCGTTTTCTCGAGTTTCATCTCGATTGCCGCAAGCCCGGGGAATTCAGCGATGCCGCCCGACAATTGCGCATCGGCGATCCGATCCGTCTCGGTGAATTGCGCGGCGGTGCCTTGCATTACGATCCGGACTGGCATACCCGGCCATTGTGGTTGCTGGCAGCCGGCACCGGGTTGGGTCCGTTGTTTGGTGTGTTGCGCGAAGCGCTGCGTCAGGATCACCAGGGTGCCATCCGTGTCATTCACCTGGCCCATGATGCCGATGAGCACTACCTGGCCAAGCCTCTGCAGGCCATGGTCGCCAGCCGTCCGAACTTGAGTGTCGAACTCTGGACCCCGGCCGAGTTGCCAGCGGCTTTGGCGCAACTGCGGCTTGTGTCCCGGCAAACCCTGGCCTTACTCTGCGGAGCCCCCGACAGTGTCGATGCCTTTGCCCGGCGCCTGTACCTGGCGGGCTTGCCGCGCAATCAACTGCTGGCCGATGTGTTCCTGCCCCGTGGTTGAGCGCTGAATCCGCTGTTGTGGCGAGCGGGCTTGCTCGCGCTTGAGTGCGCAGCGCTCACGGGTTTTTGGGGCTGCTGCGCAGCCCGGCGCGAGCAAGCTCGCTCGCCACAATGAAATCTTCTGACTTCGCACCGCTGAGTCCTGCCATGACCGATGCCATCCAAGTTGAACGCGAACGCGGCCTGTTGACCCTGCGCCTGAATCGCCCGGACAAGAAAAACGCCCTGACCCGCGCCATGTACAGCCAACTGGCCGAGGCGCTGAAACAGGCCGACAACGACCCGGGGATCAATGCCGTACTGATCAGCGGCTCTGCCGAATGCTTCACCGCCGGCAACGACATCGCCGATTTCATCCAGCAACCGCCGACCAGCCTCGACAGCCCGGTGTTCCAGTTCATGCTCAATCTGCTCGAATGCCGCAAGCCAGTGATCGCCGCCGTGGCCGGGGCGGCGGTGGGCATTGGCACGACGATGTTGCTGCATTGCGATCTGGTCTACGTCAGCCGCGATGCGCGCCTGCGCATGCCGTTCGTCAATCTCGGGTTATGCCCTGAGTTCGGTTCCAGCCTGATCCTGCCGCGCTTGCTCGGGCAGGCCAAAGCGGCGGAGTTGTTGCTGCTGGGTGAAGGTTTCAGCGGTGAACAGGCGGCTGCCTGGGGCATTGCCAATGAGGCCTTGGGCAGTGGCGAAGAGGCCTTGGCCAAGGGACGGGAGATGGCCTTGCGCTTTGAGTCGCTGCCGCCGGAAGCGGTGCGGATCAGCAAGCAACTGATGAAAGCGCCGGATCGGGAGCTGTTGCGCAAGGTGATTGAAGAGGAGGGGGCGTTGTTCACCCAGCGGTTGCGTTCGCCGGAAGCGTTGGCGGCGTTGACCGGGTTTATCAAGCGGCATTGAACTTGCGGTGTCAGGGCCGGCCCCTTCGCGGGCAAGCCCGCTCCCACAGTAGCCGGTGTTGTTCACAAAACCTGTGTCCAACGGAAACCCCTGTGGGAGCGGGCTTGCCCGCGAAGGGGGCGGATCAGGCAAAACAAAAAATGGATAAGAAAACAAAAAGCCCCGCCATTCACATGGCGGGGCTTTTGATTTTCAGCAACCGGTCACTCAGACCATCGGATCGCCAACGTGCAGGATCTTCATGCCGTTGGTGCCGCCGGTGGTGTGGTAGCTGTCACCCTTGGTCAGGATGACCCAGTCGCCTTTCTGTACTACGCCGCGCTTGACCAGCTCGTCGATCGCCTTCTGGCTGACTTCGTTCGGTGCCAGCGAAGCCGGGTCGAACGGGATGGTGTACACGCCACGGAACATTGCCGCGCGAGCCTGGGCTTCGCGGTGCGGGGTGAACGCGTAGATCGGCACCGAGGAACGGATACGCGACATGATCAGCGGGGTGTAGCCACTTTCGGTCAGGGCGATAATCGCCTTCACGCCCGGGAAGTGGTTGGCGGTGTACATGGTCGCCAGCGCAATGCTCTCGTCGCAGCGCTGGAACTCCTTGCCGATGCGGTGGCTGGAGGTCTTGCTGGTCGGGTGCTTTTCGGCACCGACACAGATACGCGCCATGGCCTGAACGGCTTCCAGCGGGTACAGGCCAGCGGCACTTTCGGCCGAGAGCATCACGGCGTCGGTGTAGTCGAGCACGGCGTTGGCCACGTCGGACACTTCGGCGCGGGTCGGCATCGGGTTCTGGATCATCGACTCCATCATCTGGGTCGCGACGATCACCGCCTTGTTGTGACGACGTGCGTGCAGAATGATCTTCTTCTGGATGCCCACCAGTTCGGCGTCGCCGATTTCCACACCCAGGTCACCACGGGCAACCATCACCGCGTCGGACGCCTTGATCAGGCCGTCGAGGGTTTCGTCGTCGGCCACGGCTTCGGCGCGTTCGATCTTCGCCACCAGCCAGGCAGTGCCGCCGGCTTCGTCGCGCAGTTGACGGGCGTATTCCATGTCGGCGGCGTCACGCGGGAAGGACACCGCGAGGTAGTCGACTTCCATTTCCGCAGCGAGCTTGATGTCAGCCTTGTCTTTTTCAGTCAGGGCCGGAGCGGTCAGGCCGCCACCGCGACGGTTGATGCCTTTGTGGTCGGACAGCGGGCCGCCGATGGTCACGGTGCAGTTCAGTTCGGTGGCCGTGGCGGTATCGACGCGCATCACCACGCGACCGTCGTCGAGCAGCAGCTCGTCGCCCACGCCGCAGTCCTTGACCAGGTCCGGGTAGTCGATGCCGACCACTTGCTGGTTGCCTTCGGTCAGAGGATGGCTGGTGGAGAAGGTGAATTGATCACCGATCTTCAGCTCGATCTTCTTGTTGGCGAATTTGGCGATACGGATTTTCGGGCCTTGCAGGTCACCCAGCAGGGCGACAAAGCGGCCGTGCTTGGCAGCGAGGTCACGCACCAGCTTTGCGCGAGCCTTGTGCTCGTCGGGGGTGCCGTGGGAGAAGTTCAGGCGGGCGACGTCCAGGCCAGCCAGAATCAGCTGTTCGAGAACTTCCGGCGAGTTACTGGCCGGGCCAAGGGTGGCGACGATTTTGGTACGACGGACGGACATGCAAAGACTCCTGAGTTCAAGCGCTGAGTGAGGCTACTATGCTCCGAAGGTGTAGTCATTGTTCGTATGCACTACTTTTTTCTTTCTTTATTGAACCTGACAACTTTGCGCCAGGCAGCCTGAAGATTTTCGCCCACGGGTCGATACAACGTTCAAGACAGGAGATCCCCATGCGATTCGTACTCATTGCTGCCCTTGCCGTCGGCGCCCTCAGTGCCACGGGCTGCACCCGTTGGGCAATGAACCATCACTTGAACAATGCCTACAGCGCCTATGACCGGGGCAATTGCGAGCAGGTGATGCTCGAACTGTCCAAGGTCGAACGCGACAGCCGCGCGCGGCCTTACGTATGGCCGGAAGTGTCGATGATGCGCGGCCAGTGCCTGGAGCGGCAGAAGATGTTTATCGACGCGGCCCAGACCTACCAGTTCATTATTGCCGCCTATCCGCAAAGCGAATACGCCTACCGCGCCCGCGCCCGCCTGGAAACCTTGCAGAGCCTGGGCCACTACCCGCTGCGCAGTGCCGCGGCGGTAAAACCGACGCAGTTCTGATGGCAGGCGAGCATTCCATCGCTGGCTCCCCGGCGGCGGTGAGCTATAGTCCAGGGAACCGGTTTTAGAGCCTTGCCTCTGAATCGGGGCAACACCTGTGACCGGCAAAAGCAGGACTCAGCGCCGTAAGGACTGGCGCACCGGGAGCGGGGAGAGCGGGCCAAGACTCAATGAGTACCCGTTCCGAAGCAGTAGTGCGGCTCTGCTTAAGAGCCTTGCATAGCGAAAACGCACATGTTCACCGACCGCCGAATCGAGCGGCATCAACTGCCGTATTTCCTGAAAGTATTCAACGGTATCACCGGCAAACCCATCGGCTACCTGGGCAATGTCTCCGAAGACGGGCTGATGCTGATCAGCCAGCTGCCAATGATGATCGGCGCGGACTTCAACCTGCGCCTGAAAATCCCGGCGACCGAAGGCGGCCAGCGGATCATCGACCTGCAGGCCTGTTGCCTGTGGTGCCACGAAGACGCGACCCCCCAACATTACGACGCCGGTTTCAGCCTGCAACGGGCACCGCCGGAGTATGGGCAATTGGTGAGGGCGTTGAAGCAGTACTTCAGTTTTCAGTCGTTGCCGGCCTCGGCTTGAGATCACTCAGGCTCAAGCTCTTTTCCAGCCCAGATACCGCGTCACCAACGCCGCCCCCAACTCGCCGGGTAGCGCATCCATCACCAACACGCCATGAGCGTTCAATCGCTCATGGAGTTCGGCGCGTGCATTGAGATAGTCCACGGTCCCGCAATAGGCCAGCGCCTCGGGCAAGGTCTGTACCGGTGACTGGCGCAAGGTGTCGAGCACGTTCTCGCGCAGGCTCGCGACCAGCACCTGGTGCTGCTGGCTCAGGCGCTTGACCGCCGGGAGCAACTCATCGTCGTCCTCTTCGCGCAGGTTGGTCACCAGTACCACCAGTGCCCGGCGTTTTTGCCGTGCCAGCAGTTGCGTAGCGGCGGCTTGGTAGTCGGCGCTACGTTGGCTGCTGTGCAAGTCATAGACGCGATTGAGCAGTGTGTTGAGATGGCTGGTGCCTTTTACCGGCGCAAGGTAGCGCGGCTGCTCGCTGGCAAAGGTACTCAGGCCCACCGCGTCGCCCTGGCGTAGCGCGACGTAGCTGAGCAGCAAACACGCATTAAGCGCATGGTCGAAGTGCGACAGCTCGCCGTCCTGGCTGCGCATGTGCCGGCCGCAGTCGAGCATGAAGATGATCTGCTGGTCGCGTTCGTCCTGATACTCCCGGGCAATGGGCGAGCGCTGGCGAGCGGTGGCTTTCCAGTCGATCTGGCGCAGGCTGTCGCCTTCGCGAAATTCTCGTAGCTGATGAAACTCCAGACCCAGGCCGCGACGCTGGCGTTGACGTACGCCGAGCTGGCTGAGCCAGTTATCCACAGCCAGTAACTGGCCGCCATAGAGGCGGGCGAAGTCGGGATAGACGCGGGTGTTGTCCGCGGCATCGAGAATGCGTTTGTCGGACCACAAACCCAAGGGGCTCGGCAGGTTGATTTCGCAGTGCTCAAAGCTGAAGTGCCCGCGTTTGAGCGGACGTAGCCGATAGTCGATTCGGCTGTGCTGGCCCGGTTGCAACTCGACAGTCAGCGGCAGGAGTTCGAAGTCCAGGCCCGAGGGTACATGGTCGAAGATCTGTACGCTCAGCGGTTGTGAAAAGTCGTGTTCAAGGATCAGTTGCACATCGCTCCAGCGACCGAGGGCCAGACTGCCGGGTATCTCACGGCTCAGCCGGGGCGAGGGTAGTCGCTTCAGCCCAAAGGCATCGAGCAGGGCCAGGACCAGCAATGCCAGGAGCAGTCCCCAATTGATCTGCGTGATGCTCGCCGGTACCGCCAGCTCCAACGCCCGCAGACTGCCGAGCACGATGCCGATGGCCAGTAGCGACGTTAACCAGATCAATAGCAGGCGCGAGGGTTTCACTGCCGCGGTGCCGGTACTTGGTCGAGCATCTGCCGGAGCACCTGATCGACATCCAGCCCTTCGATGTCCAGTTCCGGCGCGATGCGCACACGATGACGCAACACAGCCAGGGCGCAACCCTTGATGTCGTCCGGAATCACGAACTCCCCGCCGCGCAGCAGCGCACGGGCACGGGCACACCGCACCAGCGCGATGGACGCGCGCGGGCCGGCGCCGAGGATCAGTCCGGGCCAACTGCGGGTGGAGCGGGCCAGGCGCACGGCGTAATCGAGCACCTGATCGTCCAGCGCCAGGTCGCTGGCGATGCGTTGCAGGGCCAGCACATCCCTGGCCTGCAACAAGGTGCGCATCGGCTGGACATCGAGCATGTCGGCCCGGGTCGAGCGGCTGACCTGACGCACCATGTCCAGCTCTTGCTCGGCGTCCGGGTAATCCATGCGCACCTTGAGCATGAAGCGATCCAGTTCGGCTTCCGGCAGCGGGTAAGTGCCTTCCTGTTCGATCGGGTTTTGCGTGGCGAGCACCATGAAGGGTTGAGCGATCGGCAATGGCTGGCCTTCGAGGGTGACTTGCCGTTCCTGCATGGCTTCGAGCAGCGCCGCCTGGGTTTTCGCCGGGGCGCGGTTGATCTCGTCGGCCAGTAGCAGGTTGGTGAATAACGGCCCTTTGCGCAGCTTGAATTGCTCGGTCTGCATGTCATACACGGCGTGCCCGGTGACGTCGCTGGGCATCAGGTCCGGGGTGAACTGGATGCGTGCGAACTCACCGCCGAAGCAACGGGCGAGGGCGCGTACCAACAGGGTCTTGCCCAGCCCCGGCACGCCTTCGAGCAATACGTGGCCGCCAGCGATCAGCGCGGTCAGCACGTCGTCGATCACGCTGTCCTGGCCAATCACGGCTTTTTGCAATTCTTTGCGTACGGCCTGGGCCAGATGGCCGGCACGCTGGCGCTGTTGAGCGGCATGGCTCGTTGCGTCGGACTCGATCGGCTCATTCATTGGTTCCGGAGCCTTGCTAACTGCTACATTGGTTTTATCTTCCATAAATCAGTCACTTACCTAATCTAACTTTTTTCACGTGTTTTTTTACGCGTGGAAGGAGTGAGTGACTGCCAATCTGCTTCATTGCAATCCCATGGCAACCCCACATTTGAGCATTCGTCAGAGGTGGAGGTTAGTCTATCTCAGCCGTCACTCGCCCACCCTGAAGTGCAACTGCCGACATTGCCTGCCTCGATCGAAGGTCAGCTTCTGGCGCAAAGCTGCCGACCATCAAGGGCTACTACCGACCTGGAGCAGTCGGCGAACAGAATAATGGCAGATTAGTAGCTAAGCTTGGTCTGCACGCTCGCCATAGGTGCAGAACGAGGCTGAGGACATTGAAAGGTACAGAACATCTGGCAAAAGTGATTGCCGACGTTCAGTTCTACAATGGAGAGCGAGGAGAATCGTTACCTGAAACGATGATGTCAAACACAACAAATGAAAATGATTTCGCTTTATCGCCGAAATATTAAGAGACTGCTTCCGAGAGTAAAAAATTTCACCATGAAATTAGCATCGCCAAATGCATTGCTTAGTGTCGGCACAAAAGCTTGATTGGTTTCCGAATACCGCTTCTATTGGTCAATTTAGAAGGATTATGTTTGGAGATTGTGAAATGGATTCTTTCAGGGATAAAAGCGCCGCAAAGCAAGCCATACCCACCAGTCCAAATAAGCCACGCTCGACCAAATGGCACCGCATGTACTTTTTTCTTGCGGGATTCGACGTGCTGGTTGTTGTGCTGAGCGTGCTATTGAATCACCTGATCGTCGATACCTATCACCGCTCCATCAAGGCAAACCAGTCGTGGGTCCAACAGCTGTCGAGCTATTCAACGCTGGGCAGCCTGGCTTCCACAGTCAATGCGCCGGGCAATAATGTATTCGATACACATAATGTTGAAGCCGAATCGCGGAACATGAATGAAGCCTTGCGCGCCTTCAACCAGCATTTGGCAATGGCTAAAAAACAGTTGGAAGAACGGATCGCTCATGAGGCTGAACACAGTGCAGATATCCAAGCCTTTACCCTTGCATTGAAGGATGAGGTGGGTGCAGTTGATGCCGCGATGGTCGAAATGGTGAACGAGGCCTTGCTGATCTTTTCCTACTTCAGGGAGGGGCAGTCGGATAATGCTGGCAAACGCATGGCAACGATGGACAGGAAGTTTGCCCAGTTGCTCGCCTCACTCAGTACCGTGCGCGATCGCGTTGGCCTGATTCAAAGCAAGCTCCTGGAGGAGGAGCTTGAGTCGGTCGAAGAACTGCGCCGGGTCGAATACGCGATCATGGTGTTCGTGCTGTTGATGGTCAGTGCGGCCATGATCTACGGGGGCAAGATCAGGCGCGAAATGGAGTCGCAAGCAGCTGAAAGGGAAGGTTATCTGGCAGTGCTGCGCGAAAGCGAGAAGCAGGCCCGCCAGCAAGCATCGCTGCTGGACAAGGCCCAGGACGCCATTGTCGTTCACGGGATGGATAACCGCATCCTGTACTGGAACAAAAGTGCCGAGCGTCTCTACGGTCTGTCAAAGGAAGAGGCACTCGGCAAATCGGCACAGGAGCTGATCTACCAGGGTAGCGCCGCATTCAATGCGGCCACTAACAGCCTGATAGAAACGGGTGACTGGGCGGACGAAGTTACACTTAGACGCCGGGATGGCTGCACCATCACGCTCGAAAGTCATCGCACCCTGGTGCGAGACGATGATGGCCAGCCGCAATCCGTTCTGTCGATCAATACAGACATCACCCACCGTAAGACCGCTGAGCAAGAGGTCCAGCGTTTGGCCTTCTACGATCAGTTGACCGGGCTGGCCAACAGGCGGCTCATGTTGGACCGGTTACAGCATCTGCTGGCGGGCAGCTCCCGTAGGCTGCATACGAGCGGGATAATTCTCATTGACCTGGATAACTTCAAGGCACTGAACGACACGCTGGGGCATGACAGAGGCGACATGTTGCTGCAGCAAGTTGCTCTGCGCCTTTGCGGCTGCATACGCGAGAGCGACACCGTGGCTCGCCTGGGCGGAGACGAATTCGTCGTCCTGCTGGATGGCCTTAATGAAAATCCTCCAGAAGCCGCTATCCAGGCCAAGGCTATTGGCGAAAAGATTCTCAACTCTCTGAACATTTCCTACCAGTTGGATGGATATGAGCACCACAGCACCCCCAGCCTCGGCATTGCGCTGTTCCAGGGGCAGCTGAGCACAGCGGACGATATTTTGAAGCGCGCTGACCTGGCGATGTATCGCGCCAAGGCGGCGGGCCGCAACACCATGCGCTTCTTCGATCCGGAAATGCAGGCGGTTGCCACGGCACGCGCCAGACTGGAAGTGGACTTGCGCCAAGGCTTGCAGGACAACGAATTCCTTCTTCATTACCAGCCGCAGGTCAATAGTGAGGGCCGTATCATTGGCGCAGAGGCACTGATGAGATGGCAGAATCCTGAGCGCGGAGTCGTGTTTCCAGGCGAGTTCATTCCATTGGCAGAGGAAACGGGGTTGATTCTGCCGTTAGGCCGTTGGGCGCTGCAGGCAGCCTGCACTCAGCTGGTTGCCTGGGCAAAGCATTCGGAAACCGCCCGGCTGGGTATGGCTGTGAATGTCAGCGCCCGCCAGTTTCACCATCCGGACTTCGTCGAGGAGGTACTGCAAGTACTGAGATACACGGGGGCCGATCCGAAGAAATTGAAACTGGAACTGACCGAGGGCCTGCTGATAGAGGATATGGAAGGTACTGTCGCCAAAATGATCGAGTTGAAAGAGATCGGCATAGGCCTTTCGCTGGATGATTTCGGAACCGGCTACTCGTCACTGTCATACCTCAAGAGCCTTCCGCTGGATCAACTCAAGATCGACCAGTCCTTTATCAGAGATGTGCTGGTTGATTCCAACGACGCCGCCATCGCCTGCGCGATTGTGAGCCTGAGCAAGATATTGGGGCTTTCGGTGATTGCAGAAGGTGTGGAGACAGAAGCTCAGCGCACCTTTCTGGTCAAGCATGGCTGCCAGACCTACCAGGGTTTCCTGTTTTCCCCGCCACTGCCAGCCGAACAATTTGTGGAGTATGTTCGCGAAAGGTTCATGGCGAGCACTGATTTCCCATGGACCAAGACTGAATCGCCATAAAGATCATAAGGCGTTCCTCAGGGATTGCAGGTGGGCGACCTGTCGGCTGAATTCAACGCTGGAAAGCCGTTGATTCGGACGCGGGCTCATGGCCTGGCTGATAGCGCGTGTGGGTTGGCCGCTCAGGCGTGCGAGCACCAACCATTGTTCGGCGACGGCGAGTTGTTCAAAGCCGGGATGGCGACGGCGCACGCGCCGCAGAATGTCCTGCTGCAAGGCTTGCAGCAAGCCGGCTTGACCGTTGCGGCGCAACAGGAAGTCGGCACTGGCGCGCAGGTGCTCCTGCAGTTGCCGGCGTGCTTTCGGTGCCGGTTCCAGCAACGGCCCCTGACGCACGCCAAAGTGCCAGAAACCCAGGCCGATCAAGGCGAACAACGCGACCAGCGCCTGGGGGAAGTAACGCAGCAGCAAGGTCGGCAGGCTGTCGTGATCGGTATTGAAGATCAGCGTCACGCGGGTGTCGGCGGTCAGGTACCAGAGCAGCCAGGCGTTGTCGTATTGCTCGACGGCCGGGGTTTTCCACAGGTCGGCATCGGTGACCACGATGATCGATCCGAGTCCGTAATCGAGTTGCATCATGTGCGTCGCCCTGGCGCTGTTGGCCCAGGCCTGGGCGAGGTTTTTCGGGTCTTCGAGATGGAAGGCGGTATCGAAACCGGCATAGGCCGGGGCGTCTTCGTCTTCCAGATAGAGCTTGGTCAGTTGTGGGTAAGGATCGTCGCCGACATCCGGTGGCGACTCCTTGAGGTCTTTGCTCAAGGACTGGCGCAGTTGTACCCGGTCAAGCAGCAGGTCATTGCTGTGGCCGATTTTTTCATCCCACAACGACTCGGCGACGAACAGCAGCCGGCCGCCGCCCCGGGTCCAGTTCATCACCTGGTCGATCTGCCGTGGCGTCATGTTGTAGCGGTCCCCGAGCAACAACAGGCTGTGTCGATGCGGATTGAGGCTGGGCAGGATGTCCAGGCCGTTGGCGTGATCGACGCTCAGGCCTTGCTGACGCAGGAACAGCTGCGCCGCCAGATAAGGGTTGGCCCTGGCTTCGGGAGAAGGACCGTGGTCGATTTCGACCTGGTAAGGGGTTGCCTTGAGGTACAGATAAACACCCAGTGCAGCCACCAGCACAGCGAGCAGGGCAATGGCGATCGTCCCCCGGCGCCGACTCAACGGAGCGCTTCCGGGTCGAACAACACGCGCCAGCCGTTACACAGTTCCTGTTGCACCTGTGCGGGGGGCAGGCGGTGACCGTAGGCCATGTCTTGCCAGTGCCCGGTCAGGTTTTTGCTGTAGGCCAGCAAGGCTGGTTGCTGTAATTGCTCGATGCGCTGCAGCACCTGCCCTTCAGTGTCGGCGGCCTCGAGCGCGATGTTGAAGTCGTGCGACAGGCGGCTGAGCAGGGCGCGATAGAGCAAGCCAAGGGCTTCGCGCGGATGGCTCTGCCAGAGGCTTTCGGCGCGGGTGGCAATGTCGGCGGGCAGGGACTCGGGCTTGAGGTCCAGTCCAAACGCCTGCTGCGGCAAGGGGTGCACGGCTTTGGCGCCGAGGGTCGGTCGCCGGCTGACGAACGCCTGCACCCAGTCGCGATAGCGCCAGATCAACAGGCCGACAGCACCGATGACGATGGCCCACAGCGCGATTTCAATCAGGTTCGCCAAGGCTCTGAAGTGCTGTCCCTCAAACAGCTTCAACAGGGACTTCAACCATTGCGGTGTCTGCCCGTCGCCGGACGCTTCAGCGTCCGGCGGGGCTTTGCTGAAGCGATAGCGTGTCACCGTTTCCCGGTTCTTGAAGGGCGGCTGTTCGAGGATTGTCTTTATGCTGTCCCTGGCGACCTGGGTGTTCAGGGGTTGGTCCAGCAGGCGTGGGCTGTCGGGTGAAATGGCCGGTTCGGCGGCCCACACGCTGTGTGCAGGTGACATCAGCAACATCACGGCAATCAACAGCACGCTGCTCGCACTGATCAGACGCTGGCGCATCCGGCGGAACACCAGTTCAATATCCCAGGCCTCCAGCACAGTGCGCCGGTTCAAATAAAGGCTGAAACCGCAGGCGACATAGATCGGCTCCCAGACCACCAACACCATTGCATAAAACAGGTTGGTCAGGTGTTCCAGCCAGCGCCAGTCCTGGGTGGCCGCAGAGATCAGCGACTGCCAGCTCCAGTCCAGCGCGACCTGTTGTGGCAACAGCAGATAGAACAACACCATCAAGCCGATCCACAGCGCGCCTTCCAGGTGCGCGCCGATGATCGTCAGCCAGCGTGCGGCGCCGGCGTCCCGCTGCAGCAGCACCGCTAAACGCTGCTGGCGTTGTTGTCCGTCCAGGCCTTCGAGTTGCGCCACCGGCATCACGAAACTGCGCTGCAGACTCAGGCGTCGCCAGCTCAGGCTGGCCAGCAATTGCCCTTTGAGCAACCGCGGCCATTGCCGCAGGGCCTGCTTGACCGTGGGTGTTTCGCCGAACATGGCTTTGGACAGGATGTACAAGGGCAAACGGTCGAATGCCGGTTTCAGCCACCAGAAAATCAACACGGCGAGAGAAGGCGAGTCCCAGAGCCCCCAACTGAGCAACGCGAACACCGGCAACGTGAGCAACGCCCAACTGGTCATCAGCAGGCGTCGGTGGCGCTGGCTCAGGAGCACGCCGAGGTCCATGGCTTCCCAGGTCGAGCGCGGGCGAATGACCACGCTGGCGTCATTCAGGCGCATGGCGGCGACGTCCGGCGAATACGAAATAAACCACCACCAGCAACCAGAGCGCCGCGCCGACCAGGTACTTGGTCTGGTACGAAGGGCGAGTCATCGATGACCAGTAGGCTTCGATAAACGCCGCGATCAACAGGAACAGCATGACCCCGCAGATCAGCAGCACGCTCTCGCGCGCCGCCAATCGCAAGGACTCGGCACGGGGCAGGCGCCCCGGGGCGACCAACGCCCAACCCAGCTTCAGACCGGCGGCGCCTGCCAGGGCGATGGCGCTGAGTTCGAAAGCGCCATGACCGATCACGAATGACCAGAAGGTCTGCCCGTAGCCGACGTAGGTCAGGTGCCCGGCCACGGCACCAATCATCAGACCGTTGTAAATCAGGAAGAACACGCTGCCCAGGCCAAACAGCAAACCGCTGGCGAAGGTCTGAAAGGCAATGCCGATGTTGTGCATGATGTAGTAGCCGAACATCACCCAGTCTTCACTGGCGACCCGTTGCACCG
The DNA here is from genome assembly GCF_002303975.1 of Pseudomonas sp. ACN5. NCBI lineage: Bacteria > Pseudomonadati > Pseudomonadota > Gammaproteobacteria > Pseudomonadales > Pseudomonadaceae > Pseudomonas > Pseudomonas sp. ACN5. The sequence continues at coordinate 51,626 of NZ_MRCP01000006.1, read as the reverse complement.
AGCGCCCGAGGTGACCGGCAACGGGGTCGTACATGCTTTGCATTTCGCTGACCTGCTCGGCGGGGATCAGGTTGTAGATCAGGTCCGGGAACAGGTACACCAGCAGCGTGAAACCGGCCAGGCTGACAAAGAACATCAGACTGGCGGCGAGCACGAAACGCCACTGTTCGCGAACCAGGCGCGGGAAATCCGCGAGGATGAAAGCCAGCGCATTGGCCCCCAGGCGGCTGCGGTGACGGTAAAGCTGTTGATGCCCGCGCAGCACCTGTTGCTGCAACGAGTCGATCAGAAAACTGCTGTAGCCACGCTCCCGTGCCAGTGCCAGGTGTTGGCACAGGCGTCGGTAGTCCTTCGGGAAACTGCCGGTGTCGGTGACCTTGCCGTCCCGTTCCAACTGCTCGAGCAGCCCGCAGAAACGGTCCCACTCGGCCTTGTGCCGACGTTCAAAAAGGCTTTGCTTCATGTCGGCCCCAGCAGGCCGCGGGCGATGCCATTGAGCTCGGTCACCGCCTGCGCGGCCGGGACGTGCAACGGTTGGGCGAGGATCGCAGCCAGTTCATCGACCCGCGCCCGGGAGAGTTCGCCCTGGCGCTCGGCAAACCCGAGAATGGCCCGTTGCTCGCTGAGCGTCAGGGCAAATGCCGTGCGGCGGGGCTGGGCTTCGGGGAGTTCGGGGCGGGTGTGCGAGCGTTCGCGGTAGATCACCAGGGTCCCGGCGGCGATATCGCCAAGGCGCTTGAAGTGGGGGTGTTGCAGGCAGCTGATGGCCCCGAGGAAGTAACCGAAGGGCAACAGGTCGACAACGCGCAGCAGGTTGCGCAGCAGCGACGCGGACCAGCCGACCGGGGTGCCATCGTCGTGCACCACCCGCAGTCCCATCCATTGCTTGCCCGGCGAGCGCCCCTGGTTGAGCACCTCGAACAGCACCATGTACCACCAGCTCACCCCGAACAGCAGGATCGACCCCAGCCCGGCGCCCAATTTGCCGAGCATCGCCAGCGCAATGAACAGCACACCAAGGACCAGGCCGCGCAAACCAAGATCGATGGCGAACGCCAGCGCACGAACCATCAACCCGGCCGGACGCAGTGGCAGGTCGACGCCCTCCGGCGTTTCGACCTGGTACCGCGTATCCAGCGGGGGTGACAGCGGCGCATTCCGTGGCTGTGCTGTGGTCTCGAGCATGGGCAACCTGATGATGTGACCTGGGTCGGGATTCTCTGTCTATCCGATGCTAGCAGCCTATTCGAGGGGCGGGGGCGCAGGGAAATGACATAACCATGTATTGCATGGTGAGCCGGGCAAGCTGCTTGAATGACAAGACTACTGGCCGTGGCGGGAGGTGAACGCCTAGACTTTGCCGATCTTCAGTTCAGGAATCGCCCGTGACCTCCATCTTCTGGTACGACTACGAAACCACTGGCATCAATCCCCGTTGCGACCGTCCGTTGCAAATGGCCGGCCTGCGCACCGACTTCGATCTCAATGAAATCGACGAGCCGGTCAATCTGTATTGCCAACCCAGCGACGACATCCTGCCGCACCCGGCCGCTTGTGCGATCACGGGAATCACGCCCGGGCAACTGCAGGCGCAGGGCTTGAGCGAAGCGGATTTCATGACACGGGTGCATGCCCAGCTTGCGGCACCGGGCACCTGTGGCGCGGGGTACAACACGCTGCGTTTCGATGACGAGATGACCCGCTACAGCCTGTACCGAAACTTTTTCGACCCTTATGCGCGGGAATGGCAGGGCGGCAACAGCCGCTGGGACCTGATCGATGTGGTGCGCGCCGCTTATGCCTTGCGCCCCGATGGCCTGCAATGGCCGACGGACGACGAAGGGCGGGTCACCCTCAAGCTTGAACGCCTGACCGCGGCCAACGGCATCGATCATGGCAATGCCCACGAGGCGCTGTCGGATGTTCGCGCGACAATTGCCCTGGCGCGCCTCATTCGGGAAAAACAGCCAAAGCTCTACGCCTGGCTGTTCCAACTGCGCAGCAAGCAAAAAGTCATGGACCAGATACGCCTGCTGCAACCGCTGGTGCATGTTTCCGGACGCTTTTCGGCGGCGCGCAGCTATGTGGGGGTGGTGTTGCCGCTGGCCTGGCACCCACGCAACAAAAACGCCCTGATTGTCTGTGACCTGCACCTCGACCCCCAGGGCCTGCTCGACCTGGATGCCGAAAGTTTGCGTCAGCGCTTGTATACCCGCCACGACGAACTGGCCGAGGGAGAGTTGCCAGTGCCGTTGAAGCTGATTCACATCAACAAGTGCCCGGTGGTGGCCCCGTTGTCGGTACTTCGCCAGGATGATCAGCAGCGCCTGGGTCTGGACATGGCGTTGTATCAGCAGCGAGTGCTGCAGCTAAATGACACGCGGAAAGTTTGGCTGGATAAAGTCCTGGCGATTTATGCCCGCGAAGATTTTTCCCAGAGCCAGGATCCGGAGCAACAGTTATACGATGGATTCATCGGTGATCGGGACCGGCGTTTGTGCGAACAAGTCAGAACCGTTGACCCGATGCAGTTGGCACAAGAGCAGTGGCCTTTCGATGACGAACGCTTGCCTGAATTATTATTTCGATATCGCGCACGCAACTTTCCCGATACGTTGAATGCCGAGGAGCAAGAGCGCTGGCGAATATTCTGTCAGAAGCGTTTGTCAGACCCCGGATGGGGGGCGCCAAATACCCTCGAAAGTTTTGTAGAGGCTGCGGCCCAATTGAGCGTTAGTGCCAGTGCGTTTCAGCAGGGGGTGCTCGGTGAGTGGCAGGATTATGTCCTGGGATTGCGTCAGCGTTTGCATCTTTGAAATCGAACCTGCCGGTGCTTAAATACCGCGCATAAAAAACGCCAGCATTTGCTGGCGTTCCTTTTTTTGTCACGGATCCATCTGCGACAGGCTCTGAGGCTTAGCCCAGCAGGGTAGCCCAGCCTTCTACCACGTCGCCGCCCCACTTGGCTTTCCACTCTTTCAGAGTCTTGTGGTTGCCACCTTTGGTTTCGATGACTTCGCCGTTGTGCGGGTTTTTGTATTGTTTAACTTTGCGAGCACGCTTGGTGCCGGTAGTTTTCACTGCACCGCCGCGTGGTGCCTTGGTTTTCGACTCTGGATCCAGCAGCGCGATGATGTCACGCAGGGACTTGGAGTATTCACCCATCAAGGTGCGCAGTTTGCCTTCGAATTCCAGCTCGGTTTGCAGTTTGTCGTCTTGGGACAGGTTCTTCAAACGGGCTTGCAGCTCTTTGATAGCTTCTTCGGTGGCGCGATATTCGTTGATCAAGGACATGGGAACTACCTTATGTTGTACGCTGGATGGCAGATGACAGTGCGGCAATAATAGTCACGGTGTTTCATCAAGTAAACATTTAAGACAACTTTATTTAATTTAGTTGCTGTGTCTCGGGTGCACATTGGTAATGCCGTTATTAGTGTGATCCCGGTCCGTCAGATATACATAATTTAACAATTGCCCGGCACCGCTAGAGCATCCGGACGAACCGGCACGGGTGTTGTCGCTCCAGCCGCACCGACCTTCCGGCAGGACGAAACGTCAACAATACTGCAGTTTTGCTGCGCAATCGCTAGAATGGCGGCCTTTGCGAAGTTCTGGAGTTTCCCCCTCATGCGCACTTTTCGTCTGGTGATTTCTTGCCCGGACCGTGTTGGCATCGTTGCCAAAGTCAGTAACTTTCTGGCATCACACAACGGTTGGATCACTGAAGCGAGCCATCACTCGGACAATCTCAGTGGCTGGTTCTTCATGCGTCACGAAATCCGTGCCGACTCCCTGCCATTTGGTATCGAAGCGTTGCGCGAAGCCTTTGCCCCGATCGCCGAAGAGTTCTCGATGGACTGGCGTATCACCGATACCGAACAAAAGAAGCGTGTCGTGCTGATGGCCAGCCGCGAGTCGCACTGCCTGGCCGACTTGCTGCATCGCTGGCACAGCGATGAACTGGACTGCGAAATCTCCTGCGTGATTTCCAACCATGATGACTTGCGCAGCATGGTGGAGTGGCACGGCATTCCGTACTACCACGTTCCGGTCAATCCGCAGGACAAGCAGCCGGCTTTCGCCGAGGTATCGCGCCTGGTCAAACAGCACGACGCCGAAGTGGTGGTGCTGGCCCGTTACATGCAAATCCTGCCGCCCGAGTTGTGCAGCGAATATGCGCACAAGGTGATCAACATTCACCACAGCTTCCTGCCGTCGTTCGTCGGTGCCAAGCCGTATCACCAGGCCTCCCTGCGCGGTGTGAAACTGATCGGCGCGACTTGCCACTATGTGACCGAAGAGCTGGATGCCGGCCCGATCATCGAGCAGGACGTGGTGCGTGTCAGCCACAGCGACAGCATCGAAGACATGGTGCGTTTCGGCCGCGATGTCGAGAAGATGGTGCTGGCCCGTGGCCTGCGTTATCACCTGGAAGACCGGGTGCTGGTGCATGGCAACAAAACCGTCGTCTTCTGATAGACCTGCGGGACAGTTGATATTCGAAGGGCCTGGGCGTTCAATCGCTCCAGGCCCTTCGCCGTTTCTGCACCGAGGACATGACCATGGCCGATCCACTGGACAAAGCCACATCCAAGGCTCCCGCCACGCTGGGCGAAGGTTGCCTGAGCCGCTACGACCCGGATGACATGGGACCTGAAGACGGTACAGAGTTTCCGGGGGCAGCCGAGTTGTGGAAGCAACTGCAGCAGGAGTCTGACGATGAAACCGGGAAGGATTAAAAAGATCGCAGGCTGCGATCTTTTCAGGCCTGCCTGATTTTCATCAGTTTCTTCAGCAGCGGCCGCCCCAGCATCAGCAGAAACACTGGCCCACCGACCAGCAAATAGAAGTAATACGTCACCGCCCGCCAGATCAGAATCGCCGCGGCTGCCGTGGATTTCCCGACCATGGGTGCCAAAAGCGCTGCCGACGTCAGTTCCGCCGCCCCGGCTCCGCCCGGCAGTAGGCTGAATTGCCCGGCGCTCAGCGCCAGCATCTGGATCAGAAAACTCCAGGCCCACTGCAAATCCGCGCCGAGCCCGCGTAACGCCAGATAGAGCACGCTGTAGCGCAGGAGCCAATGCACACAGGTCAGGACGAAAACCTTGATCAAGGTCTGCGCGGGCAATTTCAGCGTGTCGGTGAACGCCGCCAGAAACTGCAGGAGCTTGCGTGCCCAGCGCATTCGCGTGGCTGCCTTGACATTGACTCGGGCGAGCCATCGACCGCTCAGGCGAATCAACGAGCGGTGATAGCGGGCGACCATGGCGCAGGTGATCAAGCCGCCGAACAGCGAAACAGCACTGACCATCAGCATCCATTCCATGCGCTGACTGAGGTGCTGGAACAGGGCGTAAACAAGAATCCCGCTCAGGGCGCAGAGGAAAAACAGCAAGTCGCTCAGTTGGTCCATGGCAAACACGGCACTGCCCCTGGCCGGACGCACGCCGTGACGCGCCAGCAACGCCATGATCGTCAGCGGCCCGCCGCTGCCGCCGGGCGTGGCGCAGTAGGCAAATTCGGCGGCCATCACCACGCCAAGGCTCCTGAACCGGCTGACCTTGTGGCGTTGATCCCCCAGCAACAGGCGCAAACGCAGGGTGTTCACCCCCCAGCACAGCAGGATCATGCCGAACATGATCAACAGCCACGGCAGCGGAAAACCGCTCAGCCGGGAACCGATTTCGCTGCCGCCCAACAGTAACGGAATCAGCACTGCCGCGAGCAGGCCGACGAGCAATAGCAGGGCGCGACTCATGCGGCGCAGCCCATCCGGTTGTTTTGCAGCGCCAGCCACTGGGACTTGGTCATCGGAATGCGTCCATTATCGAGCAGGCGTTCAAGGGTTTGCAGCCAGTATCGGTGCGAGAACTCGTGGCGCATGTCCACCGGGTGCAAGCCCAGGCGAATCACCGGGGCGTGCTGCCAGCGTTGTTCACGGTGGTCGCTGACGAGCTTCGATACACCCCGGCGCCAGGCACTGCGCGCACTCCAGACCAGCCCCGGCGCCTCGATCGCGGTGAAATCCGGTAGCCGGTATAAATGCTGCGAGTCGCTGGTGTAACTCAACGGCAGTTGGCGCAATGCCTGGCGAGTGCCCTGGCTCATCAGCCAGGCCGGGGCGACGAACCCTTCCAGCGGCCAGTCATGCCGGTGGAACATCTCGATGCCCGAGCGCAGGCGGGTGAGGGCGGTTTCTTGTGACAAACGATAAAACTCGCCTTCGTGGGTGTAGACCCGACGCATGAACCAGTCGCGGGGATTGAGGGGCATCGGCCCCTCGTCGCTATGGAAATAGCCATGCAGTGCCAGTTCGTCGCCCCGGGCGACCCTGGCACTGAGCTGGCGGCATAACGGCGGATGGGCGTCCAGGTTGTTGTGTTTGTGGTAATCGGGAACCACCAGCCAGGTGATCGGCACGTCCCCCAAGGCGTCGACGGCTTTGACGAACGGTTGGTAATCGGCCCAGGTGGGGGGTGCCACGTCGTGCAGTACCAGCAGTAAAGCGGGCCTGTTCATGGACTCAACCATTGGCTGTCAGCGGCCATTGGCTGCCGAGCACGGCGTGGTAGTGGCACAGCAAACTGGTGACCACCGTGTCCCAGGCGTAATGCCGTTCGGCATGTAACCGCGCTTGGCGGCCCAGGGCTACGCTGCCCGAGCCGAACAGGTCTCGAACAGCGGTGGCCATCGCGGCTGGATCGTTCGGCGCGCAAAGCCGGCCGCAGTCCTCGGTGACGATTTCCTCGAAAGCCCCGGCCGCCACGGCCACTACCGGAATACCGCTGGCCATGGCTTCGAGTATCACCAGACCGAAGGTTTCCTGATCGCCGGCGTGCAGCAAGGCGTCGGCGCTGGCCATCAGGCGGGCCACCTGTGGCGCCGGGCAGAACTGGTCGATCACTGTCACATTGGACGGCACGGCTGTCGGCATCGACGAGCCAACCAGCAGCAGGTGATAGCGGCGGCCCAGGCGTTTCATGCAGTCGAGCAGCACTGGCAGGTTTTTTTCCTTGGAACCGCGCCCGGCGAAGATCAGCAGCCGGGTGTTGTCGTCCAGGCCCAACTCGACCCGCAGCCCGGGGTCTCTGGCAATGGGATTGAAGGTTTGCAGGTCGACGCCCAAGGGTTGCACGAACACATTCCTGACCCCAAGCCCGGTGAGTTTGTCGGCCATGACCCGACTGGGCGCCAGGACCCGGTCGAAGTTGCCGTAGAGCTTGCTGACATAGGCCTCGACGTTATTGGTCACCCAGTTGCCCATGCGGTTGCTGACCAGCAGCGGCAGGTCCGAGTGATAGAAACCTATGACCGGTACATCGAGTTGCCGCCGTGCATCCAGCGCTGCCCATGCGGTGAGGTAGGGGTCGCCGACTTCGATCAGGTCAGGTTGCAAATCCTGCAGGACATTGCGCCAGGGCGCGAGACGCAGCGGGAAGCGATAGCCTTTGCCGAAGGGCAAGGCAGGGGCTGGAACGGTGAAGATGCCATCCTGCTCGCTCAAGGACGATCCGGGGATCAGCAAACTGTGGCGAATGCCCGGCTTGATGCCCAGGCGACGGTGCTTTGCATCCAGATAAGTGCGCACGCCACCGCTGGCAGGGGCGTAGAACATGGTGATGTCAGCGATATGCACGATGAACGATCCTCCGGTTCCAGTATTCCCTTGGTTGACCTTTATGAAGGATAGATGTTCGGTTGGGGTTGTGCGGGTGGGGTGTCAGCGGGTTTTGTAGTGTTTGGCAGGCCGCCTTCGCGAGCAAGCCCGCTCCCACAGGTTCAGTGAAAACTTTGTGGGAGCGGGCTTGTTCGCGAAGGGTCCGGTGAGCGCGCCTCAGATCCTGAAACTACCCACCAACTGCTTCAACCGCGCCGCCTGCTGCTCAAGGTCCGAGCACGCGCGCAAGGTCGATTGCAGGTTTTCCACGCCTTCCTGGTTCAGCGTGTTGATCTCGGTGATGTCGACGTTGATCGACTCCACCACGGCGGTCTGTTCTTCGGTCGCGGTGGCCACCGACTGGTTCATGCCGTCGATTTCCCCGATACGCAAGGTCACGCTGTTCAGGCGTTCGCCCGCGAGGTTGGCGATTTCCACACTGTCCTGGCTGTGGCGCTGACTGTCACTCATGGTGCTCACCGATTCCCGGGCGCCGACTTGCAGTTCCTCGATCATGGTTTGCACCTGTTGCGCCGATTCCTGCGTGCGGTGTGCCAGGTTGCGCACCTCATCCGCCACCACGGCAAAACCTCGACCGGCTTCACCGGCGCGGGCGGCTTCAATCGCGGCATTGAGTGCGAGCAAGTTGGTTTGCTGGGAAATGCTGGTGATCACTTCGAGAATCTGCCCGATGTTCACGGTTTTGCTGTTGAGCGATTCGATATTGGTGCTCGAGGCGCTGAGCATGCTCGACAGTTGATTCATCGCCACGATGCTGCGGTCCACCACTTGCTGGCCGTCTTCGGCCAGGCTGCGGGCATCGCTGGCCTGGCTCGAAGCCTGAGCGGCGTTGCGGGCGATTTCCTGCGCGGCGGCGCCGAGCTGATTAATGGCGGCCGCGACACTGCTGGTGCGCGAGGCTTGCTGGTCGGAGTTGAACATCGACGAGTTGGAGGCCGCGACCACGCGCAACGCCACTTCGTTGACTTGCCCGGTGGCCGAGGACACTTCGCGGATCGAGCCGTGAATGCGCTCGACGAAACGGTTGAACGCAGTGCCGAGGGTGCCGAATTCGTCATTGTTCTGGATGGTCAGGCGTTTGGTCAGGTCACCTTCGCCGTCGGCGATGTCGGCCATGGCGCGGGTCATGACGTGCAACGGCTGGATCAGGATGCGAATCAACATGCCGAGCAGGGCGATGATGATGGCCACGGCAATGATGGTTGCAACCACAGCCGAGGTGCGGAACTCGCTGAGCATCGAGTAGGCTTTTTCCTTGTCGACCGACAGACCGATGTACCAGTTGACCGATGGCAAGCCCTTGATCGGGGTAAAGCTGACAATGCGGGTCTTGCCGTCGACGTCCACTTCGCTGAAGCCGTTGCCGATGCGCGGGGTGTCTTTCGGATACGCCTCGCTCAGGGACTTCATCACCAGCGCTTTGTCCGGGTGAACCAGGATCTTGCCGTCGGCGCTGACCAGAAACGCGTAACCCATGCCATCGAAGTCGCGGGCGCTGAGGGTCGCGATCAGGGTTTGCAGGCTCAGGTCGCCACCCACCACACCAACGCTCTGTCCGGCTTTTTTCGAAGCCGTGGCCATCGAGATGATCAGTTGACCGGTTGCCGCATCGATGTAGGGTTCGGTCAGGGTCGGCGTGCTGCTGTTTTCAGCGCCTTTGTACCAGGGGCGAACACGCGGATCGAAACCGTCAGGCATCTTCGCGTCCGGACGAATGGTGAAGTGTCCGGTGGCATCACCCAGGTAGGACGCCATGAAAGTCGACGTCAGGGTTTTCTGCTCAAGCAGGCTGGCGACATTGGCTTGTTCGGGGTTGATGGCGATGTTTTGCGAGAGGTTCTCGATCAGCAAAATACGCCCGGCCAGCCAGGTCTGGATGTTGTTGGCGGTGACGTCACCCATCTCGTTGAGATAGTTATCGAGGTCTTCGCGGATGGCATTGCGCTGCAAATAGTCGTTGTACAGCGTGAATGAGGCGAAGGCGGCAATAACAATGAGGGCGGCGGCAAGCAGGATTTTATGGCTGAAACGCAGATTTTTGTTCATGGCTTGGGGTTCCGCTAAGGTCTTAATGTCCAGCGCGTGCTTTTATAAAGGGACGCACGACGGGCAAGGTTAAAAGCAATTGAATTTTCCGACTCTCCTTAGGGAAATTTCCTACCAGATCGTGTCTGACTGCTTTGTCGTTATCTCTATCGGCCGTGTAGGACCAAAGATTAATCATGGGTGACCAAATGCCTGACTCACTGCAACTCGTTATCGGCGCCGACCTCAAAGGGCAGCCGATTGCCCAGGCTATGCGCCTGGCCAATCGCCACGGTTTGATCGCGGGCGCGACCGGCACCGGAAAAACCGTGACGTTGCAACGAATGGCCGAAGCTTTCAGCGATGCCGGCGTGGCGGTGTTCGCCGCCGACATCAAGGGTGACCTGTGCGGCCTTGGCGCCGCGGGCAACCCCCAGGGCAAGGTCGCCGAGCGGATTGCCGGGATGCCGTGGCTCAACCACAAGCCTCAGGCTTATCCGGTGACGTTGTGGGACGTACAGGGTCAGTCCGGTCATCCTTTACGCACAACCTTGAGTGAAATGGGGCCGCTGCTGTTGGGCAGCCTGCTGGAACTGACCGACAGTCAGCAGTCGGCGCTGTACGCGGCGTTCAAGGTGGCGGACCGCGAAGGCCTGTTGTTGCTCGATCTCAAGGATCTGAAGGCGTTGCTCAATCACCTGCGGGACAACCCCGAGTTGCTGGGCGACGATGCGGCATTGATGACCACCGGCTCGAGCCAGGCGCTGCTGCGACGTCTGGCGACCCTGGAGCAACAGGGCGCCGATGCCTTGTTTGGCGAGCCGGCGCTGCAACTCGAAGACATCCTCCAACCGACGGCCGATGGCCGCGGGCGCATTCATTTGCTGGATGCCAGCCGTCTGGTGCATGAAGCGCCGAAAGTCTACGCGACGTTCCTGCTGTGGCTGCTGGCCGAGCTGTTCGAGCAACTGCCGGAGCGTGGCGATGCCGACAAACCATTGCTGGCGCTGTTCTTCGACGAGGCCCACTTGTTGTTCAACGGTACGCCCCAGGCATTGCGTGATCGCCTGGAACAAGTCGTGAGGCTGATTCGTTCAAAAGGCGTGGGTGTGTATTTCGTCACCCAGTCGCCGGGTGACCTGCCGGATGATGTGCTGGCTCAGTTGGGTTTGCGCATCCAGCACGGTCTGCGTGCGTTTACCGCCAAGGAGCAAAAGTCCCTGCGCGCAGTGGCCGAAGGTTTCCGGCCGAATCCGGCGTTTGATGCGTTGTCGGTGTTGACCGAACTCGGGATCGGCGAAGCGCTGGTCGGAACGTTGCAGGAGAAAGGCACCCCGGAAATGGTCCAGCGAGTGCTGGTCGCGCCGCCGCAATCGCGGATCGGGCCTTTGACCGGTGCCGAGCGTACGGCGCTGATTGCCGGTTCGCCGTTGCAGGGGCGTTATGACAAGCCGATTGACCGCGAATCGGCCTATGAAGTGCTGATGGGGCGCAAGGGCCTGGCGCCCGAGCCCGAAGCGGAGCAGGGCAAACAGGAACCGAGTTTCACCGAACAGGCGGGTGAGTTCCTCGGTACAGCAGCAGGGAAGGCGCTGAAATCGGCGATGCAACAGGCGGCGAACCAGCTTGGCCGACAGTTGGTGCGCGGCTTGATGGGCTCATTGCTGGGTGGCAGCAAACGCCGCTAGCTTGAGCGAACACAGTCAATGTGGGAGCGGGCTTGCTCGCGAATGCGGTGTGTCATTCAACGAAAATGTCGATTGATAAACCCATTCGCGAGCAAGCCCGCTCCCACAGGGTTTCTGTGTCAGGATTTGGTCTTGGCGTGCGCCGCCAGTCGCTCCAGCGCTGCCCGCAGATTCGGGTCGCTGATCCCGTCGGCCGTGGCCTGTATGGTTGCCGCAGCATCGTCCGACAGATCCATGGTGTGCCCGGCCGCGCCCCGCTGGACGGTAGGTGGCTGCACCTTGAACAGGATTCGCGTCAGGTTGGCAAACTCGTCGAACAGTTGCAGTTGCCGTTGCAGGCGCTTCTGCTGGTAGCGCAGGCGGGTTGCCCAATGACCGTCGGTGACAATCAGCAACAAACTGCCTTCACGCCAGGACGCCACGTGGCAATGCTCGCGAGCGGCGGGTTGCAATTGGCTTTCGAGCAAACGTTGCAAATGACCCAGGCGTTGAGCGTGGCCGAGAATGGCTTTCAGCGGCTTGGCTTCGCGTAGTAGAACGGCGGGTACTTTGGCCGTAAGTGGGCGAAATGCCATGATCAGACACCTGAAGTAACAGAGCCGCCATGGTAGCAGAAAGCACCGGATGCGCCCGCCCATTGCTTTTGTGGGCGCTTTACCCATTAAATCAACAACTAACTTCTGCCTTGAACGGCTTGAAATTGAGCAAAACGCCCCTATTTTAACTGAGCCCCGTCAAAGCGCTGTGCCAGCATCGTGGAATATCGCCACTTTCCTCACCACCGTTTCCGGGTAGAATGCTCGTTCGCATGCGGCCATGAGGGCTGCACGGGCGACTCACGGGGCCGCCCTCCATCCCTTTAGTGTGGAAGATCCTGCCGATATGTTTGCGCCTTTGTTAAAGAAACTTTTTGGAAGCAAGAACGAGCGTGAAGTCAAACGCATGCTCAAGACGGTGCAACTCGTCAATGCCTTCGAAGAGCAAATGGTGGCCCTTTCGGACGATCAATTGCGTGCCAAGACCAGCGAGTTCAAGGCCCGTATCGCCAAAGGGGAGTCCCTCGACAAGCTCCTGCCAGAAGCCTTTGCGGTCGCCCGTGAAGCCGGCAAGCGTGTCATGGGCATGCGCCACTTCGATGTCCAGCTGATCGGCGGCATGACCTTGCATGAAGGCATGATCGCGGAAATGCGTACCGGTGAAGGCAAGACCCTGGTGGCAACACTGGGCGTTTACCTCAACGCGCTGTCCGGCAACGGCGTGCACGTTGTGACGGTGAACGACTACCTGGCCCGCCGTGACGCCAACTGGATGCGCCCGCTGTATGAATTCCTCGGCCTGACGGTCGGCGTTGTCACGCCGTTCCAGCCGCCGGAAGAGAAGCGTGCTGCCTACGCCGCCGACATCACCTACGGCACCAACAACGAATTCGGGTTCGACTACCTGCGCGACAACATGGCGTTCAGCATGGAAGAAAAATTCCAGCGCGAACTCAATTTTGCCGTGATCGACGAAGTCGACTCCATCCTCATCGACGAAGCCCGTACGCCGCTGATCATCTCCGGTCAGGCCGAGGACAGCTCCAAGCTGTACATCGAGGTCAACAAGCTGATCCCGCAGCTCAAGCTGCACGTTGAAGAAGTCGAAGGCGAAGTGACCCAGGCCGGTCACTTCACCGTCGACGAGAAGACCCGTCAGGTCGAACTCAACGAAGCCGGTCACCAGTACGTCGAAGAAACGCTGACCCGCATCGGCCTGCTGGCTGAAGGCGAAAGCCTGTACTCGGCGCACAACCTGAGCCTGCTGACTCACGTCTACGCCGGCCTGCGTGCGCACAAGCTGTTCCATCGCAACGTCGAATACATCGTGCAGGACGGTCAGGTCGTACTGGTCGACGAGCACACCGGCCGTACCATGCCGGGTCGCCGCTTGTCCGAAGGCCTGCACCAGGCCATCGAAGCCAAGGAAAACCTGAACATCCAGGCCGAAAGCCAGACGCTGGCATCGACCACTTTCCAGAACTACTTCCGTCTGTACAACAAACTGTCCGGCATGACCGGTACGGCCGACACCGAAGCGTTCGAGTTCCACCAGATCTATGGCCTGCAGGTCATGGTGATTCCGCCGAACAAGCCGCTGGCGCGTAAAGACTACAACGACCTGGTGTTCCTGACGGCCGACGAGAAATACGCGGCAATCGTGGCCGACATCAAGGAAAGCATGGCCGCAGGTCGTCCGGTGCTGGTGGGTACCGCCACCATCGAAACCTCCGAGCACATGTCCAGCCTGCTCGTGAAGGAAGGCATCGAACACAAGGTTCTGAACGCCAAGTTCCACGAAAAGGAAGCCGAGATCATTGCCCAGGCCGGTCGTCCGGGCGCACTGACCATCGCCACTAACATGGCCGGTCGTGGTACCGACATCCTGTTGGGCGGTAACTGGGAAGTGGAAGTGGCTTCCCTGGAAAACCCGACCCCTGAGCAGATTGCCCAGATCAAGGCCGACTGGCAGAAGCGTCACCAGCAAGTGCTCGAGTCGGGTGGTTTGCAGGTGATTGCATCCGAGCGTCACGAATCGCGCCGTATCGACAACCAGCTGCGTGGTCGTGCCGGTCGTCAGGGCGACGCCGGTTCCAGCCGTTTCTACCTGTCGCTGGAAGACAGCCTGATGCGCATCTTCGCCTCTGACCGGGTGAAGAACTTCATGAAGGCCCTGGGCATGCAGCCTGGCGAGGCGATCGAGCACCGCATGGTGACCAACGCCATTGAAAAGGCCCAGCGCAAGGTCGAAGGCCGCAACTTCGACATCCGCAAGCAACTGCTCGAGTTCGACGACGTCAACAACGAACAGCGTAAAGTGATCTATCACATGCGTAACACGTTGCTGGCCGCCGACAACATCGGCGAGACCATCACTGACTTCCGTCAGGACGTGCTCGACGCGACCGTCAGCGCACACATTCCTCCGCAGTCGCTGCCTGAACAGTGGGACGTGGCCGGTCTGGAAGCTGCGTTGCAGAGCGACTTCGGTGTGACGCTGCCGATCCAGCAATGGCTCGACGAAGACGATCACCTGTACGAAGAAACCCTGCGCGAGAAGCTCATGAACGAGCTCGTCGCGGCGTACAACGAGAAAGAAGACCAGGCGGGCGCCGAAGCGCTGCGCACTTTCGAGAAGCAAATCGTTCTGCGCGTTCTGGACGACCTGTGGAAAGACCACCTGTCGACCATGGATCACCTGCGCCACGGCATCCACTTGCGTGGTTATGCCCAGAAGAACCCGAAGCAGGAGTACAAGCGCGAGTCGTTCACCCTGTTCTCCGAGTTGCTGGATTCGATCAAGCGCGACTCGATCCGTGTGCTGTCCCACGTTCAGGTTCGCCGCGAAGACCCGATCGAAGAAGAGCAGCGCCTGCGTCAGGAAGCCGAGGCATTGGCCGCTCGCATGCAGTTCCTGCATGAAGAAGCTCCAGGCCTGGAGCAACCGGAAGTGCTGGGCGAAGAGGTCGATGTGGCGCTCGCCGCTGCCCCGGTTCGCAGCGAGCATAAGCTGGGTCGCAATGAGCTGTGCTACTGCGGTTCGGGCAAGAAGTTCAAGCATTGCCACGGGCAGATCCAGTAAAACCCGTTTCAATCGCTGAAATACCCGCGCCGCGACCGGCTTCTGCCGTCGCGGCGTTTTACCATTCGAACCACCGTCTTCCTGAAGCGGTGCTGACATCATTTATAAAGGAGCGCATTCATGGCTGTTGGTCTTGGTCCTTTGCCAACGTTGCACCCGGTTGCCGGTTTTGAACTCGGTATCGCCTCGGCTGGCATCAAGCGCCCGGGGCGCAAGGATGTTGTGGTCATGCGCTGTGTTGAAGGCTCCACGGTAGCCGGGGTGTTCACCCTGAACGCCTTTTGCGCCGCCCCGGTGATCCTGGCCAAGCAACGCGTACAAGGCCCTGTGCGTTACCTGCTGACCAACACCGGCAATGCCAACGCCGGTAC
This sequence comes from Pseudomonas sp. ACN5, assembly GCF_002303975.1. Taxonomy (NCBI): domain Bacteria; kingdom Pseudomonadati; phylum Pseudomonadota; class Gammaproteobacteria; order Pseudomonadales; family Pseudomonadaceae; genus Pseudomonas; species Pseudomonas sp. ACN5. The sequence continues at coordinate 36,243 of NZ_MRCP01000006.1, read as the reverse complement.
CGGCGAGCCAGGCCTGGCCGCCGCCGAGCGCACTTGCGCCAAACTGGCCGAACTGACTGGCGTCGATGCCAGCCAGGTGCTGCCGTACTCCACCGGTGTGATCGGCGAACCGTTGCCTGTGGAGAAAATCGAAAGCGCGCTGCAAGCGGCCCTTGACGACCTGTCGATCCACAACTGGGAAGCTGCCGCCACCGGCATCATGACCACCGACACCCTGCCCAAAGGTGCCAGCCGTCAGTTCCAGCACGACGGCGTGACCGTCACCGTGACCGGTATCAGCAAAGGCGCCGGCATGATTCGCCCGAACATGGCGACCATGCTCGGCTACATCGCGACCGACGCCAAAGTCTCCCGCGATGTGTTGCAAAACCTGATGCTCGATGGCGCCAACAAGTCGTTCAACCGCATCACCATCGATGGCGATACGTCGACCAACGACTGCTGCATGCTGATTGCCACAGGGCAGGCTGCGCTGCCGGAAATCACCCGCGCCGAGGGCGAGTTGTTCGCCAAGTTGAAGCAGGCGGTGTTTGAAGTGTGCATGGACGTGGCCCAGGCCATCGTTCGCGACGGCGAAGGCGCGACCAAATTCGTGACCGTTGAAGTCAACGGCGGCGGCAATCACCAGGAATGCCTGGACGTTGGTTACACCGTGGCTCACTCGCCGCTGATCAAGACGGCGTTGTTTGCTTCCGACCCGAACTGGGGCCGTATCCTGGCCGCCGTTGGCCGTGCCGGTGTGCCGAACCTGGACGTCAGCAAGATCGACGTGTTCCTCGGCGACGTGTGCATTGCCAGCCGTGGCGCGCGCGCCGCGACCTACACCGAAGCCCAGGGCGCGGCGGTGATGCAGCAGGAAGAAATCACCATTCGTATCGAACTGGGGCGTGGCGATTGCAGCGAAACCATCTGGACCACCGACCTGTCCCACGAGTACGTGAAGATCAACGCCGAGTACCGTACTTAAGACCGAGTCGCTCCATTCGCGAGCAAGCCCGCTCCCACAGGGTTCAATGGTGACACTGTGGGAGCGGGCTTGCTCGCGAAGGCTGACGACCAGACGCTAGAGATTTTGGCCTGTCCCCCCCATCAAAAGGTCCCGAACATGAGCCTGCACCTGATCATCGGCGACAAACTGCATTCCTCCTGGTCCCTGCGCGGCGCTCTGGCCCTCGATCTGGCTGGCGCCTCCTACACCGAAGAACTGATCAAGCTGAACCAGCCGGACACCCGCGAGCGCCTGCTCAAGCATTCGCCGACCGCCAAGGTCCCGCTGCTGAAGACCGAACACGGCACCATCGCCGACTCCCTGGCGATTGCCGAATACCTGGCAGAACGGTTCCCCGATGCGAACCTGTGGCCCAAAGACACCGCCGCCCGTGCCCAGGCGCGTTCGGCGTGCGCGCAGATGCACAGTGGCTTTTTCGCCATGCGCGGCAACATGCCGTTCGACCTCAGCCATGACGCAGCGCTGTCGCCGGTCCCGGCCGATGTCCAGGCGGACATCGAGCGCATGTCGGCGCTGTGGGCCGAGTGTCGTGCCGCGGCGACCGAGAGCGGTCCGTACCTGTTTGGCCGCATCACGTTGGCCGACGCGTTCTTTGCACCCATCGCCGTGCGTCTGCGCACCTATCGGGTGAAACTGTCCGCGGCTGACGAAGCCTATGTTGAAACCCTCTACCAATGGCCGGCGTTCAAGGCCTGGCAGAAGGCCGGACTGGAGGAGTTGGAAAAGTGAAGCGAGTCCATGTCGCCGCCGCCGTCATCCGCGATGGCAGTGGCCAGATCCTGATCGCCCGCCGTGCCGATTCGCAGCACCAGGGTGGCTTGTGGGAGTTTCCCGGGGGCAAGGTCGAGGCCGACGAGTCGGTCGAAACCGCACTGGCCCGTGAGCTCCATGAAGAGCTGGGCATCGTGGTCGACGCGGCGCGCCCGCTGATCAAGGTCCGGCATGATTATCCGGACAAGCAGGTGTTGCTGGATGTCTGGGAGGTCTCGGCGTTTAGCGGCGAGCCCCACGGCGCCGAAGGCCAACCGCTGGCCTGGGTGTCGCCCCGCGATCTGCCGGGTTACGAGTTCCCGGCGGCCAATCAGCCGATCGTCGCGGCGGCCCGATTGTCATCGCAGTACCTGATTACCCCGGAAGATCTGGAAACCCCGGCGTTGTTGCGTGGTATCCAGAAGGCCATTGCCGGTGGCATCAAGCTGATCCAGTTGCGCGCACCGAACGGTTACGATCCCAAGTATCGCGACCTGGCTGTCGATGCGGTGGGCCTGTGTGCCGGCAAGGCACAATTGATGCTCAAGGGGCCGTTCGAATGGTTGGGCGACTTCCCGTCCGCGGGTTGGCACATCACTTCGGCGCAATTGCGCAAATACGCAGCGGCTGGCCGACCGCTACCGGCATCGCGCTGGCTGGCGGCGTCGTGCCATAACGCTGAAGAGCTGGCGCTGGCCGAACAGATGGGGGTGGATTTCGTGACCCTGTCGCCGGTGCAACCCACCCTGACTCACCCAGGCGCAGAGCCGTTGGGTTGGGAGCAGGCGTCGAGCTTGATCGAGGGCTTCAGCAAGCCGGTGTTCCTGCTGGGTGGCGTTGGCCCGGCCGAGGTCGAGAAAGCCTGGGCGGCCGGCGCGCAGGGTGTGGCGGGGATTCGGGCATTCTGGCCTGAGAGTTAATTCTCTAGCGAGCCTACAGGCCCCTTCGCGGGCAAGCCCGCTCCCACAGTGTTCAAGGTGAAACACAGATTGTGTGAACACCAACAATCCCTGTGGGAGCGGGCTTGCCCGCGAAGGGGCCCTGACAGGCGCTGATTAAGCTTCAGGCTTCGCCGCCGGCTGCCATAGAATCTCGGCCACACCCTGACGCTTGGCAATCAGCCGCGCCACCACAAACAACAAATCCGACAACCGATTGATGTACGCCAGACCAACCCCGGCCAACGGCTCAATCGCATTCAATTGCTGACACCGCCGCTCGGCACTGCGCGCCAGGCTACGGCAGACATGGGCCTGGGCAATCAGCGCCGAACCGCCGGGCAAGATGAAGTTTTCCAGCGGCCCCAATTCTTCATTCCACACATCGATCGCCGCTTCCAGGCGCTCGATTTCCGCCGCATTCAACGCCTGATACACCGGCATTGCCAGCTCGCCTCCCAGATCAAACAATCGATGCTGGCAGGGCGCCAAAACCTCGATCACTTCCTGCAAGCCGGCAAAAGTGTCCGTTTGTGCCGCCAGCCCGGACAGCAACACGCCCACCTGACTGTTGAGCGTATCGACTTCGCCAATGGCCTCGATCCGCGGGTGATCCTTGGGGACGCGACGGCCATCGCCCAGCCCGGTCTCGCCTTTGTCGCCAGTGCGGGTGTAAATCTTCGACAGACGAAAGCCCATGGTTACCTCGATAGCAGATTGAGTTCTTGCGCGACAGGTGGCGTGCTCGCCAGGGGCAGGCGCAAGGTGAAGCAAGTGCCTTGGCCCAGGGTCGATTGCACTTCCATCTGCCCCTTGTGGTTATTGGTGATGATGAAGTACGACACCGACAGCCCAAGTCCGGTGCCCTGACCGATTTCCTTGGTGGTGAAGAAGGGTTCGAAGGTCCGTTTGCGCACGCTTTCACTCATGCCGATGCCGTTGTCCTCGACCTGGATCTCCGCCCATGGCGGGTTCAGCCGGGTGCGCAGAATGATCCGCCCCGGCTCGCTGTCGTCCTCGCGCTGGTGAATGGCTTGCGCAGCGTTTTTCAACAGGTTGAGCAGTACTTGTTCCAGCTCGTTGGCGGTGCCGGGGACCGGGCCCAGCGCCGGGTCGAACTGACGAATGATGGCCTGACCCTTGAAGTCGAAGCCGATCGCCAGGTCGAAATCGTTGCCGGCGATTTCCACCGCCTGATCAATCAGGGCGGGCAGATCGCACGGGGCCATCTGGCGGGTGCTGCGACGGCTGAAACTGAGCATGTGGGTGACGATTTTGGCGGCCCGGGCACCGGCCTGCTGGATACCGTCGAGCAACTGTGGTACTTCGCGGATTTTCAGATACTGATTGACCGTCGCCAGCTCGATGCCGGCCTGTTCGGCCACTTCCAGGTTTTTCGGCAGGTCGGGGGACAGGCGTCGGCGAATGTTTTGCACGTTGTGCAGGATCGCACCCAGCGGATTGTTGATCTCGTGAGCCATGCCGGCGGCAAGACCGCCTACCGACAGCATTTTCTCCGACTGCACCATCATTTCTTCCAGGGACAGGCGCTGGGTGATGTCGTCGATCCGGATCACTACGCCACGCCCGGCACCGCCCATCAGCGGATAGAAAGTCAGGGCGTAGTGGCGGGGCTCGTCGTCCTTGAGCCAGGTGACACGTTCGATTTTGGCCACCGTATGCTGCTCGACCGTTTCCTTGAGTTGCGGCAAGAACGGCTTGAGCGGTTCGAAGGCGAGGAAGATGGGCTGGTTCAGGGCTTCATCGAGGCGTGTGCCGGACAGGGCGCTGGCCTCCTGGTTCCATTGAGTCACGTAGAGCTGTTCGTCGAGGGCGATCAGCGCCGACGGCATGGAGTCGATGATGCTGTTGAGGTAGTTCTGGAAGCCGGTGAGCTTTTTCTCGATCTTGCTGCGCACCTGGACTTCGAGCTCCAGTTTGCGGTTGGTATGACGAGTTTCTTCCGCCAGACCCTGGGCCTGGTCGTAAGCGGCCTGGGAGTCGTCCCGAGCCCGCTTGAGTTGCTGCTCCCTGGCCTCGATCCGCGAGAGCATGGTATTGAACGCCTCGGCGAGGCTGCCGATTTCATCGTGGTTTCCTCGTGAAGCGCGCAATGCGTAGTTTTCTTCACGGGTGACCTGCCGCGACAACTCTTCGAGCTGGTGGATCGGCCGGGTGATCAGGCGCTTGATCTGGCGGGCAATGATCAGCCACAGCAACACGCTGAAGATCAGAATGCCCAGGCTGGCCGTCAGGGTCCCGGTGTAGAACGCCACTGGCAGTTCACTGCTGGCGACCAGCAGCAAATGTCCCGGTGCAGCACCGGGGCGGGAGAGGGGGATGACTTGATTGGTGCGAAACTCGGTGACCTGCCAGTCTTCGATGTGCCGGAAATGTTTGGGCAGCTCCAGATTGTCGCCATGCTGCAATTGCGCCAACCGCTCACCCTTTGCGTCATACAGGGCTGCCGCGCGCAACGGCGAATAGCTGTTGAGTTCATTCAGCAGGCGCTCGGCGCTTTGCGGTGACGCCAGGGCTTCGGAGGCCAGGCTCGGGTTGGATACCAGCCGGCCGATGGTCTGCAGGGCCTGGGGCGCCATGCTTTCCTGGGAGATGTAGTACGCGGCGCTGATAAAGGTCAGGTTGGCAACCAGCAGGACGGTGACCATCAGTACCAGCAGGGCGGCCAGCAGTTTCTGGCCGACGGGCAGGTTTTCAAGGCGCTGGCGCAATGGCATCGGATTCATCGCAGACAAGGAACAAGTGGCCAGCGTAGCCGCTGCTCAGTCGCTGGGCAATCCAAGGCTTTGCAGGCGAGCGATCAACCTTGCCTGAAGTTGATTGAGGTGAGGCAGGTTCAGTTGATGTCGCCCGGCTACTTTGCAGGCGTAGCCCAGCAGGTAGCTGATTTCCGTGCGGCGCTGGCTGGTGACGTCCTGATGCATCGATGAGTAGTTGGCCGCGGTGGCGAGAATCACCCGTTCGACTTCCTGTTGCAGGTTTTCGCCCGCCGCCGGTTGACCGCAACGCTCAAGCAACTCCACCAGTTCACCGCACAGGGTGGCCACTTCGCACTGATGTTGCTGCAAACCGCCATTGCGGCAATCGTGCAGCACCGTCAGCGGGTTGATCGCACAGTTGAGAGCCAGCTTGCGCCACAGCCTGGTCAGAATATCGGTGCTCCACTCGTGAGGGATGCCGGCCCCGCTCAAGTCATCGAGCCAGATCGGTGCGACCGGATGGCTCGCATCTCCCAGCCAGGTAAAGCCATGTCCTGCAAACACCACGCGCCAATCGCCATCGCGGAAGGCGCCTTCGGTGCTCGAGGCATAGATGCAGCGTGCCTGGGGAACCTGTGCGGCCACCGCGTCCTGGCTGCCCAGGCCATTTTGCAGCAGGATCAGTTCGGCGCCGGGGGCCAGGCGTGACGCCAGTCGGGCCACCGCGCTTTCGGTATCGTAGGCTTTGCACGCCACCAGCAGGCGGTTGATCGGCTGGCTGCTGTCCGCTGTTTCGGCGGGCACGGCGTAGTGTTGCGCCTGGCCGTGCTCCACCAGTGTCAATCCGCCTGCAGCCTCATAGGTCTGCAGTCTCGCGGTATCCCGCAGGATCAGCCTGACCGGCACGCCAGCCCGTGCCAGGCGTGTCGCCCATAAAGTGCCGAGGCTGCCGGCGCCGAGTACATGCCAGGTGGTGGACATCAGCTTTTTGCTCTGTTTAAGGCGTGCATCGGCAGCTCACAGTGAATGATGGGAAAGACCCGTTATAATCAGCGCGGATTTTAACCGCAAGCCAGGCGCGCTCCATCGGTGCGCCTTTAAATTTGGAGAGATTACATGCCGTCGTTCGACGTGGTATCCGAACTGGACAAACACGAAGTCACCAACGCGGTCGAGAACGCCGTCAAGGAACTCGATCGTCGTTATGACCTGAAAGGCAAAGGCAGCTTCGAGTTCAAGGAAAAAGACCTGACCGTCAACCTGACCGCAGAAGCGGATTTCCAACTCGAAGCGATGATTGAGATCCTCAAGCTGGCTCTGGTCAAGCGCAAAATCGACGTGCAGTGCCTCGAAGTCAAGGATGCCTTCGCGTCGGGCAAGCTGATGAAGCAGGAAGCCGTCCTCAAGGAAGGCATCGACAAGGAACTGGCGAAGAAAATCGTCGCTCACGTCAAAGATGCCAAGCTCAAGGTCCAGGCGGCCATTCAGGGCGAGCAGGTTCGTATTACCGGCAAGAAGCGTGATGACCTGCAAGAAGCCATTGCTGTGCTGCGGGCCAAGGAGTTCGGTATGCCGCTGCAGTTCAACAACTTCCGCGACTGACCTTGAGCGGGAACCTCTTGGCGTTTGTGACGTCGCAGACCCAAGCAACGGCAGAAACGATTGAGCCCGTCGCGGTTCGATCTTTCTGCCGCTTTTTTTACGCGTGCCGGATAGCCGGAAAAAAGGAGCAAGCAGATGGACTTAAATGCTGAGGTAGACAACCTGGTCAAGGTTTCCCAAACCTGGATCCCGATGATCATGGAATACGGCAGTCGTGTACTGCTGGCGGTCATCACCCTGGCCATCGGCTGGTGGCTGATAAACAAGGTCACGAAAAAGCTCGGCGGCCTGATTGCATTGCGTAACGCCGACCTGGCGCTGCAGGGCTTTATCAGCAGCCTGGCGAACATCATCCTCAAGATCCTGCTGATCGTCAGCGTGGCCTCGATGATCGGTGTGGAAACCACTTCGTTCGTGGCGGCGATTGGTGCGGCGGGTCTGGCCATTGGTCTGGCCTTGCAGGGCAGCCTGGCGAACTTCGCCGGCGGTGTGCTGATTTTGCTGTTCCGTCCATTTCGTATCGGCGACTGGATCGAGGCTCAGGGTGTCGCCGGCACCGTCGACAGCATCCAGATTTTCCATACCGTACTGCGTACCGGTGACAACAAGACCATCATCTTGCCGAACGGCAATCTGTCGAACGGCATCATCACCAACACCAATCGTCAGCCGACCCGCAAGGTCGTGTTTGATGTAGGCGTTGATTACGAAGCGGACTTGCAGAAAGCCCGTGAAGTGTTGCTGGAACTGGCCAAGGATCCGCGTGTATTGACTGACCCGGCACCTCAGGCAGTCATTTCGACATTGGGTGACAGTTCTATCACTGTTTCCCTGCGTGTCTGGGTGAATACTGCGGATTATTGGGATGTGATGTTCATGTTCAACGAACTGTCCCGTGATCGTCTGAGAGAGGCGGGCATCGATATTCCATTTCCACAGCGGGTTATTCGCGTGGTTCAGGAGTCCGCAGTGCAGTGATTGACCTTGTCATATATGTCTGATTTTTCGGTCAGGCATGTAGGGCGATTGTTCAATAATTGAACAATTTGCACAGGCAACAAAAAAGGCCCATCCGAAGATGGGCCTTTTATTTTGTTACCGCAAACTAACTGGATGCGATTACAAAACCGACAGCGGGTAGTCGACGATGAAACGGAACTCTTTCACGTCGCCTTCACCTTCGTCAGCGTTAGCGAAGTGCCATGCTTGACGAATACGGAAGGACAGGTCTTTTGCCGGGCCAGTCTGAACAACGTACTTGGCTTCGAAGTTGGTTTCGTTGTGCTTGCCGTCTGCACCGTAGATGCCTTCGTAAGCGCCGCCAACTGGAGCTTTGGTGCCGTCGATGTCCCAACCTTTCACGTAACGGGTCATGAAGCTCAGACCTGGAACGCCGTACTCAGCCATTTTCAGGTCGTAACGAACCTGGGCAGACTTCTCGTTAGGGGCGTTGAAGTCAGAGTACTGGATGGAGTTGGCGAGGAAGATCGAGTCGCCGCCGCGGTTGTTTTTGCCCACACCGATGTAGTCGAACGGAGTGTCACCGTTGATCTTCTGGAAGGCGAGGGTGATGGTGTGCGCTTTCATGAACGAGAAAGCGGCAGCCAGGGAGTAAGCAGTGTTGCTGATCTCGCCTGCTTTGGCATCACCAGTGTCTTTGGTGTTGTAGATGTTACCGTCCAGGTTCAGCGACTCGTCGCCGCCCAGCGGGATTGTGTAGTTCAGGTTGGCGTAGTACTGGTTCCAGATGTCTTCCAGCTTGGCGCCGTACAGCGATGCCGACAGGTTGTCGGTGATGCCGTATTTGCCACCGAAGTAGTCGATGGAGTTGGCTTCTACGCCAGCGTAGGTTGCAAACAGGCCGCCGTCACGAGCGTTACGGTCCTGGCTGGTCGCCGAGTAGAAGTGACCGGCTTCGAGGTCAAGGTCTTTGACTTCGCTGCTTTGCAGTTGGATACCGCTGGCAGTTTGAGGAAGGATGCGGGAACCGCCAACAGCGAACACTGGAGCAGTGCTTGGCTGCATGTCGCCGACTTTCAGCTCGGTTTTCGATACGCGGAATTTAACGGCGCCGCCGGCTTTGCCCTGGCTGTCGTTAACTTCGCCATCGGCGTCGCGGCTCATGTTGCCGGTGCCGCCGGTGCCATCACCGCCGTCCAGTTTGATTGCCAGATAACCGAAAGCGTCAACGCCAACACCGATCAGGCCCTGGGTGTAACCGGAGCTGAAATTGCCCCAGATGCCTTGGGTCCAGTCTTTCTGGTCGTTGGCACCATCTTTGTTATCACGGTTGAAGTAGTAGTTGCGAACCAGCAAGTTCAGCGTGCTGTCTTCAACAATACCTTTGGCTTCAGCCTGGTCACTTACGAAAGGGGCGGCCGTAGCCAATTGGGTACTGGCTGCTGCTGCAACTGCCAGTGCGATCATGCTCCACTTCATCACGCGCATCGTGATTTGCTCCTTTGGTTTTAGAAGAGTACTGCCGTCCCACCTGTTTTATTATCTGGGCGGCTCTTTCTTTTTGTGTCGGCGCAAACTTATATCACGCCGACAATGTTGGCGATACTTGCGTATCTAACCTTTCGCCTTCTTTACGACCATGTCGCAAACAGCGAGGTAGATGTCGCAAATTTCGAGCTCCGACGCAACCGGGCTGACAACTTTAATGCTGTTTTCTGAGCCTGGGTGTCGGTAAAAAGAGTCCTGGTGAAACGTTTGAATCTCCATCGGGCTACCTTGCCACTGTCTTTTTTGCCTGAATGCCCCCCACTTCCCGCGGGTGTCACTCAGGTGATGTTGGGTATGTATGCAACAAGCGTGCACAAAATCAAGTTTTTGCTGCGGTTTTTTCAAATTGTCGCTCTGGCGCTGTAAAAACCTCATAAAACCGGGGGGTTCAAGCGCTCTGGTTTGGGCTTGACGCTTTGCCTCGCATCATGTTGCACCCTTCTGGTCGACTGCCTGACAAGCAAAAATGTTACCGGTTCACCCCGCCAGTGAGTAAAAGGCGGATGTCGAAGCATTCAGCGTAGACCCACTGTGCGTTTTTGGTGCAAAAATTTTTAACCTTGTGCGGAATTCATTCCTGTTGATCGAGTGTCTGGCGCGAACTCTTCGTTGTTTATCAGTCATTTCGGCATTTTTTTTGGCTGACCGGTTCTGTGGTGGTGCGCGACGTCGAAAAGTGTCTCATTCGGGGGCGGGCTGTCAGCTTTTCGCTGGTGCTCGTGGCGTCTGGGCAAGGTTCGCCGTGAAGCGTGCGCCGTTCACAGGTATGCTGCCGTCCGGTCGCTTGGTGCGCCGCTCCTCTGGATGGGCGCTAAGCTGAAAAATGATGACCCGGCGGGAGTACACGCAGTGTTCGCTTTAGATCCACGACTTCAACAAGACACGTTACCGATCGGGGACTTTCCGCTCTGCCGGTTGCTGTTGTCCAACGACTCGAACTACCCCTGGTTCATCCTGGTACCTCGTCGTGAGGCTATCAGCGAGATATTTCAATTGGATGTCGCAGACCAGCTGCAGCTTTGGCAGGAGACGACGGCGCTTTCGCAAGTGCTCAAGGACTCGTTCGATGCGGACAAATTGAATGTTGCGGCGCTGGGCAATGTCGTCAGCCAGTTGCACATGCACGTGATTGTGCGCAGGCACGAAGATGCCGCCTGGCCAGCGCCAGTTTGGGGCAGGCATCCGGCAAAACCCTACAGTTCGGAGCAAATTGCCGCCATTCGCGAGCGTTTGCGCCTGATATTGACCGATGACTTTACGTTTCTGGAGGGCTGAACCATGAGCCTGGAAGAACGCGTTACCGACCTTGAAAGCCGCCTGGCCTTTCAGGATGACACCATCCAGGCATTGAATGATGTGCTGGTCGCGCAGCAGCGGGTGGTCGAGCGTCTTCAACTGCAAATGGCTGCGTTGCTCAAGCGGCAGGAGGAAATGGTCGGCCAGTTCGAATCGTTCGAAGAGGAAGCGCCACCGCCGCACTACTAAGCAACTGCAGTAAGCAACATGCAGGCATTAAAAAACCGCGTACAGCCAGGCTGTGCGCGGTTTTTTTCAGCCTTGAATCAGCGGCGCGGCAGTGCGGCGATCACATCTTCGGCTTGCAGGCCCTTGTCACGATTCATGACAGAGAACTCCACGCGCTGGCCTTCTACCAGGACGCGGTGGCCTTCACCGCGAATGGCCCGGAAGTGGACGAAGATATCGTCGCCGGAGTCGCGGGAAATGAAGCCGAAGCCTTTGGACGTATTGAACCACTTGACGGTGCCGGTATCGCGGTTGCTCATGTCGTAGCTTGGCGAGGCAGCGACCGGTGACGATTTGTAGAAGCTGATGCCCAGGTGCAGGGCAACAGCGATCAGGGCTGCGACCAGGCTGAACAGAACGGCAGGTTGACCGGCGATGACAGGCATCGGCGCGATCAGCGTCAGGGTCTGCAGGACTACCGCCAGAGCCAGCAGGACACTGACCAGGTTTTGCAGTTGGTGGCGCGGACCTTTGTTCCAGTAAGGGATGACAGGTGCAAGCGTGAGATTGAGCAGGCCGAAAAAGGCCAGGTACAGCGCATCAGGTTGTTGCAGGTAAGGCAAGGCTTCAGGGTGCAGGCTAGGGATGAAGGACAGCAGCAAGGCTGCTGCGCCTATCAACAGATGGACGATTTTCAACATTTTGATTAACTCACGTTAAGACAGCTCACAAGGAAGAGCTGATGGCGCACGGTTCGCTTCAAGACAATAAGGAGGCGTTGGACACGTGCCCGGTATCAGCCTATGCGCCATGCCCGGAAAAATAGGCACTGGCGACACGTCGTCTATTTAACAGCAAAGCCGCAGGCTACTCAAATCAGGGCGTCCGGCGGCTCTTTGGCGGTGATTTGTCGCAGGTTGTCCGAAGTTTCGCGGCTGCGGTAAGGCGGGTGACTTGCTGATCCGCGTATGCAGGTGCATGAAAAGTGGCGTGGATGCTTGGCGCTCTTCTTTCCTACGCCATTGCGTAGGTGCTTCTGAAGGAGGCATCGCTTCGCTGCGTGGGAAAACGTCCGGAGTAGGATGAGCTCCAAGGTCTGCCATAAGTTGTTGGCTTATCCTACGTCGAGGGTCATAAAGTCGGCTGGAAAATACCTTTGCACCTGCGTTTTTATAAGTCGACAGGCAGTTGCGCTTTAAGAAACCAGGATGGCAAAGGAGTGTCAGCGTTATGGTTTATCAAAGGCAAGAAGACGGGCGATACGGGTCGCACAAGGATGTAAGGGTTGATCCGTTTGTTCGTGAATTCGATATGGGATTGGCCCAGCCCTTGTCCCGCTCCGTACGATTGAATGGCTTCGCTACCTGTTTGCGGCTTGAGCAGGTTTATTGGGATATTTTGGGAGGGATGGCCCGGGCCAACGGTTGTTCGGTCAGTAGCCTGTTATCCCATGTGGATCGCGAAGTTCACTTGCGTCATGGCGGTGTCAGGAATTTCAGTGGATTGGTGCGGGTTGTCTGTGTCGTACACAGCCTCAAGGAAGGGGGATGCATCGTCACCGCCTAGTCAGGGCGGTGAAAACGGCAGAGTGTCGGTCTGTGCAGTCTTACGGCTGCACAGGCCGCATTTAATGGATATAATCCCGCTCTTTGCCGCGAAACCCAGCGTGTGCGGTAGCAATCTGATCGCCGAGACAACCTCCATGCCGATGTACGATTATCAATGTGCTTCCTGTGGTCATCAGTTGGAAGCCATTCAAAAGATCAGCGATGCACCGCTGGTCGACTGCCCTGCCTGTCAGGCGCCAGAGCTTAAGAAAATGCTGTCCATGCCGGGCTTTCGCCTCAGCGGCACGGGTTGGTACGAAACCGATTTCAAGACCGGTTCCAAGAAGAACCTGGCCGGCGGCGACAAAGCTGACTAAGGTCCTGAGCCTGAATTGAACGACACACGCGAGCTTTTGCATCACCCGGCGCCTTTTTAAAGGCGGGGCTGCTGTAGGATCTCCAACCGAATTTCGAATTACGAGAAGTGAAACCACGACCATGATGCGCAGCCATTATTGCGGCCAACTGAACGAAAGCCTGGACGGCCAGGAAATTACCCTTTGCGGATGGGTTCACCGTCGCCGTGACCACGGTGGGGTGATTTTCCTCGATATCCGTGATCGTGATGGTCTGGCCCAGGTCGTGTTCGATCCGGACCGCGCTGAAACCTTCGCCGCAGCCGATCGCGTGCGCAGCGAGTACGTCGTGAAGATCACCGGCAAGGTTCGCCTGCGTCCGGCCGGTGCGACCAACGCCAACATGGCGTCGGGCATGATCGAAGTCCTCGGCTACGAGCTGGAAGTGCTGAACGAATCGGAAACCCCGCCGTTCCCGCTGAACGAATTCTCCGACGTCGGTGAAGAAACCCGCCTGCGCTATCGCTTCCTCGACCTGCGTCGCCCGGAAATGGCCGAGAAGCTGCGTCTGCGCTCGCGCATGACCACCAGCATCCGTCGCTTCCTGGACGAGAACGGCTTCCTCGACGTCGAGACGCCGATCCTGACCCGTGCTACCCCGGAAGGCGCGCGCGACTACCTGGTGCCGAGCCGTACTCATGCCGGTTCGTTCTTCGCCTTGCCGCAATCGCCGCAGCTGTTCAAGCAACTGTTGATGGTGGCCGGCTTCGACCGTTACTACCAGATCGCCAAGTGTTTCCGCGACGAAGACCTGCGCGCCGACCGCCAGCCGGAATTCACCCAGATCGACATCGAGACCAGCTTCCTCGATGAAAAAGAGATCATGGGCCTGACCGAGCAAATGATCCGCAACCTGTTCAAGGAAGTGCTGGGCCTGGAATTCGGCGAGTTCCCGCACATGACCTTCGAAGAAGCCATGCGCCGCTACGGTTCCGACAAGCCAGACCTGCGTAACCCGCTGGAACTGGTGGACGTGGCCGACCAGCTCAAGGAAGTCGACTTCAAGGTGTTCAGCGGCCCGGCCAACGACCCGAAATGCCGCATCGCCGCCCTGCGCGTGCCTGGCGGCGCGAGCATGCCGCGCAAGCAGATCGACGACTACACCAAGTTTGTCGGCATCTACGGTGCCAAGGGCCTGGCGTACATCAAGGTCAACGAGCGTGCGAATGGCGTTGACGGTCTGCAATCGCCGATCGTGAAGAACATCCCAGAAGCCAACCTCAACGTGATCCTGGATCGTGTTGGTGCAGTTGACGGCGACATCGTGTTCTTCGGTGCCGACAAGGCCAAGATCGTCAGCGAAGCGTTGGGCGCATTGCGCATCAAGCTCGGTCACGACCTGAGCCTGCTGACCTGTGAATGGGCTCCGATGTGGGTCGTTGACTTCCCGATGTTCGAAGAGAACGACGACGGCAGCTTCAGCGCCTTGCACCACCCGTTCACCGCGCCGAAGTGCTCCCCGGCGGAGTTGGAAGCCAACCCGGCGGGCGCTCTGTCCCGTGCCTACGACATGGTGTTGAACGGCACCGAGCTGGGTGGCGGTTCGATTCGTATCCACCGCAAAGAGATGCAACAAGCGGTCTTCCGTCTGCTGGGCATCAACGAAGTGGAACAGGAAGAGAAATTCGGCTTCCTGCTCGACGCCCTGAAATACGGCGCACCGCCGCACGGTGGCCTGGCCTTTGGCCTGGACCGTCTGGTGATGCTGATGACCGGCGCCCAGTCGATCCGTGAAGTGATCGCCTTCCCGAAAACCCAGAGCGCGGCCGATGTCATGACCCAGGCGCCGGGCCAGGTGGATGCCAAGGCATTGCGCGAGTTGCACATTCGTCTGCGTGAAACGCCTAAGGCCGAGTAAGGCTGACCCGAAGGGCGCATCTGCGGATGCGCCCTTTCTTTATAGGCAGAGTTGTTCAAGATTTTTGTTTGCCGGCCGGCGCAATACAGCGCGGCGGGCAATGTTTCAAAGAGAATTCGGAGCGAGTTATGGCAGGTCATTCCAAGTGGGCGAACATCAAGCACCGCAAAGAACGTCAGGATGCCAAGAGGGGCAAAATCTTCACCAAGTGGATTCGTGAGCTGACCGTCGCTGCCCGTCAGGGTGGTGGTGATCCAGGCTCCAATCCGCGTCTGCGCCTGGCCCTGGACAAGGCTCTGGGTGCCAACATGAGCCGTGACATCATCGATCGTGCTGTCGCCCGCGGTACCGGCGCTGCCGATACCGACGACGTGGTCGAGCTGACCTACGAAGGTTACGGTCCAGGCGGCGTGGCGGTGATGGTTGAATGCATGACCGACAACCGTAACCGTACCGCGGCCGCGGTTCGCCATGCGTTCAGCAAGTGCGGCGGCAACCTCGGGACTGACGGTTCGGTGGCCTATCTGTTCGAGCGCAAGGGGCAGATCTCTTTCGCCGCCGGCGTTGACGAAGACGCGCTGATGGAAGCGGCCATGGAAGCCGACGCCGATGACGTGGTGACCAACGAAGACGGTTCGATCGACGTTTTCACCTCGTTTGCCGGATTCTATTCCGTGCGTAACGCACTGGAAGCGGCGGGCTTCAAGGGTGACGACGCGGAAATTGTCATGCTGCCGACCACCAGCGCCGAGCTCGATCTGGAAGGCGCCGAGAAAGTCCTCAAGCTGATCGACATGCTCGAAGACCTGGATGACGTGCAAAACGTCTACTCCAACGCGGAGATTCCGGAGTCGGTGGCCGCACAGCTCGGTTAAAGGGTGGCCACGATCCATGTGGGAGCGGGCTTGCTCGCGAAAGCGGTTTAATATTCAGCAACGATGTTGTCTGATAGTCCGCATTCGCGAGCAAGCCCGCTCCCACATTTATTATTCACTGAGCTGAAGATCGTGTTCTTTCTTATCCCGCAGGCGTTATGACTTTAATTCTTGGTATCGACCCTGGTTCGCGCATCACCGGTTACGGTGTGGTGCGTGATACCGGCCGTGGCTGCGAGTACGTCGCCTCCGGTTGTATCCGCACCGGTGCCGGCGAGCTGGCTGAGCGACTGCAGATTGTCTATCGCGGGGTGCGGGAGATCATTCAGACCTACCATCCGGTGACCATGGGGATCGAAAAGGTGTTCATGGCCCGTAACGCTGATTCCGCCCTGAAACTGGGGCAGGCCCGTGGCGCAGCGATCGTGGCGGGTGCCGAGGAAAGCCTGGAAATTGCCGAATACAGCGCAACCCAGGTCAAGCAGGCAGTGGTCGGTACCGGCTCGGCCAACAAGGAGCAGGTGCAGATGATGGTCATGCACATGCTCAAGCTGACCAGCAAGCCGCAGATCGATGCTTCGGACGCCCTGGCCATTGCCATCTGTCATGCTCATACCCGCTCCAGTCTGCTGCCCCATGGTCTCGGGGCGGCACGCAGTCGTGGCGGGCGCCTGCGTCTCTGATAGCATCAGCAATCATTTTCATGGGGTGAGGGCGTTTCGCCTGGGTTGTCGGCGCCACTCCCTTGCTCCATCAGTCGCTGGCCCAGAGCTGGCCAACGCTCAAGGATTTGTAACGTGATTGGACGTTTGCGCGGCACCCTGGCTGAGAAGCAGCCTCCACACCTGATTCTGGATGTAAACGGTCTGGGTTATGAACTCGAAGTGCCCATGACGACCCTCTATCGCTTGCCGTCGGTCGGTGAGCCGCTGACGTTGCACACTCATCTGGTCGTGCGTGAAGACGCACAGTTACTCTATGGTTTCGTCGGCAAGCGTGAGCGCGATTTTTTCCGCGAGTTGATCCGCCTCAATGGTGTCGGGCCGAAACTGGCGCTGGCCTTGATGTCGAGTCTGGAAGTCGACGAACTGGTTCGTTGCGTACAGTCCCAGGACACTTCGGCGCTGACCAAGGTGCCAGGTGTGGGCAAGAAAACCGCCGAGCGTTTGCTGGTGGAGCTCAAGGATCGCTTCAAGGCCTGGGAAACCGTGCCGGCCATGTTTGCCCTGGTGCCGAACCAGCCGGATGGACCGGCTCCGGTGAACACTGCTGAAAATGACGCCGTCAGCGCCCTGATCTCCCTGGGCTACAAGCCGCAGGAAGCGAGCAAGGCGGTGTCTGCGATCAAGGAGAAAGGTTTGAGCAGTGAAGACATGATCCGTCGCGCCTTGAAGGGAATGATCTAAGTGATTGAAGCTGATCGTCTGATCGCCGCCACGCACAGTCCGCGTGAGCGCGAAGAAGTCCAGGACCGGGCGATCCGCCCGGTCAGCCTGGCGGAATACATTGGCCAGCCGACCGTTCGCGAGCAGATGGAGTTGTTCATTCAGGCGGCTCGCGGTCGTAACGAGTCCCTGGATCACACGCTGATCTTCGGGCCGCCGGGCCTGGGCAAGACCACCCTCGCCAACATCATCGCCCAGGAAATGGGGGTGTCAATCAAGAGCACTTCGGGGCCGGTGCTGGAGCGTCCGGGTGATCTCGCCGCACTGTTGACCAACCTTGAGCCTCACGATGTGCTGTTCATCGACGAAATCCATCGCCTGTCGCCCATCGTTGAAGAAGTGCTGTACCCGGCCATGGAAGATTTCCAGCTCGACATCATGATTGGCGAAGGCCCGGCTGCGCGTTCGATCAAGCTCGATCTGCCACCGTTCACCCTGGTTGGCGCAACGACCCGGGCAGGCATGCTGACCAACCCGTTGCGCGACCGTTTCGGCATCGTTCAGCGTCTTGAGTTCTACAATAACGCCGACCTGTCGACGATCGTCAGTCGTTCGGCGAGCATCCTGGGTTTGCCGCTGGACCCGGAAGGCGCCTTCGAAATCGCCCGCCGTGCCCGTGGCACGCCCCGGATTGCCAACCGACTGTTGCGCCGGGTGCGTGATTTCGCCGAAGTTCGCGCCAAGGGGCATATCACCAAGCCGATTGCCGACCTGGCGCTGAACCTGCTGGACGTCGATGAACGTGGCTTCGATCACCAGGACCGGCGTCTGTTGCTGACCATGATCGAGAAGTTCGATGGCGGGCCGGTCGGGGTCGACAGCCTGGCGGCCGCCATCAGCGAAGAGCGTCACACCATTGAAGACGTGCTGGAGCCCTATCTGATCCAGCAGGGTTACATCATGCGCACGCCAAGGGGGCGAGTGGTGACGCGGCATGCCTATCTGCATTTCGGTTTAAACATTCCGTCACGATTGGGCGAAATGCCCGTGGCAGACGAGTTCCTCGGTGCCAGTGACGATTAATTAACATTGCGTGCTGATTTTTTCGGGCAATGTAGGGTCCCAGCACCGTACTTTCGCAAGAAAGCCGCAGATCAATGAAAAACAGTTGCCTGGCCGGATTGGCAACCTGAGGAGTAAGCACTAGAGTATGCGCGCGCAAAACGGGCTTGAGCCATTCGCACATCGTTGTCGCGTTTATTACGAGGACACCGATGCGGGCGGCATCGTGTATTACGTCAATTACCTCAAGTTTATGGAACGGGCTCGAACCGAGCGGCTGCGAGATCTGGGCTTTGCCCAATCACAGCTGGCAGGGGAGGACCTGTTGTTCGTCGTGCATTCCAGCGAAGCGCGCTATCACGCGCCGGCGCGACTGGACGACGAACTGCTGGTAAGCGCTGAAGTAATCGAATTGAACCGTGCCAGCCTGCGCTTCAAGCAGCAGGTCAGGCGGGCAACGGATAATGCACTGCTCTGCGAAGGGCAGTTTCTGGTGGCCTGTGTGCGCACTGAAAGTTTGAAACCCCGGGCCATTCCCGAAGCTCTACGAGCGGCCTTTGCCGACGTGAGCGGCGCGGGTACACACTCAAAGCAGGAGATAAAGCGTGGAAGCTAACGTCGTCGACCATTCCTCCATGTGGAGCCTGGTCAGCAATGCCAGTATCGTGGTGCAACTGGTAATGCTGACCCTGGTAGCCGCATCGGTGACCTCGTGGATCATGATCTTTCAGCGCAGCAACTTGCTGCGCGCCGGTCGACGTGCCCTGGAGAGCTTTGAAGAGCGCTTCTGGTCGGGTATCGACTTGTCCAAGCTGTACCGCCAGGCCGGCAGCAACCCG
Source organism: Pseudomonas sp. ACN5 (assembly GCF_002303975.1). NCBI lineage: Bacteria > Pseudomonadati > Pseudomonadota > Gammaproteobacteria > Pseudomonadales > Pseudomonadaceae > Pseudomonas > Pseudomonas sp. ACN5. The sequence goes on along the minus strand of NZ_MRCP01000006.1, from coordinate 17,270 downwards.
GACCCCGATTCGGGTGTCGAGCAAATCTTCCGTGCCGGTTTCAAGGAATTCTCCCGCCTGCGCCAGCAGTCAGGCGTTGATCCGGAAGCGGTCATGGAAGGCGTGGCCCGTGCCATGCGCGTTGCGATTTCCCGCGAGGAAGAAAAGCTCGAACAGAGCCTGCCCTTTCTCGCCACTGTCGGTTCCGTCAGCCCCTACATCGGTCTGTTCGGTACCGTCTGGGGGATCATGAACTCCTTCCGTGGCCTGGCCACCGCCCAACAAGCGACCCTGGCCACTGTGGCCCCGGGTATCGCCGAAGCACTGATCGCCACGGCCATCGGTCTGTTCGCGGCCATTCCAGCCGTTATCGCTTACAACCGTTTTGCTGCTCGCAGCGAAACCCTGCTGGGCCGCTACTACACCTTCGCCGACGAGTTCCAGGCGATCCTGCACCGCAAAGTGCACACCAGCGAAGAATAAGCAGGTAATTTCCAATGGCTTTAATCGCTCGAGCTCGCAAAAAGCGCAAGCCGGTCGCCGAGATGAACGTGGTGCCCTACATCGACGTGATGTTGGTGCTGCTGGTCATCTTCATGGTGACCGCGCCGATGCTCAATCAGGGCGTGAAAGTTGATCTGCCCAAGGTTTCCAGCGAAGCCTTGCCGCAGGACAACAACACCCAGGTCCTGACCATTTCCATCAAATCCGACAAGACCTACTACTGGAACCTTGGCAGCGAAGTCGACACGGACAAGCAGCAGGACCGGGCCATGACGTTGCCGCAAATGACTGACGCGGTGACCAAGATCATTCGCGTCGGCAACGAAGGCGGCAAGCACACCCAGGTCTTCATTCGCGGCGACAAATCCGTCGATTACGGTTCCGTCATGGGGGCCATGGGCGGGTTGCAGAAAGCCGGGGTCGGTAATGTTGGCTTGATTACCGAGGCGCCCTGATGCAGCAACAGCGAGAGCCGTCCGCCTCGGAAAGCTACTTCTGGCCTAGTGTCTGGGCGATTGGCTTGCACGTGCTGGTGTTCGGCATGTTGTTCGTCAGTTTTGCCTTTACCCCGGAGCTGCCGCCGGCCAAGCCGATTGTCCAGGCGACCTTGTACCAGCTGAAATCGAAAAGTCGGGCGACCACCCAGACCAATCAGAAGATTGCCGGAGAGGCGCAGAAATCTGCTGCGCGTCAGACCGAAGTCGAGCAGATGGAGCAGAAAAAGGTCGAGCAGGAAGCGGTGAAGGCTGCGGAACAAAAGAAAGAAGAGGCGGCTCAAAAGGCCGAGGAAGCCAAGAAGGCCGACGAGGCGAAGAAAGCGGACGAGGCGCAAAAGGCTGATGAAGCCAAGAAAGCCGACGACGCGAAGAAAGCCGCGCAAGCCAAGAAGGCAGAAGAGAAACAATTGGCTGATATAGCCAAGAAGAAAGCTGAAGAAGAAGCCAAGAAAGCTGCTGAAGAAGAGGCCAAGAAAGCGGCCGCTGAAGAAGCCAAGAAAAAGATCGTCGAAGACGCGAAGAAGAAAGCCGCGGAAGACGCCAAGAAGAAAGCCGAGGCTGAAGAGGCGAAGAAGAAAGTCGCCGAGGAAGCGAAGAAGAAAGCTGCTGCCGATGCTGCGAAGAAGAAATCGCAGGACGCGGCGCGTAAATCCGCCGAAGACAAAAAGGCCCAGGCCCTGGCAGATTTGCTTTCCGATACGCCGCAGCGTCAGCAGGCCTTGGCCGATGAGCAGGGTGACGAAGTCGCCGGCAGTTTCGATGACCTGATTCGTGCGCGTGCAGCGGAAGGCTGGGCTCGTCCACCTTCGGCACGCAAAGGCATGACGGTCGTATTGCAAATCGGCATGTTGCCGGACGGTACGGTGACTTCGGTCAGCGTGTCCAGGTCCAGTGGCGACGGTCCGTTTGACGCATCGGCTGTTGCAGCAGTGAAGAATATTGGACGTTTGACAGAAATGCAGGGAATGAAGCCGAGTGATTTCGCTCCGTATCGTTCATTCAAGATGACATTCACACCTGAGGATCTAGCCTTGTGAGAAACCTTCTTCGAGGAATGCTGGTCGTTATCTGCTGCATGGCAGGGATGGCGATGGCAGATGAGAAAAACATTCTGGTTACCAGCGGCAGCGATCGGGCGACCCCGATCGCCGTTGTTCCGTTCGGCTTCCAGGGCGGTAGCGTGCTGCCGGACGACATGGCGGAAATCATTGGTAACGACCTGCGCAACTCGGGTTACTACTCGCCGATTCCAAAGCAGAACATGATCAGCCAGCCGAGCCAGGCCGGCGAAATCATCTTCCGTGACTTCAAGGCACTGGGTGCCCAGTACGTCATGGTCGGCAGCATTGTTCCGGCGGGCGGTCGCCTGCAGGTGCAATATGCACTGTTCAACGTAGCCACCGAGCAGCAAGTGCTGACCGGCAGCGTGTCGGGCGGTGTCGATCAGTTGCGCGACATGGCGCACTACATCTCCGACCAGTCGTTCGAAAAACTCACGGGTATCAAGGGTGCCTTCTCGACTCGCCTGCTGTACGTAACGGCCGAGCGTTTCTCCGAGAACAACACTCGCTACACCCTGCAGCGTTCGGACTACGACGGTGCCCGCGCCGTGACCCTGCTGCAATCGCGTGAGCCGATCCTGTCGCCGCGTTTCGCACCGGATGGCAAGCGCATCGCTTATGTCTCCTTCGAGCAGAAGCGTCCGCGTATCTTCATGCAGAACATCGACACCGGTCGCCGTGAGCAGATCACCAACTTCGAAGGCCTGAACGGTGCGCCTGCCTGGTCGCCGGATGGCAATCGTCTGGCGTTCGTGCTGTCCAAGGACGGCAACCCGGACATCTATGTGATGAACCTGGGCTCGCGTCAGATCAGCCGTGTCACCAACGGTCCTGGCATCAACACCGAACCGTTCTGGGGCAAGGATGGCTCGACCATCTACTTCACTTCCGACCGTGGCGGCAAACCGCAGATCTACAAGACCAGCGCCGGTGGCGGCGGTGCCGAACGCGTGACTTTCGTCGGCAACTACAACGCCAACCCTAAATTGTCGGCTGATGAAAAGACGCTTGTCATGATTCACCGTCAGGATGGCTTCACCAATTTCAAGGTGGCGTCCCAGGATTTGCAACGCGGTAGTGTAAAAATCCTCACTGATAGCACTCTGGACGAGTCGCCTACTGTCGCGCCCAACGGCACCATGGTAATCTACGCCACCCGCCAGCAGGGCCGGGGAGTCTTGATGCTCGTGTCCATCAATGGACGCGTAAGGCTCCCGCTTCCTACCGCACAAGGCGAAGTCAGAGAACCTTCCTGGTCCCCTTACCTGAACTGACGCGGCGCTATACGTTGTACTTAACACACTGGGGTTCATTAGGAGTTTCACGATGGAAATGCTGAAGTTTGGTAAATTTGCTGCGCTGGCACTGGCCATGGCTGTAGCTGTAGGTTGCTCGTCCAAAGGCGGCGACAATGCCGGTGAAGGCGCGGTAGATCCAAACGCTGGTTACGGCGCAAACACTGGTGCAGTTGACGGCTCCCTGAGCGAAGAAGCTGCACTGCGCGCTATCACCACTTTCTACTTCGAATACGACAGCTCGGACCTGAAGCCAGAAGCCATGCGCGCTCTGGACGTTCACGCCAAAGACCTGAAAGCAAACGGCGCTCGCGTTGTTCTGGAAGGCAACACCGACGAACGTGGTACTCGTGAGTACAACATGGCACTGGGCGAGCGTCGTGCGAAAGCCGTTCAGCGTTACCTGGTACTGCAAGGTGTTTCCCCAGCTCAGCTGGAACTGGTTTCCTACGGCGAAGAGCGTCCAGTTGCTACCGGCAACGACGAGCAGTCCTGGGCTCAAAACCGTCGCGTCGAACTGCGTAAGTAATTCGTCATGCGAACGTGCCGTCGTGCTGTAACTGTTCTGGCTCTCAGCCTCGCGCCGCTTGCGGCCTGGGCTGCGGTTCCTGTGGTCGATAATGACTCCGGCTATAACAATAGCGGGAGCAGTTATCCGCCTGCAGGTTACGGTACGAACGGCGCCTATGCCGGGGGAGGGGTTTCGACCCCTGTCTCGGCACAGGGCCAGCTGTTCAACCAACTGCAACAAATGCAGGAACAGATCTCGCGCCAACAGGGTGTGATCGAAGAACTGCAAAATGATGTAGCGCGCATGAAGCAGGAAAGCCTGGAGCGATACCAGGATCTTGATCGGCGCATAGGAACCGGCGTTGCACCAGCCGCGACTCCTGAAAATTCTTCCACCGGTGGTGAATCGAACGCCCCCGGTGCAGCCGCAGGTGCAGCAGCTGGCGCAGCCGCCGCTCAGGCACCTGCCGCGGGTAGCGAACCGGCAGATCCGGCGAAGGAAAAGCTCTATTACGATGCTGCCTTCGACCTGATCAAGGCCAAGGATTTCGACAAGGCCAGCCAGGCTTTCGCCGCATTCCTGCGCAAATACCCGAACAGTCAGTACGCGGGCAATGCCCAGTACTGGCTGGGCGAAGTGAACCTGGCCAAAGGCGATCTGCAAGGTGCAGGTCAGGCATTTGCCAAGGTTTCGCAGCTGTATCCCAAGCACGCCAAGGTGCCTGATTCGCTGTACAAGCTCGCTGATGTAGAGCGCCGTCTCGGTCATACCGACCGGGTCAAAGGCATTCTGCAGCAGGTCGTGTCCCAGTATCCGGGCACTTCCGCTGCTCAGCTGGCGCAGCGTGACCTGCAGAAAATGTAAGGCGGCTTGAGCCGTTTCAAAGAAACCCGCGCTTGTCGCGGGTTTTTTCGTTAGAATTCACCCCCTTTTTCTGAAACACGCTTTTTGGGATCTGCGCATTGCCGGGGTTCCTTGAAGTGCCTGACGGAGGCGGACAGCCTGTTTAGCTGTTACGCCCGTGGCGACTATGCAAGACACATTGAGAATCACCGAAGTTTTCTACTCGTTGCAGGGTGAAACTCGGACTGCCGGCCTGCCCACGGTTTTTGTGCGCCTGACCGGTTGCCCGTTGCGTTGCCAATACTGCGACAGCGCCTACGCGTTCACCGGCGGAACCATTCGCACCCTCGACGACATCCTCGAGCAGGTCGCCGGTTTCCGCCCGCGTTATGTCTGTGTCACGGGCGGCGAGCCCCTGGCGCAACCCAACGCCATTCCCTTGCTCAAGCGCTTGTGCGACGCCGGTTACGAAGTGTCACTGGAAACCAGTGGCTCTATCGATATCTCGTCAGTAGATTCCCGGGTCAGTCGCGTTGTCGACCTGAAAACCCCGGGTTCGAAGGAAGCGCACCGCAATCGCTACGAAAACATCGAGCTGCTCACGCCCAACGATCAGGTGAAGTTTGTCATCTGTTCGCGGGAGGACTATGACTGGTCCGTTTCCAAACTGATCCAGTACGGTCTGGACCGGCGCGCCGGCGAAGTCCTGTTTTCGCCAAGCCACCATGATCTCAATGCCCGGGACCTGGCGGACTGGGTGGTGGCGGACAACCTGCCAGTGCGTTTGCAATTGCAGCTGCATAAATATCTATGGAATGACGAGCCGGGGCGCTGAAATGACTGAACAACTCAACACTGCTGAAAAACGTGCGGTCATCCTGCTGTCCGGTGGCCTGGACTCGGCGACCGTGGTAGCCATGGCACGCGCCGAAGGCTACAGCTGCTACACCATGAGCTTCGACTACGGTCAGCGCTCTCACGCCGAACTGTACGCCGCCGAGCGCGTGGCGCGGGATCTGGGTGTGGTCGAGCACAAGGTGATCGGCCTGAACCTGAACGGCATGGGTGGCTCGGCGCTGACCGACCGCAGCATCGATATACCGGAAGAGCTGGGTGAGGGCATTCCTGTCACTTACGTGCCTGCGCGTAACACGGTGTTCCTGTCCCTGGCCCTGGGTTGGGCTGAAGTGCTCGGTGCGCGGGACATCTTCATCGGCGTCAATGCGGTGGATTACTCCGGTTACCCGGACTGCCGCCCCGAGTTCATCGAATCGTTCGAGCGCATGGCCAACCTGGCAACCAAAGCCGGCGTGGAGGGCAATGGCTTCCGCATTCAGGCGCCGCTGCAAAACCTCAGCAAGGCGCAGATCGTCCAGGCGGGCGTGAAGCTTGGCGTGAACTACGGGCTGACCGTTTCCTGCTATCAGGCCGACGATGATGGCCGTGCGTGCGGCAAATGCGACAGCTGCCGACTGCGCGCGGAAGGCTTTGCAGCGGCCGGAATCAGCGATCCAACACCTTATTTTTGATTATTTTCAAAATAGGTGTTGAATAGTCCTTAAAAATCAGTATTATACGCGCCATCACACAGCGGGTCGTTAGCTCAGTTGGTAGAGCAGTTGGCTTTTAACCAATTGGTCGTAGGTTCGAATCCCACACGACCCACCATTTTTGGCGGTTTAGAAAATCCGGAAGGCCCACGAAAGTGAGGATTTCCGGGTTTTTTTTTGCCCGCGATTAAAGTCCGCCTCGCTCCGGGCTGCTGCGCAAGGCACAGGTCAGAATCATCTTTTGCATCTGTCGGATATTCTGTAGCCTTGCGCAGCTTCAACGCTGTCCGTGCCTGATGAATACCCACTTTCCCGGCGGTACCCTGAAGGGTCCGGAGCCGGGTGTATACTCGACTTTCGCGCGAATGCGCTTGCAGGTCTTGCGAACATGACGCAAATATCCGAACGCCTTCTGGTTCAAGCCCACCTCGACGCCAAACAGCCCAAACCGCTGACCGCCGATGAAGAGGCTTACTACCGTGCCGCCATCGCTGCCGAGCTCAAGGCTCAGGACGCGGTGCTGGTGGCCCACTTCTATTGTGACCCTGTCATTCAGGCGCTGGCCGAAGAGACGGGGGGTTGTGTCTCCGACTCGCTGGAGATGGCCCGCTTCGGCAATGCCCATCCGGCCAACACCGTGGTCGTCGCCGGCGTGAAGTTCATGGGGGAGACTGCCAAGATCCTCAATCCGGAAAAGCGCGTGCTGATGCCGACCCTCGAAGCGACCTGTTCGCTCGACCTGGGGTGCCCGGTGGACGAGTTTTCCGCGTTCTGCGATCAACACCCGGAGCGCACGGTCGTGGTGTACGCCAACACTTCCGCTGCGGTAAAAGCCCGCGCGGATTGGGTGGTGACTTCAAGCTGTGCGCTGGAAATCGTCGAAAGCCTGATGGACAACGGCGAGACCATCATCTGGGGCCCGGACAAGCATCTGGGTACCTACATCCAGCGTCAGACCGGTGCCGACATGCTGCTGTGGGACGGTGCCTGCATCGTTCACGAAGAGTTCAAGTCCAAGCAGCTTGAAGACATGAAGGCGCTGTACCCGGATGCGGCGATCCTGGTGCACCCGGAGTCGCCGACTTCGGTGATTGAACTGGCTGACGCCGTGGGCTCCACCAGCCAGTTGATCGCGGCGGCACAGAGCCTGCCCAACAAGACGCTGATCGTTGCCACCGACCGCGGCATCTTCTACAAGATGCAGCAGCTGTGCCCGGACAAGGTCTTTATCGAAGCCCCGACGGCGGGTAACGGCGCGGCGTGCCGCAGTTGTGCACATTGCCCGTGGATGGCCATGAACACCCTTGAGCGCACGCTCAAGGCGTTGAAAGAAGGCGCGAACGAGATCTTTGTCGATCCGGCGCTGATCCCGCAGGCGATTCGACCGCTCAAGCGGATGCTGGACTTCACCCAGGCGGCGCGGATGAAACTGGCCGGTAACGCCTGAGGTTTATCAGGCAGGTCGCAAAAATTGTGGGAGCGGGCTTGCTCGCGAAGGCGGAGTGTCAGGCAACATTGATATCGGCTGACACGCCGCCTTCGCGAGCAAGCCCGCTCCCACAGTGATTTTTGTACGACTGAATTACTTGGTCTTCTTCGGAATCCGCACCAGTTGCGTGTTGGAATACATGTCGTGCCAACTGCGTTTTTGCTTGTCGAACAGCGACCAGAAGAATCCCATGCCAACGCAAAGCAGCGAGGCAATCGACACCACAAAGCGCAACAGCGCCTGCCACAGGCTGATGGACGAGCCATCGGCATTCTGCACGCGAATGCACCAGACCTGCATGCCCAGGGTCTGACCCGACCAGGTCCAGAATTTGGCGAAGAAGCCGAACAGTACGAACAGCAGGACTGTGGAGAGCAGGGGGTCGCCGTCCAGCGCGCCGGCTTCGGTCAGGGTGCGCATCCTTTCTTCGCCGATGATCGCCATCTGGATCATCTTGTAGAGGCCGCTGGTGACGATCAGCAGGGCGGTGCACAGCAGGAAATCATAGAACATGGCTGCCAGACGACGACCCAGACCAGCGGCAGGAAAGTCGCCCTGGGGAGTAAGCAGGTGTTTCGACATGGCAGGATCTCGGCGGAAAAAGAAGCCATTTTACGGATTTGCGCGCACAAAAAAGCCCCTGATGTCAGCATCAGGGGCTTTTTCGTTACAGAAGATTAGGCTTCTGCTTGTACTTCGTCAGCCTGCATGCCTTTCTGGCCCTGCACGGCGATGAAAGTCACTTTCTGGCCTTCTTTCAGGCTCTTGAAGCCGTTGCCCTGGATGGCGCGGAAATGCACGAACAGATCCGGACCGCTTTCAGGAGTGATAAAACCAAAACCTTTCTCGTCGTTAAACCACTTGACGGTACCGCTCTGACGTTGGGACATTTCTTATTTCCTTTGACGCAAAAAATTAATGACAGTCTCCTTCTCATGAAAGAGTACTGGGGCTGGTTGCAGGAGAGTAAGAAGACGTCGAACGGGATGTAGCTAACTTGTAGGCTACTGCCCAGGTCACGATTCCAAGCGACCCATGCAAACACAGTGAACAAACTCTACGCCAACTACGGGAGAAAAAACAAGCCCTGTGAAGGCCCCGTATTTCCTCAGGTTGATGGCAAAGTCAGTCCACTAGTGGGGCCTTATACGCTGGCGCTGTTCAAATGTTTTCGATCGTTATAAGCAAAGTTCATAATCGAAGCTTAGAGCCAAACAATGCACTATTTTATGGCGGTTGCGTTACACATTAGTGCACAGTTAACGCAACCGCGTTACTTATAGGAACATTCAATCAGCCGCGATAGTAGCGTTGTGGAACAAATGGCATTTTGCTTACAAGCAAAGGTACCTTTTTCCCACGCACAATCGCCCAGACGGGTGTGTCCAGTGCGATATAGGCGCTGTCGACATAACCCATGGCCAGCGGCCCGCCCAGGGTCGGCCCGAAACCGCCGCTGCAGACGCTACCGATGATGTCGCCGGCTTCGTTGACGATCTCGGCACCCTCGCGCACCGGCGTGCGTTCCTGCGGTAACAGACCGACGCGTTTGCGGCTGACACCTGCCTGTTGCTGGGCGAACACGGTTTCGGCGCCAGGGAAGCCGCCGGCCCGTGCGCCATCGGCGCGACGCGGCTTGGAGATCGCCCACAGCAGGCTCGCTTCGATCGGGCTGGTCTCGGTGTTCATGTCATGCCCGTACAGGCACAAGCCTGCCTCAAGGCGCAGGGAGTCGCGGGCGCCGAGGCCGATGGCGGCCACTTCCGGCTCGGCCAGCAGGGCGCGAGCCAGGGCTTCGGCGTTGGCGGCAGGTACGGAAATTTCGAAACCATCTTCACCGGTATAACCCGAGCGGCTGACAAAACAGTCCACGCCCAGCAGCTTCACGCGAGCGAACTGCATGAAGGTCATCTTCGCCACTTCCGGGGCCAGGCGTGCCAGCACGGTCACTGCAGCCGGGCCTTGCAGGGCGAGCAGCGCACGTTCTTCGAAAAGTGGCTCGATCGTGCACTGCTCACCGATGTGCTTGCGCAGGTGTGCCAGGTCCTGATCCTTGCAAGCGGCGTTGACCACCAGGAACAGTTCGTCGTTGCCCAGGTTGGCAACCATCAGGTCATCGAGGATGCCGCCCGTCGCATTGGTGAACATCGCGTAACGCTGCATGCCCACCGGCAGGTCGATGATGTCCACCGGCACCAGGGTTTCCAGGGCCTTGGCGGCATCGGCGCCGGTCAGGCGGATCTGGCCCATGTGCGAGACATCGAACAGCCCGGCCTGGTCGCGGGTGTGCTGGTGTTCTTTCATCACGCCCAGCGGGTATTGCACCGGCATGTCATAGCCGGCGAACGGCACCATGCGCGCGCCGAGTTCGATATGCAGTGCGTGCAACGGGGTTTTCAACAGTTGTTCGGTGGACATATTCAGCTCCTGAAGAAGGGTGCAGATGAGCGCACATCAGCACTCGATAATGTTGACCGCCAAACCGCCACGGGCGGTTTCCTTGTATTTGCTTTTCATGTCGGCGCCGGTCTGGCGCATGGTGCGGATGACCTTGTCGAGGGAGACGAAGTGTTGCCCGTCGCCGCGCATGGCCATGCGCACGGCATTGATGGCCTTCACCGAACCCATGGCGTTGCGCTCGATGCAGGGCACCTGCACCAGCCCGCCAATCGGGTCGCAGGTCAGTCCGAGGTTGTGTTCCATGCCGATTTCCGCGGCGTTCTCCACTTGTTGCACGCTGCCACCGAGCACTTCGCACAAGGCTCCGGCGGCCATCGAACAGGCGACGCCGACTTCACCCTGGCAGCCGACTTCAGCGCCGGAAATCGAGGCGTTTTCCTTGTACAGAATGCCGATGGCGGCGGCAGTGAGCAGAAAACGCACCACCCCGTCGTCATTCGCGCCGGGGATAAAGCGCATGTAGTAATGCAGCACCGCTGGAATGATCCCGGCCGCACCGTTGGTGGGGGCCGTGACCACGCGGCCGCCGTTGGCGTTTTCTTCGTTGACGGCCAGGGCGTACAGGTTGACCCAGTCCAGCACTGACAGCGGATCGCGCAAGGACGATTCAGGGTTGCTGCACAATTGCCGATGCAGCGCAGCCGCCCGGCGCTTGACCTTCAAGCCACCGGGCAGGATGCCTTCGTTACGACAACCGGCGGCGACGCAGTCCTGCATGACCTGCCAGATCTTCAGCAAGCCGGCGCGGGTTTCCGCTTCCGGGCGCCAGGCGCTTTCGTTGGTCAGCATTACCTGGCTGATCGACAGGCCGTATTTGGCGCAATGAGCGAGCAGGTCCTTGGCGCTTTTGAAGGGGAAGGTCAGGGGCGTGGCGTCTTCGACGATGCGGTCGGCGCCAGCGGCGTCCTCATCAACGACAAACCCGCCACCCACCGAGTAGTACTCGCGGCTGCGGATCTGCAAACCCGCCGCGTCGAAGGCGCGAAAAATCATGCCGTTGGGGTGATAGGGCAAGGGTTTGCGAATCATCGCCAGGTGTTCTTTCTCGTTGAACGCAATGCTGTGTTCGCCGAGCAGGTTCAAGCGTGCGTTGCTGCGGATTTCTTGCAGGCGCGCAGCGACGGTTTCGGTATCCACGGTGTCCGGGTGTTCGCCTTCCAGGCCCAGCAGCACAGCCTTGTCACTGCCGTGGCCTTTGCCGGTGGCGCCGAGCGAGCCGTACAGCTCGACCTTGACGCAGGTGGTGGCCGTCAGCAGCCCTTCACGGCGCAGGCCTTCGACGAAGCGTACAGCGGCGCGCATGGGACCGACGGTGTGGGAGCTGGAGGGGCCGATGCCAATCTTGAACAGGTCGAACACGCTTAACGACATGGTGGTTCTCCGGTTTCTTGTTATTAGATATCGACGCAAATCTTGTGGGGAGACTGGACCCTGTGGGAGCGGGCTTGCTCGCGAAGGCGGCGTAACAGGCAGCACATCTGGTGCCTGACACACCGCCTTCGCGAGCAAGCCCGCTCCCACAAGGGGATATGCGGTGTTCTTGAGAGGGGCGAGCAACCCCGCCCCCTCATTGCTTTAAGCGTAGCTTTCGATCGACGGGCAGGCGCAGACCAGGTTGCGGTCGCCAAACACGTTGTCGACGCGACCGACCGGCGGCCAGTACTTGCCTTCGATCAGCGACGCAACCGGGTAAACCGCTTGTTCGCGGCTGTACGGGTGCGACCACTCGCCCACCAGTTCCTTGGCAGTGTGCGGAGCGTTTTTCAGCGGGTTGTCGTCCTTGTCCAGGGTGCCGTTTTCCACTGCGCGGATTTCTTCGCGGATGCGGATCATGGCGTCGCAGAAGCGGTCCAGTTCTTCCCTGGATTCGCTTTCGGTCGGCTCGATCATCAGCGTGCCGGCTACCGGGAACGACATGGTCGGCGCGTGGAAACCGAAGTCGATCAGGCGCTTGGCCACGTCATCGACGCTGATGCCGCTGCTGTCTTTCAATGGACGCAGGTCGAGGATGCACTCATGCGCCACCAGGCCGTTGCTGCCGGTGTACAGCACGGGATAGTGCTCTTCGAGGCGACGGGAGATGTAGTTGGCATTGAGGATCGCCAGCTGCGAAGCACGCTTGAGGCCCGCGCCACCCATCATGCGAATGTACATCCAGGTGATCGGCAGGATGCTCGCGCTGCCGAACGGTGCCGCGCAAACGGCGCCTTCCTTGCGCTCCATCTGTGCGTGGCCCGGCAGGAACGGCGCCAGGTGCGATTTCACACCGATCGGGCCGACGCCCGGGCCGCCACCACCGTGGGGGATGCAGAAGGTCTTGTGCAGGTTCAGGTGCGACACGTCGCCGCCGAACTTGCCCGGCGCGCAGAGGCCGACCATGGCGTTCATGTTGGCGCCGTCGATGTACACCTGGCCGCCGTTGTCGTGAACGATGCCGCAGATTTCGCGGATGCCTTCTTCGAACACGCCGTGGGTCGACGGGTAGGTGATCATCAGCGCGGCGAGGTGTTCGCGGTGCTCGATGGCCTTGGCGCGCAGGTCTTCGATGTCGACGTTGCCGCGGGCATCGCACGCGGTCACGACCACGCGCATACCGGCCATTTGTGCGGTGGCCGGGTTGGTACCGTGGGCCGACGACGGGATCAGGCAGATGTCGCGACGGTCTTCACCACGGCTCTGGTGGTAGGCACGGATCGCCAAGAGACCTGCGTATTCACCCTGGGAACCGGCGTTCGGTTGCAAGGATACCGAGTCGTAGCCGGTCGCAGCGCACAGCATGGCTTCCAGTTCGTCGGTCAATTGCTGATAGCCGGCGCTTTGCTCGGCCGGGGCGAACGGGTGCAGGGCACCGAACTCGGCCCAGGTCACCGGGATCATTTCGCTGGCGGCGTTGAGTTTCATGGTGCACGAACCCAGCGGGATCATGGTGCGGTCCAGCGCCAGGTCCTTGTCCGCCAGTTTGCGCAGGTAGCGCATCAGCTCGGTTTCCGAGTGATAGCGGTTGAACACCGGGTGGCTGAGGATCGGTGACTGACGTACCAGCGCGGCCGGGATGGCGCTCTGCACCGAGGCGGCGAGGGCGGCGAAGTCCGGCAGGGCCTTGCCGTCGGACAGCAGGCTCCACAGGGTTTCAACGTCGGCCTGAGTGGTGGTTTCGTCCAGGGACAGGCCCAGGCGTTCGCCATCGACCACGCGCAGGTTGATGCGCTGGGCGTGCGCCTTGTCGTGCAGGGCGGCGGTTTGAGCGCCGGTCTTCACGGTCAGGGTGTCGAAGAAGTTCGCTTGCTCGACGTTCAGACCCAATGCGCTCAAGCCTTTGGCCAGGATCGCAGTCAGGTGATGCACGCGATTGGCGATCTGCGTCAGGCCTTTCGGACCGTGGTACACGGCGTACATGCTGGCGATGTTGGCCAGCAGCACTTGCGCGGTGCAGATGTTCGATGTGGCTTTCTCGCGACGGATATGTTGCTCGCGGGTCTGCATGGCCAGGCGCAGGGCCGGGTTGCCGAAACGGTCTACGGAAACACCGACCAGGCGGCCCGGCATGTCACGCTTGAATGCATCCTTGGTGGAGAAGTACGCCGCGTGCGGGCCACCGAAGCCCAGCGGCACGCCGAAGCGCTGTGCGCTGCCGATGGCCACGTCGGCACCGAACTCGCCCGGTGCGGTCAGCACGGTCAGGGCCAGCAGGTCGGCCGCCACGGCGACCAGGGCGTTGGCGGCGTGGAAACGTTCGGTCAGCTCGCGGTAATCGAACACGTCACCGTTGCTTGCCGGGTATTGCAGCAGGGCGCCGAAGAACGGCGTCACGTCGGTCAGTTCACGCTCGTCGCCAACCACCACGTCGATGCCCAGAGGCTCGGCACGGGTGCGCAGTACGTCGAGGGTCTGCGGGTGGCAATGCACGGAGGCGAAGAACTGATGGCTGCCTTTGTTCTTGCTCAGGCGTTTGCAGAAGGTCATGGCTTCGGCAGCGGCGGTGGCTTCGTCGAGCAGCGAGGCGTTGGCGATCGGCAGGCCGGTGAGGTCGCTGATCAGGGTCTGGAAGTTCAGCAGCGCTTCGAGACGGCCCTGGGAGATTTCTGGCTGGTACGGGGTGTAGGCGGTATACCAGGCCGGGTTTTCCAGCAGGTTGCGCAGGATCGGCGACGGCGTGTGGGTGCCGTAGTAACCCTGGCCGATGAAGGTCTTGAACAGCTGGTTTTTGCTCGCGATGGACTTGATCAGGGCCAGGGCATCGGCTTCGCTCAAGCCGTCTTCCAGGCCGAGGACGCTGGTGCCCTTGATGCTGTCGGGAATCACGCTGGCGCTCAGGGCTTCCAGGGAGTCGAAGCCGAGGCTGTTGAGCATGGCTTGCTCGTCACCGGCGCGCGGGCCGATGTGACGGGCGATGAATTCATTGGCGGTGGTCAGATTGATCTGGGTCATGTCAGTGCTCCTCAGGCTTCGGCTTGGGCTTTGATCAGGCGGTCGTAGGCGTCCTGATCCAGCAGTTGGCCGACAGCGGAGGCATCGGCAGGTTTGAAACGGAAGAACCAGCCTTCGCCCAGCGGATCTTCGTTGACCAGTTCAGGGCTGCTGTCCAGCGCCGGGTTCACTTCCAGCACTTCGCCGTCCAGCGGCATGTACACGCCGCTGGCAGCCTTTACCGATTCCACGGTGGCGGCTTCGGCGCCTTTGTCGTAGGACTGCAGCTCAGGCAGTTGAACGAAAACCACGTCGCCCAAGGCGTTCTGTGCGAAAGCGGTGATGCCGACCGTGACGCTGCCGTCAGCTTCGGTGCGCAGCCATTCGTGATCTTCAGTAAAACGCAACTCGCTCATGGAAACTCCTAAGGGGCCAGACTCGTCTGGTGGACGCGATTGAATGCTTGGGCGATGCCCAGGTGATGGAGAACTACATAGCAAGAACGCGGCCAATGTTGTTTTTATTGTTATTGATCAATGATTTAGGTGGTTTCGATAAAGCTTGAAATTCATTCGCTGTAGCGAAATCGATACGGCGTATGTCAATGATAAAAGCCGAGGTGGATCAAAGCCTTGCACAGCCGTGATCGGAGAGGTGTGTAGCGATATCGTTCCGCTGTAGCGCTTTCAGTACAGATGGAGGTCGTTTTTGAACCCGGTATTGAATTTGACGCAGCACATGTGGGAGCGGGCTTGCTCGCGAAAGCGTAGTGTCAGGCGACGATGTATTGACTGATGTACCGTCTTCGCGAGCAAGCCCGCTCCCACATTGACCGAGGGAGGTTCAGGCCTTGCCTGGAATGCCGTACTTGCGCAGCCGATGGGCAATCGCGGTGTGGGAGGTTTGCAGACGGGTCGCCAGTTGCCGGGTCGAGGGATAGCTGACGTAGAGTTTTTCCAGCAGGGTCTTCTCGAATTCGTCCATGGCCTGTTCCAGGCTGTCGACGTCATGGTCGCCCTGGCGGGCTACCGAGGTGCCGGCGATGTCGAGGTCGCCAATGTCCACCAGGCTGCTTTCGCAAATCGCCGCGGCGCGGAAGATCACGTTCTGCAATTGCCGCACGTTGCCCGGCCAGCGGTTGCCCAGCAGCGCCGGGTAAGTGCCTGGCGCCAGGCGACAGATCGGGCGCTGGATCTGCGCACAGGCCTGCTGCATGAAGTAGCGGGCCAGCAGCAGAATGTCCTGGCCGCGCTCGCGTAGCGGCGGCACTTCAACGTTGAGGACGTTGAGGCGATAGAACAGGTCTTCGCGGAACAGGCCTTCGCTGACCATTTTTTCCAGGTCGCGGTGGGTCGCGCTGAGGATCCGCACGTTGACCTTGACCTCACGGTCACCGCCGACCCGGCGAAAACTGCCGTCGTTGAGGAAACGCAGCAATTTGGCCTGCAAATACGGCGACATCTCGCCGATTTCATCGAGAAACACCGTGCCCTGGTTGGCCAGCTCCATCAGCCCTGGCTTGCCGCCGCGTTGCGCGCCGGTGAAAGCGCCGGGGGCGTAGCCGAACAGTTCACTTTCGGCGAGGTTCTCCGGTAATGCCGCGCAGTTCAACGCCAGAAAGGGTGAACTGTGCCGGGCGCTGATGGCGTGACAGGCACGGGCCACCAGTTCCTTGCCGGTGCCGGTTTCGCCCTGGATCAGCAGCGGTGCATCGAGGGCCGCCACCCGCTGGGCGCGCGCCTTGAGGGTGCGGATCACCGGGGACTCGCCGAGCAGTGCATCGAAACCTTCGGCGTGGTCATGGTGCAGTGCAGACAGGCGTTCGCCGATGCGGTTCGGCTGGTACAGGGTCAGCAGGGCGCCGGCGTCGGTGATCGGTGTGGCGTCGAGCAGGAAGGTCTGGCCATTGACGATGATTTCCCGCAGCGGCAGGCGAAAGCCGTGTTCGAGCAGGGCGTCGAGCAAGGCCGGGTCGGCAAACAGGTCGGCCACACTTTCACCACTCGGTTCGCGGCCGTACAGGGCGATCAACGCCGGGTTGGCCAGCAGCACCTTGCCGTCGCTGTCCAGTGCCAGCACCGGGTCGGTCATGGCGGCCAGCAATGCGTCGAGCTGCAAGTGCCGACGCTGGCCGGGCAGGATGTCGACCACCGTCACCGCTTGCACGCCACGCACGCTGAACAGGGCATCGCGCAGTTCTTCTAGGACCTGCGGGCTCAGGGTCGGGGCGTCGATGTAAACATTGGGCGGGACCATTTCCACCGCATCCAGGTTCAGATTGCGCCCGCCAAGCAGGGCCAGGACTTCCTGGGTGATACCGACGCGGTCGATGAAGCTGACGTGGATACGCATGGGGCGGTTTCGGGTTCTGCAGTGCGGAGGGTGGCAAGTATGCCTTGGGGCGGGCTAATGGTGAAATTTTGAAACGGATTTGCAAGTGCCCACCGAACCAATGTGGGAGCGGGCTTGCTCGCGAAAGCGTCGTGTCAGGCACCATTCTTGGCGACTGATACACCGCCTTCGCGAGCAAGCCCGCTCCCACAGGGAAATGTGGGCTACTCGAAGCTCTCGAGATCTATCGGGTCGCCGGATTTCATATTCAGTTGCTTGCGGATGTCTTCGAACATCAAGTCGTAATGCTTGTGCACCGAGCCGATCTGGCTATGTGTCTTTG
>NZ_MRCP01000005.1:0-364478 GCF_002303975.1 Pseudomonas sp. ACN5 | reverse complement strand
AGTCTGACTCCACAAGCACCCACACGAATTGCTTGATTCAGTTGTTAAAGAGCGGTTGGTTAAGATCTTTCGTCTCAACCGAGGCGCGCATTCTACAGCAGCCTCATTTGCTGTCAAGTGATTTTTTAAGAAGTTTTCAAGGAATCCTTAGCAACTTCAACCACTTGCGCTTTCGATCTCTCGTCAGCGGGAGGCGAATTCTACAGCGTTACTCGCTGCTGTCAACACCTCTTTTTCAACTTCCTTTCGACTTCGATGAACTGAAGCAATCTGCCGCCGAAAATCGCATAACTCTTTGTTTATCAAGGAGTTTTCCGTTTCGACTGCGCCGGAAGTGGGGCGAATTATAGACATCTGAAATCAGCCGTCAAGCACTGATTCAGGTTTTCTATCAATAACTTACAGAAGGCGCTAAAACGCCCCGAAGGAAGCCTGAAAGGAGTGGAAAAATGCGCCCTCTATATAGAAGAGCTTCCTCAACGCCAGCCGCTGCCCAGGTCATGGCCGAATAGCGAGCCCACCGCACACGGAAAATTGTGCTGGCCATCAAAAAACAAAAAAGCACCCAAGGTGCTTTTTTGTCAGCGCTTTCAGCTGAATAACGTCGCCACCCCGGCCCGCGCCGTATGTAGCTTCTTATAGCTGTCGATCAGACGAAGGTGCCTGTCGAGGCCTTCCAGCTTCATGCTCGTCGGTGCCAGACCGTAGAAACGTACGCTGCCATCGACCGACCCTATCGCCGCATCCATCCGCTCGTCACCGAACATCCGGCGGAAGTTGACCTCGTAGTCGCTCAGTTCCAGATCATCGTCCAGCTGCATTTCCAGCACGACGTTCACCGCTTGATAAAACAGGCCGCGTTCGACGGTGTTGTCGTTGTACTGCAAGAAGGCTTCCACCAGATCCTTGGCCTGATCAAACTTCTGCAAGGCAAGATAAATCAGCAGCCTCAGCTCCAGGATCGTCAGCTTGCCCCAGGGCGTGTTGTCGTCGAATTCGATGCCGATCAGGGTGGTGATGTCGGTGTAATCATCCAGCTCGCTGCTTTCCAGCCCCTGGGCCAGCGATCGCAGGCCGACTTTGCTCAGGCTGTGCAGATTCAGGATGTCGGCGCGGAACTGCAGCGCCTTGTTGGTGTTATCCCAGATCAAATCTTCGACCGGATAAATTTCCGAGTAATCCGGCACCAGAATGCGGCAGGCCTTGGCGCCGATATGCTCATAGACCGCCATGTACACTTCTTTGCCCATGTCTTCGAGAATGCCGAACAAGGTCGCGGCCTCTTCGGCATTGGAGTTTTCGCCTTGACCGGAGAAATCCCACTCAACGAATTCGAAGTCCGGCCTGGCACTGAAGAAGCGCCACGAGACCACACCGCTGGAGTCGATAAAGTGCTCGACGAAATTGTTCGGCTCAGTCACCGCCTGCCCTTCGAAGGTCGGCTGCGGCAGATCATTCAGGCCTTCAAAACTGCGGCCCTGCAGCAGTTCCGTCAAGCTGCGTTCCAGCGCCACTTCCAGGCTTGGGTGCGCGCCGAACGAGGCAAATACGCCACCGGTACGCGGGTTCATCAAGGTGACGCACATCACCGGGAACTCCCCGCCCAGCGACGCATCCTTGACCAGCACCGGGAAGCCCTGCTCTTCCAGGGCCTGGATACCGGCCAGGATGCCCGGGTATTTCGCCAGCACTTCCTGCGGCACATCCGGCAGGGCCATTTCGCCTTCAAGGATTTCGCGCTTGACCGCGCGCTCGAAAATCTCCGACAGGCACTGCACCTGCGCTTCGGCCAGCGTGTTGCCGGCGCTCATGCCATTGCTCAGGAACAGGTTTTCGATCAGGTTGGACGGGAAGTACACCACCTCATTGTCCGACTGGCGCACGAACGGTAGCGAACATATGCCGCGCTGGGTGTTGCCGGAGTTGGTGTCGTACAGATGCGAACCACGCAACTCGCCATCCCGGTCGTAAACCTTCAGGCAGTACTCGTCGAGGATTTCAGTCGGCAGTTCGTCCTTCGGGCCCGGCTTGAACCAGCGCTCGTCCGGGTAATGCACAAACGCTGCGTTGGCGATGTCCTCCCCCCAGAACTGATCGTTATAGAAGAAGTTGCAGTTGAGCCGCTCGATAAACTCGCCCAACGCCGATGCCAGCGCGCCTTCCTTGGTCGCGCCTTTGCCATTGGTAAAACACATCGGCGAGTGCGCATCGCGGATGTGCAGCGACCACACATTGGGGACGATGTTGCGCCAGGAGGCGATTTCAATCTTCATGCCCAGGTCGGCCAGGATGCCCGACATGTTGGCGATGGTTTGCTCCAGCGGCAGGTCCTTGCCCGCAATGTAGGTGCCCGCCTCGGAGGTCGAGTGCGGCATCAGCAGCGCCTGGGCATCGGCGTCGAGGTTTTCGACCTCTTCAATCACGAACTCAGGCCCGGTTTGCACCACCTTCTTTACCGTGCAGCGGTCAATGGAGCGCAAGATCCCCTGGCGGTCCTTGGCGGAGATGTCCGCCGGCAATTCGACCTGAATCTTGAAAATCTGGTTGTAGCGGTTTTCCGGGTCAACGATGTTGTTCTGCGACAGGCGGATATTTTCGGTGGGGATGTTGCGAGTCTCGCAATACAACTTCACGAAGTACGCCGCACACAACGCCGACGAAGCCAGGAAATAATCGAACGGCCCCGGCGCCGAGCCATCACCCTTGTAGCGAATGGGTTGATCGGCGATCACCGTGAAGTCGTCGAACTTGGCCTCAAGTCGAAGGTTGTCGAGAAAGTTGACCTTGATTTCCATGTGCGATTACCAGAATAACGAGCTAAACGATTTGGCCGCCATTATCCGGTTTTTCAGCGCAGACCGTTAACTTTCCACTATTTATCGATCAACGCGACACCACGCTCCTCCAGCAGGCGCACAAACATCGTGAGGCTCTGCGACACCGTCCCCCTGCGCCACACCAGCCAGGTACGCAGATAGCGGAACGACTCCGACAACGGCCAGACGCTGACCGTCGTACACCCCGGCATGCTTTCGAGCATGCTGCGTGGCATCAGCGCCAGGCCGGCCCCGGCGCTGACGCAGGCCAGCATGCCGTGATAGGACTCCATTTCGAATATCTTGCCGGGCACCGCCGCGCCATTGGCAAACCAGCTTTCGAAATGATGGCGATAGGAGCAGTTGGAGCGGAAGGCATAGATGTTTTCGCCATTCACATCCTTGGCCCGATGAATCGGCTCATGATTGAGCGGTGCGATCAGGACCATCTCCTCCTCGAACGCCGGTACGCCTTCCAGCGCCGGATGCAACACCGGCCCATCGACAAATGCCGCGGCCAGCCGCCCCGACAGCACCCCGTCGATCATGGTCCCGGAGGGACCAGTGGACAGGTCCAGTTCGACCTTCGCGTGTTTCTGGTTATAGGCAGCCAATAGCTCCGGAATTCGTACCGCTGCAGTGCTTTCCAGCGAACCCAGGGCGAAGGCGCCTTGCGGCTCTTCACCCGCTACGGTGGCCCGCGCCTCCTGAACCAGGTCGAGAATGCGTCGAGCGTAATCCAGGAAACTCCAGCCGGCTGGCGACAAGCGCAGGCGACTCTTCTCGCGGATAAACAGATCCACACCCAGGTCCTGCTCGAGCTGCTTGATTCGGGTCGTGAGGTTCGATGGCACCCGGTGGATATGCTGGGCGGCAACGCTGATGCTGCCGTGCTCGGCGACAGCCTTGAAAATTTCGAGCTGGACCAGATCCAAGTCATTCTCCAAACGTGAACGTTATGCTCAGTATTATTCAGTTTCCATAAAACATATACCCCCATAACCTGAGCACATTCCTACCTAGCAGGACGGTGCCATGACCCACGTATCCAGCCTTACCCATGCCATTTCGATCAACCCGACCACGGGCGAGCAGATCGGCCAGTACCCTTTCGAATCCGATTCGGCATTACAGGCCGCGCTGGCGCGGGCCACTACCGGGTTTCGAGCCTGGCGCAGCAAACCGGTAGAGCAACGCGCGCAGCTGTTGATCAACCTCGGCCAGGCCTTGCGCAACAATGCAGAGGCCATGGCCAACATGATCACCCTGGAAATGGGCAAGCCGATGACTCAGGCCCGTGGCGAAATTGAAAAATGCGCGCAGCTCTGCGAGTGGTACGCCGAACAGGGTCCCGCCATGCTCAGCGCAGAACCGACCCAGGTTGAAGGCGGCAAGGCACGCATTGAATATCGCCCGCTCGGCCCGATTCTCGCCGTGATGCCGTGGAACTTCCCCATCTGGCAAGTGCTGCGCGGCGCGGTCCCCACCCTGCTCGCCGGCAATACCTTCGTGCTCAAGCACGCGCCCAACGTCATGGGCAGCGCCTACCTGCTGCTGGAAGCCTTCAAGCAGGCGGATTTTCCTGAAGGTGTCTTCGAGGTCATCAACGTCACCCCGGACGGTGTATCCAAGGCGATCGCCGATCCACGCATCGCGGCTGTCACCCTCACCGGCAGCGTGCGGGCGGGCATGGCCATCGGTGCCCAGGCCGGAGCCGCGCTGAAGAAATGCGTATTGGAACTGGGCGGCTCCGACCCGTTTATCGTGCTCGACGACGCGGACCTCGATGAAGCGGTCAAAGCCGCCGTGATCGGGCGCTATCAAAACACCGGACAAGTCTGCGCCGCTGCCAAACGCCTGATTGTCGAGCAAGGCATTGCAGAGGAATTTACCCGCAAGTTCGTCGAGGCCACCCAACGACTGGTCGTCGGTGATCCACTCGCCAGCACCACTTACATCGGCCCGATGGCGCGCTTCGATCTGCGCGACGAACTGGACCAACAGGTGCGCGACACACTGGAAGAAGGCGCGACCTTGCTGCTGGGTGGAAAGAAGGTCGAAGGCGCCGGCAACTACTACGAACCCACTGTACTGGGCGACGTGACCGATCAGATGACATCCTTCAGACAGGAACTGTTTGGTCCCGTGGCTTCAATCATTACGGCCCGAGACGCCGCCCATGCGCTGGCGCTGGCCAATGACAGCGAGTTCGGCCTCACCGCCACTATTTATACGCGCAATGGCGAACTCGCCCGGCAGATGGCTGGCCAACTTGAAACCGGCGGCGTGTTCATCAACGGCTATAGCGCCAGCGATCCGCGCGTGAGTTTTGGTGGCGTGAAGAAGAGTGGCTTTGGCCGGGAACTCTCGCATTTCGGGGTGCGCGAATTCTGTAATGCTCAGACGGTTTGGCTGGATCGGCGTTAAGGGCAATGCAGTGCTTCGAACTGGCTCAATCTGGCTCAACGAACGCAGCGCAAGCAGTCAGCCTGACATCGCGATCCTCAGCGCCACTGCTGCTTCAAGCAGCTTGTTCGCCTGGGTCGAGACGGCTGCAGCCATTTCTTCATCCCCTGCTTCTCTGAGCGTTGCAGCCAGATCGAGCAACTTCCCCACCTCGGCCTCGACAGTGCGGACGGATTCGCCTATTTGGTACTTAAGTGAATGAGCCATCTCGATCAGACCTCGGACCGGATTAAAGACAAATCCCACCTGGGCGAATGCTCAAGTCATTGAGTTGCGTTTCACTGACCGCCATTCGATTGCCCCAAAACCATTGTGGAGTACTGAGCAGAGAGTATCGAAAGTTTTGATGTCGTGTCGTACTCCAGTAGCACTTGGCCCAACGGTTACGCCACGGTATTTCGTATTCAGCTGTCACACCTTCGTCACACCGATTAAGCACAATACGGACAGCCAAAGGGATTTGGCCCATCTACAGAAAGCCCGGCCCGACGCCGGGCTTTTTACTTTCTGGTCCATGTTCCCCAAGCCGGACGACTGATTCAGAGTACAGGGTGGTTCATTTCAACCCACTCTGATGTTGCCCGGCGAATTGTCTCTGGAACCAGTCCGAGAGCATCGCCTTCTCGGAGTAGAGCCTGTCACTCCTGTTCGCACGCCCCGGACGCTGGAGGTAGAGCTGATCCATGACTCTGGCGTCGGCCTGGTTCACGATCTGGCCATTTTGTTTGAGAACGTAATGTAGATCGATGCTCGGCCAGGTAATGTCGCGCATGAAGCGCACCTCATAGGCATTTATCCTCCAGGGTTCGTAACGGCCGGCCAGGTCGATGTTGCGTATTTCAATTTGCAGCTGCTGGTCGGCTGGCAGGTACCGCTCGCCAAGCTTCTGGAGGTAGCTGCGCAGCTCTTTCATGACATAAGGATCGGCCCCACGTTCATAGCCCGGACTGTCCAGGCTGGCATCGCTGAATTTTTCGGGGTTATTGAAGACGACTTCGACCGAAGACGCTGCGGTGGCCAGTGGCACCATGAACAGCGCCAGCAGTGCGATCGAGGAGCAAAGGGTTATTGGGCGCATGGCATCACCTCCGGGTGCAACGCATTTTCAATGCATGCTGCACCCTGTTCAGTTTACGCCTGAAGTGCATGCCCGCTGCGTGTGTTTCCAGCTCCTAATGGTCGATGCGCCTGTCATAGGCCGTGCGCAGGCGATCCTGGCGCGCGCAACCTGACTCAACGGCAACACGCTCCATGACCTTAGGATGAGCTGAAGACTTCACCCGTAACGCGCCTACACTAAAAGGCACAGCGATTGAGAGGACATGGAGCTCCACGCATGCGCCCTAGCGCCCTTGTGATACTCCTCATCAGCTATGGCGTGCTGATGGTGGTTTTTTTCAAGCTAAATGCTCGAAACAATCGACGCCGCAGAGAAGGTCTTTACGAAGCCTTTGATACTGCAATGCGACAGCATGGGATCAAGTCTTTCGAGATACTCAAGGAAAGTATTCATATCGGTAACAACTATCGGCCATCAGAACTGTACCGGATACTGTTAGTCGATTCAGGGCACTACTTTCTTTACTTGCACGCCAGTAACGCGCAGCCAACTTTAATGCCGCTGACCGAAGAGCGAGCGTTACAAGCTGCACAGGGGGAGATGGGAATCCAGGCATAGACCATCGCAACCGCCGCCACCAGGGACCATGAAGAAGCGGAGCTAGCCCCGTCCTACTCAGCCGACTCAAGCAGAAGGGATGGTGGTTAAAACAACTCGTACCAAAACAGAATCATGCTCGTAGCCAAGCCGCTGGTAACGATCCCGATTCCAAACATGACGCCCAGAAGCAGAGTTTTTGCCCACATGGCTCGAATCTCCGGATACCGCATTCAATGAATGCTTCAGTATCAGCACCCGAGCAAAATCCAAGCCATTTGGCACAGGTAAAGCCCGGGCCCAGCGATTGCACTGAAAAAGGTCTATTCGGGTCGTGAAACATTCCCCAACAAGGGGTTCGCTTACCCTACATTTTGGGCTGAAACACCCAATGACTGGGGCTCGGTTTGATCTAGGCTTGAATGAGATCACGCGGGAGAAAAACACCATGTCCCTCTCTCTCAGAAATCCATTGGCCTTTGCTTTGGCGGTGTTCTTTTGCACAGCCGCGCGCGGTGAAGGAGCCACAGACACCTACCACCCACCGGCAATACTTCCCCTGGAATCCGAGACGGCGCCAAGACTCATTGCCGAGTCGCCGCTTGCCGAGCCCCTTGCCCGCGGAGTCGTCATTATCCAATACCGCACAGAGCACGCGAGGATCATGCCGGTATTTGGTAAAGCGGCGGCTGATGTATCACCCCGCCTCGGGCACCTTCACGTGACCGTCGACGACTGGAAAGGTACATGGGCACACACCAGTGAAGACCCGATTATCCTGGTCGGACTGACCCCTGGCACTCACCAGGTTCTTCTTGAAGTGGCCGACCCGACTCACAAGATCCTTACCAGTACGACAGTGCGTTTCATCGTTCCGGAAAAGTAACCCGCTGACGCCCCTCATTAGTCGCCACTTCGCTTCAGTTGTCTGCTTGCCGCAATCGAAGAAGTTTGCCTCCGATATTGGCTGCCCCCCAGTCAATAGCGGAGGTTTGCTTAATGGCCTACGCTCAGATTCGGCAGTAAACCAGCTGGAGTCTCGACGTGTTCAATCGCTGATCAAGACATCCAGGGCAGAGAGGATTTTGGTCAGGAGCGACAAAGGATGAAACCGGAATATTCATGCATCAAATGGATAGCCATCGCTGCCGTTTCGGTGGCGCTTGTATCAGGCTGTGCCAGCAAGAATGACCCCGTGGCCCAGGCCGAGAAAGCCGATGCAGCCAAGGGCATCGCCGCGCCCAGCCTCACGGAAACGAAGGCCATCGCCGAGGAAGCCTTCATCTACGGACTGCCGATCGTAATGAACTATGCGGTCATGTATGAGTACGCCGTGGACAAAAGCGGCCCGCAGTTCAAGGCCCCCTTCAACCAGATCAAGAACGAACCCCGTGTCTTCACTTACCAGGATACGGCCATCGTCACGCCCAACAGCGATACGCCCTATTCGTTCCTCTGGCTGGATCTGCGCGCCGAGCCCATGGTGCTCACGGTACCTGCAGTGGAAAAGAAACGTTATTACTCGGTGCAACTGATCGACGGCAACACCTACAACTACGGCTACATCGGCAGCCGCACCACGGGGAACGGCCCGGGTAACTACATGGTGGTCGGGCCTGACTGGAAGGGCTCCATGCCACCCGGCATCAGCAAAGTCTTCTATTCGACAACGCCCTTCACGGTGGCCGGCTACCGAACCCAGCTCTTCAATCCCAAGGACATGCCGAATGTGATCAAGGTGCAGTCCGGCTACAAAGCCCAGCCGCTGTCGGCGTTCTTGAAGCAACCGGCGGCGCCTGCTTCGCCGGTTATCAATTTCCCTCCAGGCACCACCGCGGGGATCAAGGAGAACTTCTTCGAGTATCTTGACGCCGCACTCCAGTACGTACCGCCAACACCGGAAGACCGGGAAATTCGGGCGCGAATCGCGAAAATCGGCATTGGACCGGGCAAGAGCTTCAAGCTCCAGGACCTCTCGCTCGAGCACAAGGCCGCTGTCCTGCTGGGCATGAAGGAAGGTGACGAGAAGGTGGACAAGTGGTTGTCCGGCGGACTCAAGAACGTCAATGGCTGGGGCATCGGCTCGTACTTTGGCGACCGCCATTTCTACAATGGCGACTGGTTGAAGCGCGCGGGCGCGGCCAAAGGTGGCATTTACGGCAACGATGCCGTCGAAGCCACTTACCCCATCACCCGCACAACCGCGACCGGCGAGCCACTGGATGGCAGCAAGCATAACTACACACTCACCTTCCCCGCGGGGCAACTACCTCCAGTGAACGCCTTCTGGTCGGTGACCCTGTACGACGGCAAGACACAGCTCCTTATCAAGAACCCGATCGACCGCTATCTACTGAACTCGCCCATGCTGCCTGGCATGAAGAAGAATGCCGACGGGTCGCTGACCCTCTACATCCAACGGAACTCGCCCGGCAAGGCGCTGGAAAGCAATTGGCTGCCAGCCCCCGACGGCCCGATTTACCTGGTGATGCGCCTCTATTGGCCCAAGGAGACACCGCCTTCAGTCCTGCCGGCTGGCGAAGGCACCTGGAAGCCAGCAGGCATCGTGGTATCGAAATAGAACCCGCGCCAGATCGCGCAGCCCCCCGGCATTTGTCGGGGGTTTACCGTTCCAATACAAGCCGGTCTTCGCTGACAGGCAACAGGTGCGGTGCATTTATCCGGCCTTCCAATCTGCTCACGAACGCCAAGGCTTCGGCATAGCTGCGAAACTTGACGCACCAGGCGTTCATCCAGACATTCCAGTCTTGCGGTGTCCTCGCTTTTTCGATTCTTATCAGCATCCTGGCATCCTCCTTTTTGCGGTTTAACTCAGTCTCTAACCTGGAAAAACCGAAATGCGGTGTGTGAACTTTCGTCTGCGTGTCCCGGCTGAAGGCGTGGGGAAAACAGTACACAACGTGAGGAGGAGCAGACTCTACAGATGCGGATTTGGCGGCATTAGAAGCTTGCGTCAAAGCGAACTGCAGGACCTGCCTTTGCTTACCTTCCTCGAGGCGCATTTAAAACGGCTGAAGGGGGGATTAGAAAATCAATAATCATCAAAAATATGTCTATGGGAGCCTTGGCGGGACTTGCAGGGACAAGCTGGGGGGCAAGGTGATCACGCAAGTGCTTATCGGAAAACAGAGCGTGGTGTTTGATCGTATCGAGCTGGATGAGTGGGCGGACGCCCACAGCATGGTCAGAGGACTGGTTTTTTCCGTACAACGGCGATGCGATGCACCGAGTGAATGATTCGGCCTGGAAGAAAGCGCGGGTGAGAGCGGCGAATCTCTGGCGGGAGGAAAACCTTCGCCCCGCTATGGCGAGCGACCTTGCTCAATTGCGGCGCAAGAGTGTATGAGGAGCCATACCAAAAGCCTTGCGAAAAGCATGACTGTAATGGGAAAAATCGGAGAATCCGAAATCCAGTGCAGCTTGAGAAATGCTGCGTACCTGACCGCGTTCTATAGCCTCACGACTGGCGATCAGGCGCTCCTTCCAGATCTCTGCGACTGGCGATTTCTGGTAACGGGCGAACGCGCGCGTGACGGTTCGCGTGGACACATAATGCACTCGAGCAATGCGTTCGATCGACAGGTCCGGATCGGTCAGATGCTGGTGGATGTAGTTCATGATCCGACCATAAAGATCCAGCTCGTCGTGGGTCGTCTTCAAATCCTGGAGTTCCAGGCTAATCGCGAGCAGGTCAAGCAAGGTGTTGGAAAAGCGGCTGGATAGCCCCTCATCTTGAAAACTCGCAGGAATGCTCGCCGCTTGATGCAACATCTCGCGCAACGGAATCACCCCTGGACGGCGATCGTCCAAAACTACGGCGGTGCAACCTGCTACGCCTGGCAACCGTTGGCTGAGCAACTGTCGCGGAATGCGGACCAGGTGGTTCTCGGTACCACCCAGACTGAATCGGAACGTTTGGGATGCGTCATAAAGAAACAAACTATCCGCCGCCAGCGTTGCCTTGCGCCCTGCCTGCTCCAGTTCACCAAAGCCTCGCCGGGTGAAACCCAGCCACAGATCCTCGTCCGGACCGCTGCGCAAGTGCCGGGGGGCGCGCTCCCAATAATGCAGTGGCGAGGACAGCGTACAGATGTCCAGCGGCCCCATGCCGTGCACCTCCAGCACCCCGTCGAAATCGCTCTGCACCAACGGTTTGCTGTCCGCCGCCAGGCAATGACGGCAGACCACTTCTTTCCAGTAATCAAAGCGACGTGGAGCCGCAACGGCGAGAGTTGAATACTGATTGCTATGGCTCATGGCATTCACCTCACGGCGGCGACTGAACAATAAGGGCGACGGTAACGTTGATTCCCTGCTTAGCAAATAGCAGGCCACTCCCCCTCTCGGGTTGCCACCGTTGTGTGCGCCTGAAATGCCAGACGCTCGCATGCTCGGGATAGAGGCTGCGCGCGCGAATCCCGCTAACGCTTCACACGGATGACGCCTGCCCGTTATCGATGCATGCATTCGCCACCTGACGGAGTGCGCGCCCCCATTCAGCGCATCGTATTCCTGTTTTCAGAGCCTGTCCTTTCTAGCCAAACGGTTGTCCGTACGAGCCAAGCGTACTGCGCCGTCCCCGCCTAACTTCTACCCCACACCGTGCCCCTCCAACCACAACTGATGAGGTGTCCCATGCATCTACCAGAGCAGCAGCGACAGTCCGATTCATCCTGGCTTTTGCAGAGGCGCGACTTGGCACCTGAAGAGTTCGCCACCTACCTGTTAGAGCTGGGGACTCTGGCGCTGCGGCGTCGA
This sequence comes from Pseudomonas sp. ACN5, assembly GCF_002303975.1. Lineage (NCBI taxonomy): Bacteria > Pseudomonadati > Pseudomonadota > Gammaproteobacteria > Pseudomonadales > Pseudomonadaceae > Pseudomonas > Pseudomonas sp. ACN5. Next base: position 352,760 of record NZ_MRCP01000005.1, on the reverse strand, counting down.
CTGGTTGCGCCAACCTCCAGGTACCCGCGCCCGTCGAAACGTTGAACAGATAACCGCCTACCAACAAAAAAACCAAGGAGCCCACCATGGAATCTGCGATCGATAAGCACCTCAAATGCCCACGGACGTTGTCTCGTCGCGTCCCCGATGAATACCAACCCCCCTTCCCCATGTGGGTCGCACGCGCCGATGAGCGTGTGGAACAAGTGGTGATGGGGTATTGGGGTGTGCAATACCGCGGGGAGGATCAGCGTGAAGCAGCTCTGCACGCGATGCGCCACATTGCCGCCAGCCTGAGTTTGCCCGATGGCCCTCTGAGCCATGACCTGACCCACCACACCGACAACAGCGGTTACGACAACCTGATGATCGTCGGTTACTGGAAAGACCCCGCCGCATATTGCCGTTGGCTGCGCACGCCTGAGGTAATCGAATGGTGGTCCTCGCAGGATCGCCTGAGCGACGGTCTCGGTTACTTTCGGGAAATTGTCGCGCCGAGGGCCGAGCAGTTCGAGACACTGTATGGCTTTCGCGATGAGTTGCCCGGCGTTGGCGCCGTGATGGACACCATCAGTGACGACATCGAAGAACACGGTTACTGGGGATCGATGCGTGACCGCTTCCCGATTTCCCAGACCGACTGGATGGCTCCTTCCGGTGAACTGACGGTCATCGCCGGCGACCCGGCCACAGGTGGGCGCGTGGTCGTGCAAGGCCACGACAATGTCGCGCTGATCCGCTCCGGCCAGGACTGGGCGGATGCCGGCGAAGAAGAACGATCGCTCTATCTCAACGAAATTCTGCCGACGCTGCAGGCGGGTATGGACTTCCTGCGTGACAATGGCAAGGACCTGGGTTGCTACAGCAATCGCTTCGTGAACTACATCGACCTGGACGGCAACTTTCTGAACCTGAGCTACAACATCGGTCACTGGCGCTCCCTGGAAAAACTCGAGCGCTGGGCCGAATCCCATCCGACCCATCTGCGGATCTTCGTGACCTTCTTTCGCGTGGCCACCAGCCTGTCGAAGCTACGGCTCTATCACGAAGTCTCGGTATCCGACGCCAAGGATCAAGTGTTCGAGTACATCAACTGCCACCCGCAGACCGGCATGTTGCGTGACGCGGTGATCCCTGAAACCTGACATCTGACGCTACCCGGCGTCCATGGGCGGTCTTGATCCGGATTCCGCCCTGACACAGACCTCTCAAACATCTTTTGGCCCTCCATCTCAAGCGGATGGGGTTGGGGGCCTTTTTGTCAGGAAATCGATCATGAAGTTGAGTCACTCTTTACTCGTGCTGTGCATGCTGCCCTTTGTCAAAAGCCAGGCCATCGAGGTAGCTCCCGGTGATTTCGAACCATTGCCGGCTGGCGCCAACGCCTTGTTGCTCTACTACCAGCACGCCGACCGCTCGGATCTGTACCAGAACGGCCACAAGGTCTCCGACGACGCCAGGCTCAGTTCGGACATCGGCATCCTGCGGTATGTGCACGCCATCGGCTTGTCAGAAAACCTCTCATGGGAACCGCAGATTCTGTTGCCTTTCGGCCAGATGAACGCCTCGGGAGATATCGGTGCCTTGGGCGATACCCGCGGCATCGGCGACCCGATCATCACCGCGCCGCTGAAGTGGACGCTGCCCACGGCGAACAAGGACATCTTCGCTTTGGCACCCTACCTGTCCTTTCCGGTGGGGAGCTACGATAAAAACGATGCCCTGAACCTCGGCGAGAACCGCTGGCGCGCCACGCTACAGGCGGCGTACATCCACCATTTCTCCCCGAAATGGGCGCTGGACACGGTGGCTGAAGCCTCATGGGTGTCGACCAACAATGACTTCGGCCCGACCGGGGCGAAGCTGGAAGAAAACACCCGTTACGAGTACCAGACCGCCGTGCGCTACAACTGGACGCCGAGCACCACCTTCGCCGTTGGCGGCGGCTACATCACCGGCTCGGCGACCACCGTCAACGGGGTCGATCAGCACGACGGGGTCTCCACCTCCTATGGGCGTTTCACCGTCACGCACTTCATCGAGCCCACGCTGCAGATTCAGGCCCAGATCGGCACCGACATTGAGGTCGAACAAGGCTTCAAGGAAGGTGCACGCCTGAACCTGCGCGTCTTGAAAGTGTTCTGAGCTCGCCACGCTCGGCAGGTTGTCCTTTTCAACCAAGTGGCTGTCCTTCTCGGCCAAGCAAATGTCGAGAGGGATGCCTAACTTGAACCCTGTTACCCACATCGATTGATGTCGCTCCAGGTACCCGGCGTGAGGTGTTTGCGAACACCATCGAACGCTCCGGTACGGGCTGAACCGTCGTCGATCACAGACAAAAAGAATAGGAAAATCATGGCCATTGTTCGCCCTACCCTCGACCAACTGCAGGACATCGCTGGCCGGCTGAATATGCAGCTGACCCACGAGCAGGCAGCGGAATACCTGGCACTTATGCAGCCAAGTTTCGATGCATATGACCTGGTCGACGAGTTGCCGGACTTCACCCCGCCGGTGCGCTACGACCGCAGTTCGGGCTACCGCCCGTCAAACTCGCAAAACCTGCTCAATGCCTGGTATTACAGGACTGAGGTGAATGGCGCCCGTGAGGGCAAACTTGCTGGCAAGACTGTTGCGCTCAAGGACAACATCTCCCTGGCTGGCGTCCCGATGATGAACGGCGCCGCCCCACTGGAAGGCTTCGTACCGAAATTCGACGCTACCGTGGTGACCCGTTTGCTGGACGACGGGGTCACCATTCTGGGCAAGGCGACCTGTGAACACTACTGCCTCTCCGGTGGCAGCCACACGTCTGATCCAGCGCCCGTACATAACCCGTATCGGCACGGTTTCGCTGCTGGCGGATCCTCCTCGGGCAGCGCTGCGTTAGTAGCAGTCGGCGAGGTGGACCTGGCGGTTGGCGGTGATCAGGGTGGATCCATCCGCATCCCTTCAGCGTTCTGCGGCACCTATGGTATGAAGCCGACTCACGGTTTGGTGCCTTACACCGGCATCATGGCGATCGAAGCCACCATCGACCATGCCGGTCCCATCACCCGCAACGTGCGTGACAACGCACTGATGCTGGAAGTCATGGCCGGTGCCGACGGACTCGACCCTCGCCAGGCCGCTCCTCAGGTCGACGCCTACTGCGATTATCTGGAGCGAGGTGTGAGCGGGCTGCGGATCGGCATCCTGCAGGAAGGCTTTCAGCTGGCCAATCAGGATCCACGTGTTGCCGACAAGGTGCGCAGCGCCATCGCCCGGCTTGAGGTCCTGGGCGCTCGCGTCGAGGAAGTCTCCGTCCCCGAGCACAACCTGGCGGGTTCGCTGTGGCACCCCATCGGCTGCGAAGGCCTGACCATGCAGATGATGCATGGCAATGGCGCAGGCTTTAACTGGAAAGGTCTCTATGACGTCGGCCTGCTGGATAAACAGGCCGGCTGGCGCGACCAAGCGGACGCATTGTCCGCGTCGCTCAAGCTGTGCATGTTCGTCGGCCAATACGGCCTGGAACATTACAACGGTCGCTTCTACGCCAAGGCTCAGAACATCGCACGCTTCGCCCGGGCCGGTTACGACAAGGCACTGGAGACCTATGACCTTCTGGTCATGCCGACCGTGCCGATCATTGCCCAGCCTCACCCAGAACCCGATTGTTCGATCACCGAGTACGTGGCCCGTGCGCTGGAAATGATCGGCAACACCGCGCCGCAGGACATTACTGGCCATCCGGCCATGTCGATCCCGTGTGGTCTGGTGGACGGCCTGCCCGTCGGGCTGATGTTCGTTGGCAAGCACTATGCCGAAGGCACGATTTACCAGGCGGCGGCAGCGTTCGAGGCCACTGTCGACTGGAAGACGTTGTAAGCCCACCTCACCCGACCTCCCGGACATCAATAAAAGACCGGGGGCTGTTCTTCACTTTTTTTGACCGTTTTAAACCGATGAGGAGTTACACCATGAGCGCCACTGTATCCCCAGCATCCACTTCGACGCCCAGCGAACGGGCCTGGGCCTTGTTCAAGGTCATGAAAGACAAAGAGCTGATTCCAGAGGGCTATATCGAACAGCTAACCGAATTGATGGTGCACCAATGGAGTCCGGAAAACGGCGCCCGTGTAGTCGCCAAGGCGTGGGTCGATCCGCAGTTCCGGGAGCTGTTGCTCAAAGACGGCACCGCAGCGTGTGCGCAGTTCGGTTTCACCGGTCCGCAAGGCGAATACATCGTCGCCCTGGAGGATTTGCCCCAGCTGAAAAATGTCATCGTCTGCAGCCTGTGCTCCTGCACCAACTGGCCGGTCCTGGGGTTGCCGCCGGAGTGGTACAAGGGTTTTGAGTTCCGGGCACGCCTGGTTCGTGAAGGACGCACCGTGCTGCGTGAGATGGGCACAGAGTTACCAAGCGATGTGGTCGTCAAAGTCTGGGATACCAGCGCAGAAAGCCGCTACCTGGTCTTGCCCTTAAGGCCCGAAGGCTCCGAGCACATGAGTGAAGAAGAGCTTCAGAAACTGGTGACCAAGGATGTGCTGATCGGGGTTGCCCTGCCCCGCGTACGTTGACCCAAAAGACTCTTCATCTACTAATTTTCGGAGGTTTTCATTATGGATGGCTTTCACGATCTCGGCGGTTTTCAAGGCTTTGGCAAGGTTCCCCATGTCATCAATAGCCAGGATTACAAGCAAGTATTCAAACAGGAATGGGAGCACCTGGCTTATAGCCTGATGTTTATCGGCGCCGACCAGTTGAAAAAATTCAGCGTCGACGAAATCCGTCACGCCGTCGAACGACTTGATGTCCGCCAGCACGTTGGCACGCAATATTACGAACGCTACGTCATTGCCACGGCCACCTTGCTGGTCGAAACCGGCGTTATTACCCAGGACGAACTCGATCAGGCGCTGGGTTCACCCTTCAAATTGGCCAACCCTTCCCACGACAAGGGCCGCCCCGCCATCACTGGCCGTCCGCCATTTGAAGTTGGCGACCGGGTAGTGGTTCGCGACGAATACGTGGCCGGCCACATACGCATGCCGGCCTATGTACGCGGCAAGGAAGGTATCGTCCGACACCGCACCTCGGAAAAATGGCCGTTCCCGGATGCCATCGGTCACGGCGATTTGAGCGCGGCGCATCAGCCGACCTATCACGTTGAATTCCAGGTAAAGGACCTGTGGGGTGATGCCGCGGACGATGGCCTGGTGGTCGTCGACCTGTTCGAAAGCTACCTGGACAAGGCCGTCGACGCGAAAACGGTGGCCGCATGATTGACGGGGCCCTATCGGGCCGGTTGCCGGTGACGGTCCTTTCGGGCTTCCTCGGCTCCGGCAAGACGACCCTGCTCAACCACATCCTGCGCAACCGCGCAGGCATGCGGGTGGCAGTCATCGTCAACGACATGAGCGAAGTCAACATCGACGCCGAGGACGTGGCACGCAACGTGTCGCTGCACCGCGGCAGCGATGAACTGGTCGAAATGAGCAACGGCTGCATCTGCTGCACGCTACGCGCTGATCTGCTTGAGCAGATCAGCCTGCTGGCGCGTCAGCAGCGCTTCGATTACCTGCTGATCGAGTCCACCGGAATCTCCGAACCGATGCCGGTCGCCGAGACCTTCGCCTTCCTCGACTCGCAAGGTTTCAGTCTGAGCGAACTGGCGCGGCTCGACACCTTGGTCACCGTTGTCGATGGCAGCAACTTCCAGGCGCTGCTGAACTCGCGGGACACGGTCGGCGACGAGGACGAAACGGGCACGCCATTACGCCACTTGTCCGACCTGCTGATCGAACAGGTGGAGTACGCCAACGTCATCCTCGTCAGTCGGCTGGACCTGATAGGCGAAAAAGGCTTTCTGGAGCTGAGCGCCGTTCTCGCGGGCCTCAATCCGCAGGCCGAAATTCTGCCCATGACCTACGGTGCCGTCGATCTGTCGAAGATCCTCGACACCGGTCGCTTCGATTTGCCGAGTCTGGTGCAGTCACCCGGCTGGATGAAAAGCCTGGAATCGAGTGACGATCGTCCTCCCGAGTCGGACACCTATGGAATTGCTTCGTGGGTGTATCAGGAGCGTGCGCCATTCCATCCGCAACGTCTGCTGGAGTTCCTGCAGCGGCCGTGGCAAAACGGGCGACTACTGCGTTGCAAAGGCTACTTCTGGGTTGCCAGTCGGCATCTGGACATTGGCATGCTGGTGCAAAGTGGCGGGCAATTTCGTTGGGACTATGTCGGACGCTGGTGGACATTCATTGCGCAATCGCAATGGCCTCAGGATGACTATCGCCGCGAAGGGATAATGGCCAAATGGGACGAGATCACCGGGGATTGCCGACAGGAAATAGTCTTCATCGGCCAGGGTATCGACCTGGATATTTTGAAGCGGCAATTGGACGCCTGTCTGCTGACCCCGCAAGAGATCATGGAAGGTCCACACAAGTGGCCAACCTTGCCAGGCGCAACAACCTTCGACCTCAAGGCATTGTCACCCTGATCGCTCGACAACCCGCCTGTCAATGCACAGCCATAGCGAGGCCTCACTAGCCTCGTTATGACCTGTGAGCGATTCGTCACGGCTTCCCCCAGAGTGTACGCGCGAGGATATCTCGATCTTTTTCAGTATCGGTCATATGTTTCACCGGGCGTAAAAAAGCCCGCTCTTGGCAGGTCTGGGGCATACCTCAGCTACTTGTTTACTCAGCACAGATTTTTAAAAAAAAAGAATCGCTCCAGGACGTACTTTTGACGCCTGAAATCGATAGTTGGACATCCATACCCCCCGAGCTACCATCAGGGAATGGATGATACTGACCAGGGCAACGTATGAGCACCGAACCTAAGCACGGATGGAAATGGGCTTACCAAAAACTGCGTGGGCTGAACTGTTCACGCGGGACAGCCTTCTACAGAGCAACGCTTTATTCCCTTCGGGGTGATACGGGGTCGTTTTACGTTGATCGCAGCTGGGAGAAGGTTCGCCTTCGACGCTGATTGCAACACTCGTTTTGGGACTGCTGATCGATGTTTTCAACCACACCGCGGCAAAGGGGCTGTGCCCGGACATCCCGGCCGTCAGCACGATCAATCGCATCGAGAAGAAACAGCGCAAACGCGATACCGTCGAAGGTCTTAAAGCGATCAGGGAAAAGGCGCCAGCCTGGCTACAGAACGCGATTGGTTTTGCGCAGGTACAAAAAAGCCGATCTATCTGATCGGCTTAAGTGTCTGATTTTACTCAGGAATAATGGTCGGGACGGAGTGATTCGAACACTCGACCCCTAGCACCCCATGCTTGCAAGGGTGATAAAAAGCCTTAAAGAACAACCCATTACGTAGACGTCCACTGCAATCGACGTTCTACGCGGCTCAGCTGAGTTTTACGTTTCCCCGCAAAAGTCCCTACTGACCTTCAAGGGGAATGCCTCTCCATCTACGGCGTCCTGCCGACCGAACACCATCCCCCTCTTTTATATAGGCTGGACCACCACGACTGCACACACGGGTGGCCGTCGACATCCCACACACCGCCCTGCGTGAAAGCACTGGCATCCCCCCTGACAGACGAGCATCCAACAGCGGCGAGCTTGGGCCCAACCACGATACGCACCATTGAGTCGGAAGCTCATGGAGTGCGGTGTCACCGAAAGAAGCAGCACCAACGTCCAGCGGGTATACTCGCCGACTTCAAGATATTTTCTATCTCACCACTCGTGCAAGAACGTAATATAGAGGGAAGAACAATAATGACGTCTCTTAAACCTGCTGAGCCCATCAGCAACGATAGACGGGAGCACGCCACAAACAAATTCGACATCATTTCTAATGCAAAGTCGAAACGTATGACCAACTTAATAGCCTATGTCGCACTACTGGCAATTTGTATAACTATATTTGAACCACTGATAAGCACGCTATCAGCAAATGCATTTGACTACGTTGTTCACTTGAGGTGGGCAAGCGAAATGGAACTAGGCCAAAAGCTGATACTTCCACACCCGCTGTATCACCTACTTTCAATTCTCACAAAGAAAATATTTCTTATTACCTATGCGCAGTCGTCAACTGTCGTAATAGTGTCGTCGATATTTTTTCTTTCAGTTTTAAACTATAAAATACTGGCAGAGAGCATGCATGCAATCATCGCCATACTGTTCTCAGTCTGCCTCCTCCTTGTTACTCCACTGCAACTGTTTTTCCCTATCGACCAGCACCTCTATTTCGGCTATATCGGGATCAGCATTTACCACAGCCCTACCATGCTGCTTTTAAAGCCTCTCTCCCTCCTTGCTTTCCTCTATGCTCTCAAATCGGCCAACAGCACATCGAGCAACGGCTTATCCAGTGGCATCGCACTTGCCATGGCTTTGTTTTTCTGCGGAGTTTCAAAACCAAACTTCTTGATTATTGTGCTGCCTGCCTTTGTATTATTTCTTTTGGTCACCCACAGACTGAAGCCAGCCCTGACGAGCAAATACATATATCTCTCATTTTTTCTCCCGATCTTCGCAGTGCTTGGTCTACAGTTTTTCCAAACATTCTTCTTCCAGGATCTTTCGCAAGCTACGGGTAGCACGGAAAGCCACATCGTGGTTATGCCTTTTGAGACGATGGCTCACTACTCCAACTTTCTGCTACCGAAATTCATCCTGTCGATAGCATTTCCACTGCTGGTTTTTCTGTGTTACCCAAGAAGCTTCATACAAGATAAGGCTGTAATTTTTTCTTCCTGCTGCCTTTTCATGGGCTTGGTTCTTACGTACTTCTTCGCAGAAAGCGGTTCCAGAATGTATGACGGAAATTTCTGGTGGAGCGGACAAATGGGGCTTTACCTGGTATTCCTATTTTCTGTCGCCTTCTTGTTCAAGAATACAAAAGCCCTGACCAAGAAGAAAATCGATAAAGCAAAGTACTCTCTTTGCTTGGCACTATTCTTTTCGCACGTAGCATTCGGTGTGTTTTTTTACAGACAAGAGCTTCTTTTTAATGCGAAATTTTGGTAAAGAAGTCAGTCGAGCCCACAATTTAATAAGACATAAAATACTATGACACCAAAAGCGGCCGGGCCACATATTTCAGTCATTGTTCCGGTTTACAAAGCCGAGAACTCACTTGACGAACTTTATTCAAGATTAAGAAAGTCCCTTGAAGATATTTCACTCGATTTTGAGATTTTGTTGGTAGAAGACTGCGGAGGCGATCGCTCATGGCAGATAATAGAGCGCCTCGCCGAGGCCGACCCGCGAGTTCGTGGCATTCAGCTAAGTCGCAACTTCGGCCAGCACTACGGAATTACCGCCGGTTTGGACGCCTGCCGAGGGCAATGGGCTGTCGTAATGGATTGCGATCTTCAAGACCGTCCTGAAGAAATTCCACGCCTCTATGCCAAAGCCCAAGAAGGCTACGACATTGTTCTAGCCTTGCGAGGAAAACGAAGCGACCCCCCGCTCAAACGAGCAACCTCCTGGCTGTTCTACAAGACGTTTAGCTACTTGGCTGACTTTGAATACAATGGCGACAGCGGCAACTTCCGCATAATTTCTCGGAAGGTTGTAGATAACGTCTGTCAAATGCGAGAGCAGCTCCGCTTTTTTGGTGCACTGGTTCACTGGACAGGCTTTGCCAGTACAGGAATTGAGATTGAGCATGCGGAACGCCTGGATGGGAAAAGCACTTATACGTTTTCAAAGCTTTGGAATTTGGCTATGGAAACAATTATCGCGTACTCAGACAAGCCACTTCGACTTGCGGTAAAGCTCGGTTTCACCATGGCATTATTGTCATTTATTTACGGAGCCTACCTCATATTTACCACCATGCTCCATGGTGCAGTTGTGCAAGGTTGGACCAGCCTTATGGTCTCTATATTCTTCATCGGCGGCATTGTGATCTCGATACAAGGTATTGTTGGAATATATGTCGGAAAGACATTTGACCAAACCAAGCGGCGCCCCTTGTACATCATAGGTCAGAAAACCTACGAATCGCGACGAGAGATACACGACATGACTGTACGTAGCTCACAGCCAGCGTTTCCCGCCGAAGAAGATAGAGGGTAGTTGACCGAATGAGCTTTTTCACCACGCCTGCTTTTGGCCAATTAATCCGCTACGGCATCGTCGGCCTAGTTAACAACTCCTTGCTTTATCTCGGATATCTATTGATCGTCTATTCAGGGAGTGGCGAAAAACTGTCAATGACACTGATGTATCTAACAGGTGTCGCTATTGGCTATATCGCGAACTACAAGTGGACATTTTCTCAGAGAAAAAATCGAGGAGCATTAATCCGTTACGTGCAGATGCATGTAACCGGGTACCTGATTAACTTCTTGCTCCTGTACACCCTTGTCGACACTCTGCATTACCCTCACCAGATCATTCAGATTTTTGCGATAATAACAGTGGCGTTTTTTGGATTTTTCACCTGTAAATACTTCGTTTTCCGCGAAAGCTCGACATGAATACAAGGAGTATTCATCATCAAAACAAAACACGAACTGCCGATCCGCCAAGCCACACTGAATCAGGTCGCAACCTATTTGGCATTGCTATTGATCATACCCCTAACTGCTACAAAGCGGGCCCGGGCTTCGAATGGCGCTCTAAAGGTGCATCTGCACTACTTTTGCCTTCCGCATAACCATGCCCTGACCTGACAGGCATGAAGACTGCACTCAACCAGTTCATGCAAGGTGCTGCTGCCAGCCCGGTGTGCGCCAGCAACAGCCCATTCGATCGTGCCGACACTTGGACCATCATCGACAAGCAGGACTTCGCCATCCAGATCGAAAGCCAGCAGAGTGGCGCTCGATTCTGGTTTATTCCTGAATGGATCATCCAGGATCATCGCCATCAGTGAAGCGAGTCGTAGGCTTGCTCGCAGGTCACTCCCCGGGCTCGGGCTTGGTCAGCAATTGCAGCCAGATCGCCCGCATCGATGATCAGAAACTCATTGGGAGTACGCTGGGCCAAGGTAAGCGCGTCCATACAGGCGCCACTTGCGGCCGTCATAACTCCAGAGTAACTTTGCACGCTGATCAGTTCTCAAAGGGATGGGTTTAGAATGGAAATCATCATAACCACATTGCTGATTGGCTTTTCTTTGGGGGCCGTCTGGATTTTTGCGTTATTCATTGGGCTATGCGTCCAGGTCAAGCAGTGGTGCCATAATTGGACCAACGACACCCATTTGCCGGTCGAACCGAACATGGTTCTTGAAAAAGTGCTGGTGTTCGTTGGTGCGAGCAGTTTTGACCGATTCACCTGCGCCTTGGTCATCCTGAATGCCCTGGTGCTCTGGCCTTTTTCCCTCGTCCTAGCAGTTCCGGCAATCAGAGCCTTTCGCCAGCGTGAGCGGCGCAGGGTTGAAAAATCACTGATATGTCAAAGCGAACCAATGCATCTCTCGCCAGACACGTCGACGCCTCTCGAAACAGCTATTAATAGTCGCTCAGCCTCGAACGCTTGATTATGTAGGTGCAGCGCAATCCGCCACCTCCCCCGCGGCAGTGACAGCCCTGCGGGAGACAGCAATAGCAAAAGTATCAGGCTGATTTACTAGCGCATACCACACACATTGCGCACATAACTTTGAAGCGCCTTCAAGGCTGCTTGGTCGGCAATGATCCCAGCGCGGATATCGAAAACAGTCGATCCAGAAGCTGCAGAGAGTTCGACGGTTCCTGCATCGCCCAGGCTGGCGGGGCTGGTGGAACTGGACACGCCCCCACTACTGGAGCGACAACTTCCCGCGATGCGCAGCCGGCGAGCAGTGTCAGCAGCACGGCGCAGCTTTTCATTTTCAGCGAGGCCATTGGTCTTTTCCTTCTGAGCTTTCTGGTCGAGATCAGCAAGTGCCTTCTCGGCGGCCTGCTGCTTCTCTGTTGCTTGGCGGGCCTGCTCGGCACCAGCGTTGGCGATCTTGGCGAGGTCCGCCTGCCGGCCAGCCTCAGGCCATAGTGTGAGTTAGCAGCGGATTTGGCACCGACCAGGACCTTGCAAGGGATTCCGAGCTGACCGCTATAAGCCGCGGCCGACGGATCTTTCGAGGGTTCAGCGGCACTCAATCGGTGCCAACTACCTGCAAAATGGTTTGTCACCAAAACAGCAAGAAGTCGGGTGAATTTGCGGTCTGTTTGGCACTGCGATTTGGGCCCAAAAACGTCGAATTTGGAGGTATTAGTCAGGGGCTTGACGCTTTGGTTTGATTCCAAATCGGCCCCTGGGCCTTGTGATCAAAGGGTCTTCAGGAGGCCCACAGCCCGTCAGCAATCAATTCGAATAGATGCGCCCTCCCCGCGCTCTGTTCCGTTTCCCGAGCGCACAATCGGAAGTCCGGCTTTCGCTGCTTCCGTTTGTCTTTAAAGGCACGGCCCGCGTGACGTACAGCCGGTTTCGCTGATTTGGGATGGTGACCTGTGCCGAGCTAGACAAGAAAATTAACCACCAAACTCGACAATGAAAGCCTACACCTATCCAGTGAACTACACACGGCACATAGTTCTACTTTCTTTACACGAGAGTGGTTATACCTCCGGCCCTCTATAAATACATCCACTTGTACATGTCTCGTGAATACGTATTGCGGATAGCTCTGGAAGCAATGGCTTTAGTTCCTGCCAAACCCAAACGGCTAAAATCTCGCTCGTCGGATTTTCCAGTCCGGGAATTTCATTAAGATAATTGTGATCTAAGCGTTCATACAGAGGCGCGAAGATTTCCTTTATCTCGGAAAAATCCCTGACCCAACCCGACGTTCTATCGACAGGGCCATCAATATAAATTGCAATACGAAAGGAGTGACCATGCAGACGCCCACATTTGTGCCCTTCTGGAACATTGGGCAGTCGATGAGCGGCCTCAAAAACGAATTCTTTAAAAATCTCCACTGATTCCTCCCGTATCTCAAGCAAAAAAAAACAAACAGCTAGACTAAACCTTCCAAGACTCAAGATCGACGCATAACGCTTCAAACAAAAACTCTACAACTTTGGCTCGCCCCTCACCCAGCGCTGACGCAATGGTGATAACAGAAACCAAAATGGAGTTAACAGTGCGCAAATCGGTTACATCACTCAAACAATTCAATATTTTTTCGAGTTTCCCCAACATAGCGGCTTGGGAAAAATCTAATCCCTGCACCACATGGGTAGATGGCGTCAGGTAGAGAATATTCGCACGCGTCCGCAAACCGTAGGCTTCAGTCAGCATGCCATACCCTTCCGAAGGGAAAGCTTCGTCCTGCCCTGCGAGCCTCCTCAATGCCTCCTGAAAAGCCATGGACAGGTGAAGAATGACTTCTGAGAACTCTTTTACACTGGCGTCACTGGCCAGGGCTGGAGACAGATCCGAGGAAACCAAAGTAGTCATAATGCCTCCTAAATATTAGTAATGAGCACCAGTTAGCTAGGTACGAGTTCCGAACTTCGAACCACCCTGGTCAAATGATCAGTCAAAAGATGAATATCACCATGTAAATTCTGAACTCCATTCCATGGCCGGTTGCCTGTTTTAAAGGACCACTCTCCCGAATCGAGCGTCCAAGCTGTATATCCTTGTAGCTTTCTAAGGCCTAACTTGAATACTGGGGCCAGTGGCGCTCCTGTAGCACACAACTGCTCCATGACGAACCCCATGGAAATAATCCCCGCGCTATGGACGAGACGAGAGCTTTTAGGTGTGTGACCATGCCAAGCATTTCCAAACACCTCCTGGACCGCTTGGAAAAACTCACTGATGGCCAAGAAACACCGATCCTCACCTCCCGACAACTCAATCACCTCCCGACAGTAACCGTCAGATAGGGAATTCATTACCAGTTTCTGGAGCGACGTATCACCGATGACCCCTGAGGGGTTGGTATGCTGCTTAATCTGTCCTTGCAAAGAAGATCGATCGTCATAATTCAGCATTTCCACGATGCGGGCTGCGCGGGCGCGGGAAGTCATTCTGAATGGAAGGCCGCTGACAGACGGGAGCAGTTCATATACCAGCGACTTCGGTAATGGACTGGTGTTGTTGACGAGAATGAATTGCCGGCGAAGCTCTTCCTGATTTTCACACACAAGAGCAGACACCAGTAACTGGAACGAACTCCCCTCGAGCCCAGCTAACGCAGATAGGCGCTGCTGACCATCCACAACGAACCCAGGAGGGCCGGATGAAATATCCACCTCAATTTCTGCATAGGCTCCATTTCCTTCCACCACCCGGACTCCACTGGTAAACGCTAACACCACAGCATTGGGCATTACCGCATCGGGACGGGAGAGGTAGTCGCGGATCTCTCGTATGTGCTTGGACACCTGTGGCCGCTGAAAGCCATGAAGGGCGCCACGATCATCACGCTTGACTCGGTCGATGCTAGCGATCGCCAAAATCTGCTCAACGGTAGCCGCAAACGATACCACTTGGTGGGTTGGGCTCTGTAACGCCTTGATTGCGCTGAACTTAAGCAATGAGTCTCTTCCTTCATCGAACGGCCCCCCAGAAAGAGGGGTAGCAGCAGTATTGAGGCTCTTATACCAACCCTTCCGCATAAAAACTAGCCTAAGCGCATTGGCCCATACAGTTATTAAATGGTAAATTGTCAGCCTCAGATAAATGCAAGACCAGTCAAAACAGGCCTACAGTTTTCCCATGAGAACCGTCATCATCACCAACTGCACCAATCGAAAACGTCTCGACGGCCTGCCGCCGGTGGTGCTGAACGACGAGTGTTATTCATCGATTGCAGCCATGGCAAAGGCGTGGAAGGGGCAAATAGACGAACGTCCCACCACTCTGATGGCATCTTCACTTTACGTGGGCAGAAGCGTTTCTGACGCGAGGCGTGTAGCAACGAAGTTGGACGCGAAGCTAATGTTTGCGTCGACCGGCTTAGGGTTGATTGAAGGCGATCAGAGATGTCCACCGTACAACCTGACGGTGGCTCAGGATCCGAATTCTATCATCCCACGCCTCGAAAAATTGGGTGTGCGCGCATCAGATTGGTGGGAAGCCGTGAATGTCACCCAATCAAAGGGAAGCGCCCTAGCGGACCTCGTCAGCCAACCCGACATCGACTTGGTGCTCATTGCCCTCTCTTCAAACTATGTCCAGTTGATAGGCGAAGACCTTGGAAAAATCAGGGACACGCAGATCGACAAGCTCAGAATATTCACTTCGCGCCCAGGCATCGAGATGCTCCCCAGCCATTTACGACGCATAGCGATGCCCTATGACGAACGCCTTGAAACCTCAACACTACCAGGCACTCGCAACGATTTCCCTCAGAGAGCCCTGCGTCATTTCATTGAGATTCTTGAACTGTCGAGTGCTCCTGCTGAGATCGCTCGAAAGAGCGTCAGCGCGGCGATGGATCTTTTATCCCTAGCAAAAACGACCATCCGGCGGCGCGCATCGGACAGTGAAATTGCCTGCATGCTTGAGTGTGTGTGGGCTGACTACCAAGGCAGTTCCACCCGATTGTTACGCTACTTAAGGGACGACGCCCTAGTGTCGTGCGAGCAGTCGCGCTTTCGGAGGATCTGGCAGGACATCAAAGGTCAAGACAGCATAGAGAGCAAAGCATGACGAGCGAAGATGCGATTGTGGTGCGTGCGCTACGCACCACGCAAGGCGACAACCTTGATGTGTATGCATTATTCATCAGGGGATCTGACCTGGTCCGAATTGCCGACATCAGCCGCCTGTCGCGCGAAGACAGCAGTCCCCTCAAGGGTTTTCAGCGCCCCGAGATTAAGAGTCATGTCAAAGGGATCACTGAGTACCTCAATCAGGGAAATGTACTTTTTCCCAATGCAATTATCTTAGCGCTGTCTCCTGACCTGCGTTTTGTTGCAGCACGCGGAAGCAAGCCGACAGGCGACGCGGGGCTTTCGCAAGCGGGTACGCTGACGATCCCTATCAGGGAGGAAGGAATGAGGTCTGCCTGGATCGTGGACGGGCAACAGCGCTCATTGGCGTTGGCGAAAGCGGCCAATTCGGATCTTCCTGTGCCAGTGATCGGTTTTGTATCCGACAGCCTAACCACCCAGCGCGAGCAATTTATTTTGGTCAACAAGGCCAAACCCTTGCCCACTCGACTGATCAACGAACTACTGCCGGAGACAGGCAGCATCCTTTTGCCCCGCGAACTGAGTGCTCGCAAGGCACCAGCTGAGTTGTGCGGGCTTCTTAGCCGCGATCCCAACTCCCCTTTCCACAAACTCATAAAGCGGTCGTCCGAGCAAAATAGCAAAGCAGTGATCACTGACACCGCTGTAATAACGATGATCCGTAATAGCATCAGTAATCCGTTGGGGGCGTTGGCTCCCTACACCTCCAGCATCGACGGTGCGGCGAACGTTGAGTCCATGTACAACCTACTGACGACCTTCTGGCGAGCAGTGCGTGATACGTTTCCAGAGGCGTGGGCACTTGAATCCAAGAGCAGTCGACTCATGCACTCAGCGGGGATCATAGCCATGGGAGTGCTTATGGATCGGATCTACGCCAAAATCGGTGGTCAGCGCGAAACCTACGAAGCCGTGCTACAAGAACTGGCCAGAGTAGCCCCTTACTGCGCATGGACAACAGGTCAGTGGCCGATGATTAATGTCCAGTGGAATGAAATCCAAAGCACCCCTCAAGATATCAAGGCGCTGCAAGAAACCTTGATCCGCCTCTATATGACCAGCGCTCACCAATGAAATTTTTATACGCCGACACCCAAGACTACGTAGACCCGGACTACGATTTCATCAACGATCGAAATGCGCCGGGCCGGAAGAGATACTGGGATGACCAGTATGCGCACGAAATGATGACCCCCGTCCCTTATGATGGGCTCTTGGTCTCGATGAGCGCAGTGCGACCTGCAAATGGCGTCGCTAATTCAAAGGTTCGGTACTCGACTTCCGAGCAGCAGCGCTTCCTCAGAGAAGGCGCGCGCAAATTTCTACGACTCGATGGCATTCAGTTCAAAGATACGATGGTCCTAGGTGACTGCGGGGCTTTCGCCTATGTAGAGCACCCTACCCCCGCGTATAGCCCAAGCGAAGTAGTAGAGTTCTACTCAGATGCGGGATTCACCCACGGTTGCTCACCGGACCACATCATATTCAACTGCGACTCCAGCAATCCTCCAGCGCTGAGCCAGTCGGAAGATGTGCTGTTTCGGTACGAAATTACGCTCAAAAATGCGCAAGAGTTTCTGCGTTTAGTGAAGGAGGCGGAATGGCCTTTCGAACCTCTTGGAGCGGTGCAGGGTTGGTCTCCTCAAAGCATGGCGAACGCTGCAAAACAACTCGAAGACATGGGTTATCGCTACTTGGCGATCGGAGGTCTAGTACCTTTGAAAGTCGATCAAATCCATGAGGTTTTGAAAGAGCTTCGAGCGGTCCTTAAGCCCGAGACAAATATTCATCTGCTGGGTTTTGCTAAAGCTGAGAACATCCATGAATTCACCGGATATGGCATTACCAGTTTTGACTCAACCTCCCCCCTTATACGCGCATTTAAAGATGCGAAGTGTAATTACTACATGGGCAACAATACAAGCAAACTGGATTACTACACTGCTATCCGCATTCCTCAGGCGATTGAAAATCCACGCCTGATGCAAGGAATAAAAAAAGGCACTCTGAGCGCAGAAGAGTTACAAATCAAAGAAAAAGCGGCGTTGCTAGCGATCCGCGACTACGATAAAAACCTGCTCGACTTTGATTCAACTTTAGCCGTGCTAGTAGACTATCTCCGACTGACTCTTTCCGGATCGATATCATCATCAATAGAAATGGAAAAAGAAATCGACAAGCATGTCCGACTAATCTCACCCACGCTGAGAGATAAACCGTGGCAAAAATGCCAATGTTCGATTTGTCAGTCCGCGGGTATCGAAACTATTATCTTTCGAGCCAGCAATCGAAACAAGAGACGCGGATTTCATAACTTAGGCGTGTACCACCGCCACCTTCAGAAAACCCTGGAACTTTCGAAACAATGATCTATCGATTTAAGGGTGTGCGCGCCCAACAGGCCTCAGGGCATGATGTATTTTCGTTTGCGGCCACTCCAAATGAAATTTTAGATTTTTCTGAAATTGAGAGAGTCGGCCGCGATGAAGAAGGCCACCTCAAAGGCTTTCAGCGCCATCAAGTCGCGTCGCACATCAGAGATATTCGTGACTATCTTCAGCGCGACGATGCATTGCTTCCTAACGCAATTATTTTGGCCTTTCTGGATGGGGTAACGATTAAAGACCTCGGCGAGGGTATTGTAGAAATCATTATTGATGCTACCGAATCAAAACCAGGCTTTGTGGTCGATGGACAACAACGACTTAGCGCCCTTGCGACGATGGAAAAACCTGGATTCCAGGTATTTGTATCTGCATTGATTTGTAAAGACTACAACGAACTGCGGCAGCAGTTTGTGCTCGTCAACAATACGAGGCCGCTGCCAAAATCGCTGATCTATGAACTTTTACCGACTGTTGACGGCCTGCCAGAACGGTTCACGAGTCGTAAATTCGCTGCTCGCATTATTGATTTGTTGAATTTTCTGCCTAACTCCTCTCTATTTGGCGAGATCAAACAACATACGAATCCTAGAGGAGTACTAAGCGACATGGCGATGCAGAAGTTCGTGATGAACTCTGCGAATGATGGCGCGATTCGTAGCTTCATGAAGTTTGATGACTTTGAGGGGCGCAGCATCGAACTTATCAATAACTTCTTCCATGCAGTGCGTGTAGTTTTCAAATCGGAATGGGAAGGACTAGCGCCCAGGAATTCACGTTTGAAACACGGGGCGGGCCTGGTGTCTTTGAGCTTCGTTATGGAGTTGCTTTACTCCGATCAAGGCACAACCAGCAAGGAAGGTTTTATCAAAGGTCTAAAACTTTTGAAACCTCATACGGCATGGACAAGTGGCGATTGGCACATTTCTGAAACCGATCGACGCCCCTGGAATGGTATCCAGAACACGCCCACTGATATCGGACTACTAACTAAGTATCTGACCGAAAAACTCAAGCAAGAACTGAAACGACGCTAAATCCGGACCCAGTTCCGAGGAGAGCAGTATGCACACCAAAGCCTTAGTTTTATTCTCAGGCGGACAAGACTCAACCACCTGCCTTGCCTGGGCGCTGGGACGTTACGAGCACGTCGAGACCATTGGCTTTGATTATGGCCAGAGGCATCGAATCGAACTCGAATGTCGGCTGAATATCTTGCAGGAGGTACGTAACAGATTTCCGAACTGGGCCAAGCGACTCGGCGAGGATCACGTGCTTGACCTCAAATTACTCGGCCAAATCAGCGATACGGCGATGACCGCTGAGAAAACCATAGAGTTTGAAAAGAATGGACTTCCCAATACGTTTGTACCCGGGAGGAATCTGCTGTTCTTGACGTTCGCAGCCACTATTGCCTACCGACGGGGCCTCACAGTACTAGTCGGAGGAATGTGCGAAACCGACTACTCAGGCTATCCAGACTGCAGGGACAACACCCTTAAAGCCACCCAGGTGGCCTTGAGTCTCGGAATGGACGCTCCCGTGATCATTGAAACCCCCTTGATGTGGCTCGACAAAGCTCAGACCTGGCGTTTGGCTGAAAACCTAGGCGGTCAAGATTTTGTTAGCCTGATTCAAGAAGAGTCCCACACCTGCTACCTCGGGACTCGACAGCAGAAACATGATTGGGGCTACGGGTGTGGTACGTGCCCAGCTTGCGAACTGCGCAAAACTGGATATGAGCAGTACATTCAAGAACGAGATTGATGATGGTTCAGCGGTGGCGGATCAGTGCACTCGCCACCTACTTGAATCAGATGAGTAAACAAAATGACTTACAGCATCAAAGAAATGTTTTACACCCTTCAAGGGGAAGGCAACCAAGCGGGTCGACCCGCGGTATTCTGCCGATTTTCAGGATGTAACCTCTGGTCGGGACGAGAACAGGACAGGGCTAGCGCGATCTGTACATTCTGTGACACGGACTTCGTGGGAACAGATGGTCAAGGTGGGGATAAATTCAAAAATGCGGAAGCTCTTGCCCATGCCATTGATTCGTTTTGGCCAATATCCCACCAGAATCATAAGTATGTGGTATTGACCGGCGGAGAACCTTTACTTCAGGTCGATGACGCATTGGTAGACGCTCTGCACAAGCTAAACTTCAGCATAGCTGTTGAAACCAACGGCACCGTCGCTCCCCCCTCGGGTATAGACTGGCTTTGTGTTAGCCCAAAATCAAGCGCTCAATTAAAGATCACCCAAGGTGATGAACTGAAGCTTGTATTCCCGCAAAGTGACTCCATGCCATATTTGTATGAGCACCTAAATTTTAAACATTTCTACCTTCAACCAATGGATGGCCCACATGCAAAAAAAAACACTGAGGCCACTGTTGATTATTGCAAGAGCAACCCTAAGTGGCGACTTAGCTTGCAGCAACATAAAATATTGATGATTCAGTAGAAATTACTTAACTCAGCCTTAACGCAGGATACAACTGCTTCCCTCGCGGCTGAACTGCTTGAGAACGACCTCATCCTATATCGCAGAAAAAGCATCGCACGTCGTTAGAAAATATATAGTAGATCTCGTCCCTACCCTACCTCTTGCGGTCGCATCGCAGGTCTGCAATGCTCGGGATACAAATCTCTATTTTGAGTTTCGAATGCCCCTTTCGCTTAGCGCTTCTACGATTAAATCTTGGTTTCAGTACCGCTGCGAGCGCAAGACGCGCTACGAAATGATGGAATCCAATGAATTGGTCACTGCCGGTGTGGACAAGGTACCCACGGATGTTGGCGCATGGGCTAGCCTAGGGAACGAGTTCGAAACTGCCATCGTACAAAAACTTATCGCCACGGGACAAGCCTTGCCCCTTGCCCCTGGCGAAGACAAACTGAGCCAAGCACGTACAGAAGCTTTTTTACGAGGCAGCCTCCCGCATAATTATGCCCCACAGGCAACTCTAGACGCCCGCCGTACTGCGAGTACCGCGCTGAAGCTCCCAGACGGGATATCTCTTCGTCGCTCGTTTCCTGATCTCATACGAGTCGATCGTAGCGTAGAGCCGCCTGTATTCAGTATTATCGACATCAAAGGCACTCAGTCCGCTCGTGCGTTTCACAAAGCTCAAGTGGCTTTTTACGCCGAGTTGCTTGAAAAGCTTCTGGTAGATTTGCGAGTGCCTGGAGTTATTTCCTCTCAAGGAGAAATCTGGTGCATCAAGGAAGGAACCCTTGCAGACGAAGGCATACATCGGTCTGAGGTTTTTGACCTACAACCCTACCGCCGACTCGTGAAAGACTTTTTTAGTCGTGAACTGCTAACAATCAGTCAAAAAGAAGTATCACATTATCGCGATGACACTTTTTTCCACATCTACTACAAATGCGAACAGTGCCAATACCTGCCGCACTGCATTAAAAGCATCAATAAAGCCGATGCCGCGGATAGAGATATCTCAGCTGTTCCTGGACTTACCCACGAAGGCAAAAAAACGTTACTGCGTAGAGGAATAAGCAATTTAGGTGCGCTCACTGAAGCCGATCTTAACGCCCAAAGCCCTAACCTAAATTGGTCACTACAGCGAAGGGCTGAAGTATTGATCGCCCGTGCAAAGGCTCAGACTCAAGGAAGGCTTCAACGCATTCCGGACCTAGCGACATATTTAATGCCTCCGCGCGTGGACGCGGCACTCTACATTGTTGCGGACTATGACCCGGTAGAAGACAATTTAGTCACCCTCGGATACCGATTCAAGAGCGCGACTAAGAGTCACTCGATAGTGCGCGTACTGAAGGAAGGTGACAAATCAGCAGAAGCGAATGCAATTTCTGATGTTATGGGCAGTCTCATTGAAGACCTCACCGCGATTGATTTACATAATCAACAACACGTTGGAGATCTAAATGCGGAATTGCACGCACATATATTTCTGTTTGAGCCGACAGAAGCTCAGTACTTGCAGAACGCCATCGGTAGACATTTAGACGACCCAAGGATTAGAACTGGGCTACTGCATGCGGTGAGGCTCTTTCCGCCTGAAGATTTGGTACCAGAACCGGAGTTACGCGGTATACACCACCTTCCTGCGACAGCGCTCAGAAGCGTGTTCGAGCAATTGTTTGCATTGCCTGTACGAGTATCCTATGACCTTCGCCAAGTCAGCGAGGCGATCGCCGTCTGCGACGCGAATTTCTGCAACGTTTATAGGCCGCACGGACCGTTCCGGCGCGAGTTTTCATCGCTCTTAGCCATGGATGTAATTCGAGCTCTTCGTAACTCAGAAGATCGAGGAAATCTTGAAGCGATTGAAGCAGATGTCGAGGCTCGGCTTGAGACGACAGCGTCACTAGTTGAATGGTTACTTGAGGAAAACCTTAACTCCGCAAAACGTTTTTTGAGACTTAACAAAAGGCCATTTCGCTTCCAAACTATGCTCGACCCACTAAACGCGAAGGACTTGGACATATTGCAGGCATACGAGTTGCTAGAGGCGCGCTCGTCGATGCTAGCTACGCTGGTTCGGCTTACTCAGGCGTTCCCGCAACGACGCGCAAGCGGACAGTGCATGGCAGAACTCAAGCTTTTGAAAAGTGGCAATACTAACGGAAAACTATGGTTACTCTTCAAAATACCTCTGGAAAGCCAAGATAGCGATATATCCTCTGATGATTTCGCTCTAATTTTGACGAACGATGATCCTGATATTCGCCTCAACCCATATCGCTGGGGCGAATGCCGAGTATCGATCGCCCCTAGGCAAGATAAACACCAATTCGACAGTATCCTCGTGACCATTCACAAGCCACAAGACAAACCGCTATTTCAGCAGTGGCTACGCGAAATCGAGGGCCCAGGCTGGTTCCTTGATCGGGTTTACGAAGACTTCACCAGCTACCGCGCTCAAGAATTTCTAGCCTACCTTGACGCTAAATAGAGTCCCGCCCGTGCAAACCAAGGATGACATCAAGCTTTTCCTTCGCAACCCCCAAGAATTTGCGTCCACGCTGCTCCCGAACGATGCCGAACTGTGGATGCAAGGCCTGACCGAGGTGGTGGAACCAGCAATTAATGCTCGAGAACAAGATAAGCCACTACGGCAAGCGCAGCGCGATGCCTGGTTGGGGCTTTCTAATCAACGGGTAGGACTCATTCTTGGACCGCCTGGAACCGGTAAGACTCATGCTCTCTCATGGATGACAACTGGATATCTAGAAGCTTGCCGACGCAGTGATACGCCCTGCCGGGTTTTAGTGACAGCATTCACCCGGAACGCTATTTCAAATCTCATGGAAGGCCTCACGAAGCGCCTATCTAAGCACCTTCCAGTACCAGTACCAATGTACTACCTAGGGAAACCTGCCGGCCCTCTGCCTGAGGGAGTTGAACAACTACCTGCCATCAGTGATAGCTCAATTGACGAGATCTGGAATAAGCTTTCCGAACCACATGCGATCTTAGGCTGCACGGTCTGGCAACTGAATCGGCTTATCACAAAAGCTCCGAAGCCACCAAGCGATGGCCATACAGTTGCGCTATTTCGGCTCGTCTGCATGGATGAGGCCTCCCAGATGTTGGTATCGCAGGGGCTTATGGCGCTTGCGGCGCTGGCACCAGGCGGGCGCGTATTAATTGCGGGCGATGATCGCCAACTGCCGCCGATTCGTGAGGAACACAAGCACCATTCCTCCGGCCCTCGGCTAGGCGGATCGCTGTATTCCTTTTTGCGCTCCTGCAATACCAGCGAATTCTCGCTAGACGAGACATTTCGTCTCAACGGACCTCTAACCCGATATCCCCAGCGCAAGTTTTACGAAGGTAAATATTTTAGTGCTGCGCCTGTTTACGAACGTCGTTTAAACCTACGATCGAACTGGCGCGAGGGACTACAGGAATGGGAACAGCGTGTTCTCGACCCCGAACACCCATTGTGCGTCCTATTGCACGACGGCCCTTCTGCCGCTACTAGCAATGAATTCGAAGCAAAGCTTACCGCTCATCTTACGAGGCTTCTTCGAACCCGACTTGAACCAGGAGACTCAGACGACTCTGACCAAGCTTTTTGGGCCGAGCGCCTTGCAGTAGTAAGCCCTCACCGAGCGCAGAATGCCCTTATTCGCAAACTTCTTGGTGATAGCCGAGGCAGCAAGGTTGTGGTCGAGACAGTTGATCGAATTCAAGGCAAAGAACGCGATGCAATTATTGCGAGTTACACAGTTGCAGACTCAGAGTTTGCGTTGGCTGAAGCAGATTTCATCTTCAGTCCACTTCGGCTGAACGTCACTATCACTCGGGCACGCTCAAAGTTCATACTGCTCGTGTCGCGTAATTTGCTGGATGCCGTTCCGTCCGAACAGGACCAACTCGACTCGGCTCAAATTTTACGAGAGTTTGTATTCGAGGCCCGAGACGCAGGACAGATCGGACTCCCACTACCAAATGGGACGCCTGTTCAAGTCAATATTCGACTGGGCAGTTTCGATGAGTCCAGCGAATTACCGCAGATCAGCACACTACCAAATCCTTTGGTTGTCGACCTTCCACCGATGAGCGCTTGGCTCCAAAGCATGCTGGCGACGATTCGTAGTCAAGCCATGTCGGACAATAAGGGTGTAGCACGCGACTATCTTTTGGCAAAAGCGTTAGCTAGGCAAACAAAGGAAATTTTGTCAGATCTGATTACACTTCACCGACATGGCGTTATTAGCCTAATTCCTGTTCAGACCCAACACGGCGAGTACTTTCGTATTTATCCACTGGAACCTGCGCGCCGACTCTATAATATCGCCAAAGATACGCTTCTGGCTCACTTGGAAGAAGTGATTCAGCAGACTCGCAATGGTCGATTTCCCCCGCTCTACTACCTAGTGAGAGACCGCTTTGACTGCTTAAGCCCAGACGGTAGCGATTTGTTACATCCGATCTGTGCAGACTTGGCAGCGCAGGGCCTAGTCTGTTTCTCCCAGGATAAGTACCAGCGTCTCGTTGTGGATTTGAGTGGAAACAATCCGGAATCAAAAGAAAGAGACATTCCACCAGCCCCCCTTGATGAAAAATTGTCTGACGTTGACTTTAGCGTTCTGAATCGCCTTGAGGATTTGGAGGCCCGCCGAATAAATTTCGGAGTCTTTGAGGGCTGGCACAATATAGGAGGACTGGCAGAGAGTCTTGTCTTAAGCAAATCGGCAGTAGCAGGAGCAGTGCGCCGCTTAGAACTACATGGCCATTTGCTGCATACCGAAGATGGGCGACTGCGAAGCCGTATGGCCGAACTTGCACGCGAAGTGCGCTATGTTAAGCAGCGCTTCACTCCCGAAGACTCTGACCGACGACCTTTTCTCGTTCGAGGACTTAAGGTTGAGATACGCAATCGCAACAAGCCGAAACCTACTCACCTCTTAAGCACTGTTGTTGCTCAACTCAAAATTTTGGTGGCTAAAGAACCACTGTTTTCAGTTGCGGTTGACGCTTTATCGGCCGCACTATGTCGCGATTGGAAGGTCGAAGACCCCACGTTACGAGGCTTTCAAGCACGTTCTTTACTTACATTAGTACCCGCTTGGATGCAAACAGACGAAGCCTGTGATCGGTTTGTCATAACTGCAGACACAGGAGCAGGCAAGACCGAAGCTGCCTGTCTACCGCTTATCATCGGCGCGTTATATGATCGGCTACGACACATCCATGGCACCCGAGCCATTCTCGTCTATCCCCGTGTGCGTTTGGCGGCGAATCAGGCCCAACGCCTAACCCGCTACTTAGCTGAACTCGCCGTAGATCCTTCGGTGCCCTTACTAACAATTGGACTTCAGAACGGTGACGTGCCTAGAAGCTTCTCCCTCAAAGTAAATGAGGAAGTATGGAAGCCCGGCGTAGGAGCGCCTGGATGTTATGAATTTCCCTTCTTCCATTGTCCAAAATGCGACTCTCTCCTGCATTTAAATCCAGGAGCAGGCATCAAGGGTGCCGACCGCCTCGCGTGTATCGGAGCTAAATGCGACTGGGGGTACAATGGATGGATCGGAAGCAAGCAAGGCCTAATAGAAACTCCACCAGCATTGTTTTTACCGACAACTGAGTCTCTACACCAGTGGTTAGGAGATCCCAGGTACGGATCTCTCTTCGGGGATCACCCAGAGCATGCACCTCCGAGAGCGCTACTGGCTGATGAGATTCACCTCTACTCGCATATTCACGGTGCACAAATCGGATATGCATTACGACGACTAATGGTGCGAGCCGAGGCTAACGGCGGAAAATGTCTCGCCATCGGTATGAGCGCCACACTCGGCGAACCAACCGAAGTGTGGCGTACTCTGGCAGGAGGTAACGCCGTCACGGCAATCCAAGTTGACGATCACGAGCGCGAACTCAGTATCGAGGGCCGCGAGTACTTCTACTTCATTCAACCAGAAGTTGAGTCGCGAGGTAAGGACATCGCGGGCGCTTCCTCTACCATTCAAAGTCTGATGGTACTGGCTCATGGCATGCGACGGCGTACGGGTACAGAAGGTGGTTTCCGCAGTATCGTCTTTCTGGACTCGGTCGATAAAGTCAAGCGTCTGCACCACGACTATCAGGATGCCGAAGAGAACAATAATCTAGCGCGACTTCGCACCTATTCTTTCCCAGACTCCGCCACTGGTGGCCTGCGTCAGCACTGCTGTAAACAGCCCATTGGCTGCGATTGCTTTACGAAGGGTGAATGCTGGTTCTTCGCCGCCAACGACAATCGGCAATGGACGGCAAACGGACTTTATAAGCCGAACTCCCCCCTAAAGGTTACTAATAGCCCGGTATGGTCTGGTGCCGGTGCTCGTGCCGAGGAAATGATAAAAGACAGCGATATCGTCTTTGCTACATCATCCTTGGAGGTCGGTTACGATGACCCAGATATGACCCTCGTTTACCAACATTATGCCCCGGTCAATCTCGCAAGCTTCATTCAGCGGAAAGGTCGTGGAGGACGCGGGGCAGACGACAGGCCCTTAACCGGAATTACATTGTCGCCCTACTCAGCCCGCGACAGTTGGTATTTTAGAAAGCCTCAAACCCTCCTCGACAGTAAGCACTTTGAAGTACCACTGAACATGACCAACCACGCTGTCGTACGTGGTCAAGCCATCACTCTGGTATTAGATGTAATCGCCCGTCACGAGGCAAAAAAACAATTGTCGGGAATCGACGGATCGGGTTGCCTACACCCGAGTGTAGCAACCAACGCGGATAGAGCTTTGAAGCAAATATTCGGGAACAGCGTCTATTCCATTCTCGATACCGTTTGCTTAGATACCTTCTGGCGGACAGTCCAACTGGCGGCAGAACACCCACTCCAATCTGCAGAGAATGCCAACCAGAGGCGTGCCTGGACACCTTGGGTACCCAAAACTCTATTTGAGACCGTGAACCTCCCAGTACTTACAGTGCATTTTGAGCGGGAGCAAAAAGACGAATGCGTAAATGAGGATATTTCCCTGGCGCTCAATAATATTGCTCCGGGAAACATGACGCACCGCTATGGAAGTAGGGAACTTCACTGGCGAGCCCCTTCCGCTGGGCGTCAGCCCTGGCTGGATGCACAGGAAATGGCCGATGCCAATCAACTCGACTTTGGCGGTGCGGATGCCCTATTGCAGTTGCTTCCAGCAGAGGCACGTAAAGAAATCGGCAAAAGCAGCAGCCTGCATCCAGTTGTATTCTGCCCAAGGCACGTAAAAGCTGAAATTGGCGGTAAGTTGCAAGGTCAATGGGTCTCTCGATGGCAGGCAAATACAGACTACACAGAGCTCTTTCAAATTCCTGCCGGCACCCAAACATTGGATGAGGCGCTGAAGGTTCATCACAAGAGCAGCGGCCAGTTACGAGGTTTTCCAGTTATCCAAGCCGACGCCTCGTCTGCGCACAGCAATGACCCAGGAGTGCTATCTGGGATAATCGAACGGTTGGACATCCATACCGGTGGCACACTTACACACGTTGAGAGCGGACTACAACTGGCCCGTGTATATTGGGGTGCTGATAGCGAAGTTCGATTCTGTGATGCACGTGTAGATTCACTACAGATCAGCCAATTGTTCACCCACCCAAAGACTCTCGAAGCGGTGCTCTTCGGTTATCGAGTAACTACTGAAGGTGTCCGATTCCACATCGATAGTGCAGCCCTTTCTCGATTTGTCGATCATGAGATCGCGGCAATGAGTCCCGATAGTGAAGAGGGCAAGTGGTACCGCCTACAAATGCTGCGATATATCGTTCAGCGGCGTGCACGGAGCGTCGACATGAATAGCTATCAGGCCCAGCGAGCCGCCGAAATTATTGCGGCAGCAGCAGGTAACCCAACTCTGCGCAAGAAACTCCTACAACTGACTAAACTATGGGACAGGCGACGTGTCCGCGAGTTGTTCTTGCAGACCTATCAGGAGGTACTTCATCAGCACCCCTTGCTGTCCGAGCGCCGCACCGAACAGGTCGCGGAGGCTGCGGGTTCACAAGCCTTCCAAGATTTGCTGAGGGAAGTGTTCACCAACCTAGAGAACCCAGAACACTTTAAAATGTATCTGCGCAGCCTTGTGTTGCATAGTCTAGCGATTCGCCTTAAGCACGCTTTTGTTCTGCACGGGCGAGGGGACGAACGCCGTGTAGTGTGTCACGCTAAACTACCAATCCAATTTGGCATGGCAGCAGACGATATCGTAACGATCGCCGAGAATGGTGAGTATGGAGATGGAACTACACGCACATTCGGGGGACGGTTGGATGATGCCCTCAAGGATCTTGCTGAGGGTTTCCTCACTGAATGTCCCAATGCAGCCGAAGATGCGCTACTAGCACGGGCATGGCAAATGAAGGAGAACCACCCTCAATGGAGACTCCTGAGCCCTCGGGATGCCACAACCCTCGATAGTCTTAGGAGAGATCTTCGATTAGCCGAAAGCGACGAAGTCCCATTCCATACTTTGCTACGTGTGTTGTACGGCGTTGAGTCAATCGGCGACTATGAGTTCGCCTATTACGATCTATGGAGTGAGGCTCGACATATTGAAGATGCGTTGCGAGAACAAATGGGGCGCCAACCCTCGACCTGGGAGTTAGTAAGTGCGGTTGTCGGACGTGCTAGGGAAGGATCTGGAGCAACCCCCACTACACACGCTCTACTGCATTGCTACGCCAGCATTGAGGACGCGAACCAGGAAGACAGCTTGTCAGCAGAAGCACGTCTAGCCGATCAGATTTATCGAATAAGTGGCCACCTGTGCGTCGATGGGTGCCAGGCATGCTTGCACACCGGCAGCGACATTATGCCCGCCGGTATAGTCGAGGCCGCTGTTAGTCGCCGACTGCTAAAGAAATTCGTAGACGCGAACCTACGACAGTAGGCTGAGATGAATACCGAGGCATTGCCGCCTACGCGCTTAGGGAAATAGTTAGCAATCCGACCGCGTGATGTTGTTCAAGCCAGGGCAAAACGCTACCGTTAATACGTGACAAGGGTAGCGCGCCCTGGCTGATGTCTTGCAAGAACGCTAACACGGCTTCATCGGCACCAAAACTATCGAGTTCATCCCGCATAACTTGGCGCTCAGACCGTAACCGTTCGACCTCGACGACAACCTGAGTTGTCGAACGTTTGTTTACCTCTTTTGCTTGGCGTCCTAACATCTCCATGCGTTTTCCCAACTCTCTCGTCTCATCTACCTTGCTGAGGACAGCGCCAAGCGCCCCTATACTGGCGAACTCGCGCTGGATCAGCCTTTCAAACGCTTGGTTCACTGCTCTTTTGAGAGCACCGATCTCTCGCTCAAGGTTCGATACGTGGTGGCGAACGTCAAGATAATCTTCACGACTATCGACGCCTGCCAACCGACTACCAAGTTGCTGAATGCACTTTAACTCCGTCCGCACTTCCTCAGGGAGATCTAGATACTTCGTGCACATGGCGAAGTAGACCTCAACTTCTCGAAGTAACTCAACTAGAGACTCGCTTTGTACTACTTGCTCATATGCCTTAACTAATGCATTTCCAAAAAAGGTTCGTTCCTTTGCCGCCGGAATATCCTTCAGCAACACCTCCAACTCCTCCAAAGGTGCGAGTTCGACATCTGTTGCGTTTTCGAGCACTACATTCATGACATTTTCTCCAAGTCCGTAAGCATCCCTGCAGCAGAGTCCTGCACCTGCAGACCAAATTGGCGTACCCGCGTAGAATCTCCGCTGCTAGTTCCAGAAGTGCCAATAAACTCAAGGGCGTAGTCATAACTCCGCTTAATTGCGTTCTCTCCAAGTGTTAGCAGATCTCGAGCCTGCCGCATGTCGCCTGCTGGTGCTTCAATGCATTTCGCAAGTTTGTCAGCTAACCCTAGTTCCGGTTCGCTGCAATTATCCTCAAGAGAATCCAGCAGAAAGGCTTCTACTCGTCCAGCTGGAGAGCTTTCATTATCATCGAAAAAGTTATCGCTCTTGGCCTTAGTGTAGGCCCCCTTCCAGTCCTTGATTGCATCGGGCGCAGCCTGTGGCAACTGCTTACTAACTTCCACAAGTGCATAGTCGATCCTTTCGACGTGATCGCTCAGACTGCGACCGCGCATCATTGCGAACAGCGCCTGACCACGGTTCTTTAGCCGTTCGCCTTCGTACCGAGGGAGATCCTTTAGACGCCCATCAATCTCCTTAACCAAATCAATAATTTGTGCCATTGCATCTAGCCCTGGGCCCACTTCCCGAGGCGTGGGGGAAAGCCGCAAGCTCTCCTGCATCTGCAGAAGAGCACGAACCACCGCACCAGCATCAGCCACGCCATAACCCCTCCCTTCTCCCTGACGCAACGAGAGCGAAGACCGCAGATTCTCGCGCAGAAGCTTGTGATTTTTATCGGTTTTGGTAAGAACCTCGTTCCAGGAATTAACGCGATCCGTCGGGTTGGTAGTCGGACGGCCTTCATCGCTAAGCAAGCGAACAAATTGTTCAGCTAGCGGTTGATCTGGCTTGACGTCGCCACGGAGCCACGCCCTCGCCAGGAGTACTTGGGCGATACTGCCAGCCACCTGCCAAGGCTCCCCACCATCTAAAGCCAGTAAGCGACGCTCTAGATGTGCTTGAGCAAGTTCGGCCACCCGCCGAAGCATCCGAGAATGAAGGCGGCGATAGGCCTCCTCCACATCGGCTTGCAACTCGGAGCCCGACAATAAGGTGACATGCGCCTCAAGCCCCAGAATGAGCCATTTTTCTTTGGGTACCACAAAGTTACGAACGTCACTTTTGCGCTCGCCCTCGAACTTAATATTGTTCTCAGTGAACACGCGATCAAACAGCCAATCGGAGACGTCGAAACGATGGCGAGGCAGTCCTCTGACCAAGCTGTTGAGCAAACCTTCCCAATCATTCAGACTTCCCAATCGCCCGCCAGAGCGCCACTCTGTGAGCTCTTGTACCATCTCCTGCCATTTGTTCCGAATGGAAGCAGTCTTTGCCCCTTGTGAACGATGGGTAGCAGGTTGAGCCGTCCGGGGAGTGCTCGATGAGGGGGTTCGGCGCAAGGCGGGGGGATCAAAGGACTGCCCCAACTCTTCTGTTGTATCGGTCCTTCCAACTTCACTAGCCACCTGGGTCCTGACAGAAATCGTCCCGCTCGCTGCCGGCATGGCAGTCGCTTCCCCTGGCCAAGGAAGTCCAAAACTTTCAAAGATGGGCGCTGGGATTGCTGCAAACGCTAAGCCCTCATTCCACAGAGTTGTACCTTGCGCACCTGACGTCCCCCAGAGCGTGACAAGCCGCCGTAAGCGCTCTGCGATTTCCGGTTCATTGCTAGCCGCATACGATAGTTGGTCCTCAAGCCTTGCAGTGACTCGCGTAGCTTCCTGGGGGAGCCAATCGCTACTTTCCACCTCAGATGGAGGAAATATTCGATCATCGAGGGTGGAAGGCGTGAGCAGGACGGGGCCCAGAACGCCTTGGATCATCCCACGCGGAGTCTTGAGCGTCATGCGACCCGACGGATCCGATAGAGCCTCATACATCGTCGTAAGAGCTTGCGAAGTTAACGGATAAAGCCCGACCCCCTCACTTGCCCCAAAGGCTTGATGACAACCAAGCCTAACTAGGCACTGATCGCATCGATTGGGGATTTGGTCTTGCCTCGCGCCATTATTCCGCCACTCATCCAGAGCAGTGAGGCCCACCCGTATAGCCCGCAGATAGTTCGCGGCGAAGTGCTCCCGACTCTCGGACGTTAGCAATTGGCTGGTCTCAAGAAACTGCCCTCTATCGCCCTCCCGACCGAGTGTCACACGGTGGGTGATCCTGCCAAGATAGTTGCCTCGCAGGGAATTCATATAATTCGGTGTCAAGCCCACTACAGAGATTAAATCGCACAGATCATCACTCTGTCTTGTGGTGCTGTCGGTCACGAGGACGTCGATCAATTGGCTGTCAAGACCCTCCCAAGCAGTGATGTCTTCCAGTAGCAGTACTAGGCGTCGCTCTTCGCTCTTCAGTCGACGACGCAGCGTTAGAAAGATCTCCTTGAGCCCGTCCATAGAGATGCCCAATACATTCTGCACACCATAGTCGCGACGCCGGTTCAGCGCCTCCATGAGTAGGCAGGAATAAGGAACATCATTCTTCAGATCAGCCAGCACCTGGTCCGGAGTGTCATTAGCTTCAAGTTGCGCCAATATCGCTCGACTTTCGTGGCGTAGCTTTCTGAGAAACATTAGTGCCCTTGGCGGACAGTCCCGAACCGCAGGCTCAAGCTGACCTAATTCGGCGATGTCGTACAAGTTAAATCGCGCTACTGCCTGGTCCCGTTGCCCCCCCATACCAGCCATGATTTTAAGTACGCGTTCGGGTCCTTTCCAGCGCTCTTGCACGACAGCCGAATCCAGCAATCGTGCCAGATCATGTTTTCCGCATTCCTTAGCATCATCTAGCGGTTGTTCAAAATGTGCTTCAGCCATGCTAGCGGCAAGTGTGCGCTGAAATACATGAACGCGCCCCTCAAAGCTAGCTTCTAGCCGCTGCCCTAATTGATCAAAGAGGTTGCCATACTCGCCCCCAAGTGCATTTTTTAACTCTCGTAAGGCCCCCGGCAAGCTACCGTCGGCGCGCTGGATAAGCAGCACCATGTCCTTCTTTGGCCACTTGACCTTCATCCAACGAATCAGATGCGACTTGCCAGAACCCGGTTCGCCCTCCACTACACAGAAGACGTGACGATTTTCTGGACGCGCTAGTGCCTGCAGAACGCCTTCATCAGTCCCTTCGTCTACATCACTGGCGCGCGCGCCACCGATCGCAAGATTAGTAATGGACTGGTGTACCGCTAAAAAAGCACCTTCGCGGTTAGCTAAAGCTTCCGTCTGGAGAATTTCACGCGCAGCCTGTGCACTCCAACATGCTTTGTAAGGAAGCTCAGGCATGATTATCGGCTCCCAGTGTAAATCTGATGCTAGTAACGGCCCGAACTGGGTGGGCTTCACCCACTAGCTCATACATACCGGCCGTATCCCCAACAGCAATTAACTCAATGCGGCCATCGTCATGCAGATCCCTTAGCGCATTACTCAACACTCGGGAAAGCCTCCGGCCCATGGGGCGCAACCCCTCCCGCTGGGCAAGGTCGATGAACAACGTTCCCCCGTCGATGTAGGGCATTCGTTGTCCGAGGCTGACGAGAAAGTCTGCGAAAACATGTTCGGTAACCGGTGAAAGCGTGTCGACCAATACAGAAAGCTCTCTTTCTAGACGCTCAGTAATTGTTGGGTATAGCGCCCCACGTGCCTGTTGTGGCATAGCGAGCCCCATAAAAGTTACCCACCGAACCCAAGGCGTCAGCTTTGTACTATTAAACCGGCGCTCCTCCTCCGAGTCTGCT
The DNA here is from genome assembly GCF_002303975.1 of Pseudomonas sp. ACN5. Classification (NCBI taxonomy): domain Bacteria; kingdom Pseudomonadati; phylum Pseudomonadota; class Gammaproteobacteria; order Pseudomonadales; family Pseudomonadaceae; genus Pseudomonas; species Pseudomonas sp. ACN5. The sequence continues at coordinate 318,892 of NZ_MRCP01000005.1, read as the reverse complement.
CGCAGCGCCTGGGCAAGGACCGTATCGGCCAATTCAGTGTTGTTTCGCTCACGAATCCAATGGGTCCCACCGTATTTTTCAGTAAGAATGACGATGGCGGCATATGCCTCGAGCACCACGTAGTCGGCATGGCCAGAAGGCAACTGGCAGAGTGTTTGATGTACCGCATCTGCAAAGCCGTCGAAACGAAGAGGTACGTTCTCTAAGAGTAAGCGGTAGCCACCATCGGTGGCAGCAATCAACCCTACACTAGCAGCCGCGCCGATTGTCTGGCTTAAAGCGGTAGCGTCCGGACCCGGTGCGACAGAGGATTCAGCCGTAAATTGCGGATTCATCCACTGCGGCACTTCATCGCGCTTCATCCATCCACCGTTAGCGTCAAGCAAACGAAGAAGAGACCAAATGCGCTCGGCGGAACCCTGAATGTCTGACAACAAACTCATAAAAATAACCTCACAAGACTAGTCTCCTCGCCATTGACTCAAGCGCTCGCTCCCGAATCGGTGCGACAACAGAGGCAACCTGCGCCATTGGTCGCCCCTCAACTTGCAGATCAGATGATACGACCAGGACAAAACACTGTTCGCGCGCCGCGTCTTCCAATGACTCAAGTCGCTGCAAAAGCTGGCGGGGATTTTTGTAGTCAACAGAAACAAGTACTGCAGTAGGCAAATTAGCAATCGCGGCATCCGCACGTTCAAGCGTCTCAAAATCATGCACGAAACCAAATTGGCAAGGTGAGTCCTTCAGCAATAATGAAAGCCGCTCCGCAACCCCGGACGGCGCAACAAACTGCTCAATGCCTGCTGCAGCCAGGCGGATTACGAGATCCCTCAACCCCTCTCCGAAATGCTCATCCAGAGGATGCACAACGCTTACGCCTGCGACGAAAGCATGAGGTTTGAAAAAGCACGGCTCCGACCAACGAGCCTTCAAGCCATGGAACGTGACTTCCTGCGGGGGGGTAAACTCGTTGCGCCGGCAAAATTCGCACCGTCCGCAGGGATCGACGATATTCGAGCCCGCCTCAACTAAATCAAACGTTCCAGTAAGTATGCAATTTGGTTCGCTTCCATCTATTAAGCAACGAAAGTGTTCAAGGTCTTCACGAGATGCTTGCTGCTCCGCGTCGCGAAGCGCTATCACTGGCACCCAGCGCAGGTCCGTGGCTAATGGCGACTCCAAAAGCCAATTGGCTAGGAGGGTAATCCGCCATACAGGCATCTCAGCGCTATCTTCCACCACATCCACTTGCAATAGCCCGCCACGCTGCAGCAGGTTGAGCAAACTCATGTTCCAAAGCCGGTGGTAATCCCCCTTAATGTCGCCCGATTTATTCCGGCCGGCGTCCAGGACCATGGCAAACCTTGGCTCCCCAGTTTTTTCGTCTGGACTGGAAGTCTGTGCATTAGCTAGTAATGTTTGCCACCGTGATGCCAATAGCTCAGGTGTCAACCAACCGGAGACAGCCTGCCGCAGCGCCAATCTCCAGTCATCATCACTGCCGGCGCTACCAACCCACAGGATAACGGCTAGTCCCTGATGTCCGTCGCGGGAAGCGCGACCAATCTCCTGATAGTAACGTGCCGGGCTTTCAGGCACGCAAGCATGAACCACCGCTCGGACATCGCGCTTATCTATGCCCATACCAAAGGCCGACGTCGCCACCACCAGATCGAGTCGGTCGGCCAACCAATCGTCAACAACCCGCTTACGCTCTCCCTCGCTGCCCATTTCACCGGTATATACCGCCAGGCGTTTGTAACCCCTTTTTGCTAACGTATCTCCAAGTTCGAGTGCATCGGTCACCAAGGTCGTGTAAACTAGGGCCGGACGCGGGAGGCGATCCACCAACTCGATTACCCGTCTCATCCGCTCCTGCGCATTTGGACAACGGTAGGTGACAAGATCGAGTTCATAACGTGGCACGCGGGCGTCAATAGCGAGGAAACGTCCAGAAACTTCATAGGCACGAATGATCTCGTTTCTCGCTGCATCGCCAATGGTGGCAGAAAGCAGAATCGTTCTAATCTCAGGACTAGTCTTCCGGAGCATATGAACTAATCCGGGTAAGCGCTGAAAGTCAGGCCGAAAACTTCGCCCCCAACTCTCGATAATATGGGCCTCATCGATAAACACACCCATCAAGCGAGCATTTAGACCAAGGGGCTTGTCGGTCGAATGGCGCGATGCCTCTATCAGCACCTGTCTCACACTTGTACTTAAAGCCATCTCAGGCGATAAAAACAAAAGCGGTACTTCGCCACGCCGGAAAGCATCAAGCAGAGCTCCCCTTTTTTCACCCGATAGCTCCGACACTAACGCAGCGCTCCCTTTAAGCCCGGGATGGGTGGCAAAATGGCTTGCATGGGCTAACGCCAGTGCAACCGTTGGAACAATCACAACCGCACACGCCCGTTCCAGCCCCATCAGAGTGGTTTGCCACCATGCGGGGGCCAACTCAAACAGCAAACTCTTTCCTGCGCCTGTTGGCATCGTCACCAGCAAACTAGCCCCGCTGGGCATACAAGCTAGGGCTTGTATCGCTGCCTTTTGGGTTGGAGTTCGGTAGTGTAGGTAGCTTGAAAATCGCAGAAGAAGAGCATCGGCCACAGCGGTCTGATAAGGCTGTCGCAGTGATACATCTAGCTGCAAGGCCTCATCGATACATACATGAAGCGGATCATGATCTTCCTTCGCATCGAGCAGCAACACTGGCTGACTCTCGATACCGCCAAGACGCAACCCGAATCTGCTCAGCAACTCCTGATCTCCTGGGTGCAGCGCTTCACGACTTATTGGCAACCGCCCCCCCACCAGCCGCACAGCCTCCTGCCACAGCGCACCACGGTCAGCACTGGCGTCAGCCGCTTCAAGAGCTTTGAAGCAACGCAGTAAGCTTCGCAAGCGCCAGCACTCGCTCTCAGAAACCGCCTCGGCAAGCGTAGTTTTACAAACAGCAATTGCCGTCTCCATACTCTGTGCTGTGGCTTTGAACACTACATCTAAATCAGACATATCAACGCCAAGCCTTCTATTTCGGTAATAGGCTGCCTCACACTTTCCAGCAGCGCCTGACGTGCTTCGAGGTCGATTCGTGCTTTGCTAGCGGTCTCTGCGGATCCTTGCTCGGCTTGCCATTTAAGCCAGCCGAGTTCAGATCGCAGATATCCCTTCAATTGCTCTACTCGGACCGCAGCCACATCACGCTGACGCTGGGCAATGACGGAGCGTGCTAGCTCAGCGCCCTGCGAGAGCGCAGAGAAAAGGTCCCCTAAATTCGGCAACTCCGAGAGTTGCTCGCGCTTAATCGGAATGGTTCGGGGTGGTTCAGATGGGGCAGTTAAGAGCTTTCGAACTGAGGAGTTTGTTACAACAGCCGCACCCGGGTCCCGCCCCGGTAACAACGCGACCAATTCGGGTATCACTTCCGGCCAATAGACTGATTCTGCCCGCAGCGCCAACCCTGCGGTCATGCCGTCCTCGGCCCACAGTGCCTCGTTGACTCGCGTTTTCACCAGCACATGCAGCAGCCAAGTTCCTTTGAACTTGGGTTCGAATGGGATGGCAAAAGCCGTAACCCGGCCGAGGTCATCACTGCTAAGTGAAGCAAGCATGCTGTCGATCAGTTGATGACCGGGCCCAAAATATTGAAGGTTTTCATGTGCTAGTGCCTGTGACCGATTAAAGGTGCCTTGGAGAAAACCTCCATGGCCACTGGTTAGCCCTGGCAGATCTACCCGGAGGTCATCCTTTTCCCATTTAAACTCGACAGCACCGCTTTCAATTCGACGCGTACGTAGACCAAGCCGGCGTGCCCAGCGGGTCACAACCTCCTCAGCCAGTTGTGAATCACAGGCCTCATCCAAATGCTGCGCTTGCACCGTCGCAAGATCGAGTTGAGGCTTAGTAGCGTCCCAAGAGAGCTCAAAAGCCTCGTCGGTGGCTGCCAGCGCTTCATCAACCCGAGCAGACAACTGGGGCAACAAACCTCTAAGTACCTGCGCACCTTCGCCGTAAGCGATGGCCATATCTCTCTGCAAGCGGGGCAAGATAAATTCAAGACCGCCCACTGAGCGTTCAAACACTTTGAACACCTCAGCGTGGACTGCAAGCAGAGCCTGCTCTGCCGCGAGCGGGCCGGTTAGGGTGATGGAAATCACTGGGCGATCCGCCGCTCGACCGATCCGGTCAAGGCGCCCAACCCGCTGTTCAATCCGGGCAGTGGAAAGAGGCAGATCCAAATGAACAACGGCACTAGCATTTTGAAAGTTACGTCCTTCGCCCCCCAACTCATCGCTAACGAGGAGCCTGCATTTCGGATTATGCTGGAAGACGAAGGCCACCTCAGCCAAATCTGCCTCGGGCATTTCCGAGTGAAATTCCTGAATTTCGCTTGAACTTAAGCGTGCCCGAAGAATGCCCACCACCTCCTTCACAGCCTGGGCATCCTGAGTAAAAACCAGGACTTGATGCGAGGCCTCTTCGGCCAAGTGAGTCTCAATCCAACGGACCGCAGATTGAATTCGTTCACAAAGCCCTGTTTCCAACCAAGCTTCAGCCAACGGGACTGCGATGTTCAACCACGCCCTCTCAGCTTCAAACGGCGGAGTAGATGCCAGGATCCGATCAATGATCAACTGCTCCTCGTTTGGACCAGGATCAGATAGAAGCCAGTCTAGGCTGCACTCGTTTCTATGGTTGACTCTATCGACTCCTAACGTAGTCAGTGCCTCCTGGCGCTTGCGTAGAAACGCTAGTGCGTTCTCAGCCGTACTTGTAGCGAAGCGCCAATACAAAGATCGCAGCGCGACCGAAGCCAAGCCATCGCCAACCGGCAACGCCTCCATGTGCCCAAGGAAGATCGCCTCATCGCGAGATGGGGCGTATTCAAGTTGGATGTGCTGGCGAGGCGCCCAATTAAGGCCCAATTGCCGCAAGGTTTTTCTTCGGTTGCGAATTACTCGGTGATCCAGTCGGTAGAACTCCTGGACGTAGGCCACCAGCTCCATGGCAGCGTCGGCGTTGCCCGCGCGCAACCGGTCTATCATCCCAGAGGCGTTTGGATCATCGGGCAGAACTTCCACCCATTCCTCAGCGAGGAACTCCAACGAGTCTTGGTCTAGTTGCCTGCCCTCGGCCCTGGCGGACTCCAGAATATTTGCCGTAAAGTTCAAGCGGTCCCAGATGCACTGCTGCTGAACCTGTCGCTGCTCAAGTAGTTCGCCATCGTCCGTTTTATAGACGTCCGGAGCGACCAGCGCCAGTAGCCCTACCAGACTTGCAACGTCGCGTTTGGAAGGCGTTGCTGAAAGTAGCAATACTCCCCAAGCGTTGAGCGCTAGTACTTCCAACAGGCTGTAAATAGGTGTTCCCGGAGGAAACTGGTGAGCTTCGTCTATTACGACAATATCCCACTCTTTGGCGCCCAAAGTCCTGGCAAAGACAGGATCAGTCGTGAGCGCCGTACTCGATACAATTAGCCTCCGTTGCTCTGCGAGGGTTGTTAGTTCAGTCCCGGTGGAGGATAGAAGTCGGTTTGCGTCTATATGGACAAACGCCCTCGCACCAAATCTCAGATAGAGTTCATTAAGCCATTGGCGTGACATGGACCCCGGAGCAATGATGAGGATGCGTAATTCAGGATTTTGTGTAAGCAGGGATTGAAGAACCAAGCCGGCTTCAATGGTTTTGCCAAGCCCAACCTCGTCGGCAAGTATGAAACGAGGCAAACGATCCCACAAGACACGGCGCGCAGTATAGAGTTGATGTCCAAGAGGTCGGACTCGAGCCCCCAGCATCGCAGGCAAACCGCTGGCCCCCTCACACCAAAGAGAAAAAATATCTTGAAATGCCCATCTCGCAAAATATTCTTTGGGCTGATACCAATTGAATGAGCGAATAGAGGTCAGGGGATCGCCCTTGCCTCCAATAGGAACAAACTGGCCTTCAACCAAAACCAGTTGAACACCATCTGCCTGTCGAATTAGATAAGAGAAGAGGCCATCATCATTAGGTTCATGTCGCTCGACAACGATACCGAAGGATACCTTTCTAGGATGGTCGGGATCGGGATACCGTACCTTTGCACCCGAACTGACGGCGAACCTGAATAATAGCTGAGCCCGAGATGAAATGAGAAATTCGGTTCGCTCGGTATAAGAGAAAAGCCTGATCTGCCCCCTATCTGCCCTCACCAAGCGACAGGTTCCTTTTTCGGGCAAATTTGGAAGACTCACCAAAGCGCCGACTGGAATTTCCTTTTGATTAGAATCCTGTGGACCCCGATCCTTCCTATCCAACTCCATGACTACTCCATATGAGCCGCTGCGCCAGCGCTCGACGCTAGCCTCGAATACCATACTTTTTTTGCGAAAACCTCGTTGGCATCAATGATAGTCAGCAAAATCGAAGAGGAAACTAACAATGCCTGCGAACTACCAATTCTTCGCTGCAGAGGCGATATCGTGATGGCAAGATTTCGTACATTCCCGCGTCAGCGGTTCAACATTTAGCAAATATCCATCCTTGACTGCCTGGTTCATGCAACTGTCCTAGCCTCACTCGTGCTCACGGGGGTACCTATTCTTCCTTACCGCGCCAGACAATCTGGGCTAACCGGAAATAATGCCACTATGATATCAGCGGAGAAAATTCTACGCAGCGCGCATTACACCCACGCCTATCGATCGAACGACTAGATCCGACTTGAGAATCGAGGGAGTATTAATTTTTTTGTGGGGGTAAATGTGGGGGTATTTTTCAGACATGAAAAAGCCCAACCTTTTAAGATTGGGCTAAGTCATTGAAAAATATGGTCGGGACGGAGTGATTCGAACACTCGACCCCTAGCACCCCATGCTAGTGCGCTACCGGACTGCGCTACGCCCCGACTAGGCGTGTTACCCGTTCCTCATCTCGAGGAACGCTCAAGAATATATCGCAAGCTTTTGAAAACTGGAAGTATTTAAAAGCAGGAATTTATTTCTTGAGTACCACCAGAACATCTTCGAGCTCGGCGATCATCTGGCGGATCATTTGCTTGTATTGGGTGGTGTCGTCTTTGGCTTCATCACCGGACAAGCGCAGGCGCGCTCCGCCGATGGTGAACCCCTGATCATAAAGAAGCGCGCGGATCTGCCGGATCATCAGCACGTCCTGGCGCTGATAATACCGGCGGTTTCCGCGGCGCTTGACCGGGTTGAGCTGAGGAAACTCCTGCTCCCAGTAGCGCAGCACGTGTGGTTTTACCGCACACAGCTCGCTGACTTCACCAATGGTGAAGTAGCGTTTGCCCGGGATGACGGGGAGCTCGTCGTTATGACTTGGTTCCAGCATAAGCCTCAACTCGGGCCTTCAACTTCTGCCCTGGACGAAAGGTGACCACACGGCGAGCCGTGATCGGGATTTCTTCCCCCGTTTTCGGATTGCGGCCAGGCCGCTGGCGTTTGTCCCGAAGGTCGAAATTGCCGAAACCGGACAATTTGACTTGTTCGTTGTCTTCGAGAGCGTGCCTGATTTCTTCAAAAAACAGTTCGACCAATTCCTTGGCCTCCCGTTTATTCAGGCCCAGCTCTTCATACAGACGTTCCGCCATCTCAGCTTTCGTCAGAGCCCCCATACGTCACTTCCTTAACGTGGCGTTCAACCTTTGTTCGAGCGAGGTGAGGATGTTTTGCGTTGCGGTATTCACCTCATCGTCATTAAGAGTGCGCGATGGATGCTGCCAGGTCAAGCCGACTGCGAGGCTTTTTCTATCAGGATCAATGCCTTTACCCTGATACACGTCAAATAGCCTGAGGTCTGTCAGCCATTCGCCTGCATTTTCACGGATTACGTCCAGTACAGCCGTGGCTGCAATATCTTTGTGCGCAATCAGTGCAAGGTCACGACGCACTTCAGGAAAGCGCGATAACTCGTGGAATTTAGGCATTTTGCCCGACGCGACTTCCGCCAGAACCAACTCGAAGACGAAGACCGGACGGTCGAGACCGAGGGTTTTCGACAATTCGGGGTGGATCGCGCCAATGAAGCCGACCAGACGACCATCGCGTTCGATGCGTGCGGTTTGGCCCGGGTGCAATGCCGGGTGCTTGCCAGGCACGAAAGTGAACGCATCCAGGGCGCCGGCGAAGCCCAGCACCGCTTCCACGTCAGCCTTGACGTCAAAGAAGTCGACGGTATCGCGACCCTGTGCCCAGCCTTCCGGCAACCGACTGCCACAAACCACACCGGCGAGCATCGGCTCTTGCTTCAGGCCTTCGAGCTGACCGACAAAACGCAGGCCGCTTTCGAACAGACGTACGCGATCCTGCTGGCGGTTCAGGTTGTGCTGAAGCACCTTGACCAGACCCGGCCACAAGGACGAACGCATCGCGGCCATGTCATTGGAGATCGGATTGGCGAGCAGCAGCGGCTCAACACCCGGATTAAACAGTTCGAACTGTTTCGGATCGATGAAGCTGTAGGTAATTGCTTCCTGATATCCACGGGCAACCAGCAGGCGGCGCAGTTCAGGCAGGTCGCTACGGGCTTCGGCCTTGGCTTGCGGCGCCAGACGCGCTTGCGGATAACGAACCGGCAAACGGTTGTAGCCGTACAGGCGTGCCAGTTCTTCGATCAGGTCGACTTCCAGGCTGATATCGAAGCGATGGCTTGGCACTTCTACACGCCACTGCCCTGCCCCGTCGGCAGTAATGGCCAGGCCCAAGGCATTGAGCAGACGCTCCACTTCAGCCGAATCCATTTCCATACCCAGCATCTGGGTAATGCGCTGGGCACGCAGGGTGACCGGAGCAATTTTCGGCAGGTGCTGTTCGCTGACGGTCTCGATGATCGGACCCGCTTCACCACCGGTGATTTCCAGCAGCAAGCCAGTCGCGCGCTCCATGGCCTCGCGGGCCAGTTGCCAGTCCACGCCACGCTCATAGCGATGGGATGCATCGGTGTGCAGACCATAGGAACGGGCCTTGCCTGCCACGGCGATCTGGTCGAAGAAGGCGCTTTCCAGGAACACATCACGGGTGGTCGCGGACACACCGCTGTGCTCGCCACCCATGACGCCAGCGATTGCCAGTGCGCGGGAGTGGTCGGCAATCACCAGCGTATCGCTACGCAGGCTGACTTCCTGACCGTCGAGCAGCACCAGCTTCTCACCGTCTTCGGCCATGCGTACACGGATGCCACCGTTGATTTCGGCGAGATCGAAGGCGTGCAGTGGCTGACCCAGCTCCAGCATCACGTAGTTGGTGATGTCGACGGCAGCATCGATGCTGCGCACATCCGCGCGACGCAGGCGCTCTACCATCCACAGCGGTGTAGGCCTGGACAGGTCGACGTTACGGATCACACGACCCAGATAACGCGGGCACGCGGCTGGCGCCAACACTTCTACCGAACGCACTTCGTCATGCGCGGCAGGCACCGAAGCCACCACCGGACGGACCACTGGAGCGGCGTACAAAGCACCCACTTCACGGGCCAGGCCGGCCAGGGACAGGCAGTCGCCACGGTTCGGGGTCAGGTCGACCTCGATGCTGGCGTCTTCCAGGTCCAGGTAAACGCGGAAATCCTTGCCCACCGGCGCATCGGCCGGCAGTTCCATCAGACCGTCGTTACCTTCACCGACCTGCAGTTCGGATTGCGAGCACAGCATGCCGTTGGATTCAACGCCACGCAGCTTGGCCTTCTTGATCTTGAAGTCACCTGGCAACTCCGCGCCGATCATGGCGAAAGGAATCTTCAGGCCCGGGCGCACGTTGGGCGCACCGCAAACCACCTGGAAGGTTTCCGAGCCGTTACTGACCTGGCACACGCGCAGCTTGTCGGCGTCCGGGTGCTGCTCGGTGCTCAGCACCTCGCCAACCACCACGCCACTGAAAACACCGGCGGCCGGCGTAACGCTATCGACCTCAAGACCGGCCATCGACAGACGAGCAACCAGCTCATCGCGACTTACCTGCGGGCTAACCCAGCCACGCAGCCATTGTTCACTGAATTTCATCCTGCTCTCCTAAGAATTCGTTACGACTAGCGAAATTGCGCGAGGAACCGCAAGTCGTTGTCGAAGAACAGACGCAAGTCGTTCACGCCGTAACGCAGCATGGCCAGACGCTCAACGCCCATGCCGAAGGCAAAGCCCGAGAACTCTTCCGGGTCGATACCGGACATGCGCAGCACGTTCGGGTGAACCATGCCGCAGCCCATCACTTCCAGCCAGCCGGTCTGCTTGCAGACGCGGCAGCCTTTACCGCTGCACATCACGCATTCCATGTCGACTTCAGCGGATGGCTCGGTGAACGGGAAGTACGAGGGACGGAAACGCACCGCCAGTTCCTTTTCGAAGAACACCCGCAGGAACTCTTCGATGGTGCCTTTGAGGTCGGCGAAATTGATGTCGCGATCGATCAGCAGGCCTTCGACCTGATGGAACATCGGCGAGTGGGTGATATCGGAGTCGCTGCGGTATACGCGGCCTGGGCAGACGATGCGGATCGGCGGCTGTTTCGACTCCATGGTGCGGACCTGTACCGGCGAGGTATGGGTGCGCAACAGCATGTTCGCATTGAAATAGAAGGTGTCATGCATCGACCGGGCCGGGTGATGGCCTGGGATGTTGAGCGCTTCGAAGTTGTGATAGTCGTCTTCGACCTCAGGGCCTTCGGCGATGCCGTAGCCGATACGGGTGAAGAATTGTTCGACGCGTTCCAGAGTGCGGGTAACCGGATGCAGACCACCGGAGGTCTGACCACGGCCAGGCAGGGTCACGTCAATGGACTCGGCGGAGAGTTTGGCAGCCAGATCGGCTTCTTCAAACAATGCCTTGCGCGCATTAAGGACCTCTGTGACACGCTCCTTGGCAACGTTGATCAGCGCACCGACCTGCGGACGCTTTTCTGCCGGCAAATTCCCCAGGGTCTTCATCACCTGAGTCAATTCACCCTTCTTGCCAAGGTAGTGAACCCGGATTTGCTCCAGGGCATTGATATCTTCAGCGCTTTGCACAGCCTCTAGTGCTTGAGAGACGAGCGCATCCAGGTTTTCCATGTACAGACTCCAGATACAAAATAGGGGAAGAGCTTGAAGGCTCTTCCCCTATTTATGACGTTTAACACCTGACCCCACAGATGCGAGGCCGGGTGACTGTCGGGGGTACTTAAGCCAAGGTGGCTTTAGCTTTCTCGACAATCGCAGCAAACGCCGCTTTTTCGTTCACTGCCAGATCAGCCAGAACCTTACGGTCGATCTCGATGGACGCTTTTTTCAGGCCGGCGATGAAACGGCTGTAGGACAGACCGTTGATACGAGCACCAGCGTTGATACGAGCGATCCACAGAGCGCGGAACTGACGTTTTTTCTGACGACGGTCACGGTAGGCGTATTGGCCTGCCTTGATTACCGCTTGCTTGGCAACACGGAATACGCGGGAGCGTGCGCCGTAGTAGCCTTTAGCAAGTTTCAGAATTTTTTTGTGACGCTTACGGGCAATGACGCCACGCTTTACACGAGCCATGAGTTACTTCCTCTATTCTTGACTAAAATTAACGAAGGCGCAGCATGCGCTCGACTTTTGCCACGTCAGACGGATGCAGCAAGCTGCTACCGCGCAGTTGACGCTTACGCTTGGTCGACATTTTGGTCAGGATGTGGCTCTTGAAAGCGTGCTTGTGCTTGATACCGTTAGCAGTTTTCAGAAACCGCTTAGCAGCACCACTTTTGGTCTTCATTTTTGGCATGTTCGGATACTCCGCATTCAGTTGATAAACATAATCAGAAGGCCTGCCGTGCCCTGTTGATTACTTCTTCTTTTTCGGGGCGATGACCATGATCAGCTGGCGTCCTTCCATCTTAGGATGCTGTTCGACCGAACCGTACTCGAGCAAGTCACCTTCAACTCGCTTGAGGAGTTCCATCCCCAGCTCCTGGTGGGCCATCTCACGGCCGCGGAATCGCAAGGATACCTTGGCCCTGTCCCCGTCACTCAGGAAACGTACCAGGTTGCGCAGTTTTACCTGGTAATCCCCTTCCTCCGTCCCTGGACGAAACTTGATTTCTTTAACCTGAATCTGCTTCTGGTTTTTCTTGGCCGCAGCAATCTGCTTCTTCTTTTCGAAGATCGATTTGCCGTAGTCCATCAGTTTGCAAACAGGTGGTACTGCATCGGCGGAAATCTCCACCAGATCCAGCTTGGCCTCTTCAGCCTTAAGAAGCGCGTCTTCGATTGACACAATCCCGAGCTGTTCACCTTCAGCCCCAATTAACCGAACCTCGCGTGCCGAGATATTCTCGTTGATCGGGGCTTTCGGTGCAGTTCGTTTATCTTGTCTCATTTCACGCTTAATAATAATTACTCCGAATCTTGGCGACCACGCCGGGAAACCGCTTGGGCGAGGAACTCAGCGAACTGGGCGACGGGCATCGAGCCCAGGTCAGCACCTTCACGAGTACGCACAGCGACAGTCTGCATCTCGACTTCCCGATCTCCGATAACCAAGAGATAAGGAACCTTGAGCAAAGTATGCTCGCGGATTTTAAAGCCGATCTTTTCATTTCTCAAGTCAGACTTGGCACGAAACCCGCTTTCGTTGAGAGTTTTTTCCACTTCGGCGGCAAAATCAGCCTGTTTATCAGTGATATTCATCACCACTGCCTGGGTCGGAGCCAGCCACGCAGGGAACGCACCCTCGTAGTGCTCGATCAGGATTCCGACGAACCGCTCGAAGGACCCCAGGATCGCCCGGTGCAACATCACCGGGTGCTTGCGACTGTTGTCTTCGGAGACGTATTCGGCTCCCAGACGCACAGGCAGGTTAAAATCGAGCTGCAGGGTACCACATTGCCAGACGCGACCGAGGCAATCTTTCAGCGAGAACTCGATCTTCGGACCGTAGAACGCACCTTCGCCCGGCTGCAGATCGTACGGCAGGCCCGCGCTGTCAAGGGCTGCGGCCAGTGCCGCTTCGGCGCGATCCCAAAGCTCGTCGGAACCGACGCGTTTTTCCGGACGAGTGGACAGCTTCATCTCGACATCTTTAAAGCCGAAATCGGCGTAGACGTCCATGGTCAGCTTGATGAACGCGGCGGACTCGGCCTGCATCTGCTCTTCGGTGCAGAAGATGTGGGCGTCGTCCTGGGTGAATGCGCGCACACGCATGATGCCGTGCAAGGCACCCGATGGCTCGTTACGGTGGCATGCACCGAACTCGGCCAGGCGCATCGGCAGTTCGCGGTAGCTCTTCAGGCCCTGGTTGAACACCTGCACGTGGCAAGGGCAGTTCATTGGCTTGATCGCGTAGTCGCGGTTTTCCGACTGGGTGGTGAACATGTTGTCGGCGTAGTTGGCCCAGTGCCCGGATTTCTCCCACAGGCTGCGGTCAACCACTTGCGGCGTCTTGATTTCGAGATAGCCGTTGTCGCGCTGAACCTTGCGCATGTACTGCTCGAGCACCTGGTACAGAGTCCAGCCGTTCGGGTGCCAGAACACCATGCCCGGCGACTCTTCCTGGGTGTGGAACAGGCCCAGGCGCTTGCCGATCTTGCGGTGGTCGCGTTTTTCGGCTTCTTCGATGCGCTGGATGTAAGCCGCCAGTTGCTTCTTGTCCGCCCATGCGGTGCCGTAGACGCGCTGCAATTGCTCGTTCTTGGCATCGCCACGCCAGTAGGCGCCGGACAGCTTGGTCAGCTTGAAGGATTTCAGGAAGCGGGTGTTCGGCACGTGCGGACCGCGGCACATGTCGACGTATTCTTCGTGATAGTACAGGCCCATGGCCTGTTCGTTCGGCATGTCCTCGACCAGGCGCAACTTGTAGTCTTCGCCACGGGCCTTGAACACTTCGATCACTTCGGCGCGCGGAGTGACTTTCTTGATCACGTCGTAATCTTTCTCGATCAGCTGCTGCATGCGCTGTTCGATGGCCGCCAGGTCGTCCGGAGTGAAAGGACGTTCGAAGGCGATGTCGTAATAGAAACCTTCGTCGATGACCGGCCCGATGACCATTTTGGCGGTCGGGTACAACTGTTTGACCGCGTGGCCAACCAGGTGGGCGCAAGAGTGGCGAATGATCTCCAGCCCCTCTTCATCCTTTGGCGTGATGATTTGCAGCGACGCGTCGCTGTCGATGATGTCACTGGCGTCGACCAGCTTGCCATCGACCTTGCCGGCAACGGTGGCCTTGGCCAGGCCTGCACCGATGGAGGCGGCGACCTCGGCTACGGAAACCGGGTGATCGAATGAACGTTGACTGCCGTCGGGAAGAGTAATAGTTGGCATGGCGCCTCCTCTCCTAGTGGTGACCCCTACCAAAGGTCACGTGGGTTGGGATGAGCCAGTACAAGATCCGGTCCAGGCCATTCAATGACGAACGCCTGCCTTACAGCGGCAGGAGCCTTGCGGCCAACCGGAAAACCGAACCAGAGTGACTGGGATTCAAATCAGGGTTAATCGTGCATCTGCCGCGACCGGGACTGAAGGTCCGCCGGAGCCTGCAAACGCCCGAGCGGGGCATGCTAGCACAGATGAACGGTGGTAGCTGCGCAGAGGCTTTCCAACGCGGCAAATCAGCTGCTTTTATGCCAGAGTGATGAACTTGAGCCGCGCGTTAGCGCTCAGATAACAAGACATCGACCTCAAAGGAGCATCCTGGCATGCGTCTGAATCGTTTTTTCGCTGTAGTCGCACCAATCGTTCTGCTGCTGCCGCTGGCCGCCCACGCCGAATGGCCAAAAGGTGAACGCGAGAAGTACATGTCTCAGTGCGTGCCTGCGGCCGCGCAAAAAATCGGTGAAGCCGCGGCCAAAGCCCACTGCGCTTGTGGTGCGGATGCAATCAAGTCGTTCCCGGCCAGCGACATCCAGGCATTGATGGATAACAAAGCCAGTGACGCCATGAAACAGAAAGCCTTTGACCAGATTGCAGCCTGCAAGGCTGGGAACAAAGCCAAAAAATAAGCACAGATCGGCGTTTTCAACCCTGTTTTACTGGCAAAAAGCCCCCGAAACAGGCCATTCCGTACAATTTATGAAGGTTTTACAGCTTTTTTTATCGCCTTCACTTTCGGCTAGAAGCCTTATAAAACGGGGCTTCCAGCCATTTCAAGGCATAAAGAAACCACGACTGATCGGCAAACAGCTCACCCGGGGGGGTCCCAAACCGAACATTTCGACTATGATACTCGGGTGTGCCCAGTTGGCCTGAGCAGCACAGTACTACTGAAAATATATGTTTCTTGGAGATACACCATGTCTAATCGCCAAACCGGCACCGTTAAATGGTTCAACGATGAAAAAGGCTTCGGCTTCATCACTCCTCAAGGTGGCGGTGACGACCTGTTCGTACACTTCAAAGCTATCGAAAGCGACGGTTTCAAAAGCCTGAAAGAAGGCCAGACTGTTTCCTTCGTGGCTGAGAAAGGCCAAAAGGGTATGCAAGCTGCTCAAGTTCGCCCAGAGTAATTTCCAGGCGCACTAAAAAAACCCCGTCCATGTGACGGGGTTTTTTATGGATGAAACAAAAGCCTGGGGATCAACCGCAGTTGACCCGGGTGACCACCCTGCTGGCATCGGTGTTCAGGTTCAGGCGATCGGAACGGTACTCCAGCGTCACCATATCGGTTGGCAGCAGGAACCGCGCGCTTTGCGCCCCTGCGCGGGTACGCGCCTGCTCAAGCAACTGCGGCGATGCCTGTTTGCCGATGGTGAACTCGGCAGCCTTCGCTTCACAGCGGCTGTGCCCCGTGTCAGTCGTCGCAATATCCGCAGGTGCCGACTCCGTAGAGGCAGTGCTGCAACCGGCCAGCGTGGCAACGGCCAGCAAAGTACCCAATGACGCGAGCTTCCAAGGCATGAAGCCTCCTTATTTCAATGATTAAGCTGAGATCGTGCGACAACCAGACTGGCGTTTGGTTTCACAGGCAGGCAGTGCCAGCACCCTGCCCGCAATCCGGACGAGCCGCGATTCTGCCTGAGCGCCGCCCTCCCCTTAATCACTGAATCGTGACTGAATATGAACAACGCTCAATAGACGTCGATGTAGTCGTAAGGCGGATTGGGCCAGTTCTCTTTCAAGGCATTGAAGATCTGCATGACCCAGACTTCATCGCTGGCCGCGACCCGTCCGACATATCCGGAGCCCTTGGCCCAGGTTTCGAGCCGGAACAACAACCCGTCGATATCGGTACCGCCCACGACACCCGAGGAGATATAGGCAATGCCTCCCTTGGTGACCCGCAACTGGGTGTGCTCATCGTCACTGGCGCCGGCCAGCAACTGACGCACGGCCTCGAGGGTCAGGCCATCCGGGGAGTTCAAATCGATCTGCACAGCGTGCTCCTTGAAAATTCGACAGAGACCAAGTGTCGCATAGCCCTTCTTTCATGCCTAAGTCGACGTGTCAAAAGCCCCGCAAAATGGTTAACTCGGCACTCAGACCTCCCCCGACTTCACGAGTGCCATCATGACCACCGTAAGTATCGACGCTGACATCAAGGCAAAGTGGCAGGACGGCCACAGCTCCTACAGTCCAGGCAGCACGGAAGAGCTTGCCATTATCGGTATCGACCTGCTGGTCAGGGACCTTGGAACCGAAGCCGCCCAATCGTTCATCGAGCAGATTTTCGAGAAGCACCTGTCGGACCAGAAGGGCGACGCTGCCAGCGGGCGGGGGTGAACCCCGCAGGCAGGCAGCTGCGGGGCATGCAGCTTATTTCAGACGGGCCAGACGCTCGGTCAGCAGATCGAAGAAGCCCTGGGCATCGCCGCTTTCAACCCAGAACGCATTCTTCGGCGCTTTCAAGCCGTCATACCAGTCAACGATCGTTTGCCCGAAAGTCGGCCCCTCGCGGCTGTCGACCACCACATTGACCGAGCGACCGCTGAACAATTGCGGCTTGAGCAGGTAAGCGACCACCGTGGCGTCATGCACCGGGCCACCCGAAATGCCGTAGTGTTCGATATCGCCTTTGATGTATTCATTGAGAATGTCGCCCACCAAACGGCTGGCATTGTTGTTCAGCGCAGCAATCTGTTTCAGACGCGCTTCGCTGGTCAGGATCTTGTGGGTCACATCCAGCGGCAGGTAGGTCAGCTTCACGCCACTCTTGAGCACCACTTCGGCGGCTTGCGGATCGGCGAACAGGTTGAACTCGGCCACCGGCGTGATGTTGCCGCCGTTGAAGTGCGCACCGCCCATGACCACCACTTCCTTGATGCCCTGGACGATACCTGGCTCCTGGATCAGCGCCAGGGCCAGGTTGGTCTGCGGGCCAAGCATGGCGATAGTGATGCTGTGGGGCTCGGCGGATTTCAGGGTGTCGATCAGATAAGCGATGGCACTGCCCTTGGCCAGGCCTTGTTTGGGCTCATGCACGGCAATGCCGGACAACCCTTCCTTGCCATGAATGTCCTCGGCATAGATGGGTGAGCGCATCAAGGGCTTCGGCGCTCCCGCATAGACCGGCACCTCTTCGCGCCCCGCCCACTCCCGGGCCAGTCGCGCATTGCGCGAGGTCTTGTCGAGGCGAACGTTGCCCGCAACGGTGGTCAGCGCCCGGACATTCAGCTCGTCCGGCGACGCCAGGGCGAACAACAGGGCAACGACATCGTCAGCCCCCGGATCGGTGTCGATGATCAAATCGATTTTTTGCGCCGCCTGGGCGTTCGTTGCGGTAATCAGGGACAAAAGCAGCAGACTCCGGAGCAGTTGGTGCAGTTTCTGAGCATAGCGATACATGGCGCACTCCTTGTGCATGGGAAATCCAAAGGCAGGCAGTCCGTCAAAACGTAACCCCGGCGAACAGCACGATATTGCAGTACGGCTGGCACTCGCCTGTACGAACAATCGCCCTTGCCTGTCGGCTCAGGACCTTGAATTGTTCATGGCTGAGCACCTCACGGCGCCCCAGTGCGCCTTCACCGTTCAGTTCATCCAGGGCGATCAGGGGCGACGGTTTTTTATCGAAAATCTCCTGAGCCAGCACATGGCTTTCGACCTGCATCTCACTGAGCACCACCTTCAAGGTGCTGACAAAATCCGGAATGCCCTGGGTCAAGGCCAGGTCGATCAATTCAACGCCCGGTGGAACCGGCAAACCGGCGTCCCCAATGACGACCATGTCGCCATGCCCCAATGAGGCGATCAGCCGCGACAAGGCGATGTTGAGCAAGGGTGTCTTTTTCATGGAGTTTTAAACGCCTGCACATCGCTCAAGGCGGGAATCGAAGGTTGCGCGCCGGCCCGGGTGACCGACAGCGCCGCAGCCACCTGACCGAAGCGGATCGCCTGTACCTCATCCTGCCCCGCAGCCAACGCCGCAGCGAAACCACCGACGAACGTATCGCCCGCCGCCGTGGTGTCGACAGCCTTTACGACGGGCGCGGGGAAATGTTCGAATCGCTGGCCATCGGCAAACAGCGAACCTTGCGCACCGAGGGTGATGATCACCTTGCCGGCGCCCAGGGCAATCAGCCGGGTCGCCGCCGCTTGCGCGGTCTCCAGGGAGTCAACCGACACTCCGCTCAAGGCCGACGCTTCGCTCTCGTTGGGAATCAGGTAATCGATAGACCCGTACCAGTGCGATGGCAACGGACGGCTGGCCGGCGCCGGGTTGAGGATGACCGTCTTGCCCAGCTCGCGCCCCCGCTTGAGTGCATGGCCAACGGAGGCATCGGGCACTTCCAGCTGGCAGATGAGCACGTCCGCCGCTTGTATCACCGAATCAAAACGGTCAATGGCTTCAGCGGTCAATGCACCGTTGGCACCAGGGACGATCACGATGGTGTTCTGACTGCTGTCGTCGACCACAATCAATGCCACGCCGCTGGAACCGTCAACGGTGCTCACCGCCTGGCAATCGATCTGCTCGGCCAACAGCGCCCCGCGCAACGCCTCACCATAGGCGTCATTGCCCACGCAGCCGATCATCGACACCCGGGCTCCGAGCCGTGCCGCAGCCACAGCCTGATTGGCGCCCTTGCCGCCGGAGACGGTGGCAAACGACTGACCAATCAGCGTTTCACCACCCCTGGGCAAACGCGGCGCCCGGGTCACCAGGTCCATGTTCAAACTGCCTATTACCACTACTTTTGCTGGCATACGTTGCTACTCATCGATTCTGTTTCGGCGACACTGTCGGTTCAGCGGCTTTCTGTTTTCAACGGCTTTCTGTTTTCAACGGCACTGGTCAAACACGCCGGCCAACGGCGCCGTCGATTCTCGGATGACAATACTCGGCGTCACGATCCGCTGATCGGTCGCCAGGCCCGGCGTGGCGATTCGCCGCAAAAGCACTTCGGCAGCCATTTCACCGAGCTGCAGGATCGATTGCCCCACCGTGGTCAACGACGGGTAGACATACCGGCTCATCTGGATATCGTCGAAGCCGATCACCGACAACTCGCTCGGTACGCGAATATTGCGCTCGGCGGCGGCCCGCAGCACACCGATGCCGATCATGTCATTGGCGGCAAAAATGGCGGTAGGCGGATGGCTTTCCAGCAAAATCGCGGCAGCACTGTAACCGCCGGTGCTGGTGAAATCGCTTGCCAGCACGCGCTCGGGAGAGACTTCGACGCCCGCCTCTTTCAAGGCCCTGCGATAACCCGCCAGACGCATCTGCGCCACACTGGTGTTTTCCGGCCCGCTGATCGTGGCGATATCCCGGTGGCCCAACTCCAGCAGGTGTCGGGTCGCCAGGTACGCGCCGTACTCATGGTCGATACGCACCAGGTCGGCATCGACACCGTCCAGTCCGCGGTCAACGATCACCATGGGCGTGCGCACGCCTTTCAGACCCTGTACCAGGCCACTGTCGCCGCCGGCCGAGGCGACGATCAGGCCGTCGATGCGTTTTTCCAGCAACACACGCAGGTAGCTGCGCTGCTTGTCCGGATTGTCGTCGGAGTTGCACAGGATCACGCAGTAACCGTTTCGCTCGCAGTAATCCTCAATCCCCCGGGCCAGCTCGGCGAAGTACGGGTTGAGGCTGTTGGGAACCAACAGGCCGATGGTCGCCGTAGTCTTGGCCTTGAGTGAACGGGCCACGGCGCTGGGGACGTAGTCGAGGGTCTTGATCGCCGCCTCGACCTTGATCCGGACTTCTTCACTGACCGGGCGGGTCTTGTTCACCACATGGGAAACCGTGGTGTAGGAAATGCCGGCAAGGGCTGCCACATCTTTGATAGTCGCCATGACTCAGGTCCGCCGGCTTGCGCGTTGACTGCGATAAGTGTCCAGCACCACCGCCACCACGATCACGGCGCCGGTAATGATGCGTTTGGTCGGTTCCGTTGCCCCGATCTGCGCCAGCCCCGCGGCCAGCACGGAAATGATCAGAACGCCAAAAAACGTGCTGATCACCGAGCCGCGCCCGCCCATCAGACTGGTCCCGCCGATCACCACGGCGGCAATCACCTGCAACTCAAGACCGGATCCGGCATTCGGGTCGGCGGCTTCCAGGCGAGAAATCTGGAACAGCGCGGCAATGCCGGCCAGCAGTCCCATCAGGCTGAACACCAGGATTTTGTAGGGCTTCGGATTGATCCCCGCCAGCCGTACGGCCTCTTCATTGGTGCCGATACCGATCAGGTAGCGACCGAACACCGTGCGGGTCAACACGGCCTGGGCGATGAATATGATCAGCAACGCAATGATGAACGAGGGTGAAATGCCGAAGGCGATCGGATTGGACAACCAGGCGAACGCATCGCCGATGTAGGCCGTACGCGACCCGGTCATCTGGTACGCCACTCCGCGCGCCATTTCCAGCACGCCCAGGGACACGATGAACGACGGTATCCGCCACGCCACCGTGATCGAACCGGTGAGGGTGCCTGCGAGCGCCGCGACGGCCATGCCGAGCAACGCTGCGGGCAGCACGCTCCAGTCCCAGCCCAGTATCGCCACGCTGACGGTCGAGGCCGCCAGTGCCAGCACCGAACCTACCGACAGGTCGATGCCCCCGATGATCAACACAAAGGTCATGCCGACCGCCAGCACCATCAGGTCCGGAATCTGGTTGGCCAGGGTGCTGAACGTATCGTAGGACAGGAAGTGACTGCTCAACACCGAGAACAGCACGATCATCGCCAACAAGGCACCCGCCAGGCCCAGATAGGTGCCCAGGCCATAGAAGTTGCCACTGCGTGTGCCGGCCAAAGAAGCGGTTTTCATGGAAGATCCCTAGGCGCGGCGTCGAAGCGCTGCGCATCACGTTTTTGGTAGCCGGCAAAAGCAGCGGCAAGCAACTCATCCTGGGTCCAGCTGTCGCGATCGAACGTATCGATCAGGCTTCCTGCTGACAGCACACCGATCCGGTCGCAGATCAGCATCAGCTCGCGCAAGTCGCTGGAAACCACCACCAGCGCCTTGCCCTTGCGGGTCAACTCACCGAGCAGGTTGTAGATATCGAACTTGGCGCCGACGTCGATGCCCCGGGTCGGCTCGTCGAACAGCAGCACCGAGCAATCGCGCTCCAGCCAGCGACCGATGACGACTTTCTGCTGGTTACCACCGGACAACTCGGACACCGACTGTGCCGGACCGGAGCTGCGAATGCGCATGGCATCGATCTGTCGCTGGGCCAGGGCGTTTTCGCCATCGTTGTCGACAAAACCGGCGCTAGAGATGCCGGGCATGTTGCCCAAGGCGATATTGGCACCGATCGACTGCGTCAACAAAAGGCCTTCGCCCTTGCGATCTTCAGTGATCAGCGCGATGCCATGCCCGACCGCATCCACCGGCGAACGCACAGTAATGACCTGCGCCGGCGAGCCCAGGGCTATCGTGCCGCTGTCGGCGATATCGGCGCCGAAGATCAGGCGCAACAACTCGGTGCGCCCCGCGCCGATCAAACCGGAAATGCCGAAAATCTCGCCGGCACGCACTTCGAACGACACGTCGCGAACCTTGTCGGATCGGCTCAGGCCCTTGACCGTCAACACCGGGGCGCCGATCTTGCGCGCGCCCATATCGATGTGCTCACCGAGCTCGCGACCGACCATCAGGGTGACCAGTTGCTCGCTGTTGTAGTTGGCCATCGGCGCGACACAGACCAGATTGCCGTCGCGCAGCACGGCAATGCGTTGCGCGACCCGCGCCAGTTCTTCGAGGCGATGAGAGATATAGATGATCGATACGCCGCGAGCCTGCAGGCGGGTGATCTGCTCGAACAGCATTTCGACTTCACGTGCCGTGAGCATCGCGGTGGGCTCATCGAGAATCAGCACATGACAATCGCCGATCAGGTTGCGGGCGATCTCTACCATTTGCTGATGACCGATGCCCAGTTCGCCGACCAGGGTATCCGGGTCAATGGCGTCGAGCCCGACCTGAGCCATGGCCTCGATGGCAGCCTTGCGCAATTGCTTGCGACTGATCCAGCCGCCGCTGTTGGGCAGATTGTGAAGAAACAGGTTTTCCGCCACCGACAGGGTCGGCAGCAGATTGAGTTCCTGCATGACCATGCGGATGCCGAGGTCTTCTGCCTGGCTCCGGCTGCCTGGGCGATAGTCCTGCCCCTGAAACTGCATCTGGCCGGTAGTCGGCGCGACCAGCCCGCCAATGATTTTCGACAGCGTGCTTTTGCCTGCGCCGTTCTCGCCGGTCAGCGCCAGCACTTCACCGCGCATGAGCGTCAGGTCGATGCCGGCCAGTACCGGTTGGGCGTAGGTCTTGCCGATACCGCTGACCGAGAGGACAGCGTTCGTAGCGCAAGCGGACATAAAAACTCTCCACGCGCCCGTCCGGCTGGACGAGCGCCGTTGCGTCGCCAGAAGGTTACTGTGTGACCTGCTCTTTGGTGACCAACTCTACCGGCGTTTCGATCACGCCATTGGCGCCGCCGTCGACCTTCTCGCCCTTGAGAATCTTCAACGCCGTCTCGATGCCGAACACCGCCTGCCTGGCTGCAAACTGGTCGGCAGTGGCGAGCACTCGGCCATCCTTGAGCATCGGCTGGATGGCGTTGATGTTGTCGTAGCCGACCACTTGCACCTTGCCGGCCTTGCCCGCGGCGCGCACGGCAGACACCGCGCCGACCGCCATGCTGTCGTTGCCGGCCAACAGGGCCTTGGTTTGCGGATATTCGCTGAGAATCGAGGCGGCCACCTTGTTGCCTTTGTCGATTTCCCAGTCACCGGATTGCAACGACACGACCTTGATCTGCGCCGCCTCCATCGCATCCTTGAAACCTGCGGTGCGCTGCTGGGCATTGGTGGTGGTAGACACACCTTCGATGATGCCGACTTCGTCACCGGCCTTCAGCTGCTTGGCCAGGTAGTCGCCCACCAGCCGCGCCCCCTTGCGGTTGTCCGGGCCTACGAACGGTACATTGATGTTTTTGCTTTTGACCACGGCGGGGTCCAGCTGGTTGTCGATGTTGATCACGGTGATACCGGCATCGATGGCCTTCTTGATCACCGGCACCATGGCCTTGGAATCTGCCGGCGCAATCACCAGCGCATTGACCTTGGCCAGGATCATCTGCTCGACGATGCGCGTCTGGCCGGCGGTGTCGGTTTCATCCTTGATGCCGTTGGAGATCAGCTCGAATTCGCCGGAGTGATCTTTCTGATAGGCCTTGGCGCCGTCTTCCATGGTCAGGAAAAACTCGTTGGCCAGGGATTTCATGACCAGTGCGACTTTCGGTTTTTCTGTGGTTTCAGCGAAGGCAGAAGAGTCAGGCAGTGCAGCGGATGCGGCAGCCAGCACAGCGACAGCGAGAAGACGTCCAGCAAATGGCAGCTTCATGGGTTCACTCCGATCTTATGATTATTGTGAGCAACGCTTGCGCTGGCGTAAGCTTCACGACCCACTGTGATGGAAAGCCATTACAGGGGGCGCGCAAACGTTTGCGTGACCCAGACTATGCGAATCCTGCCGGTATTTGTCAACGACCTGAAAAGTGCCTTCAGAGCGGATTGGCGAAAAACGGCACTCAGTTCATGCCGTGGTGTTAACCACCGATCCCGTGCCGGAACCCTTGGTCAACTCTTTGACCAGACTCGCACTCACCTGAAGGATGGCGCCGTTGGTTGCGGCAACCTGCGCCTGAATGGCCGCTACCGCGGTGGTCTTGGCTTCCGGGGTCGGATAGGACGCCGCCTGGGCCTGGGCTAATTGCTGCTGTTGCTCACGCAATTGCTGCTGCAACTCCTTCAGGCGCTTGAGCAGGATCTTCACCGCAAAACTGGTGTTATCGCTGGTTTCCGATTCGGCCTGTGCGCCGGCACTTTGCCCCAGACCTGTCGGACCGGTTTTAACCTGGGTGCCGTCGCCTTCCTTTACCCCCAGCGCCTGGCCCCCTGCATCCTCTGTCGCATCGCCCGAGGCACGAATGGTCGCCGCAGGCTTCCCCCCGATGGTGATGTTTGCGGCATTCGGGAAGCCAATGGATAACGACATGTGAACTCCTGCAGAAATAGATCCCTTGGGGGAGCATCGACCGACGCGCGCTTTTCTTTAGTCGTTAACGAAGATTTCACGCGCTCAAGTCTTGAACAGGACTGCCCTCCGTTTCGGAGAGCCGAACGCAAAAGCTAAACATGTTCGGCAATCCGGACGCCCGGCCCCGGAACCGCCTTAGGACACAAACTGCAATACCGTTACAAATCATTAAGTTAAGCGTATTTTTCGATTCAGGGTGTTACTGGTACAGATCCTGCTCTTCTCCTCGCACCTCCGGCGTTCAGATTCGCCCGGGGCGTATCTAGATGAACCTGCATCTGCACCGTCTCACAACTAGAAGAGAAAAATAATGACATCTGCACTCAAGACCTTTGTTCCGGGCGCCTTGGCCCTGCTGCTGCTTCTGCCGACCGCCCTTCAGGCCAAAGAAGCCGAAACCCAACAGAAACTGGCCAACGTGGTGATCCTGGCCACCGGTGGCACCATTGCCGGCGCCGGCGCCAGCGCCGCCAACAGCGCGACCTATCAAGCGGCGAAAGTCGGCATTGAACAATTGATCGCCGGCGTTCCAGAACTGAGCCAGGTGGCCAACGTTCGTGGCGAACAGGTCATGCAAATCGCTTCCGAAAGCATCACCAACGAAAACCTGCTGCAACTGGGCCGCCGCGTAGCCGAACTGGCCGACAGCAAAGACGTCGATGGCATCGTGATCACCCACGGCACCGACACCCTGGAAGAAACCGCGTATTTCCTGAACCTGGTGGAAAAAACCGACAAGCCGATCATTGTCGTGGGTTCCATGCGCCCGGGCACCGCGATGTCCGCCGATGGCATGCTCAACCTGTACAACGCCGTGGCCGTGGCCAGCAGCAAGGATGCGCGAGGCAAAGGCGTGCTGGTGACCATGAACGATGAAATCCAGTCGGGTCGCGACGTCAGCAAAATGATCAACATCAAGACCGAAGCGTTTAAAAGCCCCTGGGGTCCGCTGGGCATGGTGGTAGAAGGCAAATCCTACTGGTTCCGTTTGCCAGCCAAGCGCCACACCATGGATTCCGAATTCGACATCAAGACCATCAAGAGCCTGCCTGACGTCGAGATTGCCTATTCCTACGGCAATGTCAGCGACACCGCCTACAAGGCGCTCGCCCAATCAGGCGCCAAAGCCATCATCCACGCCGGCACCGGCAATGGCTCGGTATCGTCGCGGGTAGTCCCTGCCCTGCAAGCCCTGCGCAAGGACGGCGTGCAGATCATTCGCTCTTCCCATGTCAACGCCGGCGGCTTCGTATTGCGCAACGCCGAACAGCCTGACGATAAATACGACTGGGTCGTGGCCCACGACCTGAACCCGCAAAAGGCCCGAATCCTGGCGATGGTCGCGCTGACCAAGACCAATGACAGCAAAGAGCTGCAGCGGATGTTCTGGGAATACTGATTCGCCCTCGCCCGACCGATCCGGTCGGGCACCCTGTGCGCCACTCTCCAGTCCTGGCGATTGGCGCTGCTCGATCTGACAAAAAAACTCCCTGCGCCTTACACCAAATAGAACAAACCGCTGTCAGAGGATTTTCTTGATTTTTAAGCAGTTGCGAAATTGCCTACAGTTAAATACTGTATGCACGTACAGCTTAATAAGGATAATTCCGTGGACACTACCTCTGCCTCTTCTGACACCTACGTACGCATGGGCCTGCGCGTTCAGAAAATCATCAACTCCCCCACCGCACAAAAGGCCAGGGCAGCACTGATCTTCCGCCTGCCTGACGAGCCGGTGGATGAATGGGAACGCTTGCTGGAAGAAATCGACGAGAACGACAACGTCACCCTCGCCTATCGCGACGATGGCGGCGTGCAGATTTTCTGGGTTGTGCCGAAGGAAGATTGATTCGATGAGTGCCCGCTGGTTTGCTTTGTTTTTTGTGTTTTTTGTCATGGCTGCGCAAGCCGACGCTCCGCGCACCTTCACCGAAGCGAAAAAGGTCGCGTGGAAGCTCTACGCTCCCCAATCCACCGAGTTTTACTGTGGCTGCAAGTACACCGGCAACCGGGTGGACCTTGCCGCCTGCGGTTATGTGCCGCGTAAAAATGCCAAGCGCGCATCCCGCATCGAGTGGGAGCATATCGTTCCGGCCTGGCAGATCGGCCATCAACGCCAGTGCTGGCAAGAAGGCGGTCGCAAGAACTGCACCCGCTACGATCCGGTTTACCAGAAGGCCGAAGCTGATTTGCACAACCTGGTGCCCAGCATCGGCGAGGTCAATGGCGATCGCAGCAACTTCAGTTTCGGTTGGCTGCCCGAACAGTCGGGACAGTATGGTTCGTGCCTGACCCAAGTCGACTTCAAGGCCAAGAAAGTCATGCCCCGCCCTTCCATTCGCGGCATGATCGCCCGGACCTACTTCTACATGAGCAAGCAGTATGGCTTGCGCCTGTCGAAACAGGATCGACAACTGTACGAAGCCTGGGACAAAACCTACCCCGTACAGGCCTGGGAACGGCAACGCAACCAGAGCGTGGGGTGCGTCATGGGACGCGGCAACGAGTTCGTCGGCCCGGTGGACATGAAGGCCTGCGGCTGAGTCCAGGCGGCACCTGAAACAAAAAAGGCCTTGAGGCTAAACCCCCGAGGCCTTTTGGTTTGCCCAACATCTTCGCTGCCGACTGTTATTGAGCGGCCGGACGCTCAAGCACCAGCAATTCGATGTTCTGTTTCTTCGAGCGAGTGAGCACAGCACGGACCTCATCCTGTTTGGCTTCGGCCTCGGCTTTCGAATTGAACGGCCCCATCAGGATTCGCGTATTGCCATTTTCCTTGACGACGCTGGACATGAAACTGTGTTCGATCAGCCAGCCACTCAAATCACTGACCGCCTGAGGGGTTTCACCTCGCACTTCAAGATCCCATTGCGGGCCGGACGCTGCCGCGGGTACGGCAGCCACGGCCGGCTTTGGCTTCGGCGCATCCACACTGCTGCCCTCTCCACATCCCGCCAGTGCCAACATCGCGAGTACCAAGACCATTTTGCGCACGGCGTTTCCCTCTAAATGCTTAAAGCGGGGATTTTAACATCCATGAATACTTCACGAGTGCCATAAAATGGGCTCAAAACAACGAGAATCATGGTGGCGGCCTCTGTATAGTTACGCCTTGGGAATTAATGCCACATCTGCGCGTCAGAAAGAGGCACCCAAACTGTGAGACTTCGCACTAATCTATACATACCACCGACCTCTGCACTGTCCGAATCAGGTGCCCCACAAAGCAATCAAGGAGAAGACCATGCTGATACTCACCCGCAAAGTCGGTGAAAGCATTAATATCGGTGATGACATTACGATCACCATCCTGGGCGTAAGCGGCCAGCAAGTCAGGATCGGCATCAACGCCCCGAAGGACGTTGCAGTGCACCGTGAAGAAATTTATCAGCGCATTCAGGCCGGCCTGACCGCCCCGGAAAAGCCGCAATCCTGAGTTCTGTTGCAGTCAGTAGCCAGCCCGTTCAGTGCGCAACCACGGCTGGCTAAAGATTCAGCATCGCATCGAGGCTTTCAGGGGTCGATACTAGCGACAAGCTCAAGGCTCTGGCTGTCGGACGTTTCTTGTTTATCCTGGGGAAGGACGCGCTCGCTGCGTGATCAAGCAAACATCACCCCGCGCGCCATGCCAGTCGCCGCCACCACTATCAACAGCACCAGCAGTGCCTCGACATGACTGATCCGTGCAAACAGCTTCGCACGGCCGGTATCGAAGGCGACTTTGCGGCCCAGCGCTATCCGCCATTTGATCAACGTCACCATGGGTGCAATCTCCAGCAGCAAGATCAGCACGAACAGCGTCATCTTCAGATGAAACAACGGCTGATGCAGGTAATAGTCCGTGCCTTTCTCGTACCCGCCAAAGGCTCGCATCCCCCCGCTGATCAGTAACACGACAGCTGAAATACCCCAGATATTGTCCGCCATCAGGACACTGCGCACTTCTGCGGTCCCATCGGCCAGACGCCGAAAAGCCGTGCCTCGAGTCAGCACCGCCCAGAATCCCAACGCAACCGCCAAAAGATGAACCGCCGCCAGAAACCAATGAGTCAGCATCGAGAAACTCCTGCCAGGTAGAAGCTGTATGAGCCTGACAGTAGTAGCCCATGAAATGGCTGCTTGCACGGCATCCTCGGACCAGGCCCGGTACACAATATGACAGACCAACTAGACTCCACTGCGCTGGCATTGAGCGACCGCGGCAGTCCCAGCCCCAACAGCAACTCACTCTCACCGCATTGAACTGAGTAAACAAAATCATGTGTGAATCATGTGATTCAAGCTCTGCTTCAAACACAACAGGCCGTCGTCGTTTTCTTCAATTTGCCGGATTGAGCGCAGGCGCCCTGCTGCTTGCCGGCACACTGCCCGGCCAGATCATCCAGGCAGCCGAAAAAGCGACAGCCCCACCCAAACCACAAAACGTGATCAGTCCCGACATGGCGCTGAAAAGACTGATGGAGGGCAATGAACGATATGTAAGCGGTACATCCAAGACTCATGATTTCAAGGCTGAGCGAGAGGCCCTGGTGTCGGGTCAAAATCCGTTTGTGGCCGTGCTGAGCTGCTCTGACTCGCGCATCGCCCCGGAGTATGCGTTTGACACTGCGCGCGGCGATCTTTTCTCCATCCGCGTCGCGGGCAACTTTGTCACCCCGGAAGGCCTGGCCAGTCTTGAATACGGGGTTGCCGTGCTGGGCGCCCCGCTGATTCTGGTACTCGGCCATGAGAGCTGCGGCGCCATCGAGGCCGGTATCAAGGCCGTCAAGGACCAGACGGTTTTCCCCGGCCATATCCCGAAACTGACTGACGCGCTCAAGTCGGCCATCGAGGCCGTGCTCAAGCAACCCGGGAACCTGATGGAAAACGCCACCGCGCAGAACGTCAAAAATTCGGTCAACAGCCTGAAACAGGCTTCGCCGTTGCTGACCGATGCGCAGAGCAAAGGCATGCTGAAGATCGTGGGAGGTGTCTATCGCCTGGCGAGCGGCAAGGTAGAGCTCATCGCCTGACCCACAACGCGCACATCGCCAGCATCGGCGCATAACCCCCGCATGCAAAGAGCGCCGCATGCAAAGAGCCCAGCGCGATGGCTGGGCTCTGGTTACTTCCGGTTTTCCATCATTTTGTCGGCCAGGGCTTTAGCCCTCTCGATCAACAGGTTCTGCCTGTCTTCGTGCGTAGCCCCGCCCACAACCGGGGCTGTCAGATTGCTTTCGGCAATCAACGCAGCGCAGAAGTATTGATCCCAAACGGCTTTGTCTACGGGTGCCTGTTTGCTGATTTGATCGACGTTCATGGGCGGCTCCTTTCAATGAGGCAGCCCCACTAGTTTACGCCTGAATGGCCAAGAATCCGGATCATCATCCACCGTTGTCCGCCATTCGTCGCCTGCGAAAACACAACGATGAGTTCAACCGCATCCGTGGCTTGAGGATTGCACAGATCGCGCGTAGCAGCGCCAGAACGACATAATTCTGGCGCAGCAGCCATTCAATCAATGCTTAAGGACTCCAGCGATACGCTTGGTCAGTCACCGGGAGATGTAACGTGTCAACGCTCAACGAAATCGCAATGAACCACGCGAGAATGGCTAAGGAAAAAGCAGCAGAGTCGACCGAACTGAGCGAGCGACACCTCCAGATTGTAGGGAGCTTCGAGGTACCGTCCATTGACGTACAACAGAACGTCCCCATGCACCTGATCGCTGGAGCGCAGGAGGTGCATCTGGTTCATGCGACGGGTTTCGCGCTCTGACCTTTTATGAGGCAAGCGACATACTGATCGATTTACCCGGCAACAGGTAAGTGGATTCGGCACTGGCAATGGAACATGCCATCTGGATGCAATCACCTGTTGCCTGGCTCCCACCCACTCCTCGCATCACAATCCCCCAAAAAAATCCCGCAGGCGTAACGCAGTGGGTGAGACTCGTGGCAAGGTGCCGATGGACCTGGCTTTGCTTTCGTCGGGTCTGAAGGCAGGATGCGCGCCTACCAACAAGAAACCACCGCACTCCAGGGTTATCCAATTGGTTGTAACCATGACTAAAGACCGCGTAAACGAAATCGATTTACTTCGGTTTATCGCGGCAATTGTCGTCCTGTTCTTTCATTATTCTTTTCGGGGGGCATGCTTACGACGATCTGTCCATCATGCCTTACCCCTGGATTATTCCAGCTGCACAGTATGGATATCCGGGGGGTCAGCTGTTTTTCACGATCAGCGGCTTCGTGATGTTGATGGGCAATGGACGCTTTTCAGCTACTTTTACTCAATACCTCGCCAACATGACAATGCCCAGCGAGTTCATGAAAGTACCGTCTATCGATGGCGCCTACTGGTCAATCTTCATCGAAATCCGTTTTTATCTTTTGATCGCCATCCTGTTGGTCGCCCGACACCACGGAGTGGCGCCGCATCGGTTTTTATCTTGATCGTGTTTATTTGCACCGACATTCACGACAGACAACAAAAAAGGGCCCACCTTAGGGTGGGCCCTTCCAGACCGCCAGGCCGGGCGGATTTTGCCTGGTAGGCGCGATAGCCAATTGGCTGATAGCTAAAAGTTACTTCACGACATACCTGGCGCCGTGTGGATCGTTAAGCTTTGCCTGCAAAATCCCCCACTCGCGCTGAATGATCGAGTAAGGAATAAAGATGCTGATCCTCTCAGCACCCTTTACACCGGAGTGATTGCTCACATCGTTCAGAGTGGTTGAGTAGAAACCGATATTGATGCCGACAATACAGCCGTCACTGGTGAGGACCGGCCCACCCGACATGCCCTTGACCAGCGGGGCATCATGGATGGCATAGAGATCACCGCTGCGTTCATCGGTATTGAGGAACGGCGTTTGATACACCTTGCCTTTCCCGGTAGTGGTCATGAGGTAAGGACTCGCCCCAACGGCAGTGATGCTCTCGCCCACACGCGGTGCGCGCCATGATGGGTAGCGGCCGCTGGCCTTGTGCAGGATGAAGACGAGATCACAGCCTGTGCTGCAACTGTACTTCACGTTGGGGATGAACGGAGTGTGGCGCGTGGTTACCGCATAGTCATCGTTCCATTGCACGGCCGAGGCCATGTATAGATACGGTGCGGGAAACCCCGAATGGACTAAAAAGTATGAATCATTGGCAGCACCCGAAAAGTCGGGTTTTACGATGCCGTTGCATCCTGCAGTTACCGCTCCAATTAAAAAGTAGGCCATGATCTTGATCATGATATATCACCGACTTAATTGGGAGAGTGTGACTGTTTTTTGTTGTCAATATTTTGTCTTTTGTCGGGATTGCAGTACTCCTCGCCGCTTGTTCTAGTTGGACGTTTCCTTACTTATGGCTGAGTTTGTAATGACGCGTATGAATAAATCGCGCTAAAGCCAATCGCTTTTCGATCAACTCTAGAAGTTCAAATATTTGGCGCCTGAAAAGTGTTAAAGACGAGAAAGAAAATCAAGAGTTTCTATAGACTGTTTCGTTAGTGGCGCCAGCTGAATAAATCGCTATGCCCGCCAGCCACAAGAGCGACAAGAAGCCTGATGCTAGCCCAGTCGCCCTGCACTGCAGCTGCGCCGCAACTGGCTTGATATTCCGCCACGCGAAATATGATTCATACAGTTAAAGGAAGCTACGCAGAGAAACTTCTGTCAGGGATTCAACATAACTTTAACTAAACATCGCTGATTGCGAATCAACTCAACCCACTTAAATTAATCCAAATGCAAAAGTCCTGATTGATCCCAACCAGGGAACTTCTCTTATTCCTTAATAGTTGTTGGCACCCATTGTCTGACCGCAGGCATTAAAGCCGGGGACTGCTCCAGGCCGAGTAATTTATCGCACTACTGCGCCCCAACCCCTTCCAGACTTTGAGCCTGAATCGCCGTTCACATTGCCCCGCGTGAACGAAGCCGATACTTTGTGAGCGCTCTGCATGAAATCCCATACGAACAGAAGAAAGATGTCACCCCCTCGAATTATCGACGAGTCGGTCAACGAAGAACTCCATATGCCCTCTGGGGGTAGCCAGCAAAGGCCAAGCGTCGACCAATAAAGCGATTTCCTGAAATGCCTGGGCGCACTTGGAGCGCGGAAAGTGTTCGTAGACTGCCCGCTGCTTCTGCACTGCCCTGCGCGCACATTCATCGTACGGAATCGCTCCCACATACCGCAGGGTTACGTCGAGGAAGCGATCGGTGACTTTGGCCAATTTAGCGAACAGCGCGCGACCTTCCGTCGGGCCCTGCACCATATTGACCAACACCCGAAAACGGTCCATTCCGTAATCACGATTAAGCAGTTTGATCAGTGCGTAGGCATCGGTGATCGAGGTCGGTTCGTCGCAGACCACCAGCATGACTTCGTGGGCCGCCCGGACGAGACTGACCACCGACGAGCCGATGCCCGCAGCTGTGTCAATCACCAGCACATCGAGACTGTCACCGATTTCACTGAAGGCCTGGATCAGGCCTGCGTGCTGAGCCGCCGACAAATGCACCATGCTCTGGATGCCAGAAGCCGCGGGGACGATTCGTATCCCGCCCGGACCGCGCAAAAGTACATCGGAAAGCTCACAGCGACCTTCGATTAAATCGGCAAGCGTGTACTGCTGGGAAAGCCCCAACAGGACATCGATATTCGCCAAGCCAAGATCGCCATCAAGCAATACGACTCGCCGTCCAAGTTTCGCCAGCGCCAATGATAGATTCACGGCCACAGTCGTCTTGCCGACGCCGCCCTTTCCGCCGGTCACGGCGATAACTTGTACAGAACGCACACTATCCATGTTATTGGTTCCCTTCCATGTGCAACGCGTGCGAGTAATCGCAAAATAATCCCAGGTACGCAATGGTAACCGAAAAGTGCAGACTCATAGCCACTATGCTGTATCACAGGATCACCAGAAACGCGGCAACCCACCACATGGCAATTTCGCGAACCACTTCGAGAAGTTTAGGGTTGAGGTGCCAGGCGTGTTCAAGCCGGACCTCAGGAGGGTCAGAAAGAGCACGGCATCAACAACCAGCAGGACATTCACCAGCGCCTACTGAAGAGCCTGATAAGCGCCGACTTTGAAACCGCCGCTCGCATGCTTTCGAGTGTCACGACACCTTACGAGATTACCGAAAAGATGTCGCAATTGGTCAGAGCCAAAAGCCTGAGGGCACTGGAACAGGAGCCTGGTGAGCCGGAAGACGAAATAATCGAGCCGGCCTCAATTACCACGGCTGAGCCACAGGCTCTGCGTTGCGCCTGGCGACGTTCACATTGCCGCGTGTGAACGGACCCTATATTTTGTGAACGTTTTGATGAAATCCAGGACAACAAAAAAGGGCCCACCTTTCGGTGAGCCCTTCCAGACCGCCCAGCAGAGCGGATTTTGTTTGGTAGGCGCGATTGGACTCGAACCAACGACCCCCACCATGTCAAGGTGGTGCTCTAACCAACTGAGCTACGTGCCTGCTGTGAGGCGGCATTCTACGGAATTCCGGAGGGGTGTCAACACCTTTTTTCGCGCTAACCCTATGAATATGCAAAATATTTAATTTTGCCGGTACAAAGAAGATTTTCCGGGTGGCTGGCGGGCGATTTTCAACTCGGGTAGGATCAACGCACTCGTAAAATATATTAAACAGAGGCTGCCGGATGGCTAACACTCCCTACCCAGAGTCCTACTACGCCGCATCGGCCAATGCGGTTCCGCCGCGCCCGGCGTTGCAGGATGACGTCGAGACCGATGTCTGTGTGATTGGCGCCGGTTACACGGGGCTGTCCTCTGCCCTGTTTCTGCTGGAGAACGGTTTCAAGGTCACGGTGCTTGAGGCCGCCAAGGTGGGTTTCGGGGCGTCCGGGCGTAATGGCGGGCAGATCGTTAACAGCTATAGCCGCGACATCGATGTCATCGAGCGCACAGTCGGCCCCAAGCAGGCTCAGTTGCTGGGGCAGATGGCGTTTGAAGGTGGCCGGATCATTCGTGAGCGGGTCGCCAGGTACAACATCCAGTGCGATTTGAAGGACGGTGGCGTGTTCGCCGCGATGACCGCCAAGCAGATGGGTCATCTGGAGTCGCAGAAGCGCCTGTGGGAGCGATTCGGCCACACCCAACTCGAGTTGATGGATCAGCGCCGCATTCGCGAAGTGGTGGCGTGTGATCAGTACGTCGGCGGGATGCTGGACATGAGTGGCGGCCACATCCACCCGCTCAACCTGGCGCTGGGTGAAGCGGCGGCGGTCGAGTCCCTGGGCGGGACGATCTACGAGCAGTCGCCGGCCGTGCGTATCGAGCGCGGTGCGAATCCGGTGGTGCACACGCCGCAGGGTAAGGTCCGGGCCAAATTCATCATAGTCGCCGGCAACGCTTATCTGGGTAATCTGGTGCCGGAACTGGCCGCCAAGTCGATGCCTTGCGGAACGCAGGTGATTACCACCGAGCCACTGGGCGATGAACTGGCGAAGACCCTGCTGCCTCAGGACTACTGTGTCGAAGACTGCAATTACCTGCTCGACTACTACCGCCTCAGCGGTGACAAGCGCCTGATTTTCGGCGGCGGCGTGGTGTACGGCGCGCGGGATCCGGCGAACATCGAAGCGATCATTCGACCGAAGATGCTCAAGGCCTTCCCGCAGCTCAAGGACGTGAAGATCGATTACGCGTGGACCGGTAACTTCCTGCTGACCCTGTCGCGCCTGCCTCAGGTCGGACGCCTGGGCGACAACATCTACTACTCCCAGGGCTGCAGCGGCCATGGCGTGACCTACACGCACCTGGCGGGCAAGGTGCTGGCCGAAGCGTTGCGCGGCCAGGCCGAGCGTTTTGACGCGTTTGCCGACCTGCCCCACTACCCGTTCCCTGGCGGACAAATGCTGCGTACGCCGTTTGCGGCATTGGGCGCCTGGTATTACGGATTGCGGGACAAGTTCGGGTACTAAGCGACACGCAATACATTGTAGGAGCGAGCCTGCTCGCGATATCGGTCTGGCAGCCAACGGATGTGTTGGATGTTACGACCTCATCGCGAGCAAGCTCGCTCCCACAGGTTTTGGGGGTTAGAGACGATCTCGTGGGATACCGCTGCGAATCCGCAGGATATCCGCCAGCACCGCCAGGGCAATCTCCGCCGGCGTCTTGCTGCCCAGGTTCAGCCCGATTGGCGCATGAATCCGCCCCAACTCGACCTCCCCCAGACCGCCGATGCGCCGCAAACGCTCGAAGCGCTTCTGCGAGGTCTGCAGGGAGCCCATCACACCGATATAGAACGCCTCGGTGCGAACCGCCTCCATCATCGCCAGGTCATCGATACGCGGGTCGTGGGTCA
This sequence comes from Pseudomonas sp. ACN5, assembly GCF_002303975.1. Lineage (NCBI taxonomy): Bacteria > Pseudomonadati > Pseudomonadota > Gammaproteobacteria > Pseudomonadales > Pseudomonadaceae > Pseudomonas > Pseudomonas sp. ACN5. Next base: position 283,135 of record NZ_MRCP01000005.1, on the reverse strand, counting down.
ACGCCACCACCGCCGTGTCGCTGTGGCAGCCGCCGTCGGCGATGAACACCGACGGCAGTTGGCGGCGAATCTCCACGTTGTCCAGCACGACGCCTTCCAGCACTTCGTCCCGCGGATCGCACAGAATCACCTCGAAACCCAGGCCCACGGCAAATTCCGCGCAGGCCTGAGCCACACTGGAATAGCCGGCCAGCAACAAGCGCTGGGCCGCGCCGACACGCACACGCACGCGGTCGATTTCACGCTCGATACGCACACCCTGCTCACGATCATCGAACAGGCTGCGCGCACCGCTTTGCAGATCGACTTCGCGGATCAACCGACGTCGGCCCAACAGTGCCGACTCCAGCTCGCGCAGATGCGCCTGCACCTCGCAATCGGCATCAAGCTTCTCGACCAGCACATCCAGCACCCCGCCACAGGGCAGGCTGACGCGCGAACGTGGGTCGTCGCCTTCGCCGTAACGAACGACGCTGACCGGCTGCAGAAACGCGCCCTCGGCGACTCGCTCGAGAAAATCCTCCTCGACACAACCACCGGACAGCGAGCCAATCCAGTGCCCGTCAGTGTTCACCGCCAGCAGCGAACCCGGTGCGCGCGGTGCCGAGCCGTACGTGGCCAGCACCGTGCACAGCCAGATGCGCTGACCGGCCGTCGACCACTCCAGCGCCCGGCGCACCACTTGCAGATCGAGATGCTGCATATCAGTGCGCCTTGTGCTCGAGCGGCGGCGCATCGGCCCGCAACGCCTGCACGTCGTTCACCGCCAGGTCATTGGGCTGACCACCCCAGCCCTGACGCAGGTAGTTCAGCAGATCCGTGAGTTGCCCGTCGCTCAACTTCTCGGCGAAGCCCGGCATCGGCTGCATGTGCTCGAACCCGGAGAACTTCTGCTCACCGATACCGTCGTCGATCACCCGCAGCAGGTTGCGCGGGTCTTCCAGGCGCAACGTGGTGTTGCCGCGCATGGCGACGGCGATGTGCGGCTTGCCCTCGCCGCCCGGCGCATGGCAACCGGCGCAGACGTTCAAATATTCCTGACGGCCACGCTGGGCACTCGGGCTCAGTTTGTCCAACGGCACTTCGGTGAGCACTTTCGCCGCTGGCGGCTGATCGCCGAGCAGGAAGGTCGCCATCGCCGCCAGATCCGCATCGCTGAGGCCTTGAGTGCTGTTGTGGAACACCGGGAACATCTCGTTGAACATCGTGCCCTGGGCGCTCATGCCGTGCTTGAGGAACGAGCTCAGGTCCTGATGGTTCCAGCCACGGGCCGCCAGGTCAGTGGCCAGCAGGCTTGGCGCCAGATAACCATTGAGAATGCCGCCGGTCATGCGCTTGTCCTGCTGCATCGCACCCGGCAAGCCACGCGGGGTGTGGCACTCGCCACAGTGACCGAGCACGTCGACCATGTACTGGCCGCGCTTCCAGGCTTCGCTTTTGCCTTCGGCAGACTCCAGCTTCACATCCTTGCCGTACATCATGTTCCAGCCCATCAGGCCCAGGCGCACGTTGAACGGAAAGCTCAGGCGGGTGACGGGGGCGGCGCGCTCGATCGGCTCGACGGTTTTCAGGTAGGCATGAATCGCATCGGAATCGGCGCGCGGCATCAGGTGATACGAAGTGTACGGCATCGCCGGATACAGGTTCGCGCCATCGCGGCGTTTGCCTTCGGTCAGCGCGGCGAAGAACTCGTCATCGCTGTACAGGCCGATGCCGTGTTCTTTGCTCGGGGTGATGTTGGTGCCGTAGATCGTGCCGAACGGCGACACGATCGGCAGGCCGCCCGCATAGGGTGCACCACCCGGCGCGGTGTGGCAGGCCATGCAATCGGCGGCGCGGGCAAGGTACGCGCCTTGCTTGACCTGCGCCTCATCGGCGTGGGCCAGCAACACAGGCGCAGCCAGGCCGACCGCCAGCGTCAGGCGGGACAATAGTGACTTCATGCTTAACCCTCCTTGACCAGGCCGAGATCAGTCAGCACGTTGCGGGTGGCGCTGTAGTAGCGCACGTACCCGGTGCAACGGCAGATGTGATGACCGAGGCTGTCCTCGATGACTTTTTCCAGCTGGCTTTTGACGATCGGCTGACGCTGCAGCTTTTCCACCAGCACGGTCGCGGCATTGACGAAGCCTGGTGCGCAGTAACTGCACTGGAAGGCGAATTCGTCGACGAAGCGCTGCTGGATCGGGTTCAGCTCGGTGACCTTGCCCTGCTCGTCGCAGGTCGCATGGCCTTCGATGGTCCGCACTTTCTTGCCTTCGAAATAGTGCGCACCGGTGATGCAGGTGCGCACTTCTTCGCTGGTGCCATCGGGGTTGTCGACGATCACCACGCAGGCGTGACAGATGCCCTGGCCGCAACCCAGGCGCGAACCGGTGAGGTTCTTGTATTCGTGCAGGTAGTCGATCATCGGCAGGTCATCAGGGATGTCCACCGGGCCGACGGATTGACCGTTGAGGGTCAGTTGAAGCGGACGGTTAGCCATTGAGGGCCTCCTTGATGCGTGCAGAAGTGATAGGCAGGTCGCGGACACGTTTACCGATGGCATGGGCCACGGCATTGCCGATGGCACCGACCACCGGAATCATCACCACTTCGGCGATGCCCTTGGACGGGTCGCTTGGCGAGAGTGGCGGCAGGATCTCCGCCGTCTGCTTCCACACCGCAACATGCCGCGCCATGGGCAGGCGGTAACGGTTGAAGTTCCAGTCACCCTCCCCCGGCCCGCCTTCGTACAGCGGCATTTCTTCCATCAGCGCATGGCCGATGCCCATGGCGATGCCGCCCTCGAGCTGGCCCTTGACCAGTTCCGGCACCAGCACACGACCGCACTCGACCCACGAGTGATGGTTGAGTACCGACACCTCGTTCGAACCCTTGTTGACCTTCACTTCCACCAGCGTCGCCACCGGGCTGTAGTAAGTCACTGCCGCGTTGTTCAACTGAGTTGCCGGATAGGCGATGCTCTGCCGGTCCAGCAAATGGAAACCGGCGCTGTTCATCTGCGCCTTCTTCGCTTTCGGTGCACCGTCGCCGTACTTCACGGCCAGGCCATCGAGCGGCAAGCGCTCACGCACGCCGTCGATGCTGAACTCGGCCTCGGCCCAGCTCCAGCGGTTGAAACCGTGCACCGTGGCGCCGCTCACCAGGCCGCGCTCGTGAACACGCTTGGCCAGCATGGCGAACGGCAATGGTTCCATGCCGTTGGCGGTGAGTTTGCCATCGACCCAATGGGCATCTTCGCGGCGCACCACGTAAGGGTTGGCCTGACCGCCGTAAGGGCCTTGGCGCCAGATCTCCATCGCCGCCGGCCACAGGCCGTGGTTGAACAGCACGCGTGCCGCTTCACGGGTGGCGTGGCTGAAGTAGTACGCCGAGTTGGTGGCCGACGATGCCGAAGCCACCTTGCCGACCCAACGCGGGTTGCGCAGGACATTATCCTGTTCGGCCTGGCTCATGATGTACGGGTTGCCGCTGCTGATCAGCTGCAACTCTTTCCATTCGGTTTCACCGGTCTTCACTTCGTGCGCCGGGACACCAAGGAAATCGGCCACGACCATGGCCTGCGAGGTCGACATGCCGGTGCCGATCTCGATACCGATGTGGCGCAGGCTGATGCGACCTTCGGCGGTGAATTCAATGCTGGCCATCGGCGCTTCGGAACCGGTGCCGAAGTCTTTCTGGCAGATGGCAAAACCCACCCCGTACCAGTTATCCGGATCGGCGGCTTCGCGTTGTTTCTTGAGCGCGTCGCGGTTTTTCCAGACTTCGTGGACAGCGGCCTTGTCGAGAATCTCGTGCAGGCGCAAGGCACCGGCCGGGATCGCGCCCTGGGTGTTTTTCATGCCCGAGCGCAGCGCGTTCTTGCGGCGCAGTTCAATGGCATCGATACCGAGGCGATCGGCGATTTCGTCAACCATCATTTCGGTCGACGCCATGCTCTGCAGGGTGCCGTAGCCACGCATCGACCCGGCTTCTACCGCACGGGAATGGTAAGCCGTGACCTGCAGGTCGTTCTGCGGCATGTAATAGATCGATTGCGCGGCCGTGGCGCCCACCGCCGCCACCGACGGGCTGTAGTTGATTCGCCCGCCACCGTCGACGCTCATTTCAGCGCGGAAGATCTTGAAACTGTGGTCGTTCTTGTCCACCGCCAACTGGTAGCGAATGTCGAACGGGTGACGCTTGATGCCGCTCTGGAACTGCTCGTAGCGGTCGTTGGCCAGGCGCACCGGCACACCGGCGCCGTACAACGCGGCCAGCGCTGCGTAGTAGACGAAAATGTTGTGGTCTTTGGAGCCGTAACCGACGGTGTAACCGGGGTGCATGTTCAGGTTGGCCAGGCCGAAACGCGACGGCGCGATCATCTTCGCGGTCTCGGTCGCGGTTTCCAGCGGGCACTGGGTGGCGACAACGAAATGCAAGGTCTTGGTGGCCGGGTCGTACCAGCCGTTGCCGTTGTCCGGCTCCAGGGCGGCCGGCTCGATCGATGGGGTCTTGTAGCGCTCGTCGAACACCAGCCAGTTGTCCGGCGGCGTATCGATCTGCTGCTTCATGCGCTCGGCGTAGAACAACCCGCGCTCAGTCAGGTTGCCGTGCAGGTTCGGCTGGGAGTTCCACACCGGACGACGGTTTTTCAGCATCGGGAACAGGATCGAATCCTTGAGGCTGGCGAATTCGTCTTCGTCGGCCGAGGTCGCACCGCCGACGCGCACGTAGCGGAAGCTGCCGTATGGATCGCCTTCATAGAACGGCACTTTATCGCCGTAGCGGATGGCCTTGTCATTGAACTTGAGCTGGTTCTTGGCCTGACGGAAGCGCTCGAAGTCGTTCCAGATCAGGATCGCCACCGGGTGCCCGATGAACATCGGCACCTTGCCGGCCGGCAACAACGGATCCGGGGCGTGTTCCTCAGGGAACACGATACCGTCCTTGACCAGGTCTTCGGCGGTGACGATGCGGTCCGGCTGCAACCCGGCGCCCAGCCACGACAGGTCGATGCCTGCGAAGATGTGGTCGGCCTTGATGGTTTTGAGCAGCATGGCGTGGCCTTGCTGCTGCGGCCAGCCCGGCATGTCCTTGGCGCGGATGTCGCGGGCAAAGACCTTGCTGCCGCAGACCTTGGACAAGGCATCGTTACGGGCGCGCGCCTGGCCATTGTTGCCGAGCCACTGCTCGGACGGCACGGTCACGCTGTTTTCCATCAAGGCGGCCAGCGCCTGGCTGCTCAATGGCGTGAGCGTCACGCTCACACCCGCTACCAGCCCGCCCTGAAGGAACGAGCGCCGGGATATATCACGGTTGGACATGGATCATCCTCTGGGCGGTTATGGGGTCCGCCCTTCTGGTTATGTACTGGAAATCTCGAGTCGTGCAGAAGCCCTTTTCGACGATGCAAAGGGCTGTTGTTGACAGTGCAAAGCTGACCGAAAGGTTAAGTTTATAGGCTTATGCCTTCGCGGAAAACTAAAAACTGACCAAGGAATCAAAAAACCGCGACTTTTCGACGCAGCAGTTCGATGAACAACCCCAACTCCCGGCTGATGTGCTCGCCCTTGCGCAACAACAACCCGAATGGCGCCATCTGCACATCCAGTTCCACCGGTAACGCCACCACCAGGCCCATTTTAAGATAGTCGCGCAATGCGGTTTCCGACAGGACCATGATCGCGTCGGTCAGCTGAATCAGTTGCTGCATGGAGTACACCGAACTGCATTCGATGATGTCCGCCGGTAGCGGCAAGGCTAACCGCTGCAACGCCTGATCCAGGCCGATGCGCGCCGGACTGGTTTCCGGTTGCAGGATCCACGGCCAACCGCTGACCAGCTCCGCCATGTCCAGTTTTTTGCGCCGGGCCAGCGGGTGGCCGGCGTGCACCACCACCAGCAAGCGTTCGTTACCCAATTGCTCGAAGACGTAATGCTCACTGTCGGTGGCAGCATTGCGCCGGGCGATGGCAAGGTCGATGCGGCCCTGTTCCAGCAACTGGATCACCTGGTCGCTGGTGTCGCCCATGATACGAATCCGCAGCTGCGGATTGAGCGCCTTGATCTCGGCAATCGAATCCATGACCAGGCCTGGCGCCGCGCCCATGATGGTACCGATCGACAGATAGCCGTAGCCGCCCTGCTGCCGCGCCATCAGGTCCTCGGCACAACGGTCCAGACCACTGATGGCCGACTCGGCAAAGCGAATCAGCTCCTGGCCCAGCGCTGTCGGGCGCATCCCCCGCGGCAGGCGCTCGAACAGATCGCAGCCGAACATGTCTTCAATCTCATGGAGCATGCGGGTTGCCGCCGGTTGCGACATGTTCAGGCTTTGCGAAGCGCGGTGCAGGTTCTGGCTGGAGCTGAGCGTCACCAGCATGTGCAGATGCTTGTAGCGCAAGCGATTGAGCAGGCTGCGGGAGATGATCGGCGTGGTCATGGCGGGCCTTTTTTATCGATACCCTCAAGGTATCAGTTGTGAGCTAGATTCGATTTGTAACGCATCGATCAGCGGCCGTACAGTCTTCCCCATAAGAACAAATGCCCTACCAAAGGAAAACTGCGATGAAGACTCTACCCGCGCCTCTGCTCGCCAAAATTTCCTGGCGGCTACTCCCGTTTCTCCTGCTGATGTACATCATGGCCTTCCTCGACCGCGCCAACGTCGGGTTCGCCAAGCAAGCCTTTCAAGCCGACACCAACATCAGCGATGCCGCCTTCGCCTTCGGCGCCGGGGTGTTCTTCGTGGGCTACGCGTTGCTTGAAGTGCCGAGCAACCTGATCCTGCACCGCGTCGGCGCCCGCCTGTGGATGTGCCGGATCATGGTCACCTGGGGCCTGGTCTCTGCGGCCATGGTCTTCGCCCACACAGAAACCAGCTTCTACATCCTGCGCTTCCTGCTGGGCGTGGCCGAAGCCGGCTTCTTCCCCGGCGTGATCCTTTACCTCACCTACTGGTTCCCCAGCGCCGCGCGCGGCAAGGCCATGGGTTTCTTCTATTTCGGTGCGCCGCTGGTGTTCATCTTCGGCAGCCCGCTGTCCGGCCTGCTGCTGGAACTGGACGGCTTCGCCGGCTTCCACGGCTGGCAGTGGCTGTTTGCCGTTGAAGGCCTGATGGCGACGGCGGTGGGCATCTGGGCCTACTGGTACCTGGACAACCGGCCGGCCGACGCCAAATGGCTGACCGTCGAGGAACGCCAGCAAGTACAAAGCCTGCTCGATCAGGAAGACAGCCATAAACAGAACCACGGCCGCAGCCTGCTCAACGTCATTTGCCAACCCTCGGTGCTGTACCTGTGCCTGATCTACCTGTTGATCCAGGCCAGTGTCTACGGCGTGGTGTTTTACCTGCCAAGCCAGGTCGGCGGACTGCTGGGGACCAAGGTCGGGTTGATGGTCGGCCTGGTCACGGCGATTCCATGGATCTGCGCCTTGATCGCCGCCTACCTGATCCCCGGCTACAGCGACCGCACCGGCGAACGCCGCCGCACCGCGTGCCTGACCTTGCTGATGGCCGCCGCCGGGATCGCCTGCTCGGTGACCTTCAGCAATCCGCTGCTGGGGATCATCGCCCTGTGTTTTGCCGCCTCAGGCTTCATCGCGGTGCAACCGGTGTTCTGGACCTTCCCCTCCAGCTACCTCGCCGGCAGCGCCGCCGCGGCCGGGATCGCCCTGATCAACTCGTTCGGCGCCCTCGGCGGCTTCATCGCCCCCATCCTGAAGAACTGGGCCGAAGGCGCTTTCCATTCACCGGCAGCAGGCTTGTACGTGCTGGCCGTGACCACCGTCATCGCCGCGTTGCTGGTGCTGGGCGTACGCGCGCCCGGCCATGAAGCCTCGAACAAACCGGCCACCGTTTAAACCTGACCGCCGTTTAACAAAAGGAATCACACCATGGGCATTCCAACCATCAAACACGTCCGCGCTTTCACCCTGCGTGGCGGCGGCGCGGACTATCACGACCAGGCCGACGGCCACTGGATCGACGATCACATTGCCACGCCGATGAGCAAATACCCCGAGTATCGCCAGAGCCGCCGCACCTTCGGCATCAACGTGCTCGGCACCCTGGTGGTGGAGATCGAGGCCAGCGACGGCACCGTCGGTTTTGCCGTGACCACGGGCGGCGAGCCGGCCGCCTACATTGTCGAGAAGCACCTGGCGCGCTTCCTTGAAGGCGCCCGGGTCACCGACATCGAAAAAATCTGGGACCAGATGTACCAGTCGACCCTGTATTACGGGCGCAAGGGCATCGTCATCAACACGATCTCCGGCGTCGACCTGGCGCTGTGGGATTTGCTCGGCAAGATCCGCCAGGAGCCCGTGCACCAGTTGCTCGGCGGTGCGGTGCGCGACGAATTGCAGTTCTACGCCACCGGCGCCCGTCCGGACCTGGCGCAGAAAATGGGCTTCATCGGCGGCAAGATGCCGCTGCACCACGGCCCGGCCGAAGGCGAAGAAGGCCTGCGCAAAAACCTCGAAGAACTGGCGACCATGCGCGAGCGTGTCGGCCCGGACTTCTGGCTGATGCTCGATTGCTGGATGAGCCTGGACCTCAACTACGCCACCAGACTGGCGGTCGGCGCCCACGAACATGGCTTGAAATGGATCGAAGAGGCCCTGCCGCCGGACGATTACTGGGGCTACGCCGCCCTGCGCAACAACGTGCCCAAGGGCATGCTGGTGACCACCGGCGAACATGAAGCCACGCGCTGGGGCTTCCGCATGCTGCTGGAGATGGGCTGCTGCGACATCATTCAGCCGGATGTCGGCTGGTGCGGCGGGATCACTGAACTGGTGAAGATCTCGGCCCTGGCCGACGCCCACAACGCGCTGGTCATCCCCCACGGCTCTTCGGTGTACAGCTACCACTTCGTCGCCACCCGGCATAACAGCCCGTTCGCCGAGTTCCTGATGATGGCGCCGAAGGCTGACGAAGTAGTGCCGATGTTCCACCCGCAATTGCTCGGCGAACCGGTGCCGGTCAATGGCCGCATGCGCCTGTCCGCACTCGACCAGCCAGGTTTCGGCGTGACCCTCAACCCGGAATGCCAACTGCATCGGCCGTATAACCGCTGAGAAAGGAGTTCGTGATGAACATGCCGCACAACGCGTTCAAGGCCGCACTGAACAACAGCCAAACCCGGTACGGCATCTGGGCCGGGTTCGCCACCGGCTACGCCGCCGAGATCGTCGCCACCACCGGTTACGACTGGATGCTGATCGATGGCGAGCACGCGCCCAACACCGTGCCCGGCGTACTCGCCCAGTTGCAGGCCGTGGCGCCTTACTCGACTGCGCCAGTGGTGCGCGCGGTGAACGGCGATGCCAACCTGATCAAGCAACTGCTGGATATCGGCGCGCAGACGCTGATGATCCCGATGGTCGAAACCGCCGAACAGGCACAGGCGCTGGTGCGTGCCATGCGCTACCCGCCCCACGGCATTCGCGGGGTCGGCGGCGGCCTGACCCGGGCCACGCGCTGGGACGCTGTGCCGGATTACCTGAATACCGCCCACGAACAACTGTGCCTGATCGTGCAGGTGGAATCGCGCACCGGCGTGGAAAACGTCGCTGCGATTGCCGCCGTCGAGGGCGTGGATGCGGTGTTTATCGGGCCGGCGGATTTGTCGATCGGCCTGGGTCACGCCGGCAACCCCGGCCACCCGCAAGTCCAGGAGCGGATTCAACACGCCGTGAACGCCACACTGGCGGCCGGCAAGGCCTGCGGCATTCTCGCACCCAACGAAGAAGACGCCCGCCGCTACCAGCGCTGGGGCTGCCAGTTCATTGCAGTGGCCATCGACATCAGCCTGCTGCGCCAAGGCGCCATGGCCACCCTCGCCCGCTACCGCGAACCTGCCACCCCTCAAGCGCCGTCACGCACTTACTGATCTGCCAAGGAGTCGCACCATGTCATCCGTGCCTGTTTACGAAAACTTCATCAACGGCCAATTCGTGGCCAGCGCTGCCCACCTCGATGTGATCAACCCGGCCACCGGCGCCGTGCTGTCGAAAGTCCCGGCCTCGACCGCCGAGGACGTCGACCGCGCCCTCGCCGCCGCCCGCGCCGCGCAGAAAGACTGGGCGCGCAAACCGGCGAATGACCGCGCCGGCTACTTGCGCCGGATCGCCGCGAAACTGCGGGAAAACGTCTCGCACCTGGCGCGCACCATCACCCTGGAGCAAGGCAAGATCAGCGGGCTGGCAGAAGTCGAAGTCAATTTCACCGCCGACTACCTCGACTACATGGCCGAATGGGCACGGCGCATCGAAGGCGAAATCATCACCAGCGACCGCCAGAACGAAAACATCTTCCTGTTGCGCAAACCACTGGGCGTGGTGGCCGGGATCCTGCCATGGAATTTCCCCTTCTTCCTGATTGCCCGAAAAATGGCCCCGGCCCTGCTGACCGGCAACACCATCGTCATCAAGCCCAGCGAAGAAACCCCGAACAACTGCTTCGAATTTGCCCGGCTGGTCGCCGAAACCGACCTGCCGCCCGGCGTGTTCAACGTGGTCTGCGGTGACGGCCGAGTCGGCGCGGCACTGAGCGCGCACAAGGGCGTGGACATGATCAGCTTCACCGGCAGCGTCGACACCGGCTCACGGATCATGGCCGCCGCCGCGCCGAACATCACCAAGCTCAACCTGGAACTGGGCGGCAAGGCGCCGGCCATTGTGCTGGCGGATGCAGACCTCGACCTGGCGGTCCGGGCGATCCGCGATTCGCGGATCATCAACAGCGGCCAGGTGTGCAATTGCGCCGAGCGGGTCTATGTCGAGCGCAAGGTGGCGGATCAGTTCATCGAACGCATCGCGGCGGCCATGAGTGCAACGCGCTATGGCGATCCGATTGCCCAGCCCGACGTGGAGATGGGCCCGCTGATCAACCGCCAGGGGCTGGACAGCGTCAACCGCAAAGTCCGCACCGCGTTGAGCCAGGGCGCCAGCCTGATCAGTGGCGGGCAAGTGGCCGACCTGCCCATTGGCTTCCACTTCCAGCCCACTGTTTTAGCCGGTTGTCGCGCCGACATGGAGATCATGCGCGAAGAGATTTTCGGGCCAGTGCTGCCGATCCAGATAATCGACGACCTGGACGAAGCCATCGCCCTGGCCAACGATTGCGACTATGGCCTGACTTCGTCGATCTACACCCGTGACCTCAGCAAAACCCTGCAGGCGATGCGCGAGCTGGATTTTGGCGAAACCTATGTCAATCGCGAGAATTTCGAAGCCATGCAGGGGTTCCATGCCGGTGTGCGCAAGTCCGGCATCGGCGGCGCGGATGGCAAGCACGGGCTGTACGAATACACCCATACCCACGCGGTGTATTTGCAAGGCTGAGTCAGGCACTTTCTGTGAAGGGCAGGCGCCTGTGCCATCGTTCAGGCGCCTGCCCCATCACCCTGAATGCACATCTCATCGGCATTTCCCCGGACGTAGCAACGGGCAGGTCGAGCAGTACTCAGCGGGTTCGGTGGCCAGGTAATAGAAGCAACAGGTTCGGCGAAAGCGAATGCTGCGCTGCCCATCGTCCACCCGCGTCGGCGGTCGGCGGAAATGGCTCAGCGGGTTGTAATCGAGACCGAACAACGCAGGCTCGGCGTGTGTCAGCAGCCAATTGAAATCCGCTTCACAGCGCTCGCGCACTGACGGGTCTTCGATTTTCGCCATGCGTTTTTCATACAGCGAGTACACGCGCACGGCCGTGTTTTCCCAGAGGATGCGCCGGGAGACACCGGTGACACGGTTGAAGGTGTGCCACAACGGTTGCAGAAGTCCCGCGAACAGTCCCCGCACCAGGGCCTCCCGCCAGGCCTCGCGCTCATTGGCCCCATAGGTCAGCGGCAGACCGTGATGCAGCGGCATCGACGACGTCCACTGCCCCTCATCGTGGCCGTATTCAATCAGCGTGTTGTCGAGGGTCAACAACAGCCCCTTGTCATACACCGACAGCGCATACAGACAGGCGCCAGTCGCCAGAAACGACAAGCGCTTGCCCAGCAGCGAGGCGGTGATCGCCCGGGTCGGCGAGCCGATCACCGGGCCCAAGGTGTCCAGCAGTTGCTCGCACACGTCCTCCTGCAACAAGTCCCGGGCCATCAGCGAGCGCAACGGGTCGCGCTCGTCGCCGTCCTTGAGCCGCAAGCCGCCGGACAACACCGTCCACTGCGACGCGGTGAAATGACGTGCCAGACTCATTGCGGCAATTCCCGGCCAAAGGGAATGCACAACGGCGTGCCGAAGAACGGATCGGCAATGATCCGGCAATTGAGGTCGAATACGGTTTTGACCAGGGGTTCGGTCAACACCTCGTCGGGCCGCCCTTGGGCAAAGGCCGTCCGGTTGTGCACCGCAACCATGTGGTCGGCGTAACGACAGGCCAGGTTGAGGTCGTGCAGCACCATGATGATGGTCTTGTTTTCGAGCCGGTTGAGGTCGCGCAGCAGGTCCAGCACTTCGATCTGGTGCGCCAGGTCGAGAAACGTGGTGGGTTCGTCGAGCAGCACGATGCCGGTGTCCTGGGCCAGGGTCATGGCGATCCACGCGCGCTGGCGCTGCCCGCCGGACAACGCGTCCACCGGTCGGTCCGCCAGGGCCTGCAGACTGGTTTGCGTCAGCGCGCGGTTGACCATGGCCTCATCTTCAGCCGACCACTGCTGCATCCAGCTCTGATACGGATAACGTCCCAGCGCCACCAACTGCCGCACGGTGATGCCCTCCGGCGCACTGGGGGTCTGAGGCAAAATGGCCAACTCCCTGGCCACGGCGGCCGTGGACTTTTGCTGGATATCCACGCCGTTGAGGATCACCGAGCCCTGCTGCGGTTTGAGCAGTCGGGCGAAGGATTTGAGCAAGGTACTTTTGCCGCAGCCGTTGCTGCCGATCAGTACCGAAATCTTGCCGTGGGGCAGTTGCATGTCCAGCGCGTCAATAATGACCTGGCGCTGGTAACTCAGGGTCAGGCCGCGACTTGCAATCGACGTCATGCGTTGAATTCCTTAATGACGCTGTTTAATCAACAAATAGAGAAAAAAGGGTGTGCCCAGCACGGCGACAAAAATCCCGGCCGGCAGGTCCAGCGGCAAAAACAGGACACGCCCGGCGAGGTCGGCCAGCACCACGAGGTTCGCCCCGACCAACGCCGCCATCGCCGCCTGGCCACCAAAACCCGGGGCTACCAGGCGCTTGGCAATGTGCGGCGCAATCAGCCCGACAAACGCGATCGCCCCGCCCCAGGCAATCGCAGCTCCAGCCAATGCCACGCTCACCAGCAACAAACCGGCGCGCAGCCACTGCACGCGCACGCCAATGCCCTGGGCCAGAGCGTCATCCAGTTGTTGCACCCTCACCTGCCGCGCCAATAGCACCAGCAGCGGGCAGATACCCAACAACCAGCGCCCCAGCGCCAGCGGTTCCGGCCAACTGGCGCCGTACACGCTGCCGGTCAGCCAGACATAAGCCGACAGGGTCGTGGTCAGCGGACTGAAGACCAGGATGAAGGTGGTCGCGGCAGTCAACATCGCGCTGATGCCGACCCCGATCAACACCAGGCGCAGCGGTGAGGCCCCCTGCTTCCAGGCCAGCAGATAGATCGCCAATGCCGCCAGCCCCGCACCGGACATCGCCGCCAGCGGCAGAAACTGCTGGCCCAGCGCCACGGAGAAAAACGCCAGATACAGCACGGCCGCCGCACTGGCCCCGCTGGTGATACCCAGCAGGTCAGGTGAAGCCAGCGGGTTGCGGATGATGCTTTGCAGAATCAACCCCGACACCGACAACGCCGCCCCGACCAACGCCGCCAGGAGCATGCGCGGCAAGCGCAGTTGCTCGACGATGAACGTCAGGCTGGCGTCCTGGCTCGACAGCACAATCCGCAGCACCTCCAACGGCGACAGCATGACTTTGCCCAGCGACAGTGAGCCGAGCATGATCAGCGCCGTCACCATCGACGCTGCCAGCAACCGCCACAACGTGGCGACATTGATCCGTCGGGAAAAGCCGCTACGGCGCCAGGTCAGGACCTTATCCATAACGACCTCCACGCCGGGCCAGCAGAATGAAAAACGGTGCGCCGAACAGTGCCGTCATCACGCCCACCGGGACCTCCTGCGGCAGGATCAACACCCGCGACAAGGTATCGGCCAGCAGCAGGACAATCGCGCCGAGTAGCGCACACCCCGGCAACAACCAGCGATGATCGATGGACAGGCCCTTGCGCACCATGTGCGGCACCAGCAGGCCGATAAACCCGATGCTGCCGGCCAATGCCACGGCACTGCCCGCCAGACAGACCACCAGCACGCTCATCAGCAGCCGGATCAAACCGGTGCGCTGCCCCAGGCCGGTGGCGATCTCCTCGCCTGCGTCAAGCACGTTGACCTGCCCCGCCAGCAACATCGCGCCGAACAACCCGAGTACGCCACAGATCAGCAGTGGCGCGGCGACCGACAGGCTGCGCTCGGTCAACGAACCCGCCAGCCAGAACAGCACCGTGTCCAGTCCATCCTGATTGACCACCAGCAACGCCTGACTGAACGCAGAGAACAAAGCGGCCATCGCCGCACCCGCCAGCACTATGCGCAGTGGGCTGAGACTGCCCTGCCCCATGTTGCCGATCAGCCACACCAGACTGCCGGCCACGGCCGCGCCGATGAACGCGCTCCACAGCCAGGCATCCGGGGATGACAGGGAAAACAGCGAGGAGCACAGGATGATGAAAAACGTCGCGCCGGCGTTGATCCCGAACAATCCGGGGGACGCCAGCGGATTGCGCGTCAGCGCCTGCATCAGGGCCCCCGCCACTGCCAGGCTCGCGCCCACGGCCATCGCCATCAAGGTGCGCGACAGGCGCGTGGTGGTCACCAGCACGTGACTGACGCTCAGCGGATCGGAATGCACGAACGCGGCGGCAATGTGCGACAGCGGAATCCAGGTGGCTCCGACCGCCAGGCTCAATACGCCGCTGAGCAGCAACACGACGGCGGCACAGCACAACTTCAAACCATTGCTCATCAGGACAGGTCCGCCGTGACCAGCCGCGCAATGTCATCGAGCATCAGGTTCGCCCCGAGCATCCCGCCCGACAGGCTCCAGGCCACTCCGTCGACCCGCCACACCTGCCCCTGTTGTGGCGCACGCATTTGCTGCCACAGCGGATGCTGCACCAGGCTTTCATAGTTTCGCTGCACTGCCGGTTTCTCCGCGCGCAAGAAGACAAAGAAAATGTCGGCATTGACCACCGCCAGACTCTCCTTGCTGGTGAGTTTGATCGATACCCCGTTCGCCGCCCGACTGGCCTCACTCCAGCCAAACCCCAGCTCGGTGATCACCGAACCCGGAAAACTGGCCGGCAGATAACTGCGGATATGGTCCTCACGGACATCCAGAATCGACACTGTCGGCGGCCAGCGCCCGGCAAATTCCTGCTGCAGTTGCTCGCGCAGTTGTGCTGTGCGCAACTGCCAGCGGGCCAACACCTCGTCGGCGCGCTGCTGGCGGTGCAAGGCCAGGCCCATCAACGCCAGGGTCTTTTTGAACTCGAACACTTCCTCGAGCATCACCACCGGGGCGATCTGCTTGAGCAACGGCGCGATACGTTCATGGCGAAAGCGCGAGGCGATGATCACGTCCGGCTTGAGCAGCGCGATGTCCTCAAGGCTGGGCTGGGTTTCCAGCCCGACATGGGGCACCGGCTCCAGTGCCGGGCGAAGATAGCGATAGGTGGGCTTTTCACTCCAGGAATCGACAATGCCGCAGGGTGTGATGCCCAACGCCACGGCACTGTCCGTGGCCCCCTGAAACAGGGTGATCACCCGCAGCGGCGCGGCGTCGGCCCGGGCCCACGTCGACGGGGCAAACCTGAGTGCAAGCAGGCCCAGGGACAGGCGCAGCAGCGTGCGCCTGGAGGGCGTATCGGGCTGTTCTTTCTTGAGCGGGTAAATCAGGCCGGGCATGCTTTCGTCCTCTGCAATCGATTCATGACACAACTCGGTCGCGCCCTTCCCTGTGGCGCAATCCACGGTTGAATCGATTCAGAAGTCGACGGTCGCCGAAAGCAGGTAGGTTCGTGGCGTCGCAAGCGTCAATCCAGGCTCGCTGTCATCCGAGGCCCCGGCCGAACTCCAGTAACGCTTGTCGGCCACGTTCTCGATATTGGCGCGCAGGGTGATGTTCTTTTCTTCAACCTTGAAGGCGTAGCGCGCACCCACGTCGATACGCGTCCAGGCATCGATTTCCTTGTTGTTGGACTGGTCCAGATACTGCGAGCTGGAATAGATGCCGCGGCTGGTGAGGGTCAGGCCTTGTACATTCGGCACGTCCCACTCGCCCCCCAGGCTGACGTTGTATTCCGGCGTGGCGGGCGCGCGGTTGCCGTCAAAGGTGCCGTTGGTGGTGTCGGTGAGTTCGCTGTCGATGTACATGACGCCACCGACCAGGCGGAAACCTTTGAGCGGCTCACCGAACACGTTGACTTCCACACCCTTGTTTTCGCGTTTGCCGTTCGGGCCGAAAACCCGCGTCGTGGCGTTGGTTTCATAGGCCGGCTGCTTGATCCGGAACACCGCAGTGGTAACGGCGAATGCACCCGCATCATATTTGGCACCGACCTCGACCTGCCGACTGATGAACGGCGGGAAGATCTCGTCCTCGTTCACCGAGGTCGACGGGGCGATCTTGCCCTGGCTCAGGCCTTCCATGTAGTTGGCATACAACGAGAGCTTGTCGGTGGCCTTGAACAGGATGCCGCCCGAGGGCGAAACCTTTTCTTCATCGTAGCCCGTGTCGCCTTTGACATTATCCGTCCAGTCGTCAACCTGCACTCGCTGCCAGCGTGCGCCGAGGGTCAACAGCACCTGGTCATCGAGAAAACCCAATGTGTCGGACAACGCCACGCTGCTGGAGCGGTTCTCGGTATACACCTGCGAATCAACGCGCGTGGGAATGTTGGGCGTCGGTGTTTCCACCGGGTTGTAGAGGTTGCTCGGGGCGGCGGCATAACGGGCGCCACCGTTTTCGAAGTCCATGTAGAAGTAGCTGGCAGCCAGGTTGATTTCATGACTCACCGGACCGGTATGGAACCAGTTGCGGACCCCGGCATTGGCTGTCCGGACATTTTCGTCGCGGGTGAAGTCACGTGGCTGAACGCTGAAATCGCCCGCGTTGTTGGTGACCGCTACGGCGTGCCGAAGGAAGTCGTGATTACTTTTACGCGCCCCCGCACCGGCGTACACCATGACGGAATCGCTGACATCGTACTCGCCGGTCACCGTACCGAAGGTGTCCTTGGTCCGAGCCTTGCTCCACGGCTGTGCATAGTTGTGGCGAACATCGCTGGCGTGCGGAACCTGAGCTTTGGCGCCGACCTGCACACGCTCCTGCGGGGCGTCGGTGTCACGCTCGTTATGCCCGACGTCCGTCGAGAGCCGCAGGCGCTCACCGCGAAAATCCAGGCCCAGCACTGCCATCTCGCGGTCAACACTCTGGTGATCCCATTCGGTGTCGCCGGACTGCTTCACGCCGTTGAAACGAACACCGAACATGTCCCCCTCACCAAAGCGCCGACCGATATCTACCGCACCGCCGACCTGGCTGTCGGAAGCGTAGTTGCCGGTAAACGAAGTAATGGGCACGTCGGTGGCGCGCTTGGGCACCACGTTGATCCCGCCGCCCACGCTGCCCCGCGGCGAGATGCCATTGATCAGCTGACTCGGGCCTTTGAGGACGTCGACGCGATCGGCCATTTCCATGTCGATGGTGTACGTCGGCAGAATGCCGTAGAGACCGTTGTAGGAGACATCACTGTTGAACAGGCTCATTCCGCGAATGGTGAACTGCTCATACCGCCCACCCGCCGGGTTGGTGGCGCGAACCGAGGGATCGCTGGCAACGAGGTCGCCCAAGGTACGAGCCTGCAGGTTTTTCACCAACTCACTGGTGTAGGTGGTCTCGCTGAACGGCGTCTCCATGAAGTCTTTCGAGCCCAGCAAGCCTTGCGACCCACGGCGTGCGACCTGCCCGCCGGCATACGGATCACCGTGCGCCGTGTCCGCCGTCGCGTAAATAGAGGTAGCGCCCAGTTGCAGGGTGCTGCCTGTTGGCGCCGGGGTCAGCATGTACGCCTGCTCGCCCACCGGTTGCAGTTGCAGACCGGAACCCTGTAGCAGTTGGGCAAAGCCCTCCTCCACCGCGAAGTCGCCGGAAAGGCCAGGGCTGGTGCGCCCGCTCACCAGTGCCGGGTCTACGGACAGATTGACCCCGGCCAACCCGGCGAAACGGGTCAGCGCTGCGCCGAGGCTACCGGCTGGCACCTGATAGCTGCGCCGTGGCGCGTCTTCGGCCCAACCGGCAGTGATGAACAACGGACAGGCACTCAGGCTCAACAACAGACTCAAGTGCATCAACGGGCGCAACCGGGATGGAGCCAGACGCGTACTACAAGGCATCACTGCAGGCATTGAGAATCTCTCTGATTTCGTTTCACTTGCCTTGAATGACAAGCGCCGCGAAAAAAGGGGACACGCGTTAAACACTATTTTTGCGCGGCACCAGCGTTACCCAATAACGCGTACGCGAATGCACCTCCAGCGGCAGGCTGACCGCCAGAAGCGCGAGGATGCGATCGGTGTCTTCCAGGCGAAAACTGCCGGTGATGCGCAGCGATTCCAGCGCTGGCTCCCAACGCAACACGCCCGGACGATAGGTACTGAGTTCGCGCAGGAAATCCCCCAAGGGTTGGTTCTGCGCCATCAGCACTCCGTCACGCCAGCCAGGGGCCAGCACATCGAATGGCTCCACAGCGCCGGCACCCGCCGATTGAAGGCTGACTTGCTGGCCGCCGCGCAACGAAAAGACCGGCCCGTGCAGAGGCTGCAACTGCACCGTGCCTCGAAGCACTGACACCTTGCAGCCCGTCTGCCCCTGACGCACACACACTTCGCTCTGACTGACGGTCACTTGCCCGAAGCGCGTGAGGATCGTCAGCGGCGAAGTCCCGGGCACGTTCAGCGCCATTTCGCCTTCCACCAGTGTCAGGTACCGGTTCTTCAGATCGATATCGACGGCACTGGCCGTGTTCAGTTGCACAGAGCTGCCATCGGCCAACCGGACTTTTTTGCTTTCCCCGGTGGCGGTGCGCAGGTCGGCCCCCCAGGTATCCAGAGGCAACTGCCGACTGATCAACCAGGCGGTCGGCAGCAACGCCACCGCACCGACGGCGCGCTTGAGCACCGTGCGTCGACTGGCTTGCGGCCGGTCCAGACTGGCCATGGCCAGGCCCGATGGCAGGTCGGCAAAACGTTGACGCAAGCACTGCGCTTTCTGCCAGGCCTGCTCATGGCTGCAATGGCTGTCGCGCCAGCTCTGCAGCTGCTCCCGGTCCCGATCATTGGCACAGCCGGATTCCATGAGGGCCAGCCACTGCGCGGCGGCCCGCACGACTTGTCGGGCCTGGGCCGAAGGTGCCGAACCGTTCACATGTCCACCAGCAGGCAATGTTCGTAGGCTTGAGCCATGTAGCGCTTGATCGTGCGTTCCGAGACTTGCAGGCGCTCGGCAATCTCCTGGTAGCCCAGGCCTTCCAGCTGACTCAAGAGAAACGCCCGCCGTACCGGCCCGGGCAATCCATCGAGCAATTCGTCCAGGGCCTGCAGGGTTTCCAGCAGGATCCAGCGTTGCTCCGGGGACGGCACACAGTCCTCGGGCAGCAGCGCCAATGCATCGAGATAGGCTTGCTCCAGGCTGCGGCGCTTGTAGAAGTTGCTCAGCAGTCGTTTGCCGACGGTCGCCAGGTAGGCGCGAGGCTCTTGCAAGTCGGCGATGCGCTGAGAGCTGGCAAGGACACGAACGAAGGTATCCTGGCTCAGGTCCGCCGCATCGCTGCCATTGCTCATGCGTCGTCTCAACCAGCCTTCGAGCCAGCCCCGATGGTCGCGGTACAGGTCGTGGAAGGCTTGCTCCGGCGGCATCGCGGCATCACTCATCTGAAGGAACCCTGGGTGAAGAAATATTTTAAATGCGACTCATTCTAATTAGTGTTGCGCAGACAATCCAAGCCCTTTGTACGAACTGCACCCGGTAAATGCTTGAATTATTTAATGACAGGCAGGCATTTCGGCCGCGCAGGTGCCGGTTTAACAAGGCTGCGGGTTATTGAGGGGGATTTTCGAGAGTCATTGGGCATCCGGCCAGACCGGCAGATGCGAAACCCTGAGGGTCGCGAGGCAGGAGAAAAAGCCAAATCGCAGGCACAAAAAACCCCGGTCTTTCGACCAGGGTCTTTGCTATCGACTCGAAGTAACCCGTGGTTTCTTCGTAGCTCCAAGGCGTTCAGTGGGCCTTGGGGCAGATATGGCGCAGCGGACGGGACTCGAACCCGCGACCCCCGGCGTGACAGGCCGGTATTCTAACCGACTGAACTACCGCTGCGTATCGCTTTGAGCAGATGCTCAAGTAACTCGTCTGATTGAAAACTCAGTAGCTTTTCAATCTCGAACCAGATGAATCTGACTCGGAAAATATGGCGCAGCGGACGGGACTCGAACCCGCGACCCCCGGCGTGACAGGCCGGTATTCTAACCGACTGAACTACCGCTGCGCGTCGGTGGAGGCATTTCAGCCTACCTCTTGCTTTCGCAAGTATCTCGGGAGTGGTGGGTGATGACGGGATCGAACCGCCGACATTCTGCTTGTAAGGCAGACGCTCTCCCAGCTGAGCTAATCACCCGTTTGCATCTCCGAGGCCGCGAAATTTACGCAGGTAGCGAACCTAAGTCAATAGCAGGATTGAAGTTTTTTTCAAAAACAGCTTTTAGCGGCAAGCTTCGAGCTACAAGTAAAAGCAAGCATGCATATAGCAGGCACACCACCGTCACGCTTTAACTTGCAGCTTGAAGCTTGAAGCTGCCTTTCACTGCTCATAGATCATCTTCTTGGTCATGCCGCCATCGACCACGAATTCCTGGCCGGTGACAAAACCGGCATTCCTCGACAGCAGCCAGGCCACCATCGCCGCCACATCCTCGACCGTCCCTACCCTGCCCGCCGGATGCTGGGCATGATCGGCCTCGGTCAAGGGTTCGGCACGCCGCACCGAAGGGTCGCGCGTATCGATCCAGCCTGGGCTGACGGCATTGACCCGGATCTCCGGGCCAAGGCTGATGGCCAATGCGTGAGTCAGGGCCAACAAGCCGCCCTTGCTCGCTGCATAGGCCTCGGTGTCGGGTTCCGACTGCGCGGCGCGGGTCGAGGCCAGATTGACGATGGCGCCGCTGTGAGCGCGCAGGTACGGCGCACAATGCTTGGCCAACAGCATCGGCCCGCTGAGGTTCACCGCCAACACCCGATTCCAGTGGGCCAGATCGAGGCTTTCCAGGGTGATGTTGTGCGGATCGGCAACCGCCGCATTGCAGACCAGCGCATCCAGGCGCCCGAACTGGCCGAGCACCTCGGCCACACCCAGCGCGACCTGCCCCTCGTTGGCGACATCCATGGCGATGAACCAGGCGTTGTCGCCCAGCACTTTCGCCACTTTCGACCCGCGCTCCCGGTCCAGATCCGTCAGCACGACTTGCCAGCCTTCGCTGATCAGCCAGGCCGAAATCCCCAGGCCTATGCCCCGCGCAGCACCGGTCACCAGCGCTACGCGGCCATTGGAGCCGGTGGTCGGCGTAGACAACTCGATCACAACGCAGCCAGGCCGCGCGCCAGATCGGCTTGCAGGTCCGCCACGTCTTCCAGGCCGACCGCAATGCGGATCAGGCTGTCACGAATGCCCGCCGCTTCACGCTCTTGCGGCGCCAGACGACCATGGGACGTGGTGCTCGGATGCGTGATGGTGGTTTTGCTGTCACCCAGGTTGGCGGTGATCGAAATCAGGCGCGTGGCGTCGATAAAGCGCCAGGCGCCCTCTTTGCCACCCTTCACCTCAAAACTGACCACCGCACCGAAACCCTTCTGCTGGCGCAGGGCCAGCTCGTGCTGCGGATGGCTCTTGAGGCCGGCGTAATGGACTTTCTCGATGCCTTCCTGCTGCTCCAGCCACTCGGCCAGTTGCTGGGCGTTGGCACAATGGGCCTTCATCCGCAGGTTCAGGGTTTCCAGGCCCTTGAGGAAAATCCAGGCGTTGAACGGGCTCAGGGTCGGCCCGGCGGTACGCAGGAAGCCAACCACTTCTTTCATCTGCTCGCTGCGACCGGCGACCACGCCACCCATGCAACGGCCCTGGCCGTCGATGAACTTGGTGGCCGAGTGCACGACGATGTCCGCGCCCATTTTCAGCGGCTGCTGCAAGGCCGGGGTGCAGAAGCAGTTGTCGACCACCAGCATCGCGCCTTTGGCGTGAGCGATTTTCGCCAGTTCGGCAATGTCGACCAACTCGGCCAGCGGGTTGGACGGCGATTCGACGAACAGCAGTTTGGTGTTGGACTTGATCGCCGCGTCCCAGCCGGACAGATCCGCCAGCGCCACGTAATCGACCTCGATACCGAAACGCTTGAAGTACTTTTCGAACAGGCTGATGGTCGAGCCGAACACGCTGCGCGACACCAATACGTGATCGCCGGCGCTGCACAGGCTCATCACCACGGCCATGATCGCAGCCATGCCGGTGGCGGTGGCCACGGCTTGCTCGGCGCTTTCCAGAGCGGCGATGCGCTCTTCGAAGGCGCGTACGGTCGGGTTGGTGTAGCGCGAGTAAACGTTGCCCGGTACTTCCCCGGCAAAACGCGCGGCTGCGTCGGCAGCGGTGCGGAATACATAGCTGGAAGTGAAGAACATCGGATCACCGTGTTCGCCTTCCGGCGTACGGTGCTGACCGGCACGTACGGCCAGGGTATCGAACGCTACGCCTTCGAGGTCGCTGTCCAGCCGACCGGCATCCCAATCCTGACTCATGCTGTCACTCCTTTCCCTATTCTCGTAATTTAAAAGCCGGATACAAAACCGGCCCCTCAGGGCCGGTAGAAACTCAGTTGTTGTACAGATCGATGATCGCGCTGACTGCCTGCGTCTTGACCTTGGAGGCATCGTTGCGTGCCTGTTCGATCTTGTTCAGGTAAGCCTCGTCGACGTCGCCAGTGACGTACTGGCCATCGAACACCGCGCAATCGAACTTGTCGATCTTGATCTTGCCGCCACCGACCGCTTCGATCAAGTCAGGCAGATCCTGATAGATCAGCCAGTCGGCGCCGATCAGGTCAGCCACGTCCTGGGTCGAACGGTTGTGCGCGATCAGCTCGTGGGCGCTCGGCATGTCGATGCCGTAGACGTTCGGGTAGCGAACCGCTGGCGCCGCGGAGCAGAAGTAGACGTTCTTGGCGCCGGCTTCGCGGGCCATCTGGATGATCTGCTTGCACGTGGTACCGCGCACGATGGAGTCATCCACCAGCATCACGTTCTTGCCGCGGAATTCCAGTTCGATGGCATTGAGCTTCTGGCGTACGGATTTTTTCCGTGCGGCCTGGCCCGGCATGATGAAGGTCCGGCCGATGTAGCGGTTCTTCACGAAGCCTTCGCGGAACTTCACGCCCAGGTGGTTCGCCAGCTCCAGCGCGGCGGTGCGGCTGGTGTCCGGAATCGGGATGACCACGTCGATGTCGTGATCCGGACGCTCGCGCAGGATCTTCTCGGCCAGTTTCTCACCCATGCGCAGACGGGCCTTGTAGACCGACACGCCGTCGATGATCGAGTCCGGACGCGCCAGGTAGACGTGTTCGAAGATGCACGGGGTCAGGGACGGGTTGGTCGCGCACTGACGGGTGTACAGCTTGCCCTCTTCAGTGATGTAGACCGCTTCGCCGGGCGCCAGGTCGCGAATCAGGGTGAAGCCCAGCACGTCCAGGGAAACGCTTTCCGAGGCGATCATGTACTCGACGCCTTCGTCGGTGTGACGCTGGCCGAAAACGATCGGACGGATGCCGTGCGGGTCGCGAAAGCCCACGATGCCGTAGCCGGTGATCATGGCTACAACGGCATAACCACCGACGCAACGGTTGTGCACGTCGGTGACGGCGGCAAACACGTCTTCTTCGGTCGGCTGCAATTTGCCGCGCTGGGCCAGCTCGTGCGCGAACACGTTGAGCAGCACTTCCGAATCGGAACTGGTGTTGACGTGGCGCAGGTCAGATTCGTAAATCTCCTTGGCCAGTTGTTCAACGTTGGTCAGGTTACCGTTATGCGCCAGGGTGATGCCGTAAGGCGAGTTGACGTAAAACGGTTGAGCTTCAGCCGACGTCGAGCTGCCCGCGGTCGGATAACGCACATGGCCAATGCCCATGTGACCGACCAGGCGCTGCATGTGACGCTGCTGGAACACGTCACGCACCAGGCCGTTATCCTTGCGCAGGAACAACCGGCCATCATGGCTGGTCACGATACCGGCAGCGTCCTGGCCGCGGTGCTGGAGGACGGTTAGCGCGTCATACAGCGCCTGATTGACGTTCGACTTACCGACGATACCGACGATGCCACACATGCGACGCAACCCCTACTTAATGGATCTGAACTGAACAACACTTACTGAGGCGTTTTGGCCATCGGCAAGAGCTGCTCCTTGAACGGAATATCAGCGGGTACGCTGATTCCGCTGGCAAGCCACTGACTGCTCCACCCGAGGATCAGGTTTTTGGACCAGTCGGCGACCAATAGAAATTTTGGCACGAGCTGTGACTCTTTCCACCACCCGTCCTGCTGTACCGGCCCCAGGCTCAACAGCCCGACGGCGATGACCACCAGCAACCCGCCACGCGCGGCGCCGAAGGCCATGCCGAGGAATCGGTCGGTCCCGGAGAGCCCGGTGACGCGAACCAGTTCGCCGATAAGATAATTG
This sequence comes from Pseudomonas sp. ACN5, assembly GCF_002303975.1. Classification (NCBI taxonomy): domain Bacteria; kingdom Pseudomonadati; phylum Pseudomonadota; class Gammaproteobacteria; order Pseudomonadales; family Pseudomonadaceae; genus Pseudomonas; species Pseudomonas sp. ACN5. The sequence goes on along the minus strand of NZ_MRCP01000005.1, from coordinate 258,318 downwards.
ATCATTGCGCCTACGATTAAAGTGGCGACAAACATGATGGCACAGCCCGTGATTATACGGGCCGATGGCGTTTGAATGTACCCGCCGAGGTACTCGGACAGTGAGCCACCGAACATCCAGGCAACGACTCCTGCGATGATCCAGGTCAGCAGCGACAGTGCTTCTTTGACGAAGCCGCGGCTCAGACTGATCAATGCGGAGATGGCGACGATTGCTACGATCGCCCAGTCAACCCAGGTAAATGGCACAGTGCAGCCTACAGACGGATAAGGCGGCGCATTTTAGCAGAGCCCATGCTTATCGGTAAGCTGCGATTGTCAGTGCATTTCATATCGGGGCGATAGTTTTAGCCACGTTCAGGCTGAAAGCGCACGACAAACCCCTTCAGGTTCTGCTGGCGGTTCAGCAAATCCCGCAGCCGGTCGGCTTCTGCGCGCTCGATCAGCGGCCCGACAAACACCCGGTTTTTGCCGTCGGCGGTCCGGATGTAGGCATTGTAACCCTGGCTGCGCAGGGTTTTCTGAAGCTTTTCCGCGCTTTCGCGGTTCGCCAGGCTCGCCAGTTGCACCGACCAGCTGACCGACAAACCATTGGCATCGACACGGCTTTGCGTGGTGTCCGGCTTGCCGGGTGCTGCCGTGATGGGTTGGGCAGGCGCGGTCGCAGGTTTGGCGGCCAGCGCCGGGACTGGCGCAGGCGCAGGCGGCGGCGTAACCGGTTTGGCAGCAGGCGCCGGAGCCACCGGCACAGCCGGCACCGCCGATTCCTGCTGGGCGATTTCGTCATCGCTCGGCACGGGTTCCTGGGGCAAGGCTTGCGGCTCAGGCACCACCACGGGTTCGACCTGCACCTGGGGCAATGCAGGCGCCTGCGGAGCCGCCGGCGCTTCGACCGTCACCTGGCGCTGTTCGTCCTGGCGGGAAAACAGCATCGGCAGAAAAATAACCGCCAGCGCGACCAACACCAGGGCGCCAACCATGCGCTGTTTGTATGCCTTATCCAGCAACGCCATTTGCCGCTTCCTCCGTGGAGCGCCGGGCCAGCCATTCAAGGGCCTCGGCGACACAATAAAATGATCCGAACAACAGGATTTCGTCGTCGCTCGTGGCCTGCGCGCACTGCCCTTCCAGGGCGGCCGCTACACTGTCGTACGACGTGACCGAGGCCCCAAGACCTTGCAATGCATCGTGCAGATCCGCAACCGGACGCGCCCGAGGTGAATCCAGCGGTGCAACAGCCCAGTGCTGGACACTAGCATTCAATTCGCCGACAACACCACCCAGATCCTTGTCCGCCAGCAGCCCGAACACCGCCAGGCGCTTGCCGACCGGTGGACGGTTGGCCAGACGACGGGCCAGATACTCCGCCGCATGCGGGTTATGCCCCACATCCAGCAATAAATTCAAACGCTTGCCCTGCCACTCGAACGCGCGGCGATCCAGACGACCGACCACCTTCGTAGCCCGCAGCGCGTCGATAATCTGCGCATCCACCCAAGGCAAGCCAAGCAGCAGGTAAGCCTGCAACGCCAGCGCGGCGTTTTCCATCGGCAGGTCGAGCAGCGGCAAGTCGCGCAGCTCAACCGCACACCCCTGCGCATCGACACCGCGCCATTGCCAGTTGTGATCGGTCATGCCCAGATCAAAATCGCGCCCACGCAGGAAAAACGGGCAATTGAGCTCGCGCGCCTTGTCCAGCAAGGGTTGTGGAGGATTCAGATCGCCGCAGAGCGCAGGCGCGCCCTGGCGGAATATCCCGGCCTTCTCGAAGGCCACGGACTCTCGGGTATCACCCAGGTAATCGGCATGATCGACGCCAATACTGGTGACCAGTGCCATGTCGGCATCCACCACGTTGACCGTGTCCAGACGACCGCCCAGACCGACTTCCAGCACCACCGCATCAAGCCCGGAATGCTGGAACAGCCAGAACGCCGCCAGGGTGCCCATTTCGAAGTAGGTCAGAGAAGTGTCGCCACGCCCGGCCTCTACCGCAGCAAAGGCCTCGCACAGCTCGGCGTCAGTGGCTTCGACGCCGTTGACCGTTACCCGCTCGTTGTAGCGCAGCAGGTGCGGGGAGTTGTAAACCCCCACTTTCAAGCCCTGGGCCCGCAGCAAGGAAGCCACGAACGCGCAGGTGGAACCCTTGCCGTTGGTCCCGGTGACCGTAATCACCCGTGGCGCCGGCTTGCCCAGTCCCATGCGGGACGCTACCTGCTGCGATCGCTCCAGCCCCATGTCGATGGCCGAAGGGTGCAACTGCTCGAGGTAGGCGAGCCATTCGCCAAGGGTACGTTGGGTCATAGGCTGGCAGGTACCGGTGGAACCACGATTGGAACGATGGGTGCAGCCACGAACTTCGGCGTCGGCAGGCCCATCATTTGCGCCAGCAGGTTACCCAGGCGCGGACGCAGCTCCTGACGGTCGATGATCATGTCGATGGCACCGTGCTCCAGCAGGAACTCGCTGCGCTGGAAGCCTTCCGGCAGTTTTTCACGCACGGTCTGCTCGATCACACGCGGACCGGCAAAACCGATCAGCGCCTTCGGCTCGCCGACAATCACGTCGCCCAGCATCGCCAGGCTGGCGGAAACGCCGCCGTAGACCGGATCGGTCAGCACGGAGATGAACGGGATGCCTTCTTCACGCAGACGCGCCAGCACCGCAGAGGTCTTGGCCATCTGCATCAGGGAAATCAGCGCTTCCTGCATCCGCGCACCGCCGGAAGCCGAGAAACAGACCATCGGGCAACGTTTTTCCAGGGCGTAGTTGGCGGCGCGAACGAAACGCTCACCGACGATGGCGCCCATCGAACCACCCATGAAGGAAAACTCGAACGCCGAAACCACGATCGGCATGCCCAGCAACGTGCCGCTCATCGAAACCAGCGCATCTTTTTCGCCGGTCTGCTTTTGTGCAGCGGTCAGGCGGTCCTTGTACTTCTTGCCGTCGCGGAACTTCAGACGGTCAACCGGCTCCAGGTCTGCACCCAGTTCGGTACGGCCTTCAACGTCGAGGAAGATGTCGATACGGGCGCGGGCGCCGATACGCATGTGATGGTTGCACTTGGGGCAAACGTCCAGGGTCTTTTCCAACTCCGGACGATACAGCACAGCCTCGCAAGACGGGCATTTGTGCCAAAGACCTTCAGGCACCGAGCTCTTCTTGACCTCGGAACGCATGATCGAAGGGATCAGTTTGTCTACTAACCAGTTGCTCATGCTTTCTTTCTCCAGTACCGGCGGCCCGAACGCTCTGGTTCGCAGCCCCGTGTATGCCCTAGCGCTAAATTCATGTGTGCGGCGATGATCAGTGAATGGCCGGATCAGCGAAACGTGACCTGCGTACCACCCCATGACCCTCAGCCGTTTTGTACAGTGCAGTGGACGGCGGCAGTCTGCCAGCCGTCACATCAACAGGTGCTACCGCGTACCGCCTTGATAAATGCCTGAACCTTTGCGTGATCCTTGATGCCCTTGCTCGCCTCTACCCCGCCGCTGACATCCACGGCATAAGGCCGGACGCGGGCAATGGCTTCGGCGACGTTATCCGGCGTCAGGCCGCCGGCCAGAATGATCGGTTTGCTCAAGCCTTGCGGTATCAGTGACCAGTCAAACGCCTCACCGGTTCCTCCGGGAACGCCTTCGACATAGGTATCGAGCAGGATACCGCTGGCACTGGCATACGCATCACAGGCCGCGGCGATGTCATCACCGGCCTTGACCCGCAGCGCCTTGATGTACGGACGGTGCCAGCCTTCGCAATCCGCCGCGCTTTCATCGCCGTGAAATTGCAGCAGGTCCAGGGGCACTGCGTCGAGGAGTTCACCCAGTTCGCAACGGCTCGCATTGACGAACAGGCCCACGGTGGTCACGAACGGCGGCAGCGCCTGGATGATCGAGCGCGCCTGCTGGAACGTCACCGCACGGGGGCTTTTGGCATAGAACACGAAACCGATGGCATCCGCCCCGGCCTCGACGGCTGCCAACGCATCCTCTATGCGGGTAATCCCACAGATCTTGCTGCGAACGGCTGACATGTCGACACAACTCCAAGACAAATCCGGGAAAGTCCCGGATGGTAACAAAAGCATTCGAGGGCGTCAGCCGCCAAGTTCGGAGAAGCCGGTCAGGAAGTGTGGACCGATGTAACGTTCTGGCAATTGGAACTCGTCACGGTACTCGACCTGCACCAGATACAAGCCGAATGGATGCGCCGTCACGCCACCGGTCCGGCGAATCCGGCTCTCCAGCACCTCTTTCATCCACTCCACCGGACGCTCACCGGCGCCAATGGTCATCAGCACACCGGCGATGTTGCGCACCATGTGGTGCAGGAAGGCGCTGGCGCGAATGTCCAGCACGATCATCTTGCCGTGGCGGGTGACGCGCAGGTGATGCAGCTCCTTGATCGGCGACTTGGCCTGGCACTGGCCGGCACGGAAAGCGCTGAAATCATGGGTGCCAAGCAGGTATTGAGCGGCCTCGGCCATGCGCTCGACGTCCAGCGGACGGTGGTTCCAGGTCACTTCTTCGTTCAGGTGCGCGGGGCGGATCTGATCGTTGTAGATCACGTAGCGATAACGCCGGGCAATAGCCTTGAACCGCGCATGGAAATGCGCCGGCATGACCTTGGCCCAACTGACACTGACGTCGTGGGGCAAGTTGATGTTGGCGCCCATGGTCCAGGCCTTCATCGAACGCTCGACCTGGGTATCGAAATGCACCACCTGTCCGCAGGCATGCACCCCGGCGTCGGTACGCCCGGCGCACATCAGCGAGACGGGCGAATCGGCGACTTTGGACAAGGCGTTTTCGAGGGTTTCCTGCACAGTGAGCACCCCGGACGCCTGGCGCTGCCAGCCACGGTAGCGCGAGCCTTTGTATTCGACGCCCAGCGCGATCCGGAAAAAGCCGTCGGCTGCCATTTCGGCGGCCGGGTTATCTATATTTGCCAAGGAGGGACAGCCTGATGATGTACCAAAGGCGGGCATTATAAGGCCGCCGGGCGGGGATACCAGAGAGATCTCCTTTGACTGTTCCGGCCTCTTCGCGGGCAAGCCCGCTCCCACAGGTATTGTGAACGCCACAGAACCTTGTGGGAGCGGGCTTGCCCGCGAAGAGGCCACAGCAGACGACATCAATTCATCGCCCAAACAAAAACGGCAGCCTCACCGGGCTGCCGCTTTGTTTACAACGTACCGATCACTCAAGCCAGGCGCGAAAGCATCTCCCTGGCTTCGCTCTTCTGCTCGTCACTGCCTTCGCTCACGACCTCATTGAGGATGTCGCGGGCACCGTCGCTGTCTCCCATGTCGATATAGGCCTGCGCCAGATCGAGCTTGGTAGCGGCTTCATCGGTACCCGAGAGGAAGTCGAACTCGTCATCGCCATCCAGTGCGGCATCGGCTTCGGTAAAGGTCGGCTCACCGATGCTGTTGGACAGGCTTTCCAGCTCGGCATTGACATCATCCAGCTCGGCGGCGAACGCATCCGGTGTGCTCATTTCGTCGGCCAGCGACAGGTCGAAGTCGGCAGGCAAATCCAGATCATCCAGCGCAACGTCAGGAACAGCCGGAGTTTCGACGACGGGAAAATCCTTCACGCCCTCATCCAGATCCAGCAGGAAATCATCTTCAGCCAGCATCGCCGGCGAGGGTTGCGCACCGAGATCCAGGTCAAGGTCGAAGTCCGACAGATCGTCGAGGTTTTCCTTGATTTCAGTCTGTTGCTGCAACACCGACTCAAAACTCAGATCGTCATCCAGCGGGAATTCGTCCAGATCCGCCAAAGCCGCCACTTCAGGCTCCGGTACAGGTGCCGGTGCCGGTGCAGGCGCCACTGGCTGGATCGTGTCCAGATCATCCAGGCTCAGGTCGAAGGCGCTGTCGAGGTCATCCTCGAACGACGTCGGTTCCGGCGCGGGTGCTTGCGGCTCATCGAGCAACAGGTCCTTGACGTACTGCGCGTCCAGTTCGGCCGCAACGGCGGCGGCGGCGATGCCACCGGCAGCCACCAGCGCCATGGCCGGGAAGCGGCTTTTGAGCTTTTCCACCTGGGCGAAGTTGTCGCCATTGGCCACCAGCTTGCGCTCCTGGCTGACGAACGCATCGCGGTCGCCTTGCTGGCCGTAGACTTCCATCAGCTTCAAGCGCAAATCGCTGCGCTGCGGCTCTCGCTTGACGCCGTCCTCCAGCAACGCAGCCGCCTGGTTCAGGCGACCGGCATCGATGTGCGACTGAGCCTGGCCCAGTACATCGTCGGAACGCTCGGCAGCCGGCGACACCAATGGCGCGGCGATCGGCGTGGTCATCACGACCGGGGCAATGACCGGCGCAGGCGCGGGAGCTGGCGTCGGTGCAGTCGCCAGCTTCACGCTTGGCGACGGAACTTCCAGGCCTTCGAAGCTGCTTTCCGGCAAGTCGAGATCGGCCGAGAATGGCTGTTCTTCAGCCAGGGCACGCGCCATGCGCTGATGCTTCTCGGCTGCTTGCTGGGCTTTGCGGCGGCGCGCCAGCAACAGCAGCAAGAGCAGCAGAACGACAGCACCGCCACCCACCAGGCCCAGCAGCACCGGATTGCTCAGCAACTCATTGAATTTCTGATCGTCGGATGCGGCCGGCGTCGTCTCGACAGGTTGCCCGACCGGCGCCGCAGCTGCCTCGGGCGCCGCGGCCACAGGCGCAGTGTCTGCCGGCGCAGGTGCAGCCGGGTTGGGCGCCAGCTCGGCCGACATTGCCGGAGCCGTTGCGGTGCCTGGCGCGCCAGCCGCGCCCTCGGCCTGCAACTTGGCCAGTTGATTGTTCTTCAGCTCGATCAGGCGCTGCAGCTTGTCCACCTGGCTTTGCAGGTCGGCCATGCGGCTTTTCAGTTCGGCGTTATCACGACGACTGGAGTCGAGGCTTTCCTGAGTCACCGCCAGCTTGTTGCTAAGGGCCGCAGCATCGCCGGCAGGTCCTTTGCCACGATTCTTGCCGGACTCGGCAGACACCAGGCTCAGTTTGTCGCCGGCCGCTTGAGTCGGAGCAACATCGGTGCGAGCGCGATTGGTGGCGTCCAGTTGCTGCTGCCCTGCCCCGGGCTTGGCGACATAACGGCGCCCCTGACGCCAGGCCTTGTTCTGCGCGGCCACTTCGGCGATGGCCTTGGGTTGCGGCAGGTTCGTGCTCTGCGCCTGATCCGGCATACGCAGCACCTGGCCGGTTTTCAGGCGGTTGATGTTGCCGTCAATGAAGGCGTCCGGGTTCAGCGCCTGAATGGCCAGCATGGTTTGCTGGATCGAACCGCCATTACGCGCTTTCGCGGCGATTTCCCACAGGGTATCGCGCCGCGTAGTGGTGTATTGCGACGGTTTGGTCGCGCCGGTGACCGGCGCAGCGACGGTTGAAGTCGGTGCGGGCTGCGCAGCCGCATCAGCGGCTTGCGGCGAGAATTTCGATGGATCGAGCAGCACACTGTAGTCGCGCAGCAAACGGCCATTCGGCCACATCACCTGAACCAGGAATTTCACCATCGGTTCGGAGAGCGGCTTGCTGGAGGTCACGCGCAGGATGCTTTTGCCGTTGGCGTTAAGCACCGGGGTGAAGGTCAAGTCATTCAGAAACGCCTGGCGGTCGACGCCGGCCTTGGCGAAATCTTCCGGCGAAGCCAGGCTCGGCACCAATTCGGCAGCGGTGAGGTCCTTGACATCGAGCAGCTCGATTTCCGCCACCAGCGGCTGGTTGAGCGTCGATTTCAGGGTCAGTTCCCCGAGCCCGAGGGCATGCGCCATACCGGAGGACAGCGCCGAGGCGGCCGCTATTGCTAACACCAGTTTGCGAACTTGAACCATTAGCTCATCCTTAGTTTGAACATTCCTCGGCCAGCGAGAAGATATTGATAGCCGCCGCCGTACGGCATTGCGTGAAACGACGAAGGTCGTCGCGCGCGATCATTTGATTGATGCCCCGCAAAGCCCCGCGGAGTGGCTCGCCTACAGCACTCCGGCAAGCATAGGCTCGTGCGGAATCAATCGACAAATTGTTGCAAAGTATCTTTTACAGCAGGTCTTTAATCAACAACTCAGCCAACTGCACAGCGTTGAGCGCGGCGCCTTTGCGTACGTTATCTGACGTCAGCCACAAATTAAGTTCCGACAGGTCGTCGATACCGTGGCGAACCCGCCCCACGTAGACCACATCCTGGCCTACCGCGTCACCTACCGGCGTCGGGTAATCGCCCGCCTCGACCAGCTCGATACCGGGCGCGTCTTCCAACGCAGCATTGACTTTGGCCAAATCAATGTCCTTTGCGCACTGCAGGGTCACGCTATAGCTATCGCCAAAAAACACGGGGGCTTGAATGCAAGTGACGGAAATCTTCAATGAAGGCAGCGCCATGACCTGACGCAGCTCACGCACCAGGCGTTTTTCCAGCAGCGTATGACCTTGTTCATCCGGCTTGCCGACCTGGGCCAACAGGTTGAAGGCCATCTGCCGGTCAAAGAATTTCGGTTCCAGCGGCCGCACATTCAGCAGCTCGGCGGTTTGCCGGGCGAGCTCACTCACGGCTTCACGGCCCTGGGCCGATACCGCCAGGCTGGCGGTCAGGCTGACGCGCTGCAAATCGAGCACATCCATCAGCGGCGCGAGCACCACCGCCAGCGTGGTAGCCGAAGGACTTGGACTGCTGACCAGAAACGGCTTTTTCAAGCCCGCCAGCACCTGAGCGTTGGCCTCAGGCACGACCTGCGGTGCCTTATCCGCCGGCAAGGCACCGGACAGATCGATCACCGAGCAACCGGCATCGTTCGCACGGGAAGCAAAACTCAAGGAAACCGCCGGGCCGGCGGCAAAAAATGCCAACTGCACCTTGCTGAAGTCGAACTCATCGACTTCCCGCACCCGCACGTTCTTGCCACGAAAGGGTACGGAACTGCCGGCCGACTCGCTGCTGGCCAACAGGTGCAGGGTGCCGATCGGGAAATCGCGCTCTTCGAGAATCTGCACGAGTGTTTCGCCGACAGTACCGGTGGCGCCGATCACGGCAATATCAATGGTCTGGCTCATGGTTTTACCTCTGGCGAAACGGGGGGAGCGGCACTTTACCGGGTGGTGGGGATGCAGGCAATTCTGCCGGATATTTACGCTGGCTGTACCGGCCCCTTCGCGGGCAAGCCCGCTCCCACAGTGTTCGGTGTCGAGCACAAGGTTTGTGTACACCACTGAAACCTGTGGGAGCGGGCTTGCCCGCGAAGAGGCCGGTACGGGCAACCCATAAACGTCAGACAGTCAGGGATAAAAAAACCCGCACCTCTTTCAAGGCGCGGGTTCTTTCATTGCATCAGTCGATCAACGCTCGAGCAGGATCCGCAACATGCGACGCAGCGGTTCGGCCGCGCCCCACAGCAACTGGTCGCCGACGGTGAACGCGCCGACGAACTGCGAGCCCATGTTCAGCTTGCGCAGACGGCCAACCGGGATGTTCAGGGTGCCGGTGACCTTGTTCGGGCTCAGCTCCTGAATGCTGGTCTCACGGCTGTTCGGCACCAGCTTGACCCAAGGGTTGTGCTGGCTGATCAACCCTTCGATATCGGCGATCGGCACGTCTTTGTTCAGCTTGATGGTCAGCGCCTGGCTGTGGCAGCGCATGGCGCCGATGCGCACGCAGATGCCATCGACCGGGATCGGGCTCTTGAAGCGACCGAGGATCTTGTTGGTCTCGGCCTGGGCCTTCCACTCTTCACGGCTTTGACCGTTCGGCAGTTCCTTGTCGATCCACGGGATCAGGCTGCCAGCCAGCGGTACGCCGAAGTTTTCGGTCGGGTACGCGTCGCTGCGCATGGCTTCGGCCACACGACGGTCGATGTCGAGGATCGCGCTGGCCGGATCGGCCAGTTGATCGGCGACAGCGGCGTGGGTCGCGCCCATCTGCTTGATCAGTTCACGCATGTTCTGCGCGCCGGCACCGGAGGCCGCCTGATAGGTCATGGCGCTCATCCACTCGACCAAACCGGCTTCGAACAGGCCACCGAGGCCCATCAGCATCAGGCTGACGGTGCAGTTGCCGCCGATGTAGTTCTTGGTGCCCGCATCGAGCTGCTGGTCGATGACCTTGCGGTTCACCGGGTCCAGCACGATCACCGCGTCATCCTGCATGCGCAGGCTCGAAGCGGCGTCGATCCAGTAGCCCTGCCAGCCGGCTTCGCGCAGCTTGGGGAAGACTTCGCTGGTGTAGTCGCCACCCTGGCAGGTCAGAATCACGTCGAGGGTTTTCAGCTCTTCAATGCTGTAAGCGTCCTTGAGCGGAGCAATGTCCTTGCCCACGGACGGGCCTTGGCCACCGACATTGGAAGTGGTGAAAAACACCGGCTCGATAAGATCGAAATCCTGCTCTTCCAGCATCCGCTGCATGAGCACGGAACCGACCATACCGCGCCAACCGATCAGACCTACACGTTTCATCGCAACTACACCTTCTTGAAATGTGGGCCGCTGCCTTGTCTTGAATTTGGCAGCGGGCCCGAGAGATTACAGATTCCGCAGCGCGGCGACTACTGCGTCACCCATTTCCTGCGTACCGACTTTAGTGCAACCGACCGACCAGATGTCACCTGTGCGCAAGCCCTGATCGAGCACCAGGCTCACGGCTTTCTCGATGGCGTCGGCGGCAGCCTGCTGATTGAAGCTGTAACGCAGCATCATCGACACCGACAAAATGGTCGCCAGCGGGTTGGCAATGCCCTTGCCCGCGATGTCCGGTGCCGAACCGTGGCACGGCTCGTACATGCCCTTGTTGTTGGTGTCCAGGGACGCCGACGGCAGCATGCCGATGGAACCGGTGAGCATCGAAGCCTGGTCGGACAGGATGTCGCCGAACATGTTGTCGGTGACGATCACGTCGAACTGCTTCGGTGCACGCACCAGCTGCATGGCGGCGTTGTCGACGTACATGTGGCTCAGTTCGACTTCAGGATAATCCTTGGCCACCTGCTCGACCACTTCACGCCACAGCTGGCTGGAAGCCAGTACGTTGGCCTTGTCCACCGAGCACAGCTTCTTGCCGCGCACCATGGCCATGTCGAAGCCGACACGGGCGATACGACGGATTTCGCTTTCGCTGTACGGCAGGGTGTCGTAGGACTGACGCTCGCCGTTTTCCAGGGTACGGGTGCCACGCGGGGCACCGAAATAGATGCCGCCGGTCAGTTCGCGAACGATCAGGATGTCCAGCCCGGCAACGATTTCCGGCTTCAGGCTGGAAGCCTCGGCCAGTTGCGGGTACAGAATCGCCGGACGCAGGTTGCCGAACAGGCCCAGTTGCGCACGGATTTTCAACAGGCCGCGCTCAGGGCGGATGTCACGCTCGATGGTGTCCCATTTCGGGCCACCAACCGCGCCCAACAACACAGCATCGGCCGCGCGGGCACGCTCCAGGGTTTCATCGGCCAAAGGCACGCCGTGTTTGTCGATGGCCGCGCCACCGATCACGTCGTGGCTCAGCTCGAAGCCCAGAGAGAACTTGTCACTGGCCAGTTCCAGCACCTTGACCGCTTCGGCCATGATTTCCGGGCCAATACCGTCACCTGGGAGAATCAGAATCTGCTTGCTCATGCTTTCCTCATGTCATCAGTCGGTGCACCCTGGGGCGCTCCCGGAAAAATTCTATCGCTCGATACCTATCGTTCTACAAACAGCACCAGTACATCGGTACTGAACGAACCATCGGCCTCAATCTCAAAATATTCGCGCACTTCGTTGCCCATGGACTGCTGCAACTGGCGGATCGCCGCGCGCATCACTTCAGGGGTGCGCATGCGCTCGACCCAGCTGTTGTACTCCAGGCGCAAGCGCTGACGGGTGGTACTGCGGGTGTGCAACCCCGCCTCACTGACCTGACGCAACCACTCTCCGGCGGAATAATCGCGCACATGGCTGGTGTCACGCAGCACTTCGACGCTTTGCAGGTAAGTGTCGAACAACGGACTGCCCGGTGACAACACGTCGACAAATGCCGCCACGCCACCCGGTTTCAACACCCGGCGCACTTCCCGCAGGGCCACGCCCAGGTCGCTCCAATGGTGCGCCGAATAGCGGCTGAAGACGAAATCGAATTCGCCATCGGCGAACGGCAGGCGCTCGGCGGCACCGTTGACCGTGGACACATTGCTCAAACCCCGCTCGGCAGCGGCAACCGTCACCACATCGAGCATCTGTTGCGACAGGTCGTAGGCCACGACTTCCTTGACCAGCGGCGCTACGTGGAAACTCACGTGACCGGCGCCGCAACCCAGGTCCAGGACCCGGGCATCGCCCTGTCCCGCCAGTTCGGCCTGTAGCAGCGCGAATTCAGTGCCTTGAGCGTGGACGGCGCTGCTCAGGTAGGCGGCTGCCTGTTCACCGAATTGCTTTTGGACTACCTGACTGTGCTGGGCGGTGCTGGTCATGGGGACTTCCTTTTTGGGGTGAGCCTTGCGTTGTCTGGTCGGCCGTCTTCGCGAGCAAGCCCGCTCCCACATTGGAACGCATTTCAAAATGTGGGAGCGGGCTTGCTCGCGAAGAGGCCGGCCCTGCCTACATCAAATTCAGATCAATCACGCGTCGCGAAACAACCAGGGCTGGCTCGCCCGGTGCTTGGCCTCAAACGCTGCAATCGCATCACCGTCCTGCAAGGTCAGGCCGATATCGTCCAGGCCGTTGAGCAGGCAATGCTTGCGGAACGCATCGATTTCAAAGCTCAACACCTTGCCGTCAGGGCGGGTCACGGTCTGGGCTTGCAGATCGACCTGCAACTGATACCCCGGATTGGCCTCCACTTGCTGGAACAGTTCGTCGACTTCCGCATCGCTCAGGATGATCGGCAGCAAGCCGTTCTTGAAGCTGTTGTTGAAGAAGATGTCGGCATAGCTCGGCGCGATGATGCTGCGGAAACCGTACTCTTCCAGCGCCCACGGCGCGTGTTCACGACTGGACCCGCAACCGAAGTTCTCACGGGCCAGCAACACGCTGGCGCCCTGGTAACGCCCGGCATTGAGGACGAAGTCTTTGTTCAGCGGACGCTTGGAGTTGTCCTGGTACGGCTGCCCCACATCCAGGTAACGCCATTCATCGAACAGGTTCGGGCCAAAACCGGTGCGCTTGATCGACTTCAAGAACTGCTTCGGAATGATCTGGTCGGTGTCGACGTTGGCACGATCCAAAGGCGCGACAAGTCCAGTGTGCTGGGTAAAAGCTTTCATGCTGCGCTCCTTAAATCAATTCACGGACGTCGACGAAACGACCGTTTACGGCAGCGGCCGCGGCCATGGCCGGGCTGACGAGGTGGGTACGGCCACCGGCGCCCTGACGGCCTTCGAAGTTACGGTTGGAGGTCGAGGCGCAATGCTCGCCACTTTCCAAACGGTCCGGGTTCATCGCCAGGCACATCGAGCAACCCGGCTCACGCCATTCGAAACCGGCTTCGAGGAAAATCTTGTCCAGGCCTTCCGATTCAGCCTGAGCCTTCACCAGGCCCGAGCCTGGAACGACGATGGCCTGCTTGATGGTCGAGGCCACTTTGCGGCCCTTGGCGATCACCGCGGCGGCGCGCAGGTCTTCGATCCGCGAGTTGGTGCAGGAACCGATGAACACGCGGTCGAGCTGGATGTCGGTAATCGCCTGATTGGCGGTCAAACCCATGTATTTCAAGGCACGGACGATGGAATCACGCTTGACCAGGTCCATTTCCTTCGCAGGATCCGGCACGTTCTGGTCGACTGCCAGTACCATTTCCGGCGAGGTGCCCCAGCTGACCTGCGGCTTGATTTGCGTTGCGTCGAGCTCGACCACGGTGTCGAATCTGGCGTCGGCGTCAGACACCAGGTCTTTCCAGGCTTCGACGGCCAGGTCCCACTCCGCGCCTTTCGGAGCGAACGGACGACCCTTGACGTATTCCACAGTCTTTTCGTCTGCAGCCACCAGGCCTACGCGAGCGCCGGCTTCGATGGACATGTTGCAGATGGTCATGCGGCCTTCCACGGACAGGTCGCGAATTGCACTGCCGGCGAACTCGATGGCGTGGCCGTTACCGCCGGCGGTGCCGATCTTGCCGATCACGGCGAGCACGATGTCCTTGGCGGTCACGCCGAACGGCAATTGGCCTTCGACGCGCACCAGCATGTTTTTCATTTTCTTGGCGACCAGGCACTGGGTGGCGAGCACATGCTCGACCTCGGAAGTGCCGATACCGTGGGCCAATGCGCCGAATGCGCCGTGGGTCGAGGTATGGGAGTCGCCGCAGACCACGGTCATGCCCGGCAAGGTGGCGCCCTGCTCCGGGCCGATGACGTGGACGATGCCCTGGCGAACGTCGTTCATCTTGAATTCGACAATGCCGTATTCATCGCAGTTGTCATCGAGGGTCTGGACTTGCAGGCGCGAGACCTGGTCAACGATGGCGTCGATGCCACCCTTGCGCTCCGGGGTGGTCGGTACGTTGTGGTCCGGGGTCGCGATGTTGGCATCGATGCGCCATGGCTTGCGCCCGGCCAGACGCAGGCCTTCAAAGGCTTGCGGCGAAGTCACTTCGTGGATGATGTGACGGTCGATGTAGATCAGCGCAGAGCCATCGTCGCGCTGCTTGACCAAATGCGAATCCCAGAGCTTGTCGTAGAGCGTTTTGCCGGCCATCAGACGGTTTCCTCATCAGCTTGTTTCTATGCCCCGGATTTTGAATGACTCAATAACCCCTTGGCTTGTGAGGTCGATCCTATGGGGTTACATTAAATAACTCAAATTCATATTTTTTATGCTTTGGATAACCAACTGGAATGCGAACATGGACCTGGCCAACCTCAATGCTTTTATTGCCATTGCCGAGACCGGAAGTTTCTCCGGCGCAGGTGAACGGCTGCACCTGACCCAGCCGGCCATCAGCAAGCGCATCGCCGGACTGGAGCAGCAATTGAAGGTGCGGCTGTTCGATCGCCTGGGCCGTGAAGTGGGCTTGACCGAGGCCGGGCGCGCCCTGCTGCCACGGGCCTATCAGATTCTCAATGTGCTGGATGATACGCGCCGCGCCCTGACCAACCTCACTGGCGAAGTGACCGGCCGTCTGACCCTGGCCACCAGTCACCACATCGGCCTGCACCGCTTGCCGCCTTTATTAAGGGAATTCACCCGACGCTACCCGCAAGTGGCGCTGGATATTCAGTTTCTCGATTCGGAAGTGGCCTACGAGGAAATTCTCCATGGCCGCGCAGAACTGGCGGTCATCACCCTCGCACCGGAACCCCACACACTGGTCAAGGCCACACCGGTGTGGGACGACCCGCTGGATTTCGTGGTCGCCCCGGAGCATTCACTGCTCAACAACGGCAAGGTCAGCCTGGCGGACATCGCCCGACACCCGGCGGTATTCCCCGGCGGCAACACCTTTACCCACCACATCGTGCAACGGCTGTTTGAAGCCCAGGGCCTGACACCCAACATCGCCATGAGTACCAACTACCTGGAAACCATCAAGATGATGGTCTCGATCGGCCTGGCCTGGAGTGTCCTGCCGCGCACCATGCTCGATGACCAGGTGGCGCGCATACCTTTGCCGGGCATACAGCTCACTCGCCAGCTAGGCTATATCCTGCACACGGAAAGGACGCTGTCGAATGCTGCGCGGGCCTTCATGGCCTTGCTGGACGCTCAACTCGATCTGCCAGGGACTCAAGGCTAACTTGTGCTACTCCTATAGAGCCGCGAATGCCTGCAACAAACGCCCAACACCAGCCCAAGGCTTGCCAATGCCGAAATCTGTAGACCGTATTCCGCCGATGCCGCGTATCCAGGCAATTGATCCGAAAAGCTCCGAACAGAGCTGGGAAAGCGCCTCGCAATTGCTGGCCGCGCTCAACGGTGCGCGCCTGGGCGCCTGGTATTGGGACATCGAGCGCGGGCAGATCAGCTGGTCCCGGGGCACGCAGGCGCTGTTCGGGTTCGATCCACGGCAACCGCTGCCCCATGACCTGGAATACCTCGACCTGCTGCCACCCGAGGATCGCGCCAAAACCGTTCGCGCCTTTCACGCGGTCATTGGCGGTGCGCCACTGGAGCAGGCCATGCACCACCGTATCCGCTGGCCCGACGGCAGCCTGCACTGGCTGGAAATCAGCGGCAGCCTGTTGCCGGACAAGCATGGCCGGCCGCGGATGATTGGCGTGATCCGCGAGATCACTCACCAGCGCCAGCGTGAGCAGGCCTTGAGCAGCTCGGAAAAGCGCTTCGCCACCCTGTTTCACCTGTGCCCGAACATGGTTCTGCTGACCCGCCAGGAAGACGGCCTGATTACCGAAGCCAACCAGTATTTCGAAAGCCTGTTCGGTTGGCCTGTGCAAAACGCGATCGGGCGCACCACCCTGGAACTGGGGCTGTGGGTACACCCCGAGCAACGGACCGATCTGGTCAAGGCCACTAAAGCCAAAGGCGATGTGGTCAGCATGGAAGTGCAGTTTCGTGCCAGCAACGGCCAGATCCATGACGGCATCCTCAGTGCGCAAAAAGTCGAGCTCGAGGGCCAGCCCTATCTGCTGAGCACTTTTCTCGACACCACCGAACGCAAAGCCGCCGAACACGCCCTCAAGGACAGCCAGGAACGCCTCGACCTGGCCCTGGATTCGGCGCAACTCGGTACCTGGGACTGGCACATTCCCAGCGGCATGCTCTACGGATCGGCACGGGCCGCCCAACTGCACGGTCTGGAAGCCAAACCCTTTCACGAATCCTTCGACGCGTTTTTCGAAGGCGTGCCCGGCGAAGAGCGCGACACCATGCGCGACGCCTACCGCAGCCTGCGCGAAGGCCCGGCCGGCAACTATCAATTGACCTACCGCGTGCAATTGCCCGACGGCAGCTCACGCTACCTGGAAAGCCGCGCCCGCCTCTACCGCGATGACAACGGCGTGCCGGTGCGCATGGCCGGCACCTTGCTCGACATCACCGACCAGGTGGAGCGCGAACAACGGCTGGTGGCCTCCGAAGAAAAATTCGCCACGCTGTTCCAGGTCAGCCCCGATCCGATCTGCGTCACCCACCAGGACAGCGGCCAGTTCATAGAAATCAACTCCAGCTTCACCCAGACCTTCGGCTGGAGCGCCGCCGATGTGATCGGCCGCAGCGCCGACGAAATCGGCCTGTGGGACGCCTCGGCGAAAAGCCTGCGACGGATCGAACAAGTGATCCGCGAACAAGGCCTGAACAACGTCGCCATTCTCGTCCAGCACAAGGACGGACAGGCCCTGACCTGCGTGATTTCCAGCCGCCAGATCAGCGTCGGCGACCAGGCCTGCATCGTCACCACGCTGCGCGACATCACCCAGCAACAACGCTCGGAAGCGGCGCTCAAGGCCAGCGAAGAGAAATTCGCCAAGGCCTTCCACTCCAGCCCCGACGCCATCACCATCACCGAGCGCGACACCGGCCGCTATCTGGAGGTCAACGACGGTTTCTGCCGCCTGACCGGCTACCGCGCCGAAGAAGTGGTGGGGCGCACGGTGTACCAGGTCGGGATCTGGGCGGAAGAAAAACAACGCTCGGCGCTGCTGGCCGAATTGCAGATCAAGGGCCGGGTTCATCACCAGGAAATGCTCGGGCGCAACAAGCGCGGCGAACTGCTCACCGTCGAAGTCTCGGTGGAGCCGATCACCCTCAACGAAACCGCCTGCCTGCTGTTGACCGCGCGGGACGTGAGCCTGCTGAAAAACGCCGAAGCACAGATTCGCCATCTGGCCTACCACGACCCACTGACCAACCTGCCCAACCGTGCCTTGCTGATGGACCGCCTGAGCCAGCAGATCGCCCTGCTCAAACGGCATAACCTGCGCGGCGCGCTGATGTTCCTCGACCTCGACCATTTCAAGCACATCAACGACTCCCTCGGGCACCCGGTGGGCGATACCGTGCTGAAAATCATCACCGCGCGCCTGGAGGCCAGCGTGCGCATGGAGGACACCGTTGCACGCCTGGGTGGCGACGAATTCGTGGTGCTGCTCAGCGGTCTCGAAGGCTCGCGCAGCGAAGTCAGCGATCAGGTTCGGGAACTGGCCGACACCCTGCGCGACCTGCTGTCCGAACCGATGTTCCTCGACGGCCAGCGCCTGCAAGTGACGCCCAGTATCGGCATTGCGCTGATCCCCGATCACGGCTCGACCCCGACCGACCTGCTCAAGCGCGCCGACATTGCGCTCTATCGCGCCAAGGACTCGGGGCGCAATACCGCGCAGATGTACCACAACACCATGCAGAAGGCCGCGAGCGAACGCCTGCGCATGGAAACCGACCTGCGTCTGGCCCTGTCCCGGGGCGAGTTTCGCGTGCATTACCAACCCCAGGTCGACGCCCGGGGCGACCGCATCGTCGGCGCCGAGGCCCTGGTACGCTGGAATCATCCAGAGCTCGGCGCACAGTCACCCACCGAGTTCATCAAGGTGCTGGAAGACAGCGGACTGATCCTGGAGGTCGGCACCTGGATCCTCGACGAAGCCTGCCAGGCCTTCAAGAAATTGATCGACCGGGGCCTGGTGAACCCGTACAAGTTCAGCCTGTGCGTGAACATCAGCCCGCGCCAGTTCCGCCAGAACGATTTCGTTGAACGCGTTGAAAACAGCCTCGCCACCTATGGGCTGCCCTGCACGTTGCTGAAACTGGAAATCACCGAAGGCATCGTGATCCAGAACCTGGAAGACACCATCGGCAAAATGCGCCGCCTGAAAAAACTCGGTGTGAGCTTCGCCATGGACGACTTCGGCACTGGCTACTCCTCGCTGACCTACCTCAAGCGCTTGCCGGTCGATACCCTGAAAATCGACAAGTCGTTCATCCGCGACGCCACCAGCGACCCGAACGACGCCGAGATCATCCGCGCCATCGTCGCCATGGCCCACAGCCTGGATTTGAAAGTGATTGCCGAAGGGGTGGAAACAGCGGAGCAGCTTGAGTTCCTGCAGGGGCTGGAGTGTCATTTCTACCAAGGGTATTTGCACAGCCCGCCGCTGCCGGTGGAAGAGTTTCAGTTGTTGCTCAAATAGACGTTGGGGGGATCATTCTCACGCGCCAATTATCAGACAACCTGAGTAAAGAACACTCCTACACCAGATAAAGAAACGCCTGATTTATGCCTGCCTTCCACTTGCCTAACGTGCCCGCCCCTGCAGACAACAAAAAGGCGGTGCAGGCATGAGGCGCTCTCGCATCACGGACGGGCAACTGGACGCGCGCCGCAAGAACCCATCTACACTGAAAAATCGTATCGATCGACGCTCGCTCCACATACTCCTCCGGCTGAGACCCTATCGACGTGCCCAGCATCTACCAGATCAAACCCGCATTCCAAAACCTCCTGCGTCCCTTGGTCCGACGCTTGTTCGACAACGGCACCACGGCCAATCAGATCACTGTGCTGGCCGGCATCGGCTCGGTGCTGGTGGGCGCGGTGATCGCCGGTTTCGTGCATCACCCGTGGGTGTTCGCGCTGGTGCCGGTATGGATGATCGTGCGCATGGCGCTCAATGCCATCGACGGCATGCTGGCTCGGGAATTCGGCCAACAGTCGCGCCTGGGCGCCTACCTCAATGAGCTGTGCGATATCGCCGCCGACTGCGCCCTGATCCTGCCTTTTGCCCTGTTGCCGGACGTCAGCCTGTGGCTGGTGCTGCTGGTGACCCTGTTCGCCTTGTTCAGCGAGTACAGCGGCGTGCTGGGGCCGATGATCGGCGCCTCGCGGCGTTACGACGGGCCCATGGGCAAGAGTGACCGGGCTTTCGTGCTGGGGGTCGTGGCCGCCGGTATCGCCTTGGGTTGGATCAACGCCCCGTGGATCAATGGGGTGTTCGCGACCATCGCGGTGCTGCTGCTCTGCACACTGATCAATCGGGTCCGCCAGGGCCTCAGGGAAGTACAACAAGACGGCTCTTCAGCCTAAGGAATTGGCAATGCGCGAAGCTCGCGAGCAGACATTCACCACCCATGACGGCGTGGAACTGTTTTACCGATACTGGCCTGGCACCCCTGCCCCGGCCGTGGCGCGCAAGGCCGTGCTGTTGTTTCATCGCGGCCATGAGCACTCGGGGCGCATTGCCCACCTGGTGGATGAACTGGACCTGCCCGACTACGACTTCTTTGCCTGGGATGCCCGGGGTCATGGCCTCTCGCCGGGCGCCCGCGGCGACAGCCCGGGCTTTGCCACCAGCGTGCGCGACGTGCAGACCTTCTGCGAGCACCTGAAGGCGACTTACCGGATTGACGAGGAAAATCTCGCGGTGATCGCCCAGAGCGTCGGCGCAGTGATCGTCGCCACCTGGGCCCACGATTACGCGCCACGCGTAAGCTCGCTGGTGCTGGCGTCGCCGGCGTTCAAGGTCAAGCTCTATGTGCCCTTCGCCCGCCAAGGGTTGGCACTGCTGCGCAAGTGGCGCGGCAACTTTTTCGTCAACAGCTACGTCAAGGCGCGCTTTCTCAGTCATGATCCGCAACGCGTCGCCAGCTACGACAACGACCCGCTGATCACCAAGGCCATTTCGGTCAACGTCTTGCTCGGCCTCTACGAAGCCGCCGAACGTGTCGTGGCCGATGCCCAGGCCATTCAGATCCCCACCCAGTTGTTGATCTCCGGTGCCGATTTCGTCGTGCATCGCCAACCTCAGGAACAGTTCTTCGATCGCCTGGGCAGCCTGCACAAGGAAAAACACGTGCTGCCGGGGTTCTTCCACGACACCCTGGGCGAAAAGAATCGCAGCCCGGCCGTCGCCAGTGCACGCCGCTTCATCCTGCAGAACTTCGACCAACCGAGCGCCCGCCCTTCCCTGTTGGCCGCCGATCGCCTGGGCCTGACCTGCGCCGAGTCCGAATCGCTGGCCGCACCGCTGCCACACAACTCCTTGCGCGATCTGTATTGGCGCGCGACCCGCGCCAGCCTGCGCCTGGGCAGCCAGCTATCGTCGGGGATCAAGCTGGGATTCGACACAGGGTTCGACTCAGGCAGCACCCTGGACTACGTCTACCGCAACACACCCACCGGTACATCCGGTCTCGGTCGCATGATCGACCGCAATTACCTGGACTCCATCGGCTGGCGCGGCATTCGCCAACGCAAACTGCACGCCGAGGAACTGCTGCGCCTGGCGATGCAGCAATTGCGCGCCCAAGGACACGAAGTGCGCATCGTCGACATCGCCGCCGGACACGGGCGCTACATTCTCGAAGCCTTGCAGGGCGTCAGCCCGCTGCCCGAGTCGATTCTGTTGCGCGACTACAGCGACATCAATGTGCGCGACGGCAGTGCGCTGATCCGCGAAAAAGGCCTGGAGGGGATCGCTCGATTCGTCAAGGGCGATGCCTTCGACCGCGCCGATCTGGCCGCACTGGCCCCCAAGCCGACCCTGGCGGTGGTATCCGGTTTGTACGAGTTGTTCGCCGACAATCAAATGGTCAGCGCGTCCCTCGCCGGGCTGGCCGAAGCCGTCGAGCCCGGTGGCTATCTGGTCTATACCGGTCAACCCTGGCACCCGCAGCTGGAACTGATCGCCCGCGCTCTGACCAGCCACCGTGAAGGTCAGGCCTGGGTCATGCGCCGCCGCACTCAGGCGGAAATGGACCAACTGGTGGAGGCCGCCGGCTTTCGCAGAATCGACCTGCGCGTTGACGAGTGGGGCATTTTCAGCGTGGCCCTCGCGCAACGGGTGCCGTGATGCAGCTCACGGCAACGGCGGTACGCGAGCCTGGCTTGCTCAAATCGGCGGTGCTCTGGCTATTGCTGCTGGCGCCGATGTTTTTCGGCACCTACGGTTTCGCCACTTGGGTCACGACCCAGCGCGGCGATGTCGGCAGCCTGGTGTTCGAGTGGGAAAACCACATGCCATTCTGGGCCTGGACCATTGTCCCTTACTGGTCCATCGACCTGCTGTACGGTTTGTCCCTGCTGCTGCCACGCAGCCGCGAGGAACTGAAACGCCATGCCTTGCGCCTGCTGACCGCGCAGGTGATTGCCGTCAGTTGTTTCCTGATCTGGCCGCTGCGCTTCACCTTTGTCCGACCGGAACTGGATGGCGTATTTGGCTGGATGTTCGACGTCCTCGCCGGCTTTGACAAGCCGTTCAACCAGGCACCATCGCTGCACATCGCCTTGCTGGTGATCCTCTGGGCCTGCTATCAGCGGCATTTACAGGGCATCTGGCGCACGGTGATGCATGGCTGGTTCGCCCTGATCGGGATCTCGGTCCTGACCACTTACCAGCACCACTTCATCGATCTACCCACCGGAGCGATGCTCGGTTGGCTGTGTGTATGGCTATGGCCGCTGGAGGGCCCCTCCGTCCTGCAAACCGTGCGCCTGGCACCTCGGGGGAAACGCTGGAAACTGGCGCTGTATTACCTGCTGGGGGTGGCAGCGTTCACTGTTCCGGCTTTGGCGTTGGGGGGAGTCTGGCTGTGGTTACTCTGGCCGGCGCTGGCACTGCTGCTGGTGGCGTTCAATTACGCCGTGCTGGACGCTGGCGGCTTTCAGAAACGCGCCAATGGACGCCTGTCAGCCGCCGCCCGCTGGCTCCTGGCCCCCTATCTGGCCGCCGCCTGGCTCAATTCGCGCCTGTGGACCCGCAAGGATCCAGATCCCGATCGGGTACTCGACAACGTCTGGCTCGGGCGCATACCGACTCGCCAGGAACTCGAGGACCGTGCCTTTACTGCCGTGTTCGACCTGTGTGCCGAACTCTCGCTGAACCCGGGCTCCGTCGCTTACCGATCGCTGCCTGTATTGGACCTGACCGCCCCCAACGCCGCGCAATGCCAGGAGGCGGCGCAGGCCATCGAAAGCCTGCGTCAGCAAGGACCGTTGCTGGTCTGCTGCGCCCTGGGCTATTCGCGCAGCGCCACGGCGGTGGCCGCCTGGCTGCTGCAGACCGGGCGGGCCACGAGCGTCGATGATGCTATCCACCTGATCCAGCGCGCACGCCCGGGAATAGTGTTGGGTCCAATTCACCGAAAAGCCCTGCAGCAGGTAGCGACCCGCATGGAGAGCAGCATTGTCCATTGATATGCAACTGCAGGTGACAGCCAGTCTGTTGCGTCGTGGTGACTCACTGGATCGGCTGTCCACCGGGTTCACCCTGTTGGGCGCTTTGCTCGGCCTCAGTCAGTACGTCCTGACCAGCCCGGGGTTCTGGGGCGAGACCTTAAGCAGCGGGCTGCTGGTGCTCGGTCTGTGGCAGAAATACTGGGCAACGCGGGTCGCTTTCGATGCCGATCTGTTCCAGCGCCTTGCCGAGAGCGCTGCAGATCTCGGCGAGCGCACCCAGGCCCTGGATCAAGCCCTGGCAGCGCTGAATCTACAGCCCGCCGAACGCGCCGGCCGTACCTGGGACCAACGCATTGCCGGCGCCCTGAAGCTGTTGCGTCGCCAGGCATTGCTGGTGGCGGCACAAGTTCTGTTGACCCTGGTTTTCATCTTGGCCGCCCCTTGGCTGGCCGTAGCGGGATAAGGAGTTCTCATGCTGGAACCCGTGGTTGCCACACTCATCACCTCTGCCGCGCGTCTACTCACTGGCGCCCGTAGCCTATGGCTCGGTTGCGCACCGCAAGCAGTGCAGCGCATCTATTTCGCCAACCACAGCAGCCACGGCGATTTCGTGCTGCTGTGGGCGTCGTTGCCGCCGACCTTGCGCGATATCACCCGACCGGTCGCTGGCGCCGATTACTGGCTCAAAAGCCCACTACGTCGGTACATCATCAAACAGGTATTCAATGGCGTGCTGATTGACCGGGAGCGCAAGGACAATACCGAGAATCCGTTGCAGCCGATGCTCGATGCCCTGGCGAACGGCGATTCGCTGATCATCTTCCCCGAAGGTACACGCAACCCCGAAGACGGCCTGCTGCCGTTCAAAAGCGGGCTGTATCACCTGGCTAAACAGTACCCCGACGCGCAATTGATACCGGTGTGGATCGCCAACCTCAACCGGGTCATGCCCAAGGGACGCGTGCTGCCGCTACCGCTTTTATGCACCATCAGCTTTGGCGCCGCGCTGGCCCTGGACGAAGAGGAAAGCAAGGCGCAGTTTCTCGAGCGCAGTCGCGTAGCGCTGCTGGATCTGGCCGGGGAGCATGCCTGACATGGACAGACAGACATTGATGTTATTTGCCGGCATCGGTGCATTTCTACTGCTGGCCTCGCTCATCGGTTTCGTACTCAAACGACGCACCCAAGGCACCGCCAACCCGGTGATCGACAACCTCAACGCCCGGATAAATGCCTGGTGGGTGATGGTGCTGGTGATCGGGGCGGCCTTCTGGCTCGGTACCACTGCAGTGATCCTGCTGTTCTACACGGTATCGTTCTACGCCCTGCGCGAATTCATGACCCTCATGCCAACCCGCCGCAGCGACTACCCGGCCCTGGTCGCGGCTTTCTACCTGGCACTGCCGCTGCAATACCTGTTGATTTACTACGATTGGTACGGGCTGTTTTCGATCTTCATCCCGGTCTACGTGTTTTTGCTGCTGCCAATCCTGGCGTCCCTGGGCGGCGACAGCACACACTTTCTCGAGCGCGCCTCGAAGGTTCAGTGGGGCCTGATGATCGCGGTGTTCTGCGTGTCCCACGTGCCCGCCCTGCTGACGCTGGACATCGCTGGCTATGAAGGTCGAAACCTGCTGTTGATCGCCTATCTGGTGATCGTGGTGCAGATGTCGGATGTGCTGCAATACGTGTGCGGCAAGTTGTTCGGCAAACGCAAGATCGCGCCGAAACTGTCGCCCTCCAAAACTGTGGAAGGCTTTGTCGGCGGCATTTTGCTGGCCTCGCTGATCGGCTGCGCCTTGTGGTGGATCACACCGTTCACCGCCTGGCAGTCACTGTTCATCGCCTTACTGATCAACTTGCTGGGGTTCGCCGGTGGCATCGTGATGTCGGCGATCAAGCGCGACCGTGGCGTAAAGGACTGGGGGCACATGATCGAAGGCCATGGAGGCATGCTCGACCGACTGGACTCGGTCTGTTTTGCGGCGCCGATCTTCTTTCATCTGGTGCGCTACGGCTGGACTTGAACGCAAAAAAAGACCCCGACAAGTCGGGGTCTTTTTGTTCTAGCCGGCTGTTTGATCAATCACGACACCCGGCATCAAGCTCGACTCAGTGTTGCAGAGCCGGTTTTTGTGCCCCGTTGATCGGGATGCGCTTGGCTTTCGCCTCTTCCGGAATCACCCGCAGCAGGTCGATGCTCAACAGACCGTTGCTCAGGCCGGCCGCCTTGATCTCGATGTGATCCGCCAGACGGAAGGACAGCTTGAACGCACGCTGGGCAATGCCCTGATACAGATAAGTGACGTCTTCGTTTGCGTCGCGCTTACCGCCACTGATGGTCAGCACACCCTTCTCGACTTCGAGCTCCAGGTCTTCTTCCTGGAAACCAGCCGCTGCGATGACAATACGGTACTGGTCGTCGCCATGTTTTTCCACGTTATAGGGTGGATAGCTGCTGCCTGGTTCGTTGCGCAGGGCGGTCTCGAACAAGTCGTTGAAACGGTCGAAACCTACCGAGGACCGAAACAGTGGGGCCAGGGAAAATGTAGTAGCCATGATTCAAATCTCCTGAAAACAATCAGCAAGGTTTTTTGTCTCCGCGACCCGAATTCGGCATCGCGTAACCCTTAGATAGGGACCGCTGATTGCATTTCAAGAGCCTATTTTCTGCTTTTTTTTAAAACAGCCTCAGGCGGCTTCAGCCACCGGCAGCCCCAACAAACGCGAGACGTTATCCAGTTCGGTCTCACGACGCAGGACGGTGAACAGCTCTACCGCCTCGGGATAATTGCGGGTCAGCATCGCCAGCCATTGCTTCAGGCGACCCGGCGATTGGCGTGGCGTCATCTGCGCCTTGGCTTGCAGCCAGAAGTCCTGGATCAGCGGCAGCAGCTCGTTCCAGGTCATCTCCACGACCTCTTCACCGGCCCGGGCAGCGGCGATCTGCCTGGCCAGATCGGGGCGCGAGACCAGGCCGCGACCGAGCATGATGTCTTCCACGCCACTGATCTCGCGGCAACGCCGCCAGTCTTCGACGCTCCAGATATCACCATTGGCGAACACCGGCACCGTGACCACGTCCTGGACACGTGGAATCCACTCCCAGTGCGCCGGCGGCTTGTAGCCATCCACCTTGGTCCGCGCGTGCACCACGATGTGTTCCGCACCGCCTTCGGCCAGGGCCGTGGCACACACCAGCGAACCGTCCGGGCTGTCGAAGCCCAGGCGCATCTTGGCGGTGACCGGAATGTGCGCGGGGACGGCACGACGGACGTGCTCGACGATCTGGTTGAGCAGCTCGGGTTCCTTGAGCAGGACCGCGCCACCACGGGATTTGTTGACGGTCTTGGCCGGGCAGCCGAAGTTCAGGTCAATCACTTCGGAACCCAGCTCGCACGCCAGCGCGGCATTTTCCGCCAGGCACACCGGATCGGAACCGAGCAGTTGCACACGCAGCGGCACGCCGGAGGCGGTCCGGGCACCGTTGAGCAGCTCCGGGCCGAACTTGTGGAAATAGGCAGGCGTCAGCAACTGGTCGTTGACCCGAATGAACTCGGTGACGCACCAGTCAATACCACCCACGCGGGTCAGTACATCGCGCAGGATGTCGTCGACCAACCCCTCCATGGGCGCCAAAGCAATTTGCATGAAAAACACACTCGAGGAAAAACGTGGGGCAGTTTACTGGGTTTCAGAGAAAATCTGCAGAACATCGCAAATCCAATGTGGGAGCGGGCTTGCTCGCGAAAGCGTCGTGTCAGCCAACATTTAATTTGCTGACACACTGCATTCGCGAGCAAGCCCGCTCCCACAGGGAATCAGGGTTGCACCAACTCCTGCACCTGGATCGCCAGGCCATAGCCTTCGATGAACTCCGTCGGCATGCGCTTGGGCTTGCCGGTGGACAGCTCGATGCAGACGAACGTGGTTTGCGCACGCAGCAACGTTGCATTATCGCTGGGGCGGATCAGCTGGAAGTGTCGGGTCATTTTCAGGCGCTGATCCCAATCGACGATCCAGGTCGCCAATTGCAGCTCATCGCCTTCGTAGGCCGCTGCCAGGTAATCGATCTCGTGGCGCACCACCGCCATCGCCCGGTCCAGCCGCCGGTATTCGACCAGATCCAGGCCAAGGCGTTGGGAGTGGCGCCAGGCGCAGCGCTCGAGCCAGGTCACGTAGACCGCGTTGTTCGCGTGTCCCAACCCGTCGATGTCCTCGGCGTCCACTTGCAGATCAATGATAAATGGCGTTTCCCGATCCCAGCCCATGCCCCACTCCCGGTCAGATGATTTCGACCGGCGCAGTGTAACGGAAGCTCAAGCGGATTGGCGTGATTGCAGACTGCGACCGGCCAGCAGTGATAACACGCCATCAATCACTCGGGGGTCGGCCAATACACGCTGATGACCACCCTCCGTCAAACGCAGCAAGCGACTGTCGAACCACGCTTCGTGGATCAATTGCGACTCGCTGACCGGGACGAAGTTGTCATCTTCGGCATGAACGATCAGGCCGGGCATATCGAGTTGATAGTGCGCGACATCCAGCATTGCGGCGCGCATGCCGACATCATTTTCCACCTGGCGAATGAACGCCGAGCGAGCCTTCGGTGGCAGCCCCACATAACGGGCGAAACCACGCAGCACGCCGAGAATCCGCGCCGGGGCGGCAATGCTCACCAGGGTTTCGGTGCGCAAACCCAACTGGACCGCGAGCATGGCACTGGCGCCGCCCATGGAGTGGCCGATGACCGCTTGCAGCGGGGGCAGTTCGGAAGCGGCTTCAAGCATGGCGCGAGCGAACAGCACCACATTCGCTTCGCTGCCCGGCGAGCGGCCGTGGGCCGGACCATCCAGGGCGACGACCGAGTAACCGGCATCGACCAGCGCGGTGATGAGGCTGGCAAACTGCGTCGGCCGACCTTCCCAACCGTGCATCAGCAGCACGGCCGGCCCCTGCCCCCAACGCAGCGCCGAAAGGCCAAACCGCAGGGTAATGCGCTCGGATCGCGCCAACAGCGGCAGCTCCCAGTCACGGGGCGGCAGGTCCCGCGGTGTCATGAAGGCCAATCGCATTTTGCTAGCGACCAGTTTCGGGGCAAACCAGCCCAAGGTGCCATTAACGCCACGAACCCACTTTAACGCGCTCATCGCATTCTCCTCAGGCCGCAGCCTTCAGGGTCAACGCACTGCCGATTTGGCGGCGCGCAGTAATCGATCTGACAACTCTCCCGGCCCCAGCGCCCGCGCCAGAGCCAGCCCACCGACCATCAAGGCCAAATCGGCCAGGGCTTTTTCGGTTTCTTCAGGACTGGCCGCCAACTGCGCGACCATCAATTCCATATGTTCATTCAGGGCGACACGAAACGCTTCCGGCAGCCGCCCCAGTTCGCCGACCGATGCCGGGATCGGACAGGCCGATTCGGAGGAGTCACGGTGCTTGCGCGACAGATAGAACGCGGCCACCAGCGCGCGACGCTCTTCACCGGTCAACTCGGCGTCCATGTCGGCAATCAGGTCGCGGCGGTGACCGAGCAATTGCTTGAACGCCTCGAGCATCATCGCGTCCTTGCTTTCGAAGTGTGCGTAGAAGCCGCCGACCGTCAGGCCCGCCGCCCCCATCACTTCGCCCACGCTTGGCTCGGCCGGGCCACGCTGAATCAGCGCTGCGCTGGCAGCCTTGAGGATGCGTTCGCGGGTCTGAGCTTTTTTATCGTTCATCGTTGCCTCCGAATATTACGATTGAAATATTATTCTCATAATAAATTTTAGCAAGTCATGGGTGTGACCGCTGGTCTGAAGAACAGTTTTTTTGAAAATGGAGGAATTTTGGCCAAACGCCAGACAAACAAAAGGGCCATTCAATAATTGAATGACCCTTATAAAATCCCGCAGAGCGGGTAATCGTGGCGTCCCCTAGGGGACTCGAACCCCTGTTACCGCCGTGAAAGGGCGGTGTCCTAGGCCACTAGACGAAGGGGACACAAACCCTTCTATACAATTGATCAGTGCTGAGAGCTGATCGATTCAAGGCCGGTGTGGCCAGACCTTGAACTGTAAAATTGGTGGAGCTAAGCGGGATCGAACCGCTGACCTCCTGCATGCCATGCAGGCGCTCTCCCAGCTGAGCTATAGCCCCGGATTTTTCGCCTCGCGGCGGAGCGACATCTTGCAACATCGCTTCTGTAAAACTGGCGTCCCCTAGGGGACTCGAACCCCTGTTACCGCCGTGAAAGGGCGGTGTCCTAGGCCACTAGACGAAGGGGACGCAAACCCTTCCATACAACTGATCAACGCTGAGTGTTGATCGCTTCAAGGCCGGCGTGGCCAGACCTTGAAGTGTAAATTGGTGGAGCTAGACGGGATCGAACCGTCGACCTCTTGCATGCCATGCAAGCGCTCTCCCAGCTGAGCTATAGCCCCTCATCGTTGATGTCATCGCTGAGGACGGGGCGAATCTTAAGGGCGTATCGAAAGCCTGTCAAACTTATTTTTCAAAAAATTTAAAATTTTTTGTCGGCATAACAACCACTTACCGCCCTCCCCCCGGAAATTCGGGAGGTTTACACGCCACACAGACCTGTAGGAGCTGCCGAAGGCTGCGATCTTTTGACGTTGGCTTTTGGAAGCAAGATCAAAAGATCGCAGCCTGCGGCAGCTCCTACAGGGAATCAAAAGCGCTTAGGCGATAGCGCCCAACAGCTTTTCCCACTCTTTGTTTTCTTTCTTCGACACACCGCCCAGCAGGTCGATGGCCTGGCGCAGACGGAATCGGGTCAGGTCCGGCCCGAGGATTTCCATCGCATCGAGCACCGACACCGAACTGGCCTGGCCGGTGATCGCGGCAAACATCAGCGGCATGGCATCACGCAGCTTCAGCTCCAGGGATTCGACTACGGCCTGAATGGTCGAGGTGATGCTGTCCTTCTCCCACTGACGCAGGCTTTCGAGCTTCCACAGGATCAACTGCATCAACTGACGGACCTGATCACCCGACAGCTTCTTGGATTCGAACAGTTTGGCGTCCGGATTCACGCCACCGGCAAAGAAGAACCCGGCCAGCGGTGCCACCTGGCTGAAGGTTTCGACCCGGCCCTGCACGTGCGGTGCGATCTTCATCATGTATTCGGCGTTGAACGCCCACTTCTGCACGCGCGCGGCGAACTCTTCCACCGGCAGGTCACGCAGCCACTGGCCGTTGAGCCAGGACAGCTTCTCGATGTCGAAGATCGGCCCGCCGAGGGACACGCGCTTGAGATCGAAGTGGTCGACCATTTCCTGCAACGAGAACTTCTCGCGCTCGTCCGGCATCGACCAGCCCATGCGACCCAGGTAGTTGAGCATCGCTTCCGGCATGAAGCCCATGCGCTCGTAGAACGTCACCGAGGTCGGGTTCTTGCGCTTGGACAGCTTGCTCTTGTCCGGGTTACGCAGCAGCGGCATGTAGCACAGCTCCGGTTGTTCCCAGCCGAAGTACTCGTAAAGCAGGATCAGCTTCGGTGCCGATGGCAGCCACTCTTCGCCGCGCAATACATGAGTGATGCCCATCAGGTGATCGTCGACCACGTTGGCCAGGAAGTACGTCGGCAGGCCGTCGGTCTTCATCAGGACTTGCATGTCCATGCGGTCCCACGGGATTTCAACATCACCACGCAGCATGTCCGGCACCACGCAGACGCCTTCGCTCGGCACCTTCATGCGGATCACATGGGGTTCGCCAGCGGCCAGGCGACGGGCGACTTCTTCCTTGGACAGCAGCAGCGCGCGGCCGTCGTAACGCGGGGTTTCACCGCGAGCCATCTGCTCGGCGCGCATCTGGTCCAGCTCTTCGGCGGTGCAGAAGCACGGGAAGGCATGCCCCATGTCGACCAGTTGCTGGCAATACTTCTGATAGATATCGCCACGCTCGCTCTGCCGATACGGACCGTGCGGGCCGCCGACGTCCGGGCCTTCGCTCCAGTCGATCCCCAGCCAGCGCAAGGCGTCGAAAATCTGCTGCTCGGACTCACGGGTCGAACGCAATTGGTCGGTGTCTTCGATCCGCAGGATGAACTCACCGCCGTGCTGCTTGGCAAAGCAGTAGTTGAACAAGGCGATGTAGGCGGTACCTACGTGGGGATCCCCGGTAGGCGATGGCGCGATGCGAGTGCGGACGGTGGTCATGGCATGTCTCGAAAAGAAAAAAAGCGAAGTTCAAACTAGGCGCGAATGGTAACAGGCGACACCCGCCCGGCTCCAGCGAACAGGGCATTTAAGCCAAGGTTGCGTCTGTAACCTCCCTATGACGCGGTGAATGGCCGAATATCCACCGACGGCATTTACCACTTATCGGCTGTATGCCAGATTTGCCTGCTGATAACTTCCCTTACAATTTCTCGACTACAGTTTGCCTCATGCCTGCCCAACTCAAGCGTCGCCTCTTTATATTCCTGCTGATGGTCCTGTTGATTGCCGGGGGCCTGTTTGCCCAGTGGTTCTTCAAGGGGCGCTTTTATGAAAGCACCGACAACGCTTATGTCCAGGGCGAGATCACCCGTGTGTCGAGCCAGTTGGGCGCGCGCATCGACCAGGTGCTGGTGCAGGACAACCAGCATGTCGAAAAAGGCCAGTTGCTGATCAAACTCGAAGGCGACGACTTCCGTCTCGCTGTCGACCGCGCCAATGCCGCCCTGGCCACCCGCCAGGCCGAGCGCCTGCAAGCCCAGAGCAAGCTGACCCAGCAGGCCAGCCTGATTGCTGCCAGCGAAGCGCAAGTCGCGTCCAGCCAGGCCAGCCTGGGCCGCTCGCAGATCGACCTGACCCGCGCCGAGACCTTGCGCAAACCCGGTTATGTCTCCGAAGAGCGGGTGACCACCCTCTCTGCCGAATCCCACATTGCCCGCTCGCAAGTGGCCAAGGCCCAGGCCGATGCGCAAAGTCAGCGCCAGCAGGTCAACGCGCTGACCGCCGAGATCAAACGCCTCGATGCGCAGATCGCCAACGCAAAAACCGACCTGGCCCAGGCCGAACTGAACCTGACCCGCAGCGAAATCCACGCCCCCATCAGCGGCCTGATCGGCCAGCGTGCCGCCCGCGAAGGCCAATACGTGCAGGCCGGCGCTTACTTGCTGTCGATTGTGCCTGACGAAGACATCTGGATTCAGGCCAACTTCAAGGAAACCCAGATCGGCCGCATGCAACCCGGCCAGGAAGCCGAACTGACCTTCGACGCCTACAGCGACACGCCGATCAAAGCCCGTGTCGACAGCCTGTTCGCCGCCTCGGGCGCGCAGTTCAGCCTGCTGCCGCCGGACAATGCCACGGGCAACTTCACCAAGGTCGTGCAACGGATTCCGGTAAAACTGACCTTCGCCGCCGACAATCCGTTGCGCGGCAAGATCCGTCCGGGCATGTCGGTGACCGCCAAGGTGAACATCAAGGATGCCCCTGAAGACGCCACCCCCAAAGTGAGCCACAAAGCCGCCCCTGACGATGGCCGGTGATCAACTGATCCGCCCGGTCGGCGAACCGACCCGGCGGGACTGGATCGCGGTGATGAGCGTGATGCTCGGCGCCTTCATGGCGGTGCTGGACATCCAGATCACCAATTCCTCGCTCAAGGATATCCAGGGCGCGCTGTCGGCGACCCTGGAGGAAGGCTCGTGGATTTCCACCTCCTACCTGGTGGCGGAGATCATCATGATCCCGCTCACCGCCTGGCTCGTGCAGTTGCTGTCGGCGCGACGCCTGGCGGTGTGGGTGTCCCTCGGATTTCTCGCAGCCTCCCTGCTCTGCTCCATGGCCTGGAGCCTGGAGAGCATGATCGTGTTTCGCGCCCTGCAGGGGTTTACCGGCGGTGCGCTGATTCCACTGGCGTTCACCCTGACCCTGATCAAGCTCCCGGAACACCACCGCGCCAAAGGCATGGCCATGTTCGCCATGACCGCCACGTTCGCGCCCTCCATCGGCCCGACCCTCGGCGGCTGGCTGACGGAGAACTGGGGCTGGGAGTACATCTTCTACATCAACATCCCGCCCGGCCTGATCATGATCGCCGGCCTGATGTACGGCCTGGAGAAGAAAGAAGCGCACTGGGAATTGCTGAAAAGCACCGACTACGCCGGCATTCTCACCCTCGGCGTCGGGCTCGGTTGCCTGCAGGTATTCCTGGAGGAAGGCCATCGCAAGGACTGGCTGGAATCCAGCCTGATCGTGACCCTGGGCAGCATCGCGCTGGTCAGCCTGATCACCTTTGTCATCGTGCAGTTTTCCAAACCCAATCCGTTGATCAACCTCGGCATCCTCGGCAACCGCAACTTCGGCTTGTCCAGCATTTCCAGCGTCGGGATGGGGGTCGGGTTGTACGGCTCGATCTACCTGCTGCCGCTGTACCTGGCGCAAATCCAGAACTACAACGCACTGCAGATCGGTGAAGTGATCATGTGGATGGGTGTGCCGCAGCTGTTTCTGATCCCGCTGGTGCCCAAGCTGATGAAGTTCGTCTCGCCCAAATGGCTGTGCACATTGGGCTTCGGGCTGTTCGGGTTGGCGAGCTTCTCGTCGGGCGTGCTCAACCCGGACTTTGCCGGGCCGCAGTTCAATCAGATCCAGATCATCCGCGCCCTGGGCCAGCCGCTGATCATGGTCACCATCTCGCTGATCGCGACGTCCTACATCCTGCCCCAGGATGCAGGATCGGCATCGAGCCTGTTCAACATCCTGCGCAACCTCGGCGGGGCCATCGGCATCGCCCTGCTCGCCACGCTGCTGGATGCGCGGACCAAGGTCTATTTTGATTACCTGCGTGAATCCATCGTGCCGAGTAACCCACAGGTGGCCGAGCGCATTGCCTCGCTGACCGACCGGCTGGGCAGTGAAACGGCGGCACTGGGCAAACTCAGCGAGATCGCGCATCAACAGGCGTCGATCATGGCCTACAACGATGCGTTTCATTTTGTCGGAATTGCGCTGGGGATCAGCATGCTGGCGGTGTTGCTGACCCGGAAATTGCCGGCGGGGTTGAAGGCTGGGGAAGCGCACTAGTTAAGTATTGTGGCGCAAAGACCGGCCCCTTCGCGAGCAAGCCCGCTCCCACATTGGACCGCGCCCGTCAGGACAACCCGATCAACGGTGGGAGCGGGCTTGCTCGCGAAGA
Organism: Pseudomonas sp. ACN5; assembly: GCF_002303975.1. Lineage (NCBI taxonomy): Bacteria > Pseudomonadati > Pseudomonadota > Gammaproteobacteria > Pseudomonadales > Pseudomonadaceae > Pseudomonas > Pseudomonas sp. ACN5. Next base: position 224,171 of record NZ_MRCP01000005.1, on the reverse strand, counting down.
GGCCCGCACACTCACCGCGAATCTCAAACAGTGATCAACCGCTCCCGCAACTTGCCAATCTCGTCGCGCATCTGCGCCGCTGCTTCAAACTCCAGATCACGCGCCAATGCATACATCTTCTCTTCCAGGGCCTTGATACGCTTGGCGATCTCGCCCGGCGAGCGCAATTCGGCTTCGTACCTGGCGTTTTCTTCGGCGGCCTTGGCCATGCCCTTGCGCTTTTTGCTGCGCGAACCGGGCACTGTGGCGCCTTCCATGATGTCAGCGACGTCCTTGAACACGCCTTTGGGCGTGATGCCATTGGCCAGGTTAAAAGCAATCTGCTTGTCGCGACGACGCTCGGTTTCGCCGATCGCCCGCTCCATGGAGCCCGTGATGCGGTCGGCATACAGAATCGCCCGGCCATTGAGGTTACGCGCCGCCCGGCCGATGGTCTGGATCAGCGAGCGCTCGGAACGCAGGAAGCCTTCCTTGTCGGCATCGAGGATCGCCACCAGCGACACTTCCGGCATGTCCAGGCCTTCGCGCAACAGGTTGATGCCCACCAGCACATCGAAGGTGCCCAGGCGCAAGTCACGGATGATTTCGACCCGCTCCACGGTGTCGATGTCCGAGTGCAGGTAGCGCACGCGCACGCCGTGGTCGGCCAGATAGTCGGTCAAGTCTTCGGCCATACGCTTGGTCAGTGTCGTGACCAGCACCCGCTCTTCCAGAGCGACACGCTTGGTGATTTCCGACAGCAAGTCGTCGACCTGGGTCAGTGCCGGGCGGATCTCGATTTGCGGGTCCACCAGCCCGGTCGGGCGCACCACCATGTCAATCACGCGCCCGGCGTGCTCGGCTTCATAGTTGCCCGGCGTCGCCGAAACGAAAATCGTCTGCGGGCTGATGCTTTCCCATTCATCGAAACGCATCGGCCGGTTGTCCAGGGCCGAGGGCAGGCGGAAACCGTATTCGACCAGGGTTTCCTTGCGCGAGCGGTCGCCCTTGTACATGGCGCCCACCTGCGGAACGCTGACGTGGGATTCATCGATCACCAGCAAGGCATCGGCCGGCAGGTAATCGTAAAGGGTCGGTGGCGCCGCGCCGGCTTCGCGACCGGACAGATAGCGCGAGTAGTTTTCGATGCCGTTGCAGTAACCCAGTTCGAGGATCATCTCCAGATCGAAACGGGTGCGCTGCTCCAGGCGCTGAGCCTCCACCAGCTTGTTGTTGGAGCGCAGGTATTCCAGACGCTCCTGCAACTCGACCTTGATGCCTTCGACCGCGCCCAACAGGGTTTCCCGGGGCGTGACGTAGTGGCTCTTCGGGTAGAAGGTGAAGCGCGGCAGCTTGCGGATCACTTCGCCGGTCAATGGATCGAAGGCCGACAGGCTTTCCACTTCATCGTCGAACAGTTCGATGCGGATTGCTTCGAAATCCGATTCCGCCGGGTGGATATCGATCACATCGCCGCGCACGCGGAAGGTCGCCCGGGCGAATTCCATGTCGTTGCGGGTGTATTGCAGGTCAGCCAGGCGGCGCAGCAACTCACGCTGGTCGAGCTTGTCGCCGCGATCCACGTGCAACACCATCTTCAGATAGGTTTCCGGGCTGCCCAGGCCGTAGATGCACGACACCGTGGTAACGATGATCGCGTCCTTGCGCTCGAGCAATGCCTTGGTCGCCGACAGCCGCATCTGCTCGATGTGGTCGTTGATCGAGGCATCTTTCTCGATGAAGGTGTCCGAGGACGGCACGTAGGCTTCGGGTTGGTAGTAGTCGTAATAGGAAACGAAATACTCCACCGCGTTGTTCGGGAAGAACGCCTTGAACTCGCCGTACAACTGCGCCGCCAGGGTCTTGTTGGGCGCCAGCACCAGCGTCGGGCGCTGCACCTGGGCGATCACATTGGCGATGCTGAAGGTCTTGCCCGAGCCGGTCACACCGAGCAGCGTCTGGTGCGCCAGCCCGGCCTCGATGCCCTCGACCATCAGGCGGATGGCTTCCGGCTGATCGCCGGCGGGCTCGAAACGGGTGACTAGCTGGAATTCAGACATGAAATACCTCTGGATCACTCTTGCCGGTCAAACCGGCACGAACGAGAAAGACCGCAAACGACCGATGTCGCCCGAGGAAAAAACTGGATTGTGCTCAATGTGGAGCCGATTGCCAGCGCTTTCAAGGCAAACGTCCTGCATCACGCAAAACCTTTGCCGAGACCATTCGACTGACGGTCGATAAATAATCGGAAAAACTTGCCTTAAAAGGTCAATCGCCTGTCGCCAGCCATCGCCGATGGCCTCTATACTAGCTCCCCGTTTGTGCACCGCTCTAGTGCATTCGGCTGGAGCGCGACACGTCCCTCCACTCTCCATTCAGAGCCGCCGCAATAATGAGCCTGTTCTCCGCTGTCGAAATGGCACCACGCGATCCAATCCTGGGCCTCAACGAAGCATTCAACGCCGATACCCGCACCAGCAAGGTCAACCTGGGGGTCGGTGTTTACTGCAACGAGGAGGGGCGAATTCCACTCCTGCGCGCCGTTGTCGAAGCCGAAACGATTCGCGCCGCTCAACACGTTTCCCGTGGCTACCTGCCAATCGACGGCATTGCCGCCTACGACCAGGCCGTGCAAAAGCTGCTGTTCGGCAATGATTCGCCACTGCTCGCCGCTGGCCGCGTCATCACCACCCAGGCCGTTGGCGGTACTGGCGCTCTGAAAATCGGTGCCGACTTCCTCAAGCAACTGCTGCCGAACGCTGTCGTGGCGATCAGCGACCCGAGCTGGGAAAACCACCGCGCGCTGTTCGAAACCGCCGGTTTCCCGGTGCAGAACTACCGCTACTACGATGCCGCGACCCACGACGTGAACCGTACCGGCATGCTGGAAGACCTGAACGCGCTGCCAAACGGCTCGATCATTGTGCTGCACGCCTGCTGCCACAACCCGACCGGCGTGGACCTGAGCCCGGCCGACTGGAAAAACGTCCTGGAAGTCGTTAAAGCCAAAGGCCACGTGCCATTCCTCGACATGGCGTATCAAGGTTTCGGCGATGGCATCGACGAAGACGCCGCGGCCGTGCGCCTGTTTGCCGAGTCGGGCCTGACTTTCTTCGCTTCCAGCTCGTTCTCCAAATCGTTCTCGCTGTATGGCGAGCGCGTCGGTGCCCTGTCGATCGTCAGCGAATCGAAAGAAGAAAGCGCGCGCGTGCTGTCGCAGGTCAAACGCGTGATCCGTACCAACTACTCCAACCCGCCGACCCACGGTGCCAGCGTTGTCGCTGCCGTGCTGAACAGCCCGGAACTGCGCGCCCAGTGGGAAGCCGAACTGGCCGAAATGCGCCTGCGCATTCGTGGCATGCGCACCCAGATGGTCGACCTGCTGGCAAAAAAAGCGCCTCAGCGCGATTTCAGCTTCGTCGGTCGTCAGTGCGGCATGTTCTCCTACTCCGGCTTGAGCGTTGAGCAAGTTCATCGCCTGCGCAACGAGTTCGGCATCTACGCCCTGGACACCGGCCGCATCTGCGTGGCCGCGCTGAACCAGAGCAACATCGAGGTGGTGACGGACGCTATTGTCCAGGTCATCTGATTCAGCCTTGAATTGAAAAACGGGAAGCCTGTGGCTTCCCGTTTTTTATGGACCATCGATATTCCCCTAGACTGAATCAGATCAACGTGTGGGGCGGGCTTGCTCGCGAAAGGGCCAGCAGCTCCAACACCGATGTCTCAGTCAGATCGCATTCGCGAGCAAGCCCGCTCCCACAGGTTTGCGTACACCTGAATGACCTATGAGAACCCACATGAAAAACGATGACCTGCGCGCCGACCGCGATGACCTGGATGACCTGGATCACTTCATCCCCCGCGCCCCGGCCAAACGCGGCAACAACCTGGTAATGCAAGTCGCTGCGGGTGTATTCCTCGGCGGCCTGGCCCTGTGGCTGGTGCAATTGGGTGCCACAGCGCTCTACGCCAAACTGATGGTTGCCACCATTACCTTCGGCGGTTAAGCCAGTTCGGTCGCACGCTGGCTGGCAGCGTCGTCGTAGGCGACATACAGCGATTCGGCGACCTGGCTCTTGATCGCCTTGGTGCTTTCCAGCCCCAGGACGAAACCTTCGGCCTTGCCACCCGCGCGGTTCAATGCTTCAGCGGTGCCGGCCTGAGTGATGGCGTCGAACAACTTTTCGGCATGGGGGCCGACCCCCTTGGGCAGGCTGATCTGAGAGATGCTCATGGGTGCACCCCGTGGTGTCGAGGTGTGAGGGTCAAATGATTCATGGCGCGTACCTTTTCGGCGAATGGCCGGCAGCGCGTGTCACCACTTCCGGGCGACCATGGTAGACCTCCGTGCCGATCCTGGTAACCGCCAATCGCCGCCAAACCACCGCCCGTCCCGATAATTTTCTCCAATTGTTGTTCTATGCTTGACTTCTCTTTTTGAATCAGTAAGATACGCGCCATTCCGCGATAGCTCAGTTGGTAGAGCAAGTGACTGTTAATCACTGGGTCCCTGGTTCGAGTCCAGGTCGTGGAGCCAGACAAGGTTCCAGAGAAGGCTTTCAAAATCTCTGAAACCCCCGAAAAACCCGCCTTCTGGCGGGTTTTTTCGTTTTGGCGTTCTGTCGGATTCCGGTGGATACCAGCCATTTTAAGGGTAGAGTTTGGGATAAAGGTCAGTTCGATAAAAGGGAGTACCCTTATGTCGCGCACTACTGCTCCACTCTCCGACGCCGCTTGCCGTTCGGCCAAGCCCACAGACCGCGCCTACAAGCTTTTCGACGGCGACGGCCTTTACCTTCTAGTCCAACCCAATGGCCGCAAAGGCTGGCGTCTCAGATACGTCAAACCTGATGGCCGGGAAGGACTGACCTCATTCGGCAACTACCCCATCGTTGGCCTCGCGGATGCGCGCCGCAAGCGCTTGGAGGTCAAGCGAATGCTGGCGGATGGCATTGACCCTATAGGAGCCAAGAACCAAGCCAAGACGGACGCTCTGATCAAAGGCCGCACCTTTGAAAGCGTTGCCCTCGGCTGGCACACGGAAATGTCAGCCAAGTGGGCACCGGACTATTCCAAGACAGTGATGAGTCGCCTCAAAACTCACCTCTTCCCGCTGATCGGCGCCCGCGCCATTGTCGACCTTGATACCCACGACCTTATGCGACCCCTGGACGCGATTAAGAAGCGCGGAACGATAGACATTGCTTTAAGGGTACAAAACTACCTGCAGAGCATCATGCGCGAGGCAAAGCGCCTCCGGCTTATCACCGTAAACCCTGCTTACGACCTCGTAGGCTCGATCAAAGCCTCGCGGGTCGTCCACCGCCCCGCCTTATCCTTATCGCGCTTGCCTGAATTGCAGGAACGGATCGACACCTATAAAGGCCGCGCACTTACCCGGCTGACGGTCTTGCTGTCGCTGCACGTGTTTGTACGCTCCAGCGAGCTGCGCTTCGCCCGCTGGAGCGAGTTCGACCTCAAACGTGGTGTCTGGGAAATACCCGACACGCGACCAGCGTTGGAAGGCGTACCCTTTTCCACAAGGGGTACGAAGATGGCAGGCGATATCCATCTTGTACCCTTATCGCCGCAAGCGATCGCCCTGCTCGAGCAGATCCACGCAATCACAGGCAAATTTGACTTGGTGTTCGCAGGCGATACCAAGTCTTGGAAACCAATGTCCGAAAACACGGTGAACAGCGCGCTTAGGAAGATGGGGTACGACACCAAATCCGAGATCTGTGGGCATGGGTTTCGTTCGATGGCCTGCAGCGCACTGATCGAGTCAAGTTTGTGGACGGACACAGCCATCGAGCGGCAGATGAGCCACAAGGAACGCAACAACGTCCGCGCCGCCTACATCCACAAGGCCGAGTTCATCGAGGAGCGCAGGCTGATCATGAACTGGTGGAGTCGCTACCTTGAGGCTAATCAGCAGAAGCATGTCAGCCCACGCGAATTCGCCAATCAGACGGGTGCGAATGTCACTCGCCTAAAAGCAAAACGTGGCGCAACTGAGTAAGCGCTCGGTCCTCATATCTCAGTGATCCGTTTGTCCACGCGGGTCCATCCAAACAGGGCTGCAAAGCCGCCCTGTTTGGATGGACCTAACTTAAAAAATCTAAAGCCCACGCAATTGTCTGTGGAAAACCACTGATTTCCATTAGTGGATAATTTCACCCACAGCCGCAGAACTCCCGAAAATTCGAGCCTTGACCCTAATTCTCCACAGGCGTAGAAAAGGTCGGGCAAAGCGCTGTCGTTGACAGCAACCCAGGTAGCCAGAACCTTTAAGGCTACGCCACACCGTGGTGGTTCTCCCAAAGTGCGATTAGCGTCCGGCGGCTCGCACGGTCACAGCGATGTGATGGATGCCTACTTTTACTAGTGTGCCCACTGCGGCAACTCATACCCCTTCATATCAGCCCTGAAGCAACTTATCCGCGTGGCCATTTCATTGCGCCAACCTGCGCCCGTCTCTTTCTCCCGGAAAGAGACGGGCGCACCTACCACTGCTGCAGCCCACCTCGTACCAGGCTTTGCGGCATTCCCCTCGTGACAATCGGCGCGACAAACACCGATGTCACCAGCAACAGCGATGCCGATGATGGTGCCGCAGCCCACGGAATGGACTGCACCTGACTGACAGTCAGGTATGCCCCGGTCGTCGCTTCACTGCCTTCACCTGACTCAGGATCTCGCGGCGCTGGTCTCGTCAGCCAATGCAGCCTCCACCCGCCCACTTCCTCGGAAGTGTTCAGGAGGCCAGATCATGAGATGCCCAAGCTCCCGGTCGTAAGGAGCCGCCAGTCCCGCGTTAGTGGACAACCCTCACAGGTCGCAGGGGCCTTGATCCCTGATAACACTCAACATTCTTGGCGGGATGACGTGGGGGAAGGTTTTAAGAGTTTGGCTTCGAGAGGAATGTGATCATGGCGTTGGTCGGTAGACGGGATGGGCGCAATTTTGGCTATGGTCGGCAGCTGAGCTATGCCGGGCCGCAAGCGCTAAAAGATCTGTTTGGCGGCGGGCATTACGGCACGGTGAAGGCGCACGGTGATCGCTGGCAGGCGTTTGTGCGCTGGTGTCGGTCGGAGGATGGCCCGGGGTTTAACGATGCTCGGCAGATTGATCGGCAGACCTTGCTGGATTACGCGGCGCATCTGCGTCACCTGGTTGAGCGCAGCGATCTCGCCATCGCTACCGCACAAAATCGGCTGTCCAGCGTGAATCGGACCATGGCTGCGCTTCGCGGTGATCAATATGTGAAAGTGCCAAGTCCGAGCAAGGCTTTGGGAACACAGCGCATCACCGTGCGCACGACAAATCCTCAAGGCCAAGATCACGAACACGTGATGCGCATCGTCGAAGCGCTCCGCGAACAGCATCCGCGTGCCGCCGCCATCGCTCAATTGGCACGTGCCACTGGCATGCGTCTGCGAGAAGCGATTCTGGCCGACCTACCGCGACTCAAGCGTGAAGCCGAACACTACGACAAGATCAACATCCAGGACGGCACCAAAGGTGGCCGCGGCGGCGCAACCGCGCCTCGTTGGATCACGGTGGATGACCATATTCGCGAAGCGCTCAGGTACGCCGAACAGGTCTCTCCCGACGGTAGCCGCAACCTCCTGGCACCGAACGAGAGCTACCTTGATTTCCAACGGGAAATCGTCCGCCCCGCCCGAGATATCCTCCATACGCACAACCTCAAAGGCTTCCACGAACTGCGCGCGGCTTATGCGTGCGAACGCTATGAGCAGATCACCCATCACCTAGCGCCCATCAACGGTGGCAGGTGCAGGCGCCTCGATCCACGCCTTGATCGAGAGGCCCGCTTACAAATCAGCTATGAGCTGGGACACGGTCGAATCGACGTGGTATCGGCGTACATCGGTGGTCGGGTATGAATAAACCATTCGATATGGAGATCTTCTTGGCTGGGGCACTGACTGGCGCACATGCCACACGCGAACGTCACATCCGCCAGGCCAAGACTATTCAAGCAGCCATTTCTGAACGCTGGAGCCGAGATAATCCATGGACATGGCAAAGAAAGCATCTCGTTTGGTTTTTGAACCATCACATGAGCTCAAACTCGAAATCGACGCGCTACTACTACCTGCTGACCACAAGCCTGATCACTCTGCGCCTAGGAAAATCCTGGAATTTTCCACGTTAGCCGAATGCCAGCAACTGCGCGCTCTGTATCCCTCACCGGCAGATTGAGCCAGCCAACGACTTGACGGGGATTAGGGCGGACCTCTTGAGCCCCTGAACCTAACCTCTGTTGTTTGATAACCTCTATGTATTACTGATGGACTGAGGGTTGTAGCTCGAGGCTACAGGCTTCACCTGAGACGTAGAGGCTGAAGGCGGTGATAAACAGTAGTCTGGTGGCGAAGCTAAGGGCTGAGAATGCAAGATTGGTTGCCTTGCTGGATGCTCATGGCATCGAATGGCGCCCGCCTGCTGAGCCAGTCAAGATAGCGATTGTCCAAGCAGAACAATCACAGCAACTCGATACTGATGGAAAGCTTGCCCTATTCCGAAGCTTGTTTCGTGGTAGGACGGACGTTTATCCCATCCGCTGGGAAAGCAAGGCAGGCAAATCAGGATACGCACCCGCTTGCGCAAACGAATGGAGGCCTGGCGTTTGTGAGAAGCCCCGAATTAAATGTGGCGACTGCGGTAACCGCCAGCTGCTTCCGCTGACCGATGAGGTGGTCTATCGCCATCTGGCGGGCGAAGTGGTCGTTGGTATCTACCCCCTACTCTCTGATGACACTTGTTATTTTTTGGCGGTCGACTTCGATGAGGCCGAATGGCGTGATGATTCCAAAGCTTTTGTGCAGTCATGCCATGAGCTGAACGTCCCGGTGGCGCTGGAAATATCGCGCTCAGGCCAAGGGGCTCATGGCTGGATTTTCTTTGAGCGTAATGTTCCTGCCTGCGATGCGCGCCGCCTCGGTGCCGCAATCATCAGTCATGCCTGTGAGCGCACCCGCCAGTTGGCGCTCAGCTCCTATGATCGACTGTTTCCAAACCAGGACTATATGCCCAAAGGCGGCTTTGGAAATCTCATCGCGCTCCCTTTGCAAAAGCGGGCCAGGGCCCAAAACAATAGCGTTTTTGTAGACGACTCGCTTGAGCCTCATCCTGATCAATGGGCCTTCCTGGCATCGATTCAGCGCATGAGTCCAGAAGATATCCAGCCCGTTATTATCCAGGCGATGGGTAATCGGGACCCTCTAGGGGTCGCCTATGTCGATGACGAAGGTGATGCAGAACCTTGGAAAGATCGTGAATCGAGATCACGTAAATTGACATGCCCGTTGCCTGCTGCTGTCAACATCACGCTGGCTAACTTAATTTACTTTGAAAAGTCGGAATTGCCACAGCCATTGGCAAACCAGCTTGTCCGGCTCGCTGCCTTTCAAAATCCTGAGTTCTACAAAGCTCAGGCCATGCGCATGTCAGTGTGGAACAAGCCAAGGATTATCGGCTGTGCCCAGAACTTCCCCAAACATGTTGCGTTACCACGTGGCTGTTTGGATGCTGCGCTGGAGCTTTTAGGGGAAAACGGGGTTACCGCTATTCTTAAAGACGAACGCTTCGCGGGCGACCCCATCGACGTGAGTTTTCTCGGGACCCTGCGTTCTGACCAAGAGGCTGCTGTCAGCGCAATGCTAAGTCATGACACCGGTATCCTCTGCGCACCGACTGCTTTCGGTAAAACAGTGAGTGCTGCTGCGTTGATTGCCGCACGTGGCATTAACACGTTGGTGCTTGTGCATCGGACGGAACTGTTAAGGCAGTGGCAAGAGCGCTTGCAGGTGTTCTTGGGAGTCGGGAATGGTGTCGTTGGAACTCTTGGAGGCGGAAAAGCGAAGCTTACCGGCATCATCGACATTGCCGTAATGCAGTCGTTATCGCGAAAAGGCGAGATCAGCGATCAGGTAAAAAACTACGGCCAGATCATCGTTGATGAGTGTCATCACCTATCAGCAGTGTCATTCGAGGCACTACTGAGGAGCGCGACCGCGCGGTACGTGCTGGGACTCACGGCAACCCCAGTGCGCCGAGATGGGCAGCAGCCTATTATTTTCATGCAGTGCGGACCGATCCGACATTCTGCTGCTCGGCCAGCGAATGCGCCTCATGACCTATCTGTCGTGCCTCGATTGCTGTCCAAACCAATAGTGGTCCCCGACGGCTTTGGGATTCAGGACGTTTTTCGGCGTCTAGCCGACGACTCTGAGCGGACAGCCAAAATCGTCTCGGAGATTGAGCTGGCGTACAACGAGGGTAGAAAAATTCTAGTGCTAACGGAGCGGACGGAACATGTGGATGCCCTTGAATTAGAATTGAAGCAGCGTGTGCATAACCTTTTCACGCTTCATGGGCGAGTGCCTAAGAAACAGCGCCTTTCCCGTATGCATGAGCTTGAGTCCCTTCCCCCTGATGCTCCACGGGTGCTGCTGGCAACAGGAAAACTAGTAGGTGAAGGCTTCGATCACCCGCCGTTGGACACGCTGGTGCTGGCAATGCCCATCTCATGGAAGGGAATCCTTCAGCAATATGCGGGGCGGTTGCATCGATCGCATGCCGATAAGGCCGACGTGCGAGTGATCGACTTCGTTGACGAGGGTAATGTCGCGCTGCTGAGGATGTGGGATAAGCGCCAGGCGGGTTACAAAGCGATGGGCTACCGTATGGCTGATTCCATGGCCACCATGGACCTACTCTAACTCTAACGTGGTTGACAGTTGATCATCCTATTAAGTGAGACGTGGTTCGTAGGCCTGTTCCCGCCGTGCCGCTCGCAGAATTGCTAACTTGGAGGTAGCTATGTCCTCAATTGAGTTTTATGTGCCTGGTGATTATGACAGCCCTTTAACAGCCAGCGGTCGAGGTCGCACTATCGCAGCGTTTCATCTTGCGCAGGGTGACGTTGAGTTTTTGACCAAAGTTACTGAAATGCGTCGCGACGTACTTAATCGTCTCATGAGCCCTTCTGCCGTGAGCTATTGGATCGCTCAGAAATGGCTGGAGAAAGCCCGTGATGTCGGAAGGATTCAGCTTCTTCGACTCACCGCTAAGGGTTTGGTCACATGTAAAAACAGTGTCAATGGCGGAGGAAATGTACCTACAACCGCAGCGCTGGTAGCTCGGTGGAGGGCCAATATGAAACGAGGCGGAGTATCCTCGTTCACGCTAGTTTCGTTTGATCCGATCTCTGACTGAGTAGCCGCTGAGCTTTGGCCAGGTGGCTTTGTTTGTCGAGGCACATACACGCATTCAAACCAGACTGACGACACAGCGTACTTATACAGAAGTCACATCGACCGGTTGAATCCACAGCCAAAGCAGTCACTCGGATGTGTTTTCCTCATCCATCACAGTATGGCCTGCGTACGCCACCTTCAGAAGCTTGCTGCCGCCGTGCTCATGGGGTATCGAAAGAACTCCAATAAAAATACGGGCTTGATTAGGATAATCGTAGGGATATGAATACTAAAAATCAGCATAATTTCATTGTAAAACAAATACTTATTTTTTTATTCGAGTCCAGGTCGTGGAGCCAGACAAGCAACATTGAAAAGCCCCTGAATCGAAAGATTCAGGGGCTTTTTTGTGGCCGATACAAATATCAAAAGATCGCAGCCTGCGGCAGCTCCTACAAAGGCTGCGATCTTTTGATCCATAAAAAAAGCCGATCTGTCCATTCAACAGATCGGCCCTTTACTTCAGTCGCCGCGAACGTCAGACATGCTCACTGCTTTTGACGTGCACCGCCCGTGGTTCTGCCCCACCGTGTTCCGATTCCAGCACCGGAATCTCCTTGCCGTCGCAATCGTGCAGCTTACCGTCGCTGAAGTAGTCCCCTTCGCGCAACGCCGCCAGATCCTGATAACGCAGCACCCGCTCGGTACCGGCCGCAAACACCGATTGCTGGTCGGAGTTACCGGCGGTGAGGTGGTTGAAGGTCAGGTTCAGCACGATGGCCATGATCGCCGACGAGCTGATGCCCGAATGGAAAATGGTCGCGAACCAGCTCGGGAATTGATCGTAGAAGCTCGGTGCAGCGATCGGGATCATGCCGAAGCCGATGGAGGTAGCAACGATGATCAGGTTGACGTTATTGCGGTAGTCGACCTTGGACAAGGTCCGAATGCCGCTGGCCGCGACGGTGCCGAACAGCACGATGCCGGCGCCGCCCAGTACGGAGGTCGGCACTGCGGCGATAACCCGGCCCATGAAGGGCAGCAGGCCGAGGAGCACCAGGAACAAACCGCCAGTGGCCACCACGTAGCGGCTCTTGATGCCGGTGACCGCCACCAGCCCGACGTTCTGGGCAAAGGCGCTCTGGGTGAAGGACCCGAAGATCGGCGCGAACATGCTCGACAGCATGTCGGCGCGCAGGCCATTGCCCAGGCGCTTGGAGTCAACCTTGGTGTCGATGATCTCACCGACCGCCAGAATGTCGGCCGAGGTCTCCACCAGCGTCACCATCACCACGATGCACATCGACAGGATCGCCGCGAAGTGGAAGGTCGGCATGCCGAAGTGGAAGGGTGTCGGGAAGCCGAACATCGGGCCCTGGGTCACGGACGAGAAATCCGCCATGCCGAGGAACACCGCGATCACCGTACCGACGACCATGGCCAGCAGGATCGACAGGCGGGAGATGGTCGCACTGCCGATTTTGCTCAGCAACAGCACCAGCACCAGCGTCACCGCCGCCAGACCGATATTCGCCATGCTGCCGAAATCCGGTGCGTGGCTGTTGCCGCCCATGGCCCAGCGCGCGGCTACCGGCATCAGCGTCAGGCCGATGGTGGTAATCACGATGCCGGTCACCAGCGGCGGGAAGAACTTGGTGATACGCGAGAACACCGGGGTTATCAGCAATCCGATCAGGGACGCCGCTATTACCGCCCCCAACACCGACTGGAACCCGCCCTCCCCGCCACTGCTGACAATCGCCACCATGGTCGCGACGCCAGAGAAGGATACGCCCTGCACCAGCGGCAACTGACAACCAAAAAACGGTAGACCCAGGGTTTGCAGCAGCGTTGCCAGCCCCCCCGCAAACAATGAAGCAGCAATCAACAAACCGATGTCCGCTGGCGAGAGCCCGGCCGCCTGGCCGATGATCAATGGCACCGCAACGATACCGCCATACATGGTCAGAACATGTTGCAGGCCATAAGCCATATTCGCGCCGATCCCTAGGTTTTCGTCCTCGGGCCGTTGGTGTGAAACATGGGGCGTTTTCATGGAGGGGGTTCCCTGGTTTTTGTTATGCGCACACTGTATGCAAGACACAGGACAAATGTCTATAGAGTTGTATACAACTTATCAGTCACAAAATGGATACTTGTCCATTCCCGCCTGATACCCACCCTCCTGACCCCGCCAAAAACCTTGAAATACATCCCTCGCTGCCTCCCCCGAGTGCTGACTAGTCTTTCGAATTCCTGGCGACCATCGGTATGACTCGCCTCTTTCTTATACATATAAAGTATGCATAATGAAGCCATTCGACATTCAGTTCCACAAGGCAAAGAACGCAGCCAACAAACTCAAGCACCAAGGCATCAGCCTCGCAGAGACTGAACCGGTGTTCCATGACGAACGAGCGCTGACCATCGAGGACCACCACCACGACGAACAACGCTGGATCACCCTGGGGCTGGATGCCAAAGGCCGTTTGCTGGTCGTCGTGTACACCTACCGCGATCCGAATTTTGTTCGAATCATTTCCGCGCGCATCGCCACCAAAAGCGAGCGCCGTCAGTATCTGGAGACATGACCGATGAAAGACGAATACGACTTCAGTGACGCCAGGCGCGGGGCCGTGGCGCCCGCCAAAGGCAAGACCCGCATTACCATCATGCTCGATGACGCCGTCATCGAAGCCGCCCGGGCCCTGGCAGAACACGAGGGGTACGGCTACCAGACGGCAATCAACAATACGTTGCGCCGGGCCCTGCTCAACGAAGGCAAGAGCGCAAAACTGAAACCAACCCTCACCCCTGCCGAACTCAAGGGCCTGGAGCAGAAACTGGCAGAAGCCTTGCGCGAAATCCAACGGGTGATGGCGCCGGGTGTCCGGCCCTGAAACGCAAAGGGCCGATCAATCTGACCAGCCCTTTGTGATGCCTGCGATCAGCCCGCTATTGCGGCGCTGCGATCAATCGCTCCAGCGTCCGCGCCAATTGCGCCTGTTCCGGTACGCGGATGCCGAACTCGCTGCCCAGCAGGCCAATCAGTTCCTGCACATCCGTCACCTCCCGCCGCTCGCTGTCATGGCCGATCCGGTGAATGGCGAAGCTGCCGTTGTTGAGCGTACGGCGCCAGCCCTCCCCGGTGCGCGCCACCATCAACTGCCTGACGAAAGATGACTCGGGATGGGTCGAGACGTACCAGTTGCCCACAGCAAAATCGATATCCTCCTGGCGTTGCAGGTCGAAGATGTACATCGCTCGCCATTCACCGGCTACGTTGGCACGCAGGGTAAAACCGTCGACGTGCAGGTCGATGCGATACGATTCGTGTGGGGTGAGTTGTTCGGCGCGGGAATCGAGCAGCAGTGGCGCGGTCGGCACCATTCCGCCGAAGCCGACGTCGGTGATGTAGCGTACGTCGTCAATGATGACCAGGCTCAGGCGATGGGTCCGGGCCGTCCAGGCGCCCTCCGGTTGCCCCATCACCACCCGACCGCTGATGGCGCGGGCGTCGAAACCCAACTCCTGAAGCAAGGCCAGAAACAGCTTGTTGAGTTCGTAGCAATAACCGCCACGGCCCGCATGCAAGACCTTGCGCTCGATGGACGGCAGGTCGATCAGCACCGGTTCGCCGGATAACGTGGTGAGATTTTCAAACGGGAAAACCCCGGTATGGCGCAGTTGCAGTTGGCGCAAGGTTTCCAGGGTAGGTGCCGGGGGTGTATCGAAGCCCAGGCGTTGCAGATACAAAGCACGGTCAGTCAGGCGTGGCTCGCTCATCGTTCAATCCTTTTGCACGCAAGCGGCGGATTGCTCCGCCAGTGGTCGCTATGTATACGGGATCAGGCACGGCCACCGACAATTGATTTAGCCAATCATTCGTCCTGAAAAACTCAATGCCGCTTGCGCGAACCCAATTGAATCCAGGTCGGTGCATGGTCGCTGGCATGGGGCTCATTGCGTACCCAGGCATCCACCCCGACGTCTTGCAGATACGGGCTCAGGACAGGGTTGAGCAGCAAATGATCAATGCGCAGACCGGAGTTTTTCTGCCAGTGCTGGCGGAAGTAATCCCAGAACGTGTAGAGCCGATCCTGCGGATGCAGGTGCCGCAATGAATCAGTCCAGCCCTGGTCCAGCAACCGCTGGTAGCACTCGCGACTCTGAGGTTGCAGCAAGGCGTCCTTGAGCCATGAGCGCGGGTTATAGATGTCCAGGTCGGTGGGCACCACGTTGTAGTCACCCGCCAGCACCACCGGATGTTCACTGCCTTGAAGCGCCTGCGCATGACGGATCAGTCGCTCGAACCATGCCAGCTTGTACTCGAATTTCGGCCCCGGCTGCGGGTTGCCGTTGGGTAGATACAGGCAACCCACCAGAACCCCGTGGACCGCGGCTTCCAGATAACGACTTTGGTTGTCGCTGTCATCGCCGGGCAACCCGCGCCGGCTTTCCAGCGGCTGCGCATCCCGCGCCAGGATTGCCACGCCGTTCCATGACGCCTGACCCTGCCAGATGGCGCCGTAGCCGAGCGCTTCAAGCTCGACAGCCGGGAATGCGCTGTCCACTGCCTTCAATTCCTGCAAGCAGGCGATGTCCGGTTTTTCCCGTTCAAGCCAGGCCAGCAGGTTGGGCAGCCGGGCGCGCAGGCCATTGACGTTGAACGTGGCGATCCGCAGTTTCTTCATGATCGGACACTCCTGAGGGCGAGGTGCCTGAACTGTGACACCTGCCCTTTTCGGTGGTTGCATCCGTGGTCCCGGGGGCGGCAGCACCTTGAGCGCAAGCTGGTCGATTCGAGGGTGTCCGCAATTTCCCCGCCCGACACAGATCAACTGTGGGAGCGGGCTTGCTCGCGAATGCGCAGTGTCAGCCAACATCAATGCTGAATGGGCCGACGTCTTCGCGGGCAAGCCCGCTCCCACAGGGTTCGAGGGTGTCAGCAATTTCCCGCCCGACACAGCTCAACTGTGGGAGCGGGCTTGCTCGCGAATGCGCAGTGTCAGCCAACATCAATGCTGAATGGGCCGACGTCTTCGCGGGCAAGCTCCCACAGGGTTCGAGGGTGTCCGCAATTTCCCGCCCGACACAGTTCAACTGTGGGAGCGGGCTTGCTCGCGAATGCGCAGTGTCAGCCAACATCAATGCTGAATGGGCCGACGTCTTCGCGGGCAAGCCCGCTCCCACAGGGTTCTCGCTTGGCCATGGATCGGTGGCCCACCAAGGCCCCGCGCCACTCGTCAAGCGGATCGGCACCCACCACGCGCCCTGTCACACTAACCTCAGGTAACGACTCATCCTGGAGACGACCATGATGAACATAAAAATGACTTCGCTGCTCATGGCCGCATGGTTGTCGGCTACGTCCGTGGCCACCTTTGCGGCGTCCGGCGAGGGTCCTGGTACGACCGGTACGGCACCCGGCGCCACCCGCAGTTCAACCATGCTGCCAGACAGCAACAGGCCCAGCGATCCCTCGGGTAATAACGGGCGCGGGAAGAGCTCCGGCTCGTCAATGGGCAGCACCGGCGTCAATGGTCCGGGCAGTGGCGCTGGCGGCGGCACCGGTGCGCCCGGAGGCGGAACCGGCGGCGCTGGCGGCGGCACGGGCAGCTGGACAGGCAAAGGCAACCAATGACATGCCGCCATTGGCCGCCTTTTGTCAGCTGATACCTACATCGGCTTGATCGCCGGCGGGTTCCATTGGCCATTCAACGCCTCGGCTTTCGGGCCGTACAAACGCATGGTCAGATTGAATGAGCCTTTGGGCGCCGGCAGCCAGTTGGCCTCCAGATCCTTGCCGGGGCTTTCGTTCTGGAAATAGAGGTCCAGCGAGCCATCGGCGTTGTGCTTGAACGGCATCCAGCTACTGACTGCAAAACGGTTGATTGAGTTGCCGACCTGGAAACCTTGCGGGTCATACAGGGTGATCGACCAGAAAGCGTTAACCGGCGGTGTCTCGCCCTTGCTGAAATGCAACACGTATTTGTTCGCGCCATCGAGTGGCTTGCCGTTGCTGTCGCCGATGTTCAACGGATAAATCGCGTCCTCGGGCAGGTTGGCGCCGAGCCCCACCTGCGTAACGATGGCACGCTTTAGGTAGTAGTTGCCGTAGACGCCCATGGTGTCGGTGTTCATCGACCAGCCATTGACCTCCCGCGCCAGGGTCGGCACTTTCCAGCTCATCAAGGCCTGCGCATCCTTAGGCACCTTTTGCAGTGCGGCCTGGATTTGCGGGTCCAACGCGTCCATGTTGAACGACTTGCCGACTTCGATTCCAAGACGCTTGATCTGCGCCAGCATTGGCTGGTCGGTGCTGTGCGGCGGGTTCACCTTCAGCAACTCGGCAGCGTAAGTGAAGTAATCGGCAGCCGACATGGAGTCGACCTGAATCTTCGGTGGCGTTTTCATGTCCACCGCAGGGTCGACTTTCACGGTGACGGCTTCAGGCTCCTTTCCTAAGCGCGACAACGGCGTCACCGTGTAGCCGGCCTGGATCTTGTGCACCGCTGCGTAATCCTCTGCGCCGTCAGTCTTGGTCCTGCCGATGACCCAGACAAAGGGCGTTGGCGCCGGCAAATGGCTCATCCCGGCAGGCACCGCGCCCGTCCAGCCCGGTGGCGTCACGAGGAATTGTCCGGCCTCGGTGCCCGTGGTGCGCCAGCCCGGCGACGCGAACACGTCGGTCCACATATCGAGCATTGGCAGCAGGTAGAAGCGTCCATCGGTATTCGGCGCTGCGATCACCAGCGGCTCCTTGCTCAAGTCCAGCCAGGCAATCGAATACAAGGTGTCGAAGTTGGAGCGCACCACCCCTTTGAAATCGGCTGGCGGGTACTGCGGCACACTGACAAACATGTTCATCGGGCCCTTGCCGAATTCCTTGCCCGGCTCGATGTTGGTGAATTGCTTGCGGGTGACGTCCATGCTCAGCAGCGGGTAAAAATAGATGTAGGCATCCACGCCGATGGCATGCGCTTGTTCGGCGGTGATTTTCGGTTGCGCTTGGCTGGCCAGCGGAAAAGTGGCAGCGGCTGCGACGGTCAGAGCAACGGCTGTCAACGTTTGAGGTAGCAACATGTTGGCGATCGTCCGTACGTGGGGGAGCCTGCCGGGTTCGACAGCGCTAACGGAACTCTAGACGATCAATTCTGACTGGCCAGCAAGACGGTCCACCGGCAACAAAAGCACTTCAACGATCGGAGCGCATCAATGCCTCGCCACCACCGGCCATCGACAATGTGGCCACGCGGTTGCGACCCGAATGTTTGGCTTGATACAACGCCGCATCGGCCCGCTCGACAAACACGTCCATGCTGTCACGCCCCGAGGGCACGAACGAATAGCAGCCCAGGCTGACCGTCACGTAGCCATTGGGTGAGCCGGTGCGAGTGATGTTCTTGTCGATGACACTGCGACGGATCTGCTCGGCAATCGTCATGGCGCCGTGAATGTCGGTGTCGGGCAGCAGCACCGCAAACTCTTCACCGCCGTAACGCACCGCCAGATCGGCCTTGCGGTGGCAGCAACTCTTCAGCGCACGCGCCACTTCGGCCAGGCAGTGATCCCCCACCACGTGGCCGTAGGTGTCGTTGTAGCGCTTGAAGTAATCGATATCGAGCATGATCAGGCTCAAGGGGCTTGCCTGCCGGGCACCGCGCCCGAACTCGACGTCCATCGCCCGCTCGAACAACCGGCGGTTGGCCAGGCCGGTCAGGCTGTCATGCGTGGCGATCAGCTCCAGCGCTTGCTGGGCCCTGCGCAAATCCGACTCGACCCGCTCGCCAACACGCACCTGACGAATGAACACCCAACCGAGCAACCCCACGCCCAGCAGCACCAGGGCCATCGATGATGGACGTGAACATCGCATTGCCAGAGTTGGCCAGTGGCAGGAAATTCTGGAAGATCTCGCCCTGGGCCAGCGACACGCCGATCTGCGCTTCTACAAAAGGTCGACGCGCCAACAAAGTGCCATCGGTCAGGCCGAGAAACATCGAGCCGTTGTTGTCGAGGCTGAAGCTTTTGAAGAACCGGTCGAAGTACGACATCTTGATGCCGGCCAGCAATACGCCCTGGAAATGGCCGTTTCTGTCGTTGACCCGCTTGGAAACAGGGATGATCCACTCGCCGTTTTCCCGGCTGCGGATGGCCGGGCCGATATGCGCGACCGACGATACGTTCTGCTGGTGATACTTGAAGTACTCGCGATCCGCGACCCCGGTACCCCGGGGCAGGTTTTCAAACGAGGTCACCACCCACTGGCCCTTCTGGTCGAACAACAGGATGCCGTGTAATTGATCCAGTGCCAGCATTCGCCGGGCAAAGGTCTGCTGCAAGCGGGGTCGCATGTCCTGGCCGAAACCGTCGACCTGAATCCAGTCCACCAGGCTGGTCAGCACCAGGTCAGCCTTCATGAAGGTGTCTTCGGCTTGCTGCGCCATGGCCCGCGTCAAGTTCGAAGACGCCACTTGCGCCAGACTCAGATCATGGCGACGGGATTGTTCCAGTTGCAGGTAGAGCAAACCGCACAGGCACAGACACACAGTGGCAATGAACAACACCGCGGCCTTGCGCAGCGGTATGCGTTTCAATGCAACGCCAGGGGCCTGCTCCGGGTTGTTAAAGCGCGTGGGCAAAAGTTCATCCTGTCAGGGACAAGGCATGGGCAACGGCCCAAAGCCCTCAGTTTTTGTGGGCCGTAGTTTACGGGGTGATCCACGACGAAGGGGCAACCACTTGCCCGGTGGCGCTGCAAACATGACCCTGGGCAGTACTGTCTGCGCGTCAACGAGCTACGATTAGACTGACCTCCATACAAGGAATCGACATGAGCAAGGCAGACGAGCTCGCTGCAAAAATGAAACGGACAGGGCTGACCAGCGCAGATCAGGCGATCGATGGCTGGCCGGGCCAGGTCTACGAACTGTATCAACGGATAGAGCACTGGCTGCAGCCCTTGACCGAAGCGGGCCTGGTCCTGCGGCGCAATGCCACCCATGTGTTCGAAAGTCATCCCGAGGGTGGCTCCTACGATTACGCCATCGACCAGTTGGTGATCACCGGCAACGGGCACAGCATTACCTTTGACCCGATTGCACGCTTCACCACCGATGGCGAGGGACGGATCGAAATCCACACAACAGGCAACGAACTCGCCCTGTTGCGCACCGTGGACGAACACGGCGAAACACACTGGTGGCTACAAACGATCGAGCAAGCCACAGCACAACAGGATGCGGTGGCGCTGACAGAAAGCGATCTGCTTGTAGTGGTGCAACAAGGGTTGGCGCTTTAGTAAGGTTGCCTAAGGGTTCGGGAAACTGTAGGAGCCAGCCTGCTGGCGATGGACTCGAATGCGCCGCGTTCATCCAGTTCACCCGCGTTATCGTTAACGACCATCGCTGGCAAGCCAGCTCCCACAAGGGGCCATGCCCACGCTGAAACTGTAGGAGCCAGCTTGCTGGCGATGGACTCAAATGCGCCGCGTTCATCCGGCTCACACGCGTTATCGTTAACGACCATCGCTGGCAAGCCAGCTCCCACAAGGGGCCATGCCCACGCTGAAACTGTAGGAGCCAGCTTGCTGGCGATGGACTCAAATGCGCCGCGTTCATCCGGCTCACACGCGTTATCGTTAACGACCATCGCTGGCAAGCCAGCTCCCACAAGGGGCCATGCCCACGCTGAAACTGTAGGAGCCAGCTTGCTGGCGATGGACTCAAATGCGCCGCGTTCATCCGGCTCACACGCGTTATCGTTAACGACCATCGCTGGCAAGCCGGCTCCCACAAGGGGCCATGCCCACGCTGAAACTGTAGGAGCCAGCCTGCTGGCGATGGACTCGAATGCGCCGCGTTTATCCGGCTCACACGCGTTATCGTTAACGACCATCGCTGGCAAGCCGGCTCCCACAAGAGGCCATGCCCACGCTGAAACTGTAGGAGCCAGCTTGCTGGCGATGGACTCAAATGCGCCGCGTTCATCCGGCTCACACGCGTTATCGTTAACGACCATCGCTGGCAAGCCGGCTCCTACAGGGGACCGTGCCCACGCTCCAAACCAGTACCCCCCCCAAAAAAATGGCGCTCCCGAGGCGTCCTTTCAGTCTTTGGTTACTGTTGGTTCTGCCCCGTCACCACCAGCGGGAGCTCTGCCTGACGCAAGTCCAGGGGAGGCAATTTCGTCGGCTGACTCAAGCCCTGCAACACCCGGGCATCGTAATCATAAATGTCCGGCTTGAACGTCACCCGCCCGTCATTGCTCAGGTCCACGGTCCAATAGGCCAGCAGCACCGGCACCTTCACCGGCAGCTGGATATTCTCGGTCCTGCCATTGGCCAACTGCTTTTGAATCCCGGCACTGTTCCAGCGCACCGGGTCGTTGAACAACAACTCGACCAGTTGCAGCGGGTTTTCCACGCGGATGCAGCCCGAGCTGGTGGCCCGGACCGTCTTGGCAAACAGCTCGCGGTGCGGGGTGTCATGCAGGTAAATCGCATAGTCGTTGGGGAAGCGGATCACCACCTGCCCCAACGAACTGTCGGGGCCGGCATCCTGACGCAGACGGATGCCTCGCGGGTTGCTCCAGTCAACGTCCGACGGATCGAGCACATTGCCTTCGCGATCAAGCACGCGAATCCGGTTGGCCGCCAGATAGCCAGGATCGTTCTGGACTTTTGGAATCACGTCCTGCTTGAGGATGGTCGGTGGCACGGTCCAGGTCGGGTTGAACGTGATGTAGGTGATTTCGGCCTGGAACACCGGCGTACTGCGCACCGGCTTGCCGACCTGCACCCGCGAACGCCAGATCGGCAGACCGTCGCGGTACATCGCCACCTTGTAGCCGGCGATATCGACGATCACGAACGTGCCCTGAAGTTTGTACAACAGCCAACGGGCGCGCTCCATGTTGACCCGCACCTGATCGATCCGCGCCTCGACCGGCACGTTCAGCGCCGCCAGCGTCGCCGCCCCCGCCACGCCGTCGGCCCCCAGGTATTGCTCGGTCTGATACTTCTTCACCGCGGCGATGACCTTGTCGTCGTAACCGGCTTTTTTCGCCAGGTGCGGGTCCAGGTACCCGCCCGCCACCAGGCGCGCACGCAATTGACCGACCGCCACACCGTCCATGCCGGGCTTGAGCGATTGGCCTTCGGTGACTTTCGGCCAGCCACCCGCATCACGCACCTGGCGCAACCGGGCCAGGCCTTCGCGCAAATTGCGGTAAATCTCTTCCTGAGGAGGCGCCTCGGCGAATGCACGTGCCACGTCATGGGCATCGAGGGCGGCGAACAGGTTGTTCATGTCCTCGCGGGCATTGCCGCCGGCAGGATCGAAATTCCAGTGAATGTCCAGCCGCGACGGATCGACCTTGCCCCGGCGCAGTTGCAGCAGCGCAGTGATGAAGGTGCGGGTGGCCGCCATGTCGAACATCGCCCGCTGCGCCGTGGAAGGCATGGCGGCCATCAGCGATTCATGGGCCTGGGCCAGTTCGGTGATACGGAAATCCGCCGGGGTCAGGCCGTCGATCCGGGTGTCTTCGAGGCTCTTGAGCAACTGCAGCACATCACGATCATCCGTCCACGCGGCGCGATAGTTGCGATGCATATAGAAATCCAGCACCACCCGGCTGACGTCCGCACGCTGATTGCGCCTTGAAGTGAGCAACGGCGGAAAGGCCGAGCGCAACGGTTCCAGCGTTGCCTGAATCGCCTGGCCGACCGCATCGTCAGGCGCCGCGGCATCGCTTGTGCTGCTCGCTGCAGATACCGGCTCAATCGGCGAGGTTTGCGCAAAGGCCGCACCGCTGATCAGAAAGCCCATAAAAAACATGCGGCTTATGACGAATGACCTTGTTAATTGCACCATGGATAATCCTTAATCCCCCTGATTCAACGGCGCCAGCTTTGCGCTCGCTGCTAGACTCGAAATTATCATGATGAGACCCGACTATGGCGCTAAACCGCTTTGGCCTTTTATTTGCCATTTTACTGACGTGCCTTTCAGTAACGTCAGCCTACGCCGATTCGCTTGAAAACGCGCTGGTCAAAGCAGCACCAGGTGCCGACGCCAAAGTGATTGCCCTGGCCGTTCGCGCCACCCAATGCAGCCGTGCCCAAGGCGTCGCCCCGGCCCAAAGACTGGCGGTGATCGATTACTCCCTGCCTTCGACTGAACAACGCCTGTGGGTCTTCGACCTTAAACGGCGCAAGTTGCTGTTTCACGAACTGGTCGCCCATGGCCGCAACAGCGGCGAAAACATGGCCACGCTGTTCTCCAACCGCAACGAAAGCCACGCCACCAGCCTCGGCCTGTTCCGCACCCGGCAAAGCTATCTCGGCCAGAACGGATACTCGCTGCGCATGGAAGGCCTGGAGCCCGGTTTCAACGACAACGCCTTTGACCGGGCCATCGTCATTCACGGCGCTCCCTACGTCAGTCCGGTGCTGGCCCGCGCCAATGGCCGCATCGGCCGCAGCCTGGGTTGCCCGGCTGTCAGACCGGCAATTGCCCATCGGCTGATTGATTCGATGAAGGACGGCCAGTTGTTGTTTTCCTACTACCCGGACCAGCGCTGGTTGAAGTCGTCCTCCTACATCAACTGCGGCGACACCGTGGCCTCAAGGGAAAAGTCCACTTCAAGCCAGAAAGCGACGTCCAACCTGTCAAAACTGTAATCTTCGCCTCAGCCTGCTGAAAGGCACCGCCTGCTAGCCTCATCGACAAGTTCAACAGGCTGACGAGCGGAACACACGGCATGCACTCCCACACTTCAAGACGCACCTTCGTCAAAGGGCTGGCCATCGGCGGGCTCTTCGGCGGCCTCGGGTTATGGCGCACGCCGGTCTGGGCGATCAGCAGTCCCGGCGAACCGCAGGTGTTGGCCGGCAATGATTTCGACCTGTTCATCGGCGAATCCCCGGTCAACTTCAGCGGCACCCCGCGCACTGCACTGACCATCAACGGTGGCATTCCCGGCCCGCTGCTGCGTTGGCGTGAAGGCGATACGGTGACGCTGCGGGTACGCAACAGACTCAAGGACAGCACCTCCATTCACTGGCACGGCATCTTGCTGCCGGCCAACATGGACGGCGTGCCGGGCCTGAGTTTCAAGGGCATCGAGCCGGGCGGTGTGTACGTCTACCAGTTCACCGTGCGGCAGAACGGCACCTACTGGTATCACAGCCATTCGGGGTTTCAGGAACAGTCCGGCGTCTACGGCCCGCTGGTGATCGACGCCAAGGACCCGGAGCCGTTCCAGTACGACCGCGACTACGTGGTGATGCTCAGCGACTGGACCGACGAAGACCCGGTCGACCTGATGAAGACGCTGAAAAAACAGTCCGATTACTACAACTTCAACAAGCGCACCGTGGGCGACTTCATCCACGACGTCAGCGAAAAAGGCTGGGGGTCGACCGTCGCCGACCGCAAGATGTGGGCCGAGATGAAGATGAACCCCACTGACCTCGCGGACGTCGGCGGCGCCACTTACACCTACCTGTTGAACGGCCAGGCGCCGGACATGAACTGGACCGGGGTGTTCCGCCCGGGGGAAAAGCTGCGGCTGCGCTTCATCAACGGCTCGGCCATGAGTTACTTCGACGTGCGCATCCCCGGCCTGAAAATGACCGTGGTCGCCGCCGATGGCCTCCATGTCAAACCGGTGACCGTCGACGAGTTTCGCATTGCCGTGGCGGAAACCTTCGACGTAATCGTCGAACCGACCGAAGCGGCCTACACCCTGTTCGCCCAGGCGATGGATCGCACTGGCTACGCACGCGGCACCCTGGCGGTGAAAGCGGGACGGGTAGCGCCGCTGCCGGCACTGGACCCACGCCCCCTGGTGACCATGGATGACATGGGCATGGCCGGCATGGACCACGGCAGCATGGCGGGCATGGATCACAGCAACATGCCCGGCATGCAGTCCCATCCCGCCTCGGAAACCGACAACCCGCTGGTGGACATGCAAGCCATGTCCACCTCACCGAAACTCGACGACCCCGGCATGGGCCTGCGCAACAACGGGCGCCGCGTGCTCACCTACTCCGACCTGCGCAGCACCTTCGAAGACCCGGACGGCCGCGAGCCTGGTCGCACCCTTGAGCTGCACCTGACCGGGCACATGGAAAAATTCGCCTGGTCGTTCAACGGTGTGAAGTTCTCTGATGCAGAGCCCCTGCGCCTCAAGTACGGCGAACGGCTACGGATCGTGCTGGTCAACGACACGATGATGATGCACCCCATCCACCTGCACGGCATGTGGAGCGACCTCGAAGACGAGAACGGCGAGTTCATGGTGCGCAAGCACACCATCGACATGCCACCGGGCTCCCGGCGCAGCTATCGGGTCACTGCCGACGCACTCGGCCGCTGGGCCTATCACTGCCATCTCCTGTACCACATGGAAATGGGCATGTTCCGTGAAGTTCACGTGGAAGAATGAGGCGCACCCCATGACTCGATTCACCCCGGTTTTTCTCGCACTCGTGACCTCGACAGCGATGGCCGCCAGCGACGACATGCAAGGCATGGATCACAGCCAGATGGACCACAGTCAGATGCAAAGCATGGACGACGGCCAGATGCAGCCCGCCGCCCCCAGCGAAAGCCGTACGCCGATCCCGGTGCTGACCGATGCCGATCGCGCGGCGGTGTATGTCGATCCCGCCGGCCACCATGTGCACGACAACACACTCAATTCGTTTTTCCTCGCCGACAAACTGGAATGGCAGGACGCCGATGACGGCAGCACCCTGGCCTGGGATTTGTCCGGCTGGGTCGGCGGCGATATCGATCGCCTGTGGCTGCGCTCCGAAGGCGAGCGCACCAACGGCGTGACCGAGGATGCGGAAATCCAGGCCCTGTGGGGCCACGCCATATCCCCGTGGTGGGACGTGGTCAGCGGCGTGCGCCAGGACTTCAAACCCGGCGCCCCGCAAACCTGGGCCGCCTTCGGCGTGCAAGGCATGGCGCTGTACAACTTCGAGGCCCAAGCCACGGCCTTCATCGGCGAAGGCGGCCAGAGCGCCGTGCGGCTGGAGGGCGACTACGACATCCTGCTGACCAACCGGCTGATCCTGCAGCCGACCGTCGAACTCAACGCCTACGGCAAAAACGATCCGCAACGGGGCATCGGCGCGGGGCTGTCCAACACCGAAGCCGGCCTGCGCCTGCGCTACGAAATCCGCCGGGAATTCGCGCCTTACCTCGGCGTGACCTGGAACCGCACCTACGGCAACACCGCCGACTACGCCAACGACGAAGGCGAGGACCGCAGCGAAGCCCGCCTCGTGCTCGGTGTTCGGATGTGGTTCTGAACAGACTCACCCAAAACCAGCAACAACCGCTTCGAGCGGTAAAGGACCTTGCATGCGCATCATCAAACCCACCGCCGTCGTTATCGCGTTACTCAGCGCTCTGCTCATGAGCACCCTCGCTCAAGCGCACCCCAAACTGCTCGCCTCCACCCCAGTGGAAGGCGCAGAAGGTGCGCCGCCCGACAAGATCGAACTGCACTTCTCAGAAAACCTCGTCACCCAGTTTTCCGGCGCGAAACTGCTGATGACCGAAATGGCCGGCATGGCCCACGCCCCGATGCCGGTCAAGGCCAGGGTCAGCGGCGGCAGTGATCCGAAAACCATGCTCATCACCCCGACAGCCCCTCTGGTTGCCGGCACCTACAAGATCGAATGGCGCGCGGTGTCCTCGGACACCCACCCGATCACCGGCAGCGTCACGTTCAAAGTGAAATGATCAATGAGCGACTCGGCCAACGTCGTTCTGCGGTTTGTGTTGTATGTGGATTTGATGCTGTTGTTTGGCGTGGCGCTGTTCGGGCTCTACAGCTTTAAAGGACAGGAACGGCGATCCGGGACGGTGCTGCCCTTTTGTCGATTGCTGACGGGAACTGCCGGGGTCGGTGCGCTGCTGTCCATCGCCGGCATGGTGCTGATGGTCCGCGCCATGAGCGGCGAGTCAGACGTTGCCGAGCTACGTCCTCACCTCGAGATGATGCTGTTCGAGACAGACGTCGGGATGGCCTGTGCCGTGCGGATGATTGCGCTGGCGGTCGCAGGCCTGGCGGTGATGCTCAACCCACGCGCCCCCGGCCTCAGCCTGGTGATCGCCAGCACTGCCGGCGGCATCGCCCTCGCCAGCCTGGCCTGGAGCGGGCATGGCGCCATGGACGAAGGCAGCCGTCGTTACTGGCACTTCACGACAGACATCCTGCACCTGCTGGTAGCGGGCGCCTGGCTCGGCGCATTGCTGGCGTTTGCCTTGATGGCGCAACCCCGGGCCGTGCAAACCGAAGCACACATACGGTTGTTGGTTCACGCCGTCAGGCGATTCGAACTTGTCGGTGCGCTGGTCGTCGTGATCATCACCGTGACGGGCGTGGTGAACTACCTGTTCATCGTCGGGCCGAAACTCGATGAGGTTTTACTCAGCCATTACGGAATTCTGCTGGCGATCAAAGTGCTGCTGTTTGCCGGGATGCTGGCTTTGGCGGCGCTGAACCGCTTTCATCTTGGCCCCTTGCTGGAGCGGTCGTTGCGGGAGGGCCAGTATCGCGAGGCAGCCCATGCACTGCGGCGCAGTGTTGTGGTGGAAATGGCCGCGGCGGTTTTGATTGTGGGGTTGGTGGCGTGGCTGGGGACGTTGAGCCCGGAAGTGGAATGAGCCATCTTCAGGGCGTTGATTTTTCACACCGGTGAAAGTTTCACTACACTCCCCTTTCAAAACCACTCCAGCACAAAAGCCCGATAACAATGACGAAAATCAATAGAGCAATGATGCTCGGCGGCTTGCTCACACTCTCCCTTGGCGCCCAGGCAGAACCTTCGCATCTGGACAGCGTCATGCAACGGGGACAACTGCGCGTTTGTACCACCGGCGACTACAAGCCCTACACCCTTAAAGCCGAGGACGGCGCGTATTCCGGCATCGACATCGCCATGGCCCACGCCCTGGCCGACAGCCTGGGCGTCAAGGTCGAGTGGGTGCCCACCACCTGGAAAACCCTGATGCCCGACATGCTCGCCGGCAAGTGCGACATCGCCATGGGCGGCATCTCGGTCACCCTGGAACGGCAGAAAAAAGCCTTCTTCAGCAACATCCTGGACGTCGACGGCAAAATCCCGCTGGTGCGTTGCGAAGACCAGGCGCTGTACCAGACTGTCGAACAGATCAACCGACCCTCGGTTCGCCTGGTCGAACCCGCCGGCGGCACCAACGAAGCGTTCGTCCACGCCTACCTGCCCCAGGCGCAATTGCAGCTGCGCGATAACCTGAGCATCTTCCAGGAACTGCTGGATAAAAAGGCTGACGTGATGATCACCGATGCGTCGGAGGCGCTGTACCAGCAGAAGCTCAAACCGGGCCTGTGCGCCGTCAACCCGACGCACTACCTGCAATACGGCGAAAAAGCCTACCTGCTGCCCCGTGACGACATTACCTGGAAGCTGTACGTCGATCAGTGGCTGCACCTGGCCAAGGCAATGGGCATTTATCAGAAAATTCGACGGCAGTGGCTGGCGGTGCCTGAGGGCAAATAACGGCGTGCCAAGGTGCCTGGTCATGGCTTATTAAATCTCGTTACACACTTGAAACTGCTCTCGCACCGGTAGCAGGCCACGCGTTGACAAGGGAAACATCCGACATTTTCGTGCTGAATTAAACAAGCCTGGTTTCCGGTATTCGGACTCCTGAGCCTCGTCATCCCATTCCTGATAAACTCCCCCACCTCCCAGCCTCACCGATTCCAGATTCCCAATGTCCGCAGCCAACGCTTCACCCGCCCCGCTCTCCCGCCGTTTCTCCGTCGCACCCATGATGGATTGGACTGACCGCCACTGCCGCTTCTTCCTGCGCCTGATGTCGAAAAACGCCCTGCTCTACACCGAAATGGTCACCACCGGTGCCCTGCTCAACGGCGATCACGAGCGTTTCCTGCGGCACAACGAGGCCGAGCATCCGCTGGCCCTGCAGCTTGGCGGCAGTGTGCCGCTGGACCTGGCGGCGTGCGCGCGCATGGCGCAGGAGCATGGTTACGACGAGGTGAACCTGAATGTCGGCTGTCCGAGCGATCGGGTGCAGAACAATATGATCGGCGCGTGCCTGATGGGGCATCCGCAGTTGGTGGCCGATTGTGTGAAGGCGATGCGTGATGCGGTGTCGATTCCGGTGACGGTCAAGCATCGTATCGGGATCAATGGCCGGGACAGTTACGAGGAGCTGTGTGATTTCGTCGGCACGGTGCGGGATGCCGGGTGCACCAGTTTTACCGTGCACGCGCGGATTGCGATTCTGGAGGGGTTGTCGCCGAAGGAGAACCGTGACATTCCGCCCCTGCGTTATGACGTGGCGGCGCGGTTGAAGGCGGACTTTCCGGAGCTGGAGATCATTCTCAACGGCGGGATCAAGACGCTGGAGGCCTGCC
Organism: Pseudomonas sp. ACN5; assembly: GCF_002303975.1. NCBI lineage: Bacteria > Pseudomonadati > Pseudomonadota > Gammaproteobacteria > Pseudomonadales > Pseudomonadaceae > Pseudomonas > Pseudomonas sp. ACN5. Next base: position 194,505 of record NZ_MRCP01000005.1, on the reverse strand, counting down.
ACGAGCATTTGCAGACGTTCGACGGCGTGATGCTGGGCCGCGAGGCGTATCACAACCCTTATGTGATGGCCGAGGTGGATCAGCAGCTGTTCGGCAGTACGGCGCCGGTGATCAGCCGCGCCGAGGCGCTGGCGCAGCTGCGGCCCTATATAGCGGCGCATATCGATGCCGGTGGTTCGATGCACCACATCACCCGGCATGTGCTGGGCCTGGGCACCGGGTTTCCGGGGGCGCGCAAGTTCCGGCAGCTGTTGTCGGTGGATATTCACAAGGCGAAAGATCCGTTGGCGCTGCTGGATCAGTCGGCGGCGTTGCTCGAAGGGCGTTAACGGTCGGTTTCGTTGAACCTGTGGGGCGTTTGGGCATCGTATTCATCGATACCACGCCCCGCCCTTCAAACAATTGTTTTCAGGTTGTTGCCGCAGGGGCCGTCTATACACGTACACGCCCTTGAGTGGCTGTCAGCGCTCGGGTAATGTCATCAGACCCATAGGACAGAGCACGCCCATGACTTCCAAGCTGGAACAACTCAAACAAATGACCACCGTGGTTGCCGACACCGGCGACTTCGAAGCGATCGCTCGCGTTAAACCGGTGGACGCCACCACCAACCCTTCCCTGCTGCTCAAGGCCGCGGCCATTCCTGCGTATGCCGAGCTGCTGAACGCCAGCGTCAACGACTGCAAGGGCGATGTGGGCCTGGCCAGCGACCGTTTCGGCGTGGCCGTGGGTCAGGAAATACTGAAAGTGATCCCGGGCCGCATTTCCACCGAAGTGGATGCGCGCCTCTCGTTCGATACCGATGCCATGCTCAAGCGCGCCCATCGCCTGATCGAGCTGTACGACAAGGCCGGCATTGGCCGCGACCGCGTACTGATCAAGATCGCCTCCACCTGGGAAGGCATCCGCGCCGCCGAGATCCTGGAAAAGGAAGGCATCCAGACCAACCTGACCCTGCTGTTCTCCTTCGCCCAGGCCGCCGCCTGTGCCGATGCCGGGGTGTTCCTGATTTCGCCGTTCGTGGGCCGTATCTACGACTGGTACAAGAAAGCCAACGGCAACGATTACACCGGCGCGGATGATCCGGGCGTGCAGTCGGTGACGCGCATCTACAACTACTACAAGGCCAACGACTACAAGACCGTGGTCATGGGGGCGAGCTTCCGCAATCTGGGCCAGATCGAACAACTGGCCGGCTGCGACCGACTGACCATCAGCCCGGACCTGATCGACAAGCTGGCAGCGGACACCGGCAAGCTGGAACGCAAGCTCACGCCTGGCCATGCCGGTGAAGCGCGCCTGAGCCTCAACGAATCGCAGTTCCGCTGGTTGTCCAACGAAGATGCGATGGCGACCGAGAAGCTGGCTGAAGGTATTCGTCAGTTCGCACGGGATCAGGAGAAGCTTGAGGCGTTGTTGCAGGCCAAGCTGTGATCTGAGCGGGGGTCATGCAAAAAGGGCGGCCCCTTACGGGCTCGCCCTTTTTTATGGTGCGTTACTTTGTGGCAGATGATGATGTGTGGCGAGGGAGCTTGCTCCCGCTGGGCTGCGAAGCGGCCCCAAAGGCTACAACCGAGTAGCATCAGGCACACAACAATCGAAGGTTTTACGACTGCTGCGCAGTCGAGCGGGAGCAAGCTCCCTCGCCACAGGTCAGCAGTGTTCTCAAGATTTACAGGAAATCAGTGCCGCTCCAGCGCATTCACCAGGTCATGGAAGGCTTCACGATTGGTGTCGTTCAGGCCCATGAGGATCTTGTGCGCTTCGAGCACCTTGATCCGCACCACTTCTTCGGACTGATCCTGGTCTGGCAGGTCATCCAGGCATTCCGGGCAGGGCACCGGCTTGTCGACGATGTTGAAGACCTGCTCGAAGCCCATGGACTGCAACAGTCGCGTGATGTCTTCGTGGGTGGTGACGACGGTCGGCAGCAGGCCGACTTTCTGCCGCGACAGGATCGACAGCTTGGCCAGCAGGCCAAGCGTGGTGCTGTCGATACTGCGGGTTTCGGTCAGATCGATCACGATCGCGTTGAAATTCAATGCGCTGAAGATCCGCTCAATAGTCGCATCCAACGCCGAACACAGGGTCAGGCGAACTTCACCGACGAACTTCAGGACGAAGGTGCCGTCCTGCTCGGCGAACTGGATTCTACCGGTACTCATCAAAGATTCCTGCTCAACACCAACAGGGCGATATCATCCGGCATCTCCCCTAGCGTGGCCAATCCAAAAACCTGCCGCAGCCCATCCAGGGTGCCGCCCGCCGCCTTGACCCTTTGGGGCAATGCCGCTTCTTTTTCTTTGAGTGTGGGTTCTGGCAAAAGGTCCAGAATGCCATCAGACATCAGCGTCAGGCTGAACGTCGGTGGCAATTCCAGCACGTGATCTTCATAGGTGGCTTCGTTGAAGAGGCCCACCGGCAGACCACGCCCTTCCAGATAACGAACACTGTCTGGCGTGTACAACACCGGCAACGGCAAATGACCGCCGATGCTATAGGTCAACAAACCGGTCTCCTCGTCGATGACTCCACCGACCATTGTGACGTGTTTGCCCAGCTTACAACTGATCAGGCCCCGGTTGATATGACCAAGAACCTCTGAAGGCTTGAATTCCGGCAAGGTGCCGCTGCGCTTGGACTCGAACAGCAGGCGCGTGGTCATGAACTTCAACAGCACGGTGACGAAGGCTGAAGAGGCGCCATGCCCGGAAACGTCCGCCAGGTAAAACGCTACCCGACGCTCGTCGACGCGAAAGTAGTCGACGAAATCACCCGACAGGTACAGCGACGGGATGATCTGGTGAGCAAATTTGAACTCGTTGATGGTCCATGGGCTGACCGGCAGCATGTTCATCTGCACCTGGCGACCGGCATTCTGGTCTTCCTGGAGCAGGTTCAGGCTGGCTTCGAGCTCGCGGTTGGCCTTCTCCAGCTTCTCGCGGTAGCGCTGGTTTTCCAGCAGCAGGCGCGCGCGATCCAGGGCCCGGCGCACAGAGTGCTCGAGCACCGCCAGATCTTCGAGAGGCTTGATCAGGTAGTCCGCCGCGCCCAGGCGCAGGGCCTCGACCGCGTCGTTCATCACGCCGGCACCCGACACCACGATCACTGGTGTTTGCGGCGACAGCTCGGTGACCTGACGGATGAGTTCGAGTCCGCCCATCTGCGGCATGCGCAGATCGCAGATGACCAAGTCGGGCTTGTCTTGCTCGAATACCTGAAGACCCTGCTGGCCATTGCTGGCCTGCAAGACGCTGAAACCACTGTCTTCCAAATAGGCGGCGAGGCTCGCGCGCACTACTTCGTCATCATCGATTATCAGCAGCGTGGCACTGGTTTTTGGCATGTGGGCAAACGGCGCCAGAATTAGGTTGGCGTAGCAGGCGGGGAACTTGACCCGGCACTCACTACTGGATTCGCTTTCTAGCCTCTCTGTCGCACCGCTTTCGGGCATTTGCCCTACACACGTGTACACCAGAGGTGCCCTTCTAAGGCGCAGACGGTACTCCCATCCGCGGGGCGTTTCAAGCTCACGCCGATGGTCGCTTGACGTCTTTGTTTGTCAAATCACCGAGAGTTATAAGAACAGTGAAATCCGTAACCCAATGGAAGGTTCGAACCCGCGAGTCAAACCGGTCGGGACTACAGTAAAAAGCCCGATTTACCCGCATGCGGGTCTTCGCAAACAAAAAAGGCGACCTTGATTGATGGCCGCCTTTTTTTTCAGTTTACCGGTCGAGATCAGAAATCGTCTTCGACCTGACCGTCTTTCACCTTGAATTCCCGGTTCTGCAAGTACGCATTACGGATGAAGGTGTACTTGTCGCCAGTGATCAGCTTCTCGCTCGACAGCAGGTTGGCACGCGTATCGATGATGTCCAGGGCGCGGAACGAGTTACGCACAGGAACGTCGTCTACATAGCGATAGGCGCCCGTGTAGCTGTCGACGTACTTGGACGGTGCATCGCGCAAGGTGCTTGGGCCCAGCAGTGGCAGCATCAGATAAGGGCCGCTGCCGACACCCCAGTAACCCAGCGTCTGGCCAAAATCTTCGTCATTGCGCTGCAGGCCCATTTTGGTGCCGACATCAATCACGCCCAGCAAGCCGAAGGTGGTGTTGAAAATGATGCGTGCGGTATCAACGCCCGCGGCATGAGGCTTGGCCTGCAGGATATCGTTGGCGAGGTTGCGCACATCGCCGATGTTCCGGAAAAAGTTGTGAACGCCGTCCTCGACAAACTGCGGCGTTATGTACTGGTAGCCCTGGGCCAATGGCTTCAGCGCATAGGTGTCGATCACGTCGTTGAACTTGTAGATCGGGCGGTTGACGCTTTCCCAAGGATCATCTTCCGAGGCTGCCTGGGCAACGAACGGAACCAGTATCACACTGGCGCATACACAAATCCTGGCTAGATGATTGCTCCAGCGCATAGAAAAAAAACTCCTTGGTTTGTACCGGCTCGGGCGCCTGGCCCGGGCAATAAGTGGGCAAGTATAAGACGTAAACGCCGTTTAAGGCACTTTGCACTCATCCCGCGCCGGAGGAATCGTGCCAACTGTGAGCGATTCACATCCATGTCACTCAACTGTCACCGTCGCCCGCTAGCCTTCAAGCTATTTCAGGGACGTCCATATGCCGCTCGCCGAAGCCTTGCCCCAAACCGCACCCCGCCTGACCGCCGTCCTGTTCGGCCTCAGTGGCTGCCTTGTGGATTTCGGCGCGCACACCCATCGCCACGGCAGTCACTCGGCCGAGCACGCAGAGTCCACACCTGGCGCACTGGACAGCCTGCTCAGTTTGCAGCGCCAGCAAATCCCCTGTGCCTGGCTTGATGAACTGCCCCCGGACCTCAGCCAGTCCCTGGCCGCTGCGCTGCCGGAATGGATCAAACCATCGCAACATCCCGCAACAATTAGCCCGTGGCCCGCCCCGGATGCCTGCTGGCAAGCCTTGATGAACCTGAACGTTGACCGACTCGACGGCTGTGTACTGGTGAGTGGTGAACCGCGCCTGCTGCAAGCGGGGCTTAATGCCGGGCTGTGGACCATCGGCCTGGCGTCCTGCGGTTCGCTGTGCGGGTTGGCGCCCCGGCAATGGCAAGCGTTGACCCAGCAGGAGCGCGACATCAAGCGCGGCAAGGCCACGATGCAACTGTTCGGCCTGGGCGTGCATTCGGTGATCGATCACCTCGGTGAACTCGACACCTGCCTGGCAGACATCCAGTTGCGCCGGTTCAAAGGCGAAAAGCCCTGATCGAGATCATGCAGGTTAGGCGGGAGTGGATTAATCTAAAGGTCAGCCATAGACCTTTGGCGGACCGCTGCGGTCTATGCCAGTGCCAATCGAGAGAAGGAAGAACGCCATGCCTGCCCGCGAACTGCAAGAACAGCTCAATGCCCTGCGCGAGCAATTGGAACAGAATCCTCCATTGTCTGAAGCAGAGCGCGCCGAACTGCACGAACTCATGCAGCAGATCGAATTGAAGCTTGAGCTGGAAACCAAAACCCAGGACTCCAGCCTTGCCGACGGCGTCAACCTGGCCGTGGAACGCTTCGAGCTCGAACACCCGACCCTTGCCGGCACCCTGCGCAACATCGGGCAGGCCTTGGCCAACATGGGAATCTGAACCCGACAATGCCTCTGCCTCTGTAGGAGCGAGCTTGCTCGCGATGGAGTGTCAGCTACCCTGGCGTCGACTGATACACCATCGCGAGCAAGCTCGCTCCTACAGGGTTTCGTTACTGGCGGACCAGGCGATGGTTCGGCAACTGCACCGCTTCAGTGCTGCGATACGGGTTGATATCCAGCCCGCCACGACGCACATAACGCGCGTACACCGTCAGTTTCTCCGGTTTCAACAACTGCTGCAGGTCGAGGAAGATCCGCTCCACGCACTGCTCATGGAAGTCCGAATGCTGACGGAAGCTGACGATGTACTCGAGCAGACTCGCGTGATCCAGCGCCGCGCCACGGTACTCCACCGCCACGCTGCCCCAGTCCGGCTGGCTGGTGACCGGGCAGTTGGACTTGAGCAAATGGCTGTGCACGCTCTCCTCGACGATGCGCGAATCATCGCAACGCAGCAGTTCCGGCCGTGGATGCTCGTAGTTGCTGACGCTGATATCCAGTTCGTCGATGCACACGCCCGGCAAGGCCACGACGCCTTCGCGCTCGACATCCTTGAGACTGCGAATGCGCACCCCCACCGGCTTGCCGGCAGCCGCCGACAAGTCCTTGGCCAGCGTCGCCTCAAGGCTCGCGGTGTCGACAAACGGCGTCTGGTTCAGGGAGTTGAGGTAGAGCTTGAACGATTTCGACTCGATGATGTTCGGCGAATCCGCCGGAATGCTGAATTCGCCGATCGCCACCACCGGCTTGCCCGAAGGCAGCAGCCAGGACAGTTCGAAGCAGTTCCAGAAGTCCACGCCTTTATACGGCAGGGTTTCAGCCGTCAGGCCCAGCTCCGCCCACTTCGCGGTGCGCGGGATCGGGAACAGCAAGGACGGCGTGTAGGTGGCGATGTATTCGCTGGACTTGCCCAGCGGCGAGTGTTCGGCTGCGGGATGCATGGCGGAAACCTGACTGAAGAATCAGCGGATTCTATCAGCCTTTGCTCCCGCCTTTGAGTGCTTACTGACTGACAGTCAGTTTGCCGACCATGCCGGCCTGATAATGACCGGGGATGTTGCAGGCAAACTCAAGGCTGGTGGCCTTGCTGAAGGTCCAGGTCAGCTCGGCGGTCTTGCCCGGCTCCACCAGCACGCTGTTGGGGTCGTCATGCTTCATGCCGTGATCCATTTTGCCGTGATCCATGCCGGCCATGTTGCCGTGGTCCATGGCTTTCATGCCGCTCTGTTGCATCTGCAACATTTCCTGCTGGTGCCTGGCGTGCATCGCCGCATCCCCCAGGTTGAACTCATGCAGCAACCGGCCTTTATTGACCAGCACGAAGCGCACGGTTTCTCCGGCCTTGATGTCGATGGCCTTCGGCGCGAAGGACATGTCCCCCATGACCACTTCGACACTGCGGGTCGCCTTGGCCGCCGGGGCCGGCTGGCCGAAATCGTAGGCATGCCCGCCGTCCGCCCACACCGGTGAGCTCAGCGCCAGCAAACACAGGATTTGCGCCAGGGATTTGCGTAAAAACATCGTCATACTCCAACAAGATAAGGCTCGGCATGAGGAAAACTCTAAACTGCTGCCACTGCCCGTAACCTGACAGCCAGATTACAACTTTGTCAGGTTGACCTGTATGAACGCTGCCCACGGTATAAAGCGTTCGTTCCATTTGCCATGAGTCGCCCATGAAACTGCTGATTGTCGAAGACCAACCGAAAACCGGTCACTACCTGCGTCAGGGTCTGGCCGAGGCCGGGTTCAACACGGAACTGGTGGCCGACGGCAGCACCGGCCAGCAACTGGCCCTCAGCGGCGAGTATGCCCTGCTGATTCTCGATGTGATGCTGCCCGGTCGCGATGGCTGGCAGATTCTGCAAGCCGTGCGCGGCGCCGGCCTGGACACGCCGGTACTTTTTCTGACAGCGCGCGACGCCGTGGAAGACAGGGTTCACGGCCTCGAACTGGGCGCCGACGACTATCTGGTCAAGCCGTTTGCGTTCTCCGAACTGCTGGCCCGGGTCCGCAGCCTGTTGCGTCGCGGGAGCGCCACGCCTCAGGAGACCAGCCTGCAACTGGCCGATTTGCGCCTGGACCTGATCCGTCGCCGGGTCGAACGCAGCGGCCAGCGGATCGACCTGACCGCCAAGGAATTCGCCCTGCTGGAAATGCTCCTGCGCCGTCAGGGCGAAGTCCTGCCCAAGTCGCTGATTGCGTCCCAGGTCTGGGACATGAATTTCGACAGCGACACCAATGTCATTGAGGTGGCGATCCGCCGACTGCGCCTGAAGATCGACGATGAATTCCCCAACAAGCTGATCCACACCGTGCGCGGCATGGGTTACGTGCTTGAGGAGCGCCCCGCCTGATGCGCCGTCTCTCCTTGAGCAGCCGCCTGGCGCTGTTGTTTGCCGCCTGCACCGCCGTGGTATCGCTGTTCGCCGGCGTGCTGTTCAGCCGCGCCAGTGAGGCGCACTTTGTTGAGCTCGACCAGCAATTGCTGAGCGCCAAGCTGACGGGCCTGCGTCGGGCCCTGCACGACTTTCAATCGAGTGACAGCGAAGTGAAGCTGACGGAGGAACTGAGCCGACAGGCTGATCTGTCACTGCGCATCACCGGCAGCGACGGTCAGCGCTGGTATGACAGCTCGGCAAACCTTCCGCTGCTATTGCCGCGCCAGCCCGGATTGTCGACGGTGAGCCACGAAGGCATGGATTACCGCGTGCTGAATGCGCCGCTCGATGCGAACAAACCCGATTCACCGCAACTGACCCTGATGCTGGACATCACCCACCACCAGCACTTTCTGCAACGCATGCAGCATCTGATCTGGCTGACCGTCGGCCTGTCAGCCCTGGCCACCGCCCTGCTGGGGGCATGGGCGGCGCGCAGCGGCTTGCGCCCGTTGCGGCGCATCAGTGCGGTCGCCAGCGGGGTTTCCGCGCAATCGCTGAACATGCGGTTGCCTGAAGAAAACATGCCACCGGAACTGGCGGAAATGGCCCACAACTTCAATGCCATGCTCGGACGCCTCGACGACTCTTTTCAGCGCCTGTCCGCGTTCTCTGCCGACATTGCCCATGAACTGCGCACCCCATTGTCGAACCTGCTGACCCACACCCAGGTCACCCTCACCCGCCCCCGCCCCATCGAGGACTACCGCGAAGCCCTGCACAGTAACCTCGAAGAACTGCAGTGGATGGCGCAACTGGTCAACGACATGCTGTATCTGGCCAAGGCTGACCATGGCCTGTTGATGCCCAAGCGCGAGCCCTTGGAGCTGGGACACGAAGCGGATCTGCTGCTGGAGTTTTTTGCGCCGCTGGCAGAGGATGCCCGGGTGAAGTTGAGCCGTGACGGTAATGCGCGCATGGAAGGTGATCGCAGCATGTTGCGTCGGGCGCTTTCCAATTTGCTGGACAATGCGTTGCGGTTTACACCGGTTGAGGGCGAGGTCCGGGTGCGGATTGTCGAACAGCCGAAAGCATTGTGCCTGAGCGTTGAAAATACGGGCCAACAGATTTCCGAAGATCTATTGCCGCGCCTGTTTGACCGGTTTTATCGGGCCGATCCTGCACGTCGCGAAGGCAGCAGTGAACATGCGGGGTTGGGGTTGGCGATTACGCAGTCGATCATTCGCGCCCATGGCGGGCAGATTCGTTGCGAATCGGAGAATGGATGGACGCGGTTTATGATCGAGTTGCCAAAGGGGGATTGAGGCCGGCAGTTGCGGCCTCTTCGCGAGCAAGCCCGCTCCCACAGGGGAACGCATTCCAATGTGGGAGCGGGCTTGCTCGCGAAAGCGGTGTAACGGCTTACGAATACCGCAACGCGTGAGCCGGTTCGATTTTCGCCGCACGCCACGCCGGGTAAACGGTGGCGAGGAAGCTCAAGACAAAACCTGCAGAGCAGATCAACACGACATCCCCGCCTTGCAGCTCGGACGGCAGGTTGCTGACGAAATACACGTCGGAACTGAAGATGTGCTGCCCGCTGACCCGCTCGATCCAGCCCACGATCTGGCTGACGTTCAGCGCGGCAATCACGCCCAGCACACCGCCAATCAGGGTACCGACAATACCGATCACCGTGCCCTGCACCATGAAGATCGCCATGATCTGTCGCGGCGTGGCTCCGATGGTGCGCAGGATCGCGATGTCCGCGCCCTTGTCGTTCACCACCATGATCAGGGTCGCGATGATGTTGAACGCCGCCACTGCGACGATCATCAGCAACAGCAGGCCGATCATGGTTTTTTCCATCTTCATCGCACTGAACAGGCTGCCCTGGGTGTGGGTCCAGTCGTCAGCCTTGTAGGCGGCACCCAGCCCCGTGGCGATGTCGCTCGACACTTGCGGTGCGGCGTACAGGTCCTTCACCGCCAGGCGCACGCTCTGCACCTGATCCGGCTCCCAGTGCTGCATCTGCGCGGCGTCGGCCATGTGGATCAGGGCCATGGTGCCATCCAGCTCGGCACCGACCTTGAACACGCCGACCACATTCAACCGTTGCATGCGCGGGGTAATGCCGCCCGGCGCATTGCTGACTTCCGGCACGATGAGGGTGATCCTGTCGCCGACGTTCAAACGGAAGCGCCGGGCCGTGATCTCGCCGATCACCACGCCGAATTCGCCCGGCTTCAGGGCCTCGAGACTGCCCTGGACGATGTGCTTGGCGACGATCGACACCTGGCCTTCCAGCGCCGGGTCGACACCGCTGACCTGGATGGGTTGCATCGTGCCCTTGTAGGACAGCATGCCTTCCATTTCGGTGAACGGCACCGCTGCCGTCACTTCCGGGTTTTTCATCGCAGCGGCCGCCACGGGCTTCCAGTCGTCAATCGGGTTGACGCCGACGATGGTGGCATGCGGCACCATGCCGAGGATGCGCGAGCTCATTTCGCGCTGGAAGCCGTTCATCACCGACAACACCACGATCATGGCGAGCACGCCCAGGGCGAGGCCGATCATCGAGGTCATCGAGATGAAGGAAACAAAGCGATTACGACGCTTGGCGCGGGTATAGCGCGTGCCGATAAAGATCGATAACGGTCTGAACATTCGCTGGGGCACCGTATAAATATTAAAGACCCGATGCCTTTCCGGGCATCGGGTTGCAGCCAATCAGATGGGCGTGAGGCAACCTTCCTGCAGGTGCAGGACTCGGTCCATCTGGCGGGCCAGGTTCATGTCGTGGGTCACCACCAGGAACGCCGTGCGCATCGAGGTGCTGAGTTCCAGCATCAAGTCCTGAATGCCCTGGGCGGTGTGGGCGTCGAGGTTGCCGGTCGGCTCGTCGAGCATCACCAGGCCCGGTGTGTTGACCAGGGCGCGGGCGATGGCCACGCGCTGACGCTCACCACCGGACAATTCGGCCGGCTTGTGTTCCAGCCGGTGGCCCAGCCCTACCCGCTCCAGCAGCGCCGTGGCACGCTGGCGCGCTTGCGGGATCGCGGTCTTGCCGATCAGCAGCGGCATGCAGACGTTTTCCAGCGCGGTGAATTCCGGCAGCAGGTGGTGGAACTGGTACACGAAGCCCAGGGCCCGGTTACGCAGCAGGCCGCGTTTCTTCTCGCTCAGCGCCGACAGTTCTTCGCCATCGAGCCAGACGCTGCCCTTGGTCGGCGTATCGAGGCCGCCCAACAGGTTGAGCAAGGTGCTTTTGCCCGAGCCCGACTTGCCGACAATCGCCACACGCTCGCCCGGATGCATTTCCAGTTGCAGCCCGGCCAGGACCTCTACCGACTCCGGACCTTCCTCGTAGGATTTGCCCAGGTTGCGGCAGCTCAAGATTGCTTTATCACTCATGCCCGACTCACTCATAACGTAGCGCCTCCGCAGGCTGGGTGCGCGCGGCACGCCAGGCTGGATACAGGGTGGCGAGGAAACTCAGGATCAACGCGGCGGCGCAGACCATGACAACGTCCTGGCTCTGCACTTGCGACGGCAGGTAATCGATGAAGTACACGTCGGCGTTGAGGAATTTGTGGCCGATCAGGCCTTCGAGGGCCGAGATCGCGGCACTGACATTCAGCGCAGCGAAGATCCCGACCACGGCGCCGATCGCGGTACCGACCACGCCGATCACCGTGCCCTGCACCATGAAGGTGCGCATGATCGTGCCCGGCGTGGCGCCCAGTGTGCGCAGGATCGCGATGTCACCCTTCTTGTCGTTCACCACCATCACCAGCGTGGAAATGATGTTGAATGCCGCGACGGCAACGATCAGCAGCAGCAACAGGCCGATCATGGCTTTTTCCATGCGGATGGCCTGATACAGGTTGCCGTGGGTGCGGGTCCAGTCGCGGGCGTAGAAACGGTCTTCACCAAGATCGCGGGCGATGCTCCACGCAGTGCGCGGCGCCTGGAACAGGTCGTCGAACTTCAGGCGCAGGCCCTGGACCTGATCCGGTTTCCAGCGATGCAGCCGGGCCAGGTCCTGCAGGTTGGTGACGCCGAGGTAGCCATCGAGCTCACCGGCGCCGACATGGAAAATGCCGACCACGGTAAAGCGCTTCATGCGCGGGAACATCCCGGCCGGGGTCACGGTGACCTCCGGCGCGACGAAGGTCAGCTTGTCGCCGATGACCGCACCGAGCTTGGCCGCGGCCTTGTCGCCGATAACGATGCCGAACTCACCCGGCACCAAATCGTCGAGTTTGCCCTGGGTCATGAAGTGATCGATGATCGACACCTGGCGCTCTTGCGCCGGGTCGATGGCATTGAGCAGGACCTTCGAGACCTTGCCGTTATTGGTCAGCAACCCCTGCATTTGCGTAAACGGCGCCACGGCCGTCACTTGCGGGTTCTGCCTGACTTTGGCGGCCAGGCTTTGCCAATCGCTGATTGCTTCGCCGGACTCGATGGTCGCGTGGGGCACCATGCCCAGCACGCGGGTGCGCATCTCATGATCGAAGCCGTTCATCACCGACAGCACCACGATCATCACGACCACGCCAAGGGCGAGCCCGATCATCGAAGTCAGGGAAATGAATGACACAAAATGATTGCGACGCTTTGCACGGGTGTAACGCGTGCCGATAAATACGAAGAGAGGTCTGAACATGTCGGGGCTTGTTCGGAGGGAAAAGGAACGTCCTTGTGGCGGGGGTCGATAACCAGCTTTACACTCAGACCACCGCCGCTACCATGGGTTCGCCATGTCGACATTAGATGAAGAAGATCGCCGCGAATACTACCGTATCGAGGATACGATCGCACTGGAAATTCGGCCCCTGTCCGCTTCTGAAGCCGCAGGCCAGGAAGTGTTGCAGGATGCTTCTCCACTCTTCAACTTGCTCAGCGAACTGCACCTCAGTGAATTCGAGTCGCAGCACCTGTTGCGCCAGATCAATGAGCGCGACCGCAACATTGCGGCATTCTTGAAATCCCAGAACAAACGCATCGATCTGCTGAGCCAGGTGATCGCCATCACCGTGCTCGGGCAGATCGGCGAACCGCAGCCGGTGATCATCTCCGAAGGCGGCATCGACTTTCAGCACCCATCGCCCATCGCCGCCGGCGCACACCTGTCGGTCAAGCTGGTGCTGATGCCGCAAGCCCTGGGCCTGCTGCTGCGCGCCCGCGTCACCCATTGCGACCGCAAGGGCGATGGCTATGACGTTGGCACCGAGTTCGAACACCTGACCGACGCCCAGCGCCAACTGTTGGCCCGCCACATCTTGCAGAAGCAGGCCCAGGAACGACGCCTGGCCCGCGAACAACTCGAATCAGGCAATTAATTTAAGGAAGAACCGTGACCCTCATCTACGGCCATCGCGGCGCCAAGGGCGAAGCACCGGAAAATACCCTGACCAGCTTTCAGGAATGTCTCAAGCACGGCGTGCGTCGCTGCGAACTGGACCTGCACCTGTCCAGGGACGGCGAGTTGATGGTCATCCACGACCCGACCCTCAAACGCACCACGGACCGTCGCGGCAAGGTCGTCGAACACACGGCGGCAGAGCTTGTGACCTATGACGCGCGCAAGGGTGGCCCGGGCTGGATCAAGCCGTGCCCGATTCCGACGCTGGAAGAACTGTTCGAGAAGTGCGACTTCGATCACTGGCAGCTGGAAGTCAAGAGCGCATCACGGATGCGTGCCGCGACCACCGTGCTGGCGATTCGCGAAATGGTCCAGCGTCATGGCCTGATGGACAAGGTGACCATCACCTCGAGCTCCCGTGAAGTGCTCAAGGCAGCATTGGAGCTGGTGCCGGACGTGTCCCGCGGGCTGGTGGCCGAGTACGCCTGGCTCGACCCGCTGAAGGTCGCGGCCAGTTATGGCTGTGAGATTCTGGCGCTGAACTGGACCCTGTGTACGCCGGAACGCCTGCAAAAGGCGCAGCGTCAGGGGTTGCATGTGTCGGTGTGGACCGTCAACGAGCCTGCGCTGATGCGCAGACTCGCCGACTTCGGCGTTGACAGCCTGATTACAGACTTTCCCGGTTTGGCCACCGCCACGCTCGAGAATTGCTGAAATCGGTCTCCCCGGCCGGCTCAGGCCACCGGCCGGAGCCGCTCAAAAAAGCCGGTTGAGGCCGTCGTACGCCGCGACCCGATAGGCTTCGGCCATGGTCGGGTAGTTGAACGTGGTGTTGACGAAATACTTCAGGGTGTTCTGTTCGCCCGGCTGGTTCATGATCGCCTGACCGATGTGCACGATCTCCGACGCCTGATAACCGAAGCAGTGAACGCCCAGCACTTCCAGGGTTTCACGGTGGAACAGGATCTTCAACATGCCTTGCGGCTCGCCGGCAATCTGCGCCCGCGCCATGCTCTTGAAGAACGCCTTGCCGACTTCGTACGGCACCTTGGCCTGGGTCAGCTCCTGTTCGTTCTTGCCGATCGAGCTGATCTCCGGAATGGTGTAGATGCCGGTCGGCACGTCATTCACGAAACGCCAGCTGCCGTTGTCGACAATGCTGCCAGCGGCCGAACGACCCTGGTCGTGGGCGGCACTGGCCAGGCTCGGCCAGCCGATCACGTCACCGGCGCCATAGATGTTCGGCACGCAGGTGCGATAAGCCTCGTCGACTTCGATCTGGCCACGGCTGTTGACCTTCACGCCGATGTTTTCCAGACCCAACTGATCGGTGTTGCCGGTACGGCCGTTGCACCAGAGCAAGGCATCGGCCTTGATCTTCTTGCCGGACTTGAGGTGCAGGATCACGCCATTGTCCACGCCTTCGACGCGGTCATACTCTTCGTTGTGGCGAACGGTGATGTTGTTGTTGCTGAAGTGATAGCTCAGGGCCTGGGAAATTTCCGAGTCCAGGAAGCTCAGCAACTGACCACGGTTGTCCACCAGTTCGACCAGCACACCCAGGCCACTGAAGATCGAGGCATATTCGCAACCGATCACGCCTGCGCCGTAAACGATGAGTTTGCGCGGGGTGTGGCCGAGGCTAAGAATGGTGTCGCTATCGTAGATACGCGGGTGGTGGAAATCGATGTCCGCCGGGCGATACGGACGCGAACCGGTGGCGATGATGATGTGCTTGGCCACCAGTTTCTCGACCACGCCATTGGCGCAGACCACTTCGATGGTTTGCTCGTCGGCGAAACTGCCGGTGCCGAAGAACACGTCGACGCGGTTGCGGGCGTAGTAGCCGGTACGCGAAGCGACTTGCTTGGAGATGACTTTCTCGGCGCTTTTCAACACGTCCGGGAACGAGAACCAGCGCGGCTCACCAATGGCCCGGAACATCGGGTTGGTGTTGAACTGCATGATCTGCCGCACCGAGTGACGCAGTGCCTTGGAGGGGATGGTGCCCAAGTGAGTGCAGTTGCCGCCGACCTGGCGACGGCTATCGACCATCGCCACCTTGCGCCCTGCCTTGGCGGCGTTCATTGCCGCGCCTTCCCCCGCCGGGCCGGAACCCAACACCACCACGTCGTAGTTGTAGACAGCCATGCGTACTCCTCAGAACAGGCCGCGGCACCCTCGGCACCCGCGGCTAAATCACGCCAATCTGTGGCATGAAGGAACAATTTGGGGCCAGTGCAGAACCCGGACACAGTCTATAGAAGCGTCAACGCCGGGCACATTAACCCTTGGTCGCGTCGTAGGCTACTTTTGCCTGCACTACAACGCCAGTTTTCAATGCTCAAATCGCCACAATCACTCGGTTTTCTTGCCACTGAGGCGCTCAAAAGCGTGACTGCTGCGTGTGACGAAACCTGTATCGGCACGAATCACAAAAAATGCGCCGATACCGTGTTTTTCCGCGTAATCCCAACCGCGTTCCGGGCCGAGAATCAGCAACAGCGTCGATAAGCCATCGGCCATCAACGCTGAAGGATGAATCACCGTGACGGACGCCAGAGCGTGTGAGACCGGCGCACCGGTACGGGCATCGAAGGTGTGGGAAAAACGCTGGCCGCCCTGCTCGAAATAATTCCGGTAGTCGCCGGAAGTGGAAAGGCCATAACCGTCGACCACAATGATGCGCTCGGCCACCTGCCGATCATCCCGCGGCTCTTCCAGTGCAATGCGCCATGGCGAACCGTCGGGTTTCCTGCCAGCCGCCTTGAGCTCGCCCGTCGCCTCCACGAGGTAGTCGTGGATGCCCATCGCCTCGAGCCTTGTAGCAATCGTGTCCACCGCATAACCGGCGGCGATGCTGTTGAAATCGACCTCGACGGCGGCGTCCTTGCACAAATTGTCGCCATCGATGCGCAAGTGCTGGTGGCCGACACGCTGGCGGGCTTCAGCGAGCGCTTCAGCGGCCGGGACCTTCTCCTCCCGTGCCTGCGGGCCAAACCCCCAGAGGTTCAGCAACGGCTCCACCGTCAGGTCGTAGGAACCGTCGCTTTGCACTGACAGTTGCTCGCCCACGCGGACCAACTCGAGGATCGATGCCGGCATTGCCTGACAGTGGTTGGCCGGCAACGCGTTGAAGCGCTCGATGTCCGAGTCGCTGCGGTAGGTCGACATTTGCAGGTCCACGTCAGCGAGGATTTGCTCGACCTGGACACGGACTTCGCCAGGTGCCGGAAGGCCGGCATGGCGTACGTACTTGACCGAATAAGTGCTGCCCATGGCCGGGCCGCCGAAGCTTTCGAGGGCGTCGTTGTTGCCACAGCCTGATAGTGCGCCGAGCAGCAAAAATGCCACCCCCTGCCACCTGATCAACAATTCCCGAGCTCCCCAATACATCCCCTGGCACGCCGCCAGGGCCAGCCATTATGCGATAGAACTGTGGGAGCGGGCTTGCTCGCGAAGAGGCCGGCACATTCAACAGAGATGTCGACTGATCCACCGCTTTCGCGAGCAAGCCCGCTCCCACAATTTTGATCTTCAGTGACCGCCAATCCCACGGCCGGCCACATTCCCTGTGGGAGCGGGCTTGCCCGCGAAGAGGCCAGCACAGGCAACATATCCCTACTGACAAGCCCACAAACAAAAACGCCCCGACCAAGGCCGGGGCGTTTTCATGTGCGGCTAAGGCTTAGCGCGGGAATGCTGGCGGGTTTACACCGGCCATGTCTTCCATCACGCGAACCACCTGACAGCTGTAACCGAACTCGTTGTCGTACCAAACGTACAGAACAACGCGGTTATCCTGGGTGATGGTCGCTTCAGCGTCCACTACGCCTGCGTGGCGCGAGCCAACGAAGTCGGTGGAAACCACTTCCTGGGAGCTCACGTAGTCGATCTGCTTGTGCAGATCCGAGTGCATGGCCATCTGGCGCAGGTACTCGTTGATCTCTTCGCGAGTGGTGGCCTTTTCCAGGTTCAGGTTCAGGATGGCCATCGACACGTTCGGCGTAGGAACGCGAATCGCGTTGCCGGTCAGCTTGCCCTTGAGCACTGGCAGCGCCTTGGCGGCTGCGGTGGCGGCACCGGTCTCGGTGATAACCATGTTCAGCGGCGCGGCGCGGCCACGACGGCTGCCCTTGTGGAAGTTGTCGATCAGGTTCTGGTCGTTGGTGAACGAGTGAACGGTTTCGACGTGGCCGTTGACGATGCCGTACTTGTCGTTGACTGCCTTGAGCACCGGCACGATGGCGTTGGTGGTGCAGGACGCCGCCGAGATGATCTTGTCGTCAGGGGTGATGTCGCCGTGGTTGATGCCGTGCACGATGTTCTTCAGCGCGCCCTTGCCAGGTGCGGTGAGGATCACGCGGGCAGCGCCCGGGCAGGCCAGGTGCTGGCCCAGGCCGTCGGCGTCACGCCATACACCGGTGTTGTCGACGATCAGAGCGTTTTCGATGCCGTACTGGGTGTAGTCGACTTCGGTCGGGCTCTTGGCGTAGATAACCTGGATCAGGTTGCCGTTGGCGGTGATGGTGTTGTTGGCTTCATCGATGGTGATGGTGCCATCGAACGGACCATGCACCGAGTCACGACGCAGCAGGCTGGCGCGCTTGACCAGGTCGTTCTCGGCGCCCTTGCGGACAACGATGGCACGCAGGCGCAGGCCGTCGCCGCCACCGGTTTTCTCGATCAGGATGCGCGCCAGCAGACGGCCGATACGACCGAAGCCGTAGAGGACAACGTCGGTGCCTTTGCGGGCCGATGCGTTTTGCTGGCCAACCACGTCGGCCAGTTCTTCACGGACGAACTGCTCGGCAGTGCGGCCATTGCCTTGGGCCTTGAATTTGGCCGCCAGCTTGCCCAGGTCCACCGAAGCGGCGCCGAGCTTGAGTTCGCTCATCGCCTTGATCAGCGGGAATGTTTCGTGGACGGACAGCTCGCTTTCGTCGGACTGACGGTGACGAGCAAAGCGGTGAGCTTTGAGAATCGCAATGACTGAACGATTGATCAGGCTGCGGCCATAGATCGAGCTCACCACGTTGTTATTGCGGTAGAGCTGACCGATAAGCGGAATCATCGCTTCTGCGAGTGCTTCACGGTCGATCCATTCACCAAGACACTGGTCGGGCTTCTGAGTCACGGGAACCTTCCACATGTAGGGGCAGAAAAAAGGGGCTACATTATGCCGCCGAGTGACAGCCGTAGCAATGCGCGCCCGTCGTGCTTTACGTAACAATTCGTCGTTCAAAAAAATTGCGCCTCGCGCAAACCCAATAAAACCGGGGCTTTCAGCGCAGTCACTTTTTTGGAGGTCGCGCTACCTTATCCGTAACCCTCCGTAACACTCGTTGTATTTGCCACTACATATTCAATAATTTCCGGCAAAAAACCGCCGAATTTTGTCTTTACCACTACATTTCACCAAACCCGTGCTTTAGACGCAGTCAGCAACTGACAGGCGGCATCGTAGGCCGCTACAATTACCGACTTTGTCGCAACGCTTGGAGCTCAACCTTCCGTGCCCGTTCTGCGTCTACCGCTTCTCCCTGCCGCGGCAGGTAAACAGCACTGGGGCAATCTGCCCGGTGCCGCCCTGAGCCTGGCCATCGCCGAGGCCGCCAGCGCTGCCAAGCGCTTTACCCTGCTGCTGACCGCCGACAGCCAAAGTGCCGAACGGCTGGAACAGGAGCTGGGTTTCTTCGCCCCGGATTTGCCCGTACTACACTTTCCTGACTGGGAAACCCTGCCCTACGACCTGTTCTCACCGCACCAGGACATCATTTCCCAGCGCATCGCCAGCCTGTACCGGTTGCCGGAACTGAGCCATGGCGTACTGGTGGTGCCGATCACGACCGCCCTGCATCGCCTGGCACCGA
Organism: Pseudomonas sp. ACN5; assembly: GCF_002303975.1. NCBI lineage: Bacteria > Pseudomonadati > Pseudomonadota > Gammaproteobacteria > Pseudomonadales > Pseudomonadaceae > Pseudomonas > Pseudomonas sp. ACN5. Next base: position 175,251 of record NZ_MRCP01000005.1, on the reverse strand, counting down.
CCAAATTCCTGCTCGGCAGCAGCCTGGTGCTGGACATCGGCCAGAAACTCGACGTCGAGCAAATGCGCACCCGGCTTGAAGCCACGGGTTATCGCTACGTCGATACGGTGTATGAACACGGCGAGTTCACCGTTCGCGGCTCGTTGATCGACCTGTTCCCGATGGGCAGCAAGTTGCCGTATCGCATCGACCTGTTCGACGACGAAATCGAAACCCTGCGCACCTTCGACCCGGAGAACCAGCGCTCCATCGATAAAGTTGACTCGGTCAAGCTGTTGCCGGCCAAGGAATTCCCGCTGCAAAAAGAAGCGGTCACCCGTTTCAAGGCGCGCTTCCGTGAGCGTTTTGACGTCGACTTCCGCCGTTGCCCGATCTTCCAGGATTTGAGCAGCGGGATTACCCCGGCCGGCATCGAGTACTACCTGCCGCTGTTCTTCGAGGAAACCTCGACGCTGTTCGATTACCTGCCCCAGGACACGCAAGTGTTTTCCCTGCCGGGCATCGAGCAAGCCGCGGAAAACTTCTGGAACGACGTGCGCAATCGCTATGAAGAACGCCGTGTCGACCCGTCCCGTCCTTTATTGCCACCCGCCGAACTGTTCCTGCCGGTGGAAGATTGCTTCGCACGCCTGAAGAACTGGCCGCGTGTGGTGGCCAGTCAACAGGATGTGGAAAGCGGTGGCGGTCGCGAGCGCTTCCCGGCTCGCGAGCTACCGAACCTGGCCATCGAAGCCAAGGCTACCCAGCCGTTGGCGGCATTGGCGGACTTCCTCGACCAGTTCCCCGGTCGCGTGCTGTTCACCGCCGAATCCGCAGGCCGCCGCGAAGTGCTGCTGGAGCTGCTGGAGCGTCTGAAGCTGCGACCGAAAACCGTCGACAGCTGGCCAGACTTCGTCGCCAGCAAAGAACGCCTGGCGATCACCATCGCACCGCTCGACGAAGGCCTGGTGCTGGACGATCCAGCCCTGGCCCTGGTCGCCGAAAGCCCGCTGTTCGGCCAGCGCGTGATGCAGCGCCGTCGCCGCGAAAAGCGCGCCGATGCCAACAACGACGCCGTCATCAAGAACCTCACCGAGCTGCGCGAAGGGGCGCCGGTGGTGCACATCGACCACGGTGTCGGCCGCTACCTGGGCCTGGCCACCCTGGAAATCGACAACCAGACCGCCGAATTCCTTGCCCTGGAATATGCCGAAGGCGCCAAGCTCTACGTGCCGGTGGCCAACCTGCACCTGATCGCCCGCTACACCGGCAGCGACGATGCCCTGGCCCCGCTGCACCGCCTCGGTTCCGAGACCTGGCAGAAAGCCAAGCGCAAAGCCGCCGAACAGGTCCGCGACGTGGCTGCCGAGTTGCTCGACATCTATGCACGCCGCGCCGCCCGTGAAGGCTACGCCTTCGCCGACCCGAAAGCCGACTACGCCACCTTCAGCGCCGGCTTCCCGTTCGAAGAAACCCCGGACCAGCAAACCACCATCGAAGCGGTGCGCGAAGACATGCTCGCGCCCAAGCCAATGGATCGCCTGGTGTGCGGCGACGTCGGCTTCGGCAAGACCGAAGTGGCGATGCGCGCCGCGTTCATCGCGGTCCACGGTGGTCGCCAGGTAGCGATCCTGGTGCCGACCACCCTGCTCGCCCAGCAGCATTACAACAGCTTCCGCGACCGCTTCGCCGACTGGCCGGTGACCGTGGAAGTGATGAGCCGCTTCAAGTCGGCCAAGGAAGTGAATGCCGCCGTCGCCGATCTGGCCGAAGGCAAGATCGACATCGTCATCGGCACGCACAAGCTGCTGCAAGACGACGTAAAGATCAAAAACCTCGGCCTGGTGATCATCGACGAGGAACACCGTTTCGGCGTGCGCCAGAAAGAACAGCTCAAGGCCCTGCGCAGCGAAGTCGACATCCTGACCCTGACCGCCACGCCGATTCCGCGCACGCTGAACATGGCGGTGTCGGGCATGCGTGACCTGTCGATCATCGCCACCCCGCCGGCCCGCCGCCTGTCCGTACGCACCTTCGTCATGGAGCAGAACAAGAGCACGGTCAAAGAGGCCTTGCTGCGTGAGCTGCTGCGTGGCGGCCAGGTCTATTACCTGCACAACGACGTGAAGACCATCGAGAAATGCGCCGCCGACCTCGCCGAGCTGGTACCGGAAGCACGGATCGGCATCGGTCACGGACAGATGCGCGAGCGCGAACTCGAACAGGTGATGAGCGACTTCTACCACAAGCGCTTCAACGTGCTGATCGCCTCGACCATCATCGAGACCGGCATCGACGTACCGAGCGCCAACACCATCATCATCGAGCGTGCCGACAAGTTCGGCCTGGCCCAGTTGCACCAGCTGCGCGGCCGGGTCGGACGCAGTCACCACCAGGCCTACGCCTACCTGCTGACGCCACCGCGCCAGCAAATCACGCCGGACGCGGAAAAGCGCCTGGAAGCGATCGCCAACACCCAGGACCTCGGCGCGGGCTTCGTGCTCGCCACCAACGACCTGGAAATCCGTGGTGCCGGCGAACTGCTCGGTGACGGTCAGAGCGGGCAGATCCAGGCGGTCGGCTTCACGCTGTACATGGAAATGCTCGAACGCGCGGTGAAGTCGATCCGCAAGGGCGAGCAGCCGAACCTCGATCAACCGCTCGGCGGTGGTCCTGAAGTCAATTTGCGGGTACCGGCGCTGATTCCGGAAGACTACCTGCCGGATGTCCACGCCCGCCTGATTCTCTACAAGCGCATTGCCTCGGCCACCGATGAGGACGGCCTCAAGGATTTGCAGGTGGAGATGATCGATCGTTTCGGCCTGTTGCCGGAACCAACCAAGAACCTGATCCGCATCACTGCATTGAAGCTGCAGGCCGAGCAACTGGGCATCAAGAAAGTCGATGGCGGCCCGCAAGGCGGTCGCGTCGAGTTCGCTGCGCAGACGCCGGTCGACCCGTTGACCCTGATCAAGCTGATCCAGGGCCAGCCAAAACGCTACAAATTCGAAGGGGCCACGATGTTCAAGTTCATGGTTCCGATGGAGCGCCCGGAAGAGCGCTTTAATACTGTAGAGGCGCTGTTCGAGCGCCTCGTTCCGAAAACTGCTTGAAGGACGCCGCATGCGCCTGTTCCGCTCACTGACCCTGCTGTCCCTTTTGATGCCAGCGCTGGTCGCCCCCACGGCATCTGCCGATGACCTGTATCAGGTCGAAATGATTCTGGTCCGGCAAAACGCCGTGCCGGCGATTGTCAGCCGCGCCGCACCGGAAGACTGGGCCGCTGGCGCCCAACCCGTCAGCCCCGACAGCCTGCGCACGCCAAGCCTGAATGGCGAGGTGGAAAAACTCACCAGCAGCGCCGACTACACGGTGTTGCTGCACAAGGCCTGGCAACAGACGCTCGGCGAAAACGCCAGCAAAGTGGCGATCAGCGACGGCAAGGAACAATATGGTCAGTTCCCGATCGAGGGCACGCTGAGCATGAAACTGGGACGCTTTACCGACGTCGACGCCGATTTCTGGGTCAATCAGATCGATGCCAATGGCATGGTGACTGCCAGCGAACGCTTGAAACAGGAAAGCCATACCAAGAACGGCCAGCTGAACTTCCTCGACAACGGCCACCTCGGCCTGCTGATCAAGATCACTTCGCTGACCGCCCCCGCACCCCGAGCAGCACCCGAAGAAATTCCGGACTGATTCCCTATGTCCGCGACCCTGAGCAAACCCCTGGCACCATCCTGGGTCAGCCGATTCAAGGAACAGAGCCTGGAGCGTGGTCGCCGTTACGCGCTGGAGAATCGTGTCAGGATCGTCGAGGCCGGCGACGCAACCATCGTCGCCGCGTGCGAAGGCTCGGGCGGTAACGTTTACCGTCAGACCATTCGCCTGCGCGAGTCAGCCAAAGGCACGCTGCTGATGGTCGATGCCATCTGCTCCTGCCCGGTCCACAACAACTGCAAACATTGCGCAGCAGTGCTCCTGCAAGTGCAGGAAACCCTCGACTACCCCGCTGCCGCCAAAGACGCCGAACTCCTGGAAAAACTCCAGGCCGTCCTGGAAAACCGCAGCCCGAAAGCCCCGCCGCAAGTGCTGGTGGACAATGTGCAGCCGGTACCGCGCCTGTGGCTGGCCAGCATCGAGTTCAGCGCCTTCGAACCGCGCAACGGCCGAATGCAGCGTTACATCCAGCATCGTGCGGCGCTGTCCTTCAGCTATCTGGACGAATACGTTAGCGGACAGAAGAATTCCGACATCCTGATTCGTCAGGAAACCCAGACACTGCGGATAAAACGCCACCCGGACGTGGAACAGTCCTACCGGGAACAGTTGCGAATCCTCGGCTTCAAAGTCGCCACCCGACAAAGCAAGGCCTTGCCGGAAAGCGCCGGCGAACTGTTCGAGATGGTCAACGACAGCGCCTGGCTGACCTTTACCCTCAATGAACTGCCGAAGTTGCGCACCCAGGGCTGGGAACTGCAGATCGACGAGGACTTCGGGTTCGACCTGACGGCGGTAGATGACTGGTACGCCACGGTCGAACAGGCACCGGAGCGCGACTGGTTCGACCTGGAACTGGGGATCATCGTCAACGGCGAGCGCTTGAGCCTGCTGCCGATCCTGCTCAACCTGATGCGCTCCCACACCGAAATCCTCAACCCGGAGCGCCTGGCCCGACGCCGCGACGACGAGTTGATCCTGGTCAACATCCCCCATCGCCCGAACTCCGAGCACGGCCCGCTGCAAGTCGCCCTGCCCTTCGGCCGCTTGAAGCCGGTGCTGGCCACCCTCGGCGAGTTCTACCTGCAGGAACCCGGTGACACCACGCTGCGCCTGAGCAAGGCCGATGCCACGCGCCTGAACCCGCTGGAAGACATGCCACTGCTCTGGGAGGGCGGCGAACAGATCCGCACCTTTGCCCAGCGCCTGCGTGACATCAAGGACCACACCGCTGCCGCCCCGCAAGGTTTGAATGCGACGCTGCGCCCGTATCAGCTTGAGGGCTTGAGCTGGATGCAATCGCTGCGGCAGCTGGAAGTGGGTGGCATTCTCGCGGACGACATGGGCCTGGGCAAAACCCTGCAGACACTGGCGCACGTGCTGAGCGAGAAAAACGCCGGCCGTCTCGACCGGCCGTGCATGGTGGTGATGCCGACCAGCCTGATTCCCAACTGGCTCGACGAAGCAGCGCACTTTACGCCGCAGCTCAAGGTACTGGCGCTGTACGGTGCCAGCCGCAAAAAACACTTCGACAAGCTGGCTGACTACGACCTGATCCTGACCACCTATGCGCTGCTGCCCAAGGATGTCGAACGCCTGGCGACGCAGCCCTTGCACATCCTGGTGCTGGATGAAGCGCAGTACATCAAGAATCCGACCAGCAAGGCCGCTCAGGCTGCCCGCGAGCTCAATGCCCGGCAGCGCCTGTGCCTGAGCGGCACGCCGCTGGAAAACCACCTCGGCGAACTCTGGTCACTGTTTCACTTCCTCTTGCCCGGCTGGCTCGGTGACGTCAAAAGCTTCAACCGCGACTACCGCGTACCGATTGAAAAACGCACCAGCGAGGTCAGGCTTCAACACCTCAACGGCCGGATCAAACCCTTCCTGCTGCGCCGCACCAAGGAACAGGTGGCCACTGAGTTGCCGCCGAAAACCGAGATCATCCACTGGGTCGAACTCAACGAGGCCCAGCGTGACGTTTACGAAACCATGCGCCTGGCCATGGACAAGAAAGTCCGCGACGAGATCACCCGCAAAGGCGTAGCCCGCAGCCAGATCATCATTCTCGAAGCGCTGCTCAAGCTGCGTCAGGTGTGCTGCGATTTGCGCCTGGTCAACGAGGCGACCCTGCCAAGCCGTGGCAGTACCTCGGGCAAACTCGACAGTCTGATGGAAATGCTCGAGGAATTGTTCGAGGAAGGTCGGCGGATCCTGCTGTTCTCGCAGTTCACGTCAATGTTGTCGCTGATTGAGGATGAGCTGAACAAGCGTGGAATCGCCTACGCCCTGCTGACAGGCCAGACCCGCGACCGCCGCACTCCGGTGAAGGAATTCCAGAGTGGCAAGCGTCAGATATTTCTGATCAGCCTGAAGGCGGGTGGCGTTGGCCTGAACCTGACTGAAGCGGACACGGTGATTCATTACGATCCGTGGTGGAACCCGGCGACTGAAAACCAGGCGACCGACCGGGCGTATCGCATTGGCCAGGAGAAGCCGGTATTTGTCTACAAGCTGATTGCGCGCGGCACGGTGGAAGAGAAGATCCAGCACCTGCAGAAGGAAAAATCCGACCTCGCGGCCGGCGTGCTGGATGGGCGCAAGGCCGGGGACTGGAAACTGCAGAGCGACGATATCGAGGCGTTGTTTGCGCCGTTGCCGGAAAATCTCGGAAAGCGTTGAGATTTTTGGCGTTTGAACCGGCCTCTTCGCGAGCAAGCCCGCTCCCACAGGTAGAGTTTGTGTTCGACGCGGTCACTGTGGGAGCGGGCTTGCCCGCGAAGGGAGCGACTCGGTATACCGCCAGACTCAGCCCTTGAGCACCCGCGCCAACGTCGATTTCACCTTGCCCATGCCGTCATGCAACGCCTGCTCGATCTCGACCATGGTGATCACCGCCGTCGACTTGCCCGCCGCCGGGTTCACCACCAGCGCCAGACAGGCGTAATCCAGTTCCAGCTCGCGGGCCAGGGCCGCTTCCGGCATACCGGTCATGCCGACGATGTCGCAGCCGTCGCGCTCCAGCCGGGCGATTTCAGCCACCGTCTCCAGGCGCGGCCCTTGAGTGCAGGCATACACGCCATGACTGCTGTAGCCCACACCCTCCGCCGCCAGCGCCGCGATCAATTGCTGGCGCAACGGCTCGCTATAGGGGTAGCTGAAGTCGATATGAGTGACGTGCTCCAGGTCATCGGCAAAGTAGGTGTGCTCGCGACCGCTGGTGTAGTCGATCAACTGATGCGGCACGCAAAAGTGCCCGGTGCCCATGGCCGCATGGATGCCGCCCACGGCATTGACGGCCAGAATGGCTTCGGCACCGGCCTGCTTCAGCGCCCAGAGGTTGGCGCGATAGTTGACCTGATGCGGCGGGAAACGATGGGGATGGCCGTGACGCGCGAGGAACAGCACTTCCTTTCCGGCATACTCGCCGATTTGCACGTCGGCCGAAGGTGCACCATAAGGCGTGTCCACTGCCAGTGACTGGCGAATGCTCAGGCCTTCGAGTTGAGTCAGGCCGGTGCCACCGATAATCGCGTAAACCGTCATAACGAACAGTCCTTAATCAATCAATTGAGCTTCTTTGAGCGCGCCGACAGCGGCCAGCCAGCGCGGGTCTTGACGGTATTCGGTGCTGGCAAACGACCGGCCGCGCATCCGCGCAATGCGCCCGGAAGGCTTGACCTTCAGGCGTTGCGCAGCGCTCAGGGCCAGTTCGGCGGCAGCGCGATCGTTGCACACCAGGCCCATGTCGCAACCGGCCGTCAGCGCTGCTTCGATACGGCTGGCGGCATCGCCGACCACGTGGGCGCCCGCCATGGACAGGTCGTCGCTGAAGATCACGCCGTCGAACTGCAACTCGCCGCGCAGGATGTCCTGTAACCAGCGGCGGGAGAAGCCTGCGGGCTGGGAATCGACCTGTGGATAAATAACGTGGGCCGGCATGATTGCGGCCAGTTGCTTGCTCAATTTGGCAAACGGCACCAGGTCGTTGGCGCGGATCTCATCGAGACTGCGCTCATCATTCGGGATCGCGACGTGGGAGTCAGCCTCGGCCCAGCCGTGACCCGGGAAATGCTTGCCGGTAGCGGCCATCCCGGCGCTGTTCATGCCACGGATGAATGCACCCGCGAGCAAGGCAGCGCGCTCGGGATCACCTTCGAAAGAACGGGTGCCGACAACGGCGCTGCGCTGGTAATCGAGGTCGAGCACAGGGGCGAAACTCAGGTCCAGGCCAACGGCCAGCACTTCGGTCGCCATGATCCAGCCACACTGCTCGGCCAGGTATTCGGCGTTCGGGTTGTCGGCAATGGCGCGCATGGCGGGCAGGCGCACGAACCCCTGGCGCAGGCGCTGCACGCGGCCGCCCTCTTGATCCACCGCCAACAGCAGATCGGGGCGAATGGCGCGAATCGCTGCACTCAGCTCGCGCACTTGACGCGGATGTTCAATGTTACGGGCAAAAATGATCAGGCCGCCCACTTCGGGCTGGCGCAACAATTGGCGATCTTCAGCCGTCAGCCAGGTACCGGCGACGTCCACCATCAACGAGCCTTGCAAGCCAGCAGTCATAAAAATTCCTTGATAACAGAAAACCCTGCCCACACGAATTCGCCGCCAGGGGCAAGGCCTGGCAGATTGGCGAGTTCGATGGAAAACGGGTTCAGAACGAGAGTCGGCATGGGCGGCTAGCTTAGCGGATGTCAGCTGCCGCGCCCACCCGTGCGCGGTTAAACCTTGGCAGCAACCGGTGTCGATTTGCTGCGTGGACGCAACTGGGCAGTGGCCATGGCGGTATCGGTCACACCGGACTCGGCACGCATGCCGGCAGCCAGGAACGGCACCATCAGGCGCATGACCTGCTCGATCGAGGTGTTCACGCCGAAGTCGGTTTCGGCAATCGCACGCAAGGCCTTGATACCGGACATGCTGAACGCCGCCGCACCCAGCATGAAGTGCACCCGCCAGAACAGTTCGATGGGCGGAATACGCGGCGCCGCTTCGTTGACCAGCATCATGTAGCGGCGGAATACCTTGCCGTACATGTCCTCCAGATAACGACGCAAGTGCCCCTGGCTCTGACTGAACGCCAGCCCCAGCAAACGCATGAAGATGGACAGGTCGTTGCCGCTGCGCGGTTGCACCACCAGGGCCTGCTCGACGAGGATTTCCAGCAACTCTTCGAGGGTCGGCTTGATATCAGGCTTGGCCTGACGCCGCTCCAGCTCTTTGTCGAGGCTGATGCAGAACGGCCCGAGGAACCGCGAGAAAACCGCCTGGATCAACGCCTTCTTTGAACCGAAGTGATAGTTCACCGCCGCCAGGTTGACACCGGCCTTGCTGGTGATCAGGCGCAACGAGGTTTCGGCGAAACCTTTTTCCGCGAACAACTGCTCGGCTGCATCAAGAATGCGTTCAACGGTTTCCGACTGGGCCATGGCTACTCCGCCTGACAAACACTTGTTTGAAACATACGTTTCAGCCTGTGCCTTGTCAAGTCTGGCAGTTCGTTTCGGGAATGGTCGGTCAGATATTTAACCACACAACGGCGAAGCTTGAATCCACTGACTGATTGACCGTCTGGCGGCGACTGAAAAATGGAGCATTGCCAAGACCGTCTTACTGTATATAATCCCAGTCACTGTATAAAAAAACAGAGCGATCAATATGCTAAAGCTGACGCCACGACAAGCAGAGATTCTGGCTTTCATCAAACGCTGCCTGGAAGACAACGGATACCCCCCCACCCGTGCGGAAATCGCTCAGGAACTGGGTTTCAAGTCACCCAATGCGGCGGAAGAGCACCTCAAGGCGCTGGCCCGCAAAGGTGCCATCGAGATGACGCCTGGCGCCTCCCGTGGCATTCGCATCCCCGGCTTCGAAGCCAAGGCCGATGATTCCACCCTGCCGATCATTGGCCGGGTCGCAGCCGGTGCCCCGATTCTAGCGCAGCAACACATCGAAGAGTCCTGCAACATCAATCCTGCCTTCTTCCACCCGCGCGCCGACTACCTGCTGCGCGTCCACGGGATGAGCATGAAGGATGTCGGCATTTTCGACGGCGACCTGCTGGCCGTCCACACCACCCGCGAAGCCCGTAACGGCCAGATCGTGGTTGCACGAATCGGCGACGAAGTGACCGTCAAGCGCTTCAAGCGTGATGGCAGCAAAGTCTGGCTGATCGCCGAGAACCCCGAGTTCGCCCCTATCGAAGTGAACCTTCAAGATCAGGAACTGGTGATCGAAGGCTTGAGTGTCGGCGTGATTCGCCGCTAAAGGAGGCTCCATGCAGTTCCCACAGCCATCACCACAGCAAACCCAACTGCCGTTGTTCGAAGCGTTCATGGCACAGCCATTGGCGCCGATCCTGAAAGACGTAGTCGAGTCCCCCTGGAGCGCCGAACCTGACGTTTTCAGCGAGCTGTCACTGCGTGGTGCAGCCGGGAACTGCCTGAGCCTTCTGGCACCGATCCTCAGGGAATTGAGCCAGGACCAGGACGCACGCTGGCTGACACTGATCGCGCCGCCCGCCAGCCTGACTCAAGCCTGGCTGCGAGATGCCGGCCTCAACCGCGAGCGCATTCTGTTGCTGCACCCCCGAGGCACCCAAAGTGCTCAGCAACTGACCTGCGAAGCCCTGCGTCTTGGGCGCAGCCATACGGTTGTCAGCTGGCTCAACCCGTTGAGCAGCCAATCCCGGCAACAGCTGATCAGCGCCGCCCGGACCGGGGACGCTCAGAGCCTGAATATTCGTTTGGGATAACTGACAGCCGGGGCGCGAGCTTCAGCGCGCGAGGCTTCTCCAGGGAGAGAGAAGCCGATGTGTAGCGACATCAAGAAAACCGACGGACGGGGATCAATGAAGAACCCGTGACCCCTCGTCCTTGTCGAATTCGCCTTCAACCAGGCGACCTGCCATCTGGACTCCCACGCTCAACATCGCCTTGGCGACTTCCACGTGTTGCCCTTGCAGGAACGCTTTGGCGTCCTCGGAGAAATCCAAAGTAACCAGAGAACCCTCGTCCTCGGCCCTGCGTAGCTCGATACGGCCGTCTGGTAACTCGACAATTTCTAGAAAGGACGTTGGCATAAAGGACTGTTCTCCACGAAAGGCGGGGATTATATAGGCATCGGCCAGGCTTCGCTCGGGATCTTGACCAGATGCCACCCCAAAACTGTTTCTGTCAGCACTCGTTCAGACCTTCGCGAAAGCGGATCGCCAATCCTTTCAGATTCTGGCGCCAGCTCTCCAGCTCTTCCCGACTCAGTTCCTCTGGCTCATCCGCTTCATCCAGATTGACCGCCTGAATCAGTGGCTGGGTCACGTCCCCTTTTGGCTTGCGGGGCGCGCGCGGCGGCTGAAACAACGCAGCATGGGCAGCCAACAACCTGGCCAGCCAGGTCTGCGGGTTATTGGCCAGCTCGACCAGCTCGGCCATTTCCGGAATGGCGATGGTTTCCAGCACTTCGCGAGTCAGCAGCAGCTCCGCACGGGGTGCATTGGCCTGAGGCAGGCGATAGAAGCCGGCGATTTCGTGACACAGGCCCAACAGCGCGCCGTACAGGTGAAACAGCGCCGATTCGCGTCCGGCCTGGATCAGCGCCAGGGAATTCATCGCCCGCCCCTCTTCAGTGCGCGCCAGTGCTTCCAGCGACAAGCCGGCGAAATAAATCTTCTGATTGGTGCGGGTATAAAGTTCGTGGGCCATGACGGCAGCCTCCACAACGAAATAATTGCTTCACGCAGGTCCTGTAGGAGCGAGCTTGCTCGCGATGGACTTGAGAGCAGCGCGGGCATCCTGAAAGCCCGCGTTATCGTTGACGACCATCGCGAGCAAGCTCGCTCCTACAGGGGTCTTGCGATTCTACGCCTTCGCAGTTCCCATGCGCCTTTTGTAGGAGCGAGCCTGCTCGCGATGGACTTGAGAGCAACGCGGGCATCCTGAAGGCCCGCGTTATCGTTGACGACCATCGCGAGCAAGCTCGCTCCCACAGGGGTCTTGCGATTCTACGCCTTCGCTGCCGGGCGCTTGTCTTCAACCGTCCACTTGCCGCCGTCGTAGAACGCTTTCCAGCCAGTCGGCTTACCGTCAACTTCGGTCTGCACGTACTGTTCCTTGGTCTTGCGGCTGTAACGAATCACAGCCGGGAGGCCATCGGGATCTTTCTTCGGCGCTTCGCAGAGGAAGTGATACTTCGGATCAATCTCATCCTTGTGCGGCACGATCTCGATAACCAGCGGAGCACGCGTCTCACGGTTTTTCGGGAACTGGCTGGCCGCCAGGAACAGGCCGGATGCACCGTCGCGCAGGATATAGGTGTCGTTGACCTTTTCGCATTTCAGCTCAGGCATCTTCACCGGGTCCATCTTCGGCGGCGCCGCATCACCGCTTTTCAGCAGCTTGCGGGTGTTCTTGCAGGTCGCGTTGGTGCAGCCGAAGAACTTGCCGAAACGGCCGGTCTTGAGCTGCATCTCGCTGCCGCACTTGTCGCATTCCAGGCTCGGACCTTCATAGCCCTTGATGCGATAGGTGCCCTCTTCGATTTCGTAGCCGTCGCAATCCGGGTTGTTACCGCAGATGTGCAGCTTGCGCTTCTCGTCCAGCAGGTAGGCATCCATCGCCGTGCTGCAGATCGGGCAGCGGTGCTTGCCACGCAATACCAGCGACTCCGACTCACCTTCATCGTCCGCGGCGATTTCGTCGCCCGGCACCAGGTTGACGGTGGCCTTGCAGCGCTCTTTCGGCGGCAGGCTGTAGCCTGAGCAACCGAGGAACACACCGGTCGACGCGGTGCGAATCTGCATCGGACGACCGCAGGTCGTGCACGGAATGTCAGTCATCACCGGCTGGTTGGCACGCATGCCGTTTTCCGGGCTTTCGGCTACTTCGAGCTTTTTCTTGAAGTCGCCGTAGAACTCGTCGAGTACGTTTTTCCAGTCGCGTTCGCCCTGGGCCACGTCATCGAGATGCTCTTCCATGCCGGCGGTGAAACCGTAGTCCATCAGGTTCGAGAAGCTCTCGGCCAGGCGTTCGGTGACGATGTCGCCCATCTTTTCCGAGTAGAAACGACGGTTGTGCAACGCCACATAACCACGGTCCTGAATGGTCGAAATGATCGCTGCGTAGGTCGAAGGACGACCGATGCCGCGTTTTTCCATTTCTTTTACCAGGCTGGCTTCCGAGTAACGCGCCGGCGGCTTGGTGAAGTGCTGGGTCGGATCAAGCTTGATCAGCTTCATCGCGTCGCCCTGGGCCATGTCCGGCAGCACATCGTCGTCGCCTGGCTTGGCGATTTGCGGCATGACACGGGTGTAACCGTCGAACTTCAGGATGCGGCCCTTGGCACGCAGCTCGAAGTCGCCAGCGCCCACAGTGACGGTCGTCGACAGGTATTGCGCCGGCAGCATCTGGCAAGCCAGGAACTGGCGCCAGATCAGCTCGTAGAGGCGCTCAGCGTCACGCTCCATACCCGACAGCTTGCTTGGCTCGGTGTTGGCGTCGGAGGGACGAATCGCTTCGTGAGCCTCTTGTGCGCCTTCCTTGCTGCTGTAGACGTTCGGGGTTTCCGGCAAGTACTTCTTGCCGAACTCGCCTTCAATATAAGTACGCGCCATCGCCACGGCATCAACCGAGAGGTTGGTCGAATCGGTACGCATGTAAGTGATGTAGCCGGCTTCGTACAGACGCTGGGCCATCATCATGGTTTTCTTCACCCCGAAGCCCAGGCGGTTGCTCGCGGCCTGCTGCAGGGTGGAGGTGATGAACGGCGCCGACGGCTTGCTGCTGGTCGGCTTGTCTTCGCGCTTGACGATGCTGTAGCTGGAAGCCTTGAGCTTCTCCAGCGCGGCCATGGCCTGGGCTTCGTTGAGCGGCTTGAAGGCTTCGCCTTTTTCGCGGGCCACGTCGAAACGCACGGTCGCGCCTTTTGCGGTGCCGAGGTCGGCGTGCACTTCCCAGTACTCTTCCGGGATGAACGCGCGGATTTCACGTTCGCGCTCGACCACCAGCTTCACGGCAACCGACTGCACGCGACCGGCGGACAGGCCGCGAGCGATCTTGGCCCACAGCAGCGGCGAAACCATGTAGCCCACGACGCGGTCGAGGAAACGACGGGCCTGCTGGGCGTTGACGCGGTCGATATCCAGCTCGCCCGGCTGGGAGAAGGCTTCCTGGATCGCCTTCTTGGTGATTTCGTTGAACACCACGCGCTTGTAGCGGCTGTCGTCACCACCGATGGCTTCGCGCAGGTGCCAGGCAATGGCTTCCCCCTCGCGGTCCAAGTCGGTTGCGAGATAGATGGTGTCAGCATCCTTGGCGAGCCGGCGCAGCTCTTCGATGACTTTTTCCTTGCCCGGGAGGATCTCGTACTTGGCTTTCCAGCCATGGTCCGGATCGACCCCCATGCGCGCGACCAGCTGCTTGCGCGCTTTTTCTTTAGGCGACAGTGCCGGCGCTTCACCCGCAACAGCCTTGCCGCGCTTGGCGGCCGGCTCTTTGCTGGCGCTAGCCGAACCGCTGGTGGGCAGGTCTCGGATATGGCCGATACTCGACTTCACCACGTATTCGTTGCCCAAATACTTGTTGATGGTCTTGGCCTTAGCCGGGGATTCCACAATGACCAGCGATTTGCCCATGGATCAGAAAATTCCTGAATTCGAGAAGTGAAAGGCGGTTGGCGCCTGACGCGGCACCGCTATATATAGTGGCTACAAGGTGAGGTCAAGCGCAGGGTATTGCGCGCACTCAGCTTATGGCTTGGTAAAAAGGCTTTCCTCGGCCTGCACCAAAGCAAAGCGTGGCACCTGTTCGCCGTCAACTTCGACGGACTCCAGGAACATGCTCAAGGGACGCACCCAAAAGCCGTAATCGCCATACAGGGCTTGATAGAAGACCACTTCTTCTTCGGTTTCCGAATGCCGCGCAACACTGAATACGCGGTACTGCGGACCTTTGTAATGTTGGTAGAGCCCAGGTTGTATCGGCATGCTTTGGCCCTCACTCAAATTTTTTCAAAATAAAAACAAAATAAATCCGGAAAAACAAAAACCGGGGCACTTGGCCCCGGCTTCCATCAACGAAACGCTTAAACGCGTTCGAAGACGGTGGAGATGCCTTGGCCGAGACCAATGCACATGGTGGCTACCCCGAAGGTACCGCCATTCTGCTTCATCACATTGAGCAAAGTGCCGGAGATACGCGCACCGGAGCAACCGAACGGGTGGCCCAGGGCGATCGCGCCGCCGTGCAGGTTAACCTTCTCGTTCATCTTGTCGAGCACTTTCAGATCTTTCAGCACTGGCAGGGCCTGTGCGGCGAAAGCTTCGTTGAGCTCGAAGAAGTCGATGTCGGAGATGCCAAGACCCGCGCGCTTCAGTGCTTTTTGTGTGGCCGGTACTGGACCATAGCCCATGATTGCCGGATCCACACCTGCTACCGCCATCGAGCGAATCACCGCCATAGGCTGGATGCCCAGGTCCTGTGCGCGCTGCGCCGACATCACGATCATGCACGAAGCACCATCGGTGATCTGCGACGAAGTACCTGCTGTCACGGTGCCGCCCTTCGGATTGAACGCTGGCTTGAGAGCCGCCAGGCTTTCCAGGGTGGTTTCCGGACGAATGGTTTCGTCGTAGTCGAAGGTTTTCAGGAAACCGTTCTCGTCGTAGCCCTGCATCGGGATGATTTCGTCTTTGAACTTGCCTTCCACGGTCGCCTTGTGGGCGAGTTGGTGGGAGCGCATGCCGAAAGCATCTTGCTGCTCGCGGGTAATGCCGTGCATTTTGCCCAGCATTTCCGCAGTCAGGCCCATCATGCCCGAGGCTTTCGCCGCGTACAGCGACATGTGCGGGTTCGGATCGACACCGTGCATCATGCTCACGTGACCCATATGCTCGACGCCACCAACGACGAACACGTCACCATTGCCAGTCATGATCGCTTGCGCAGCAGTGTGCAAGGCGCTCATGGACGAGCCACACAGACGGCTGACGGTCTGGCCGGCCGAGGTGTGCGGGATCTGGGTCATCAGCGACGCCATGCGCGCGATGTTCCAGCCCTGCTCCAGGGTCTGGTTCACACAGCCCCAGATCACGTCTTCGACTTCGTTCGGGTCGACCTTGACGTTGCGTTCCAGCAATTTGCTGATCAGGTGCGCCGACATGTCTTCGGCGCGGGTGTTGCGGTGCATGCCGCCCTTGGAGCGGCCCATCGGAGTACGACCGAAGTCGACAATCACGACGTCTCTAGGATTCAAGCTCATAAGTTCACTCTCACTCTAGTTGGGGGCGCTTAACCGAAGAAGCTCTGGCCGTTCTTGGCCATTTCGCGCAGCTTCGCGGTCGGGTGGTACAGCGCGCCCAAATCAGCGTACTGGTCAGCCAGGGCAACGAACTCTGCCACACCGATCGAATCGATGTAACGCAGCGCACCGCCACGGAATGGAGGGAAACCAATGCCGTAGACCAGACCCATGTCGGCTTCGGCAGCGGTTTCGACGATGCCGTCTTCCAGGCAACGCACGGTTTCCAGGCACAGCGGGATCATCATCCAGTTGATGATGTCTTCGTCGGTGACTTCGCGCTGTTCAAAGACGATTGGCTTGAGCACTTCCAGTACCGACGGGTCGGCGACTTTCTTCTGCTTGCCCTTCTTGTCGGTCTCGTAGGCGTAGAAGCCCTTGCCGTTCTTCTGGCCCAGGCGCTTGGCTTCGTAGAGCACGTCGACAGCCGAGCGACGGTCGTCCTTCATGCGGTCCGGGAAGCCTTCAGCCATCACGTCACGGCCGTGGTGGCCGGTGTCGATGCCGACCACGTCCATCAGGTAGGCCGGGCCCATCGGCCAGCCGAATTTTTCCATGATCTTGTCGATACGGACGAAGTCCACACCGGCGCTGACCAGCTTGGCGAAACCGCCGAAGTACGGGAACAGTACGCGGTTGACCAGGAAGCCCGGGCAGTCGTTGACGACGATCGGGTTCTTGCCCATTTTCTTGGCGTAGGCAACGGTGGTGGCAACGGCCAGCTCGCTGGACTTCTCGCCACGGATCACTTCCACCAGCGGCATCATGTGCACCGGGTTGAAGAAATGCATGCCGACGAAGTTTTCCGGACGCTTGAGGGCCTTGGCCAGCAAGGTGATGGAAATGGTCGAGGTGTTGGACGCGAGGATGGTGTCCTCTTTGACCTGATCTTCAACTTCCGCCAGTACGGCCTGCTTGACCTTCGGGTTCTCGACGACGGCTTCCACCACCAGGTCCACGTGACCGAAATCACCGTAGGACAGGGTCGGACGAATGCCGTTGAGCACTTCAGCCATTTTCGCGGCGGTCATGCGGCCTTTATCAACGCGGCCAACCAGCAGCTTGGCGGCTTCGGCCAGACCCTGCTCGATGCCGTGCTCGTTGATGTCCTTCATCAGGATCGGCGTACCCTTGGAAGCCGACTGATAGGCGATACCGCCACCCATGATGCCGGCGCCCAGTACGGCGGCCTGCTTCACGTCCTTGGCGATTTCGTCGTAGGCCTTGGCCTTTTTCTTCAGCTCCTGGTCGTTCAGGAACAGACCGATCAAGCTCTGCGCGGCAGAAGTCTTGGCCAGTTTGACGAAACCTGCGGCTTCAATTTCCAGCGCCTTGTCGCGACCGAAGTTCGCGGCTTTCTGGATGGTCTTGATCGCTTCAACCGGCGCCGGGTAGTTCGGGCCAGCTTGACCGGCCACGAAACCCTTGGCCGTTTCGAAAGCCATCATTTGCTCGATAGCGTTCAGCTTCAGCTTTTCCAGCTTCGGCTGGCGCTTGGCCTTGTAGTCGAACTCGCCGCCGATGGCGCGCTTGATCAGTTCCAGCGCGGCCTCTTGCAGCTTCTCTGGAGCAACCACTGCATCGACAGCGCCAACTTTGAGCGCGTCTTCAGGACGGTTTTCCTTGCCGGCGGCAATCCACTCGATGGCGTTGTCGGCACCGATCAGGCGCGGCAGACGAACGGTACCGCCGAAGCCCGGGTAGATGCCCAGCTTGACTTCCGGCAGGCCGATCTTGGCCTTGGTGGACATGACGCGGTAGTCCGCCGCCAGGCACATTTCCAGACCGCCACCCAGCGCGATGCCATTGATCGCGACAACGGTCGGAACGTTGAGGTCTTCGAAATCGCTGAAAATCTTGTTGGCTTCGAGGTTGCCAGCAACAAGCTCTGCATCCGGCAGCTTGAAGTTGTCGACAAATTCGGTGATGTCGGCGCCGACGATGAACACGTCCTTGCCACTGCTGACGATCACGCCCTTGATCGAAGCATCTGCCTTGATGGTGTCTACGGCCTGACGCAGTTCGTTCAGGGTTAGACGGTTGAACTTGTTGACGGACTCACCCTTGAGGTCGAACTTCAGTTCGACGATGCCACTTTCAAGAGCCTTAACCGTGATGGCTTTACCTTCGTAAATCATCAACTGATCTCCACGATATGGAAGCTGAACAGTACACGTCGGACGCAGGCGAATGGCTTGGCAGGGACGTTGATCGTCAATGCTACGCCCATTCCCCCGGCACACCCGCCAACGCGATAGTCGGGATTCTGTAGGAGCGGTCTGAAATACAAACGCTCAATTCATACGCCCGTTTGATTTGGGTACGTCACCTTCACGGAATTTCCGGCAATTGTCAATCGCCCGAAACACGGGTTGAAACGCGACTTTCCGGTCATATCCGTACTGTGAAGACCTTAAACACGCCGAAGCATGCAGGGTCATTCATAGAATCAATTGTTAGAAAATGCGCCCTAATTCGCTGCAGCCCGCGTTTAACAAGCTACGCTGGCGGAACCAAGGGGAAATTGTGAACGCTTTTGGCGAATGCCCAGCGTAAGATCAGCCAACACCGATTTACCGGCCTGCCTGGCCAACTCCAGCCCGATGATGAATGTCGGGCTTTTTATTGCCTGCGAAAAAACGGCAAATGCGCTCCTCTGTACTCTGTAGGAGCGAGCTTGCTCGCGATGAACCTGAGAGCGCCACGGGGTGTCAGGTTTCAAGCATCATCGTTCACGTCCATCGCGAGCAGGCTCGCTCCTACAGGGGATCGGAGCTTCAGGCGAGCGCCTTGAGGGTGGCATCGATGTGCTGCAACACCTCGGCCTCGCCCTTCTCGCCCCAATACAAGGCAATCATTTGCTTGTCGGCCTCGACCTTGTAGACATTACCCGGCAATTTTTCGAAATGATTGAGCAGCGCCTGGTCTTCACAGGTTTCCTGCCATTGATTGACCCAGACACCCGGTGATTTTTGCCAGTAACTCCAGCACGCCGCCTGACTGCCACGTCGCGGACGATGGTACTGGGCGCACGGGCTCGGCGGCTCCTGGCTCAGCCAGTGTGGCCACTCCTGGGGCGCCAGCTGCATGGCCAGCCCAATGCGCCGGGCCTCCATGCGCAGGGCGATGCGCCCACTCTGGGCACGCGACGGGCGCAACCATGCCAGTGGGCTGAGTACCACCAACAGGATTGACACCACTATCCAGACCGTCATATCTGTACTCCCGATTCTTGATGAGCCCATTGTGTCACTTTGGAACCAATGCGCTTGAAACCAGCCATACTTACCAATATTGCAATCCTCAGGAGGAGCACCTCATGCCCTACAACCATATTCTGGTCGCTGTAGATCTGACCGAAGAGTGCGACCCTGTGATCCACCGCGCTCGCGAGCTGTCGGTGAGCAACGGCGCGAAATTGTCACTGGTGCACATTGTCGAGCCGATGGCGATGGCCTTCGGCGGCGACGTGCCGATGGACCTGTCACAACTGCAACAGCAGCAGTTCGATCAGGCCAAGGAGCGCCTTGACCGCCTGAAGCACAAATACTCAGAGCTTGAGAGCTCCAATTGCCACCTCACCTACGGCCAGCCACGCCAGGAAATCCATCACTTCGCCAAGGAGCAAACCTGCGACCTGATCGTGGTGGGCAGCCATGGCCGGCATGGCCTGGCACTGCTGCTGGGCTCCACCGCCAACGACGTGCTGCATGGCGCGCCTTGTGATGTGCTTGCGGTGCGCCTGCAAACCAAAAGCTGATAACACCAGCCCCTCTGTAGGAGCGAGCTTGCTCGCGATGGTCGTCAACGATGACGCTGGAAACCTGATGCCCCGCGGCGCTCTCAGGTTCATCGCGAGCGAGCTCGCTCCTACAGGGAACTGCGTTGCATATGAAAAGCCCGGCGTTCATCTCTGAGCGCCGGGCTTTTTATTGCAGGATCAATCAGGCATCCAGTTCGGCCCAGCGCTCGACCATCACGTCGAGTTCAGCCTGCAACTGCGCCAGCTGAGCGATCACTGCAGCCGTCTCGGCAGCCGGGCGCAGGTAAAAACCCGCGTCGGCCATCTGCGCTTCAACGGCAGCGATCTGCTGTTCCATGGCTTCGATCTCGCCGGGCAACGCTTCCAGCTCACGCTGCAATTTGTAGCTGAGCTTCTTCTTCGCCACTGGCGCTTCGACTGCCGCCGCAACCGGTGCTGGCTCGACCTTCACCACTGCAGAGTTCAGGTCGGCCTTGCCGGACTTGCTCTCGGTCACACCCAGCAGGCGCGGCGAACCGCCCTGACGCAGCCAGTCCTGATAACCGCCAACGTATTCGCGAACCTTGCCTTCACCTTCGAAGACCAGGGTGCTGGTCACCACGTTGTCGAGGAATGCCCGGTCGTGACTGACCATCAAAACGGTGCCGTTGAAGGTCAGCAGGACCTCTTCGAGCAATTCGAGGGTTTCGACGTCGAGGTCGTTGGTCGGTTCGTCGAGTACCAGCAGGTTGGCCGGCTTGCTGAACAGCTTGGCCAGCAACAGACGGGCACGTTCACCGCCGGACAGCGCCTTGACCGGCGTGCGGGCACGCTGCGGGCTGAACAGGAAGTCGCCGAGGTAGCTCAGCACGTGGCGGCTCTGGCCGTCGATATCGATGAAGTCGCGACCTTCGGCGACGTTGTCGATCACGGTCTTTTCCAGATCCAGCTGATGGCGCAACTGGTCGAAGTAGGCAACATCGATCCTGGTGCCCTCCTCCACCTTGCCGCTGGTTGGCTGCAAGCCGCTGAGCATCAGCTTCAGCAGCGTGGTCTTGCCGGTACCGTTGGCGCCGAGCAGACCGATACGGTCGCCGCGCTGCAGCACCATGGAGAAGTCCTTGATCAGGAACGGACCGCCCGGGTGAGCAAAGCTCACGTTATCGAGGACCATGACCTGTTTGCCGGACTTGTCGGCGGTTTCCAGCTGGATGTTGGCCTTGCCGGTCCGCTCGCGACGCTCGCTGCGCTCGACGCGCAAGGCTTTGAGCGCGCGTACGCGGCCTTCGTTACGGGTGCGACGGGCCTTGATGCCCTGGCGAATCCACACTTCTTCCTGGGCCAGGCGCTTGTCGAACAGCGCGTTGGCGGTCTCTTCGGCCGCCAGTGCGGCTTCCTTGTGCACGAGGAAACTGGCGTAGTCGCCGTTCCAGTCGATCAGGCCACCACGATCCAGTTCGAGGATGCGGGTTGCCAGGTTCTGCAGGAAAGAACGGTCGTGCGTGATGAACAGCACGGCGCCCTGGAAATCCTTCAGCGCCTCTTCAAGCCAGGCGATGGCACCGATGTCCAGGTGGTTGGTCGGTTCGTCGAGCAGCAGCAGGTCCGGCTCGGACACCAGGGCCTGGGCCAGCAGGACGCGACGACGCCAGCCGCCGGACAACTCGGCGAGGGTCTTGTCGGCCGGCAGTTGCAGGCGACTCAGGGTGCTGTCGACCAGCGTCTGCAAGCGCCAGCCATCGCGGGCTTCGAGGTCGTGCTGGACGTGCATCAGCTTGTCCAGGTCGGCATCGGTGACGATGTTCTGGCTCAGGTGGTGATACTCGGCGAGCAACGCACCGACGCCGTCCAGGCCTTCGGCCACCACGTCGAACACTGTCCGCTCGTCGGCCACCGGCAATTCTTGCGGCAATTCGCCGATCTTGAGACCGGGTGCGCGCCAAACGGAGCCGTCATCGGGCTTCTGGTCGCCCTTGACGAGCTTCATCATGCTGGACTTGCCAGTGCCGTTGCGGCCGATGATGCACACCCGCTCACCACGGGCGATCTGCCAGGACACCTTGTCCAACAACGGCATAGCGCCGAAAGCAAGGGACACATCGCTGAATTTGAGCAGGGTCATGAGCTTCTCCAAAAACCGGGCGCGCATTCTACCTGACTTGAGGCTTCAGAAGGCCGGCAATTTCACTCTCGTAGCACTCTGAACGACAAATGTTGCGAACTGATGCGGGAAGACCCGCAAAGCTTTCGCCGGCTGCTGGCAAAAGGCTAAGCTACAGACAATTCAGTGCGGGCCTGACCCGCACTTGTCATGTTTTCTCTGCCTGGACGTCTCATGCGCAGTCGCCTTTTCAATCTTTTGTCGTGTTTTTTACTTTCAGCCGCAGCGCTTCAATCCGCCCAGGCGGTGGACCTGTCCACCCAACGCCAATATTACGATGAAGCCAAGCGCGCCCTGGCCAAGGGTGATACCGGCCCGTACTTCCGTTACAGCCAGGCCCTCGCCGATTATCCGCTGGAACCGTATCTGGCCTATGACGAACTGACCGCGCGCCTGAAAACCGCGAGCAACGCCGAAATCGAGAAATTCCTCGCCGAACACGGCGACCTGCCCCAGGCCAACTGGATGAAACTGCGCTGGTTGCGCTGGCTGGCGGAGCGGGGCGACTGGGCGACTTTCGTCAAGTATTACGACCCGAAAATGAACTTCACAGAACTGGACTGCCTGAATGCGCAGTACCAGATCAGCCACAACCTCAAGGCCGAAGGTTACGCCAACACCGAAAAGCTCTGGCTGACTGGCAAATCCCAGCCCGAAGCCTGCGATACCCTGTTCGGCATGTGGGCCGCCGAAGGCCAGTTGACCGAGCAAAAACGCTGGGAACGCGCCAAACTCGCCGCCCAGGCGCGCAACTACCCGCTGGCCAACAGCCTGGTCAACGGCTTGACCACCCTCGCCCCGCGCGGTCGCTTGCTGGTGGACGTCGCGCAGAAACCGGAACTGCTCAACCAGCCGTCACGCTTCACCCCGGCCGATGAAGCCATGTCCGACGTGGTCAGCCTCGGCCTGCGCCGCCTGGCTCGCCAGGACCCGGACAGGGCCATGAACCTGCTCGACGGCTACGCCAGCAGCATGCACTTCTCCCGGGATGAAAAAGTCGCAATCGCCCGGGAAATCGGCTTGACCCTCGCCAAACGTTTCGACGGCCGAGCCCTGGACGTCATGACCAAATACGATCCGGAACTGCGCGACAACACGGTTTCCGAATGGCGCCTGCGCCTGCTCCTGCGCCTGGCGCGCTGGGACGATGCCTACCAGTTGACCCGCCGCCTGCCCCAGGACCTGGCCACCACCAACCGCTGGCGCTACTGGCAGGCCCGCAGTCTGGAACTGGCGCAACCGCAGAATCCGGAAGTGCAGACGCTCTATAAAAACCTGGCCCGCGAACGCGACTTCTATGGTTTCCTCGCCGCCGATCGCTCGCAGTCACCCTATTCGCTGAACAACAAGCCGCTGGTGATGAGCCAGGCGCTGATCAACAAAGTGCGCAACACCCCCGGCATACGTCGCGCCCTGGAGTTCCACGCTCGCGGGCAAATCGTCGACGGTCGCCGCGAGTGGTACCACGTCAGCCGCCACTTCAGCCGTGACGAGATGGTTGCCCAGGCCAAACTGGCCTACGACCTGAAATGGTACTTCCCGGCCATTCGCACCATCAGCCAGGCGCAGTATTGGGACGATCTAGATATCCGCTTCCCGATGGCCCACCGCAACACGCTGGTGCGTGAAGCGAAGAATCGCGGCCTGCATCCGAGCTGGGCGTTCGCCATTACTCGCCAGGAAAGCGCCTTCATGGAAGATGCCCGCTCCGGGGTCGGCGCCTCGGGTCTGATGCAACTGATGCCCGCCACCGCCAAGGAAACCGCACGCAAGTTCAGCATTCCCTATAGCTCGCCACAGCAACTGTTCAACCCGGACAAGAACATCCAGCTCGGCGCCGCTTACCTGAGCCAGGTGCACAGCCAGTTCAACGGCAACCGCGTCCTTGCCTCCGCCGCCTACAACGCCGGCCCGGGTCGCGTGCGCCAATGGCTGCGCGGTGCCGACCACCTGAGTTTCGATGTGTGGGTAGAAAGCATCCCGTTCGACGAAACCCGCCAGTACGTGCAAAACGTGTTGTCGTACTC
The DNA here is from genome assembly GCF_002303975.1 of Pseudomonas sp. ACN5. Lineage (NCBI taxonomy): Bacteria > Pseudomonadati > Pseudomonadota > Gammaproteobacteria > Pseudomonadales > Pseudomonadaceae > Pseudomonas > Pseudomonas sp. ACN5. The sequence continues at coordinate 151,325 of NZ_MRCP01000005.1, read as the reverse complement.
GGTGATCTACGGCCAGAAGCTCAACTCGCCACAGCCGATCGTGGATTGGCATGAGCGGTTTTTCGACGATCAATAAATGGAACAGCGGCAAGCTTTAAGCGACAAGCCGCAAGCTGTTCTGGTTAACCGCAATAAAAAAACCGCATTGAAAGATGCGGTTTTTTTATTGCGCTTTTCTTAGCCGGTTATTGGGTCGGAAACGGCATTCTGCCCATCACTGAACTGCAACGCCGCCAGCCGTGCATACAAGGCATTGCTGGCAATCAGTTCCTGGTGCGTCCCTACCGCCACCAGCTTCCCCTGATCCATCACCGCGATCCGGTCGGCGTTTTTAACCGTGGCCAGGCGATGGGCGATCACCAGAGTGGTTCGGTTCTTCATCAGGCTCGGCAGCGCCTGCTGGATCAGGTGTTCACTCTGGGCATCGAGGGCGCTGGTGGCTTCGTCGAGGAGCAGGATCGGGGCGTCCACCAGCAACGCGCGGGCGATGGCCAGGCGTTGGCGCTGGCCGCCGGACAGGCCGAGACCGCCATCCCCCAGATGAGTCTGGTAACCGCTGGGCATGGCTTCGATAAAGTCATGGGCGTAAGCGATCTTTGCTGCTTCCTGTACCTCGGCCAGCGTCGCCTGCGGATTGCCGTAGCGAATGTTGTCTTCAATGCTGCCGAAAAACAGCGCCGGGGTCTGTGACACCAGGGCGAAGCAGCGGCGCAAATCCAGCGGATCGAGCTGAGTCAACGGCACGCCATCGAGCAGGATGCACCCCTCGGCCGGGTCGTAGAAACGCAGCAGCAAGTCATACACCGTCGACTTGCCGGCCCCGGATGGCCCGACCAGCGCCAGCGTCTCACCGGCATTGACCGTCAGACTCAAGCCGTCGACAGCATAACTTTCCGGCCGCGACGGGTAGGAAAAACGCACATTTTGCAGCTGCAGGTGGCCGTCGACCCGTTCCGGCAGCGTCACCGCGCCTGCGACCGGTGGCAGGATGATGTTTTCCGATCGCAGCAACTCGGCAATCCGTTCGGCCGCGCCGGCCGCCCGCTGCAATTCCCCGATCACCTCGCTCAAGGTGCCGAACGCACTGCCGACGATCAGGCTGTAGAACACGAACGCCGCCAGTTCGCCGGCGGAAATTCGCCCGGCGATGACGTCCATCCCGCCGACCCAGAGCATCACCCCGACCGCGCCCAGGACCAGCACGATCACCAGGGTAATCAGCCACGCCCGCTGGAAGATGCGCTTGCGTGCGGTGTTGAACGCCTCCTCCACGGTCACGGCAAACCGTTGCTCGTCCTGGACCTGATGGTTGTAGGCCTGCACGGTCTTGATCTGTCCCAGGGTTTCGGAAACATAACTGCCGATATCGGCAATCCGGTCCTGGCTCAGGCGCGAGAGGTTACGCACCCGGCGACCGAAAATCAGGATCGGCGCGATCACCAGGGGCAAGGCCACCACTACGATACTGGTGAGCTTGGGGTTGGTGATGAACAACAGGACGATCCCGCCGATCACCATCAACAGATTGCGCAGGAACAACGACAGCGAAGACCCGATGACCGATTGCAGCAGCGTGGTGTCGGCGGTCAGGCGAGACTGGATTTCGGAGCTGCGATTGTCTTCGTAAAAACCCGGGTGCAGGTAAATCAGGTGATTGAACACGTCACGCCGTATATCGGCGACGCAGCGCTCGCCGATCCACGACACCAGGTAAAACCGTACAAAGGTGCCGATCGCCAGCCCCACCACCAGCAACATGAACAGGCCAATGGACTGATTGAGCAGGTGTGGCGACTGGGTCATGAACCCCTTGTCCACCAGCAGGCGGATGCCCTGCCCCATGGACAAGGTGATGCCGGCAGTGACGATCAACGCCAGCAAGGCGCCGAAGGCCTGCCAGCGATACGGCGCAATGAAACGACTGGCCAGGCGAACAGCACGGCGGTGACGGGCAGAGAGCATCGCAAACATCCGGGACAAGACAAACATTAGGGTCAGCCTACACCGCTCAATGGGGTGGCTCGCTGCAAATCACAATGAGTCAGGTTAATTATGTCCACCAACACTAGAGGCTAGACGCTATTGGTCTAAAGTTCGGCTAGCCACGCGAAGGCATTTCTGCTGCACTGGTTCTGTCCCCCCGGAAAGATCGCAGGGAGTTGTCATAGCCCGGTCACCTGGCGGTTCTACAGTAAGCACACTACCTGATGAGGAGACAGGCCATGTCCTTGCAACACAGCAGCGATGACAAGATTCAAGTGATCCGCACGCAACCAGACCAGTCTCTGGGCTGCTCGATTATCGACGAGCAAGGCCGCGAAGTACCGATCACTGAAGAAATGATCCAGAAAGCTTGCAGCGAACTGGAAAAGCGATTGGTCAAACCTGCCGAACAAGAGTGATATAGCCACCGTCTTCTTGACCCGGCCCATTGTTGGCCGGGTTTTTTATGGGTGCCTGTCCGGATATTGTGGGGCGCCCTTCGCGAGCAAGCCCGCTCCCACACTTGATCTATATGCACCACAAATCCCCTGTGGGAGCGGGCTTGCTCGCGAAGGGGCCACTGCGGTGTATCAGATTGCCGCCGCCCCCAACGCCGCCACAATCCGCCGCAACTCAGGCGCATCCCCCTCGATCCGCACCTGCAAGCCGTCGATCTCTCGGCGCGAAGGATAATTCTTGCGCAGCATATCGAACGCCGCGCGCTGCTCGCTGACACTGCCGACCAGGCTGCGACGGAAATCCGCATCGTCACGACGCGGGTCATACACGCCACGGCACAGCATCGCCAAAGCCCAGGCCGGGTCGCTTTGCGCATTCAGGGTCACGTGCGACAACCAGGGTGCCGGCAGCAAATCCCTCAGGCTGACGCGGGCCGGTTGCCCGAGGAAATCACAATAGGCCTGATAGATCTGTGCGGTGCCCCGCTGCTTGCCGTCGAGGCTGTAACCGGCAATGTGCGGCGTTGCCAGCACGCACAGCTCGGCCAGCGCCACGTCGACTTCAGGCTCGCCTTCCCAGACATCGAGCACTGCTTGCAGGTCTTCACGCTCCAACAGCACATCGCGCAGTGCCGCGTTGTTGACCACAGGTCCACGACTGGCATTGACCAGCCAGGTACCGGGTCTGAGCTGGTTGAGGCGTTTTTCATCGAACAGATGCCAGGTCGATTGAGGCCCCTGCTTGGTCAGCGGCGTGTGCAGGCTGATGACGTCGCACTCGTCGATGATCCGCTCAAGGCTGACGTAGTCACCGCCTTCATTCGCCTGCCGGGGAGGATCGCACACCAGCACCTTCCAGCCCAGGCCCTGCAGGACCTTGACCAGTCGGCCGCCCACCTCGCCGGCGCCGACCACGCCGTAGGTACGCCGGGTCAGGTCGGCCCCTTCGATTTCGGCCAGGGTCAGCAAGCTGCCGAGCACATAGTCGACCACACCGCGGGCATTGCAGCCCGGTGCACTGGACCAGGTGATGCCGGCCTGCTGAAAGTAATCCAGGTCCAGATGATCGGTGCCGATGGTGCACGTACCGACAAAGCGCACTTTGCTGCCTTCGAGCAGCGCGCGGTTGACGTTGGTCACCGAACGCACCAACAGCACATCGGCCTGCTCGACCGTGGCACGGTCGATGGCGCGACCCGGCACCCGGCGGATTTCACCGAAGCCTTCAAAGAAGGCATCGAGCAGGGGGATATTTTCGTCGGCAACAATCAGCATGGCAGGCTCCTTTGGCGGATCGGCAGTGTAGGCGTAGATGACGCATCGCGCCTAGACGCATCTCTCTGTAGGAGCGAGCTTGCTCGCGAAGGACGCAAGGATGCCACGTTCATTCAGGCATCCCGCGCCATCGTTGACGCTCATCGCGAGCAAGCTCGCTCCTACAGAGGGTTGATTACAAATCCATAACACGGGCCTTTTCCTGACTGCCGCGTCAACGCGTAGAATACGCGGCTGTGCATCAAAACCTCCTGGACGTTTCGCTATTGAATCCTGTTATTGAAAGTACCGTCGCCACTGCGCCTTCGCGGACGACCCCCGTTCGCCTGGAACTCAAGGGCCTGCTCGGCCTGGCCCTGCCCATCATGATCGCGCAACTGGCCACCACGGCCATGGGCTTCGTCGATGCGGTGATGGCCGGCCGCGTCAGCCCGCGAGACCTGGCCTCGGTGGCCCTGGGCAACTCGATCTGGATTCCGGTCTACCTGTTGATGTCCGGCGTTCTGCTGGCAACCACACCCAAGGTCGCGCAACGCTTTGGCGCCGCGCAGTTCAACGAGATCGGCCCGCTGGTACGCCAGGCGCTGTGGCTGGCATTGTGTGTCGGCTTGATCGGCAGCGGCCTGCTGCTTTGCGCCGAGCCGATCCTGCACTGGATGAAAGTCGATCCGCAATTGATCGAGCCGAGCATGGGTTACCTGCACGGGATCGCTTTCGGGTTTCCCGGCATGGCGTTCTATTACGTATTGCGCTGCTACAGCGATGGCATGGGGCGTACCCGCCCGAGCATGGTCATCGGCTTGTGCGGCCTGCTGCTGAACATCCCGCTGAACTATGCGTTGATCTACGGCCATTTCGGCGCACCGGCCCTGGGCGGCGTCGGTTGCGGCTGGGCCAGCGGCATCGTGATGTGGTTCATGGCGTTGAGCATGGCCGGCTGGACCTTCTGGGCCCCCTTCTATGCCCGCACCCGGGTACTGGTGCGCTTCGACCGCCCGCAATGGGCCGTGATCAAGCGCCTGGTCGGCATTGGCCTGCCGATTGGCATCGCCGTGTTCGCCGAGTCCAGCATCTTCGCAGTTATCGCGCTATTGATCGGCAGTCTCGGCTCGACCGTGGTGGCCGGGCATCAGATCGCCCTCAATATCAGCTCGTTGCTGTTCATGATTCCTTATTCGCTGGGCATGGCGGTGACCGTGCGCGTCGGTCAGGCACTGGGGGCCGGCAATCCCTGGCAGGCGCGCTTCGCGGCGAAGGTCGGGCTCGGCGCGGCACTGGTGTTCGCGGCGTTCTCGGCGAGCCTGATCCTGCTCCTGCGCGAACCGATCGCCTCGATCTACACGCCTGACAAGGCCGTGATCCAGATTGCGTCGATGTTGATTGTCTATGCTGCGCTGTACCAGTTTTCCGATGCCATCCAGGTGATTTGCGCGGGCGCGTTGCGTGGCTACCAGGACACCCGGGCAACCATGATCCTGACCCTGTTCGCCTATTGGGGCATCGGTCTGCCGGTCGGCTACGTGTTGGGACTGACCGACTGGTTCGGTCCGGCCAGCGGCCCGAGCGGGCTGTGGGAAGGGTTGATTGCCGGCTTGAGCTGTGCGGCGCTGATGTTGTCGATCCGCCTGACGCTCAGTGCGCGCAAACGGATTCGTAACAGCCGCTCGGCCGGCTGATTGCACAAATTGTAGGAGCGAGCTTGTTCCGGGCGGCGTTCCGACGAAGGTCGTGAACGGTAACGCGTAAAACCAGATGCCCAACGGCGCCTTCGTTTTTTTCGCGAGCAAGCTCGCTCCTACAGTTGCGTCATGATGCGAACCTAAACGGACTTCTTGCGAATCCAGTAGAGGTAGGTGCCCTCCTCCTCGTGCTGCGCCACCAGTTCGTGGTCGAGAAACACACAGAACTTGGGAATGTCACGACGGGTCGACGGGTCGGTGGCGATGACCTTGAGCAGGCCGCCGGGCACCAGGTCACGGATGTGCTGGTGCAGCATCATCACCGGCTCGGGGCAGTTGAGGCCGGTGGCATCGAGGGTGCCGTCTACCGGCGTATCAAGCATTTCACTCATGATTCACTCCTGAAACTGGCCGGCATTGTCGCGCATTGCCGGGTTTGTGGCGAGGGAGCTTGCTCCCGCTCGGCGGCGAAGCCGACGCAAAACCTGTATATGTGGTGTGTCAGACACAACCAATAGCTAATAGATGACTTTAGGGCTGCTTCGCAGCCCAGCGGGAGCAAGCTCCCTCGCCACAAAAGCCCTTGCCAAAATCAGCGGGACTTGGGTTTCTTCACGTCCAGCCGGCGCAAATGGCAGGTCACTTCCTCGCGGTCGTGGTACAGCTGCTTGCAGCCGATCTCGACCTTGATGCCCCGCGCCTTGAAACCATCGGCAATGCGCTCGAGCAGACGCTTCACCTCGGCATAGCGCTGTTTCATCGGCAGCTTGAGGTTGACCACTGCCTCGCGGCAATGACCGTCACCGATCCACTCTTCCAGCATCGCCGCATTGCGCGCCGGCTTCTCGACGATGTCGCAGACCATCCAGTCCACCGGCTGCTTGGGCTTGAAGGTGAAACCGTCGGCCATCAGGTGTTGCACAAGCCCTGTGTCCATCAGGCTTTCGGCCATCGGGCCGTTGTCGATGGCGGTCACCAGCATGCCGCGGTTGACCAGTTGCCAGGTCCAGCCACCGGGAGCGGCCCCGAGGTCGACGCCGGTCATGTCGCTGTGCAGGCGCTCGTCCCACTGGTCACGCGGGATGAAGTGGTGCCAGGCCTCTTCCAGCTTCAGGGTCGAGCGGCTCGGCGCCTCCCGAGGAAACTTCAAGCGGGGAATGCCCATCGGCCACATCGCCGAGTTGTTCGACTCGGCCAGCCCCATGAACACCTCACGGCCGCTTTTGAAGGTCAGCAACAGCCGCGGCTTGTGAGCGTCTTCCACCAGTTTGCCGGCGGCCATCAGCGCCTTGCGCAGGTGCACTTCGAACTTTTTGCAGAAGTTCGACAGTTCCTTGCCATCATTGGTGTCGACCATTTCCAGCCACAGGCTGCCGCACAGCGGAAAGTCCGCCATATGATCGAGGATCACGCTGATGCGGTCGGTTTCCGGCAGATCGATGAAAATCCCCCGGGCCCATTGGCGCGGGAAGATCAGCTCGGCGAAACGCTGCCCGCGCATCAGGCGCTCGGCGCCGTCTTCTTCGGTGCAGACGAATTCGGCGCAAGCGGTGGCGGCTTTGGCCTTGGCGTAGCCGGCCACGTTCAAGCGCGCGGCGAGGTCGGAAATCTCGGAACAGACTTCACCTTCGAAGCCCGGCCGGCAATGCATGAATAGGGTGTTCATTCTTACTCCTGGACCCTGTAGGAGCGAGCGTGCTCGCGATGGACTCAAGGACGGCGCATTTATTCAGGAAACACGCGTTATCGTTAACGTCCATCGCGAGCAGGCTCGCTCCCACAAAGAGAGACCGCTTGCGTTGAAGCAAAGCCTGTCACGAAAACCGGCGCATGATAGCCGAGATCGGAACCTGGGTCTGTCCATAGAGTCCAGTTATTAGCCAGCTACCGAAAACAGGGCTAGGTTTAAGGCTCTGTCCGTCCCCTCAGTCCGTAGCCGTGCGGACTTCAAGGAGTGATCGCAATGCCGTCCCTCGATAGCCTGAATACGTTGAAAACCCTGCAGGTCGGCAACAAGACCTACCACTACTTCAGCCTGCCCGACGCCGCCAGGAGCCTGGGCGAGCTGGACAGGTTGCCGATGTCGTTGAAAGTCCTGCTGGAAAACCTGCTGCGCTGGGAGGACGAAAAAACCGTCACCGGCGCCGACCTCAAGGCACTGGCCGCGTGGCTCAAGGAGCGCCGCTCCGACCGGGAAATCCAGTACCGCCCGGCGCGGGTGCTGATGCAGGATTTCACCGGCGTTCCCGCCGTGGTCGACCTGGCCGCCATGCGCGCGGCGATGGCCAGGGCCGGCGGCGATCCACAGCGCATCAACCCGCTGTCGCCGGTGGACCTGGTGATCGACCACTCGGTGATGGTCGACAAGTTCGCCAGCAGCAGCGCCTTCGAGCAGAACGTCGACATCGAAATGCAGCGCAATGGCGAGCGTTATGCGTTCCTGCGCTGGGGCCAGAGTGCCTTCGACAACTTCAGCGTGGTGCCGCCGGGCACCGGGATCTGCCACCAGGTGAATCTTGAATACCTCGGTCGCACGGTCTGGACCAAGGACGAGGACGGCCGCACCTACGCCTTCCCCGACACCCTGGTCGGCACCGACTCCCACACCACCATGATCAACGGCCTCGGCGTGCTCGGCTGGGGCGTCGGTGGCATCGAGGCGGAAGCGGCGATGCTCGGGCAACCGGTGTCGATGCTGATTCCCGAGGTCATCGGTTTCAAACTCACCGGCAAGCTCAGGGAAGGCATCACCGCCACCGACCTGGTGCTGACCGTCACCCAGATGCTGCGCAAGAAAGGCGTGGTGGGCAAATTCGTCGAATTCTACGGCGACGGCCTTGCCGACCTGCCGCTGGCCGACCGCGCGACCATCGCCAACATGGCGCCGGAATACGGCGCCACCTGCGGTTTCTTCCCGGTGGACGACGTCACGCTGGAGTACCTGCGCCTGTCCGGCCGCCCCCTTGAAACAGTGCAATTGGTCGAGGCCTACAGCAAGGCCCAGGGTCTGTGGCGCCTGCCCGGCCAGGAGCCGGTGTTCACCGACACCCTGGCGCTGGACATGGGCAGCGTCGAAGCCAGCCTCGCGGGACCAAAACGTCCGCAGGACCGAGTGTCGCTGCCGAATGTCGCGCAAGCCTTCAGCGACTTCGTCGACCTGCAATTCAAACCCACCAGCAAGGAAGAGGGTCGCCTCGAAAGTGAAGGTGGTGGTGGCGTCGCCGTCGGCAATGCCGATATGGCCGGTGAAGCGGATTACGATTACGAAGGCCAGACCTATCGTCTGAAAAACGGCGCCGTGGTCATCGCCGCCATCACCTCCTGCACCAACACCTCCAACCCGAGCGTGATGATGGCGGCCGGGCTGGTGGCGAAGAAGGCCGTGGAAAAAGGCCTGAAACGCAAACCCTGGGTGAAGAACTCGCTGGCCCCCGGCTCGAAGGTGGTCACCGACTACTACAAGGCGGCCGGCCTGACCCGCTACCTCGATGAATTGGGCTTTGCCCTGGTCGGCTACGGCTGCACCACCTGCATCGGCAACTCCGGACCGCTGCCGGAACCCATCGAGAAAGCCATCCAGCAAGCCGACCTCACCGTGGCATCGGTACTCTCGGGCAATCGCAACTTCGAAGGCCGGGTGCATCCCCTGGTGAAAACCAACTGGCTGGCCTCCCCGCCACTGGTGGTCGCCTATGCGTTGGCAGGTACGGTACGCACCGACCTCAGCCGCGAACCGCTGGGCGAAGACAAGGACGGCAAACCGGTTTACCTGCGGGACATCTGGCCCAGCAGCAAAGAAATCGCCGACGCGGTGAGCCAGGTCAACACCGCCATGTTCCACAAGGAATACGCCGAAGTGTTTGCCGGAGACGAACAATGGCAGGCAATCGAGGTGCCGCAAGCGGCGACCTATGTCTGGCAGGACGACTCGACCTACATCCAGCACCCACCCTTCTTCGACGACATCGGCGGCCCGCCGCCCGTGGTCAAGGATGTCAGCGCAGCGAACATTCTCGCCCTGCTCGGCGACTCGGTGACCACTGATCACATCTCCCCCGCCGGCAACATCAAGGCGGAAAGCCCGGCAGGGCAGTACCTGCGCGACAAAGGCGTGGAACCGCGGGACTTCAACTCCTACGGTTCGCGGCGTGGCAACCATGAAGTGATGATGCGCGGCACCTTCGCCAACATCCGCATACGCAACGAAATGCTCGGCGGCGAGGAAGGCGGCAACACCCGCTACATTCCCACCGGGGAAAAAATGCCGATCTACGACGCCGCCATGCGCTATCAGGCATCGGGCACCCCGCTGGTGGTGATTGCCGGCCAGGAGTACGGCACCGGATCGAGCCGCGACTGGGCGGCCAAAGGCACCAATCTGCTGGGGGTCAAAGCGGTCATCGCCGAAAGCTTCGAGCGCATCCACCGCTCCAACCTGGTGGGCATGGGCGTGTTGCCGTTGCAGTTCAAGCTGGATCAGAACCGCAAGAGCCTGAACCTCAACGGCAGTGAAACCCTGGACATCCTCGGCTTGACCGGTGTCGAGCTGACACCACGGATGAACCTGACACTGGTCATCACCCGCGAAGACGGCAGCCGCGAGAAAATCGAGGTGCTGTGCCGCATCGATACGCTCAATGAGGTGGAGTACTTCAAGTCCGGAGGGATTCTGCATTACGTGTTGCGGCAGCTGATTGCCTCCTAGCCATGCGCTGATACAAACACCGCCTTCGGGCGGTGTTTTTTGTCTGGGAGCCCGCCAGTACAATCGCTCGCCTTATGCCCCCCTTTCATGCCTGACACATGAGCAAATGTGGGAGCGGGCTTGCTCGCGAAGACGGTGGATCAGTCGACACACGTGTTGAATGTCATGGCCTCTTCGCGAGCAAGCCCGCTCCCACAGAACATCAGGGGCGTTCGCAAGACTTCGACTCAAGGACTTCACATGGTTGCCATGCAATGGACTTTTCTGATCCTCCTCTCCATCGGCTACTACATGGCACTGTGTTTCAGCAGTATGAGTTGGCCAGCGATGATTTCCGTCGCTTTACTACTGGTCTGCGGTTTTGCCGTTCGCCAGCAAACGCTTCAGTTCGGTCGCTACCTCGGCCACGGCCTGTTCATCGTCCTGGCGCTGGCCCTGGCATTGCACTGGCTACCGGGCTTCCATAACCATCGCGGCATTGCGCTGCAGCGTTTCAGCGAAAACGCCATCCCGTTTTCCATGTTCCTGAACCTGGACAAACCCCTGATCGGCTTCTGGCTGCTGTTGGTCTGCCCATGGATTGTCGGTCGTTGCCCATTGCGCTCCTTTCTATATGCCACCGCACTGGCACTGACCTTGAGCACCGTGCTGGCACTGGGCGGCGCGCTGCTGATGGGCGTCATCGCCTGGGCGCCGAAATGGCCGGACCAGGGCTGGCTATGGATGTTCAACAACCTGCTGCTGGTAACCCTGGTCGAGGAAGCGTTGTTTCGCGGCTATATCCAGGGCGGCCTGAGCCGGATCATGAAAAACCTGCCCCGGGGTGAAAACCTCGCCCTGCTGCTGGCGTCTCTGATTTTCGGCCTGGCCCACGCGGGGGCCGGCTGGCAATGGGTGGTACTGGCGAGTCTGGCCGGGGTCGGTTACGGCGTCGCCTACCGTTTCGGTGGATTGGGCGCTGCCATCCTCAGCCACTTCGGCTTGAACCTCATGCACTTCGCACTGTTCACCTACCCGATGGCAGGATAATCACTGCAACGAACCAAACAACCGTATGACAGAAAGTAACAGCCGAGCCTTGACCCTCCCCCCCTTACATCACTAGAGTGCACGCTTTTAAAATGGCCCCGGTAGCAGTAAGCCATCGGAGATAGCCGTACAGTTGCGCGGGAATGGAATCCACACGCCCTCTCCCTCCTGCCTGTGCGGTTTTCACACTTGATATCGCAACTTGCGCAGCCCCTATGTTCAATAAAATCCTGGTCGTTTGCATCGGCAACATCTGCCGAAGCCCCACCGTCGAGGCCCTGCTTAAAAGCAGACTGGCCGAGCGCGGCATTGATGTAAGTTCAGCAGGCATCCACGCCCTGGTGGACAAACCCATGGACAGCACCGCGCTGGAAGTCTTGCGCGAACACAATGGCGACCACCCGGACCACAAAGGCCGGCAACTGACCCGCGAACTGCTGCAACAGGCTGACCTGATCCTCACCATGGAAACAGGCCACGTCAAACGCATCGTGCAAATGGCGCCGGAAGCACAGGGCAAAACGTTCCTGCTGGGCAAGTGGCAGAACAACCAGGAAATCCCCGACCCCTATCGCCAACAGAAGGTCGCCTTCGAACACGTCTATCAACTGATGACGCAAGGCGTCGACAGCTGGTCGCAAAAACTATAATCACCTCTTGCAAAAGTACCCCGCATGCAAAGCCCAAACAGCCTCCCCATCCAGGAACACCGCGACGACGATGACGACATCGATCTGCTCGCACTCTTCGGCACCTTGATCGACAGCAAGTGGATCATTGTTGGCATCACTGCGTTCTTTTGCGCGGTGGGTGCTGCGTATGCCCTATTGTCGACGCCGATTTACCAGGCGAATGCGCTGGTGCAGGTTGAAGAAAAAAAAGGCGGCATGGCTGCGCTGGGCGGCATGGGGGAAATGAGCGAGATGTTCGGCGGCACCTCTCCGGCGTCGACCGAGATTGAGCTGCTTAAATCCCGCGCGGTTCTGGGCAAGGCTGTGGAGAACCTGAAGCTCGATATTATTGTTGAGCCGAACTACTTCCCGCTGGTTGGCCACTTCTTGAGCCGGCGCTTTGAGCCAGTGGGTGAAAACCAGGTGGCCTCGCCACTGCTCGGCCTCAGCAGCTTCACTTGGGGTGGAGAAAAACTCGATATCTTCCAACTGGAAGTACCGGATGCCTACCTGGGCAAGGAGCTGACACTTCGTGCGGAAGGCAATGGCGCCTTCACCCTGCTGAATGACGATGACGAAGTGCTCCTCCATGGTCAAGCGGCTGAGAAGCTTGAGCAAAATGGCTTCAAGCTACAAGTTGCCATCCTGAATGCCAATGCTGGTGCGCTGTTCTCTGTCACCAAACAGCGCCGTCTCAACGCTATTCTGCAATATCAGGAAGATGTGTTTGCCGCTGAACGCGGCAAGGAATCCGGCATCATCGCGCTGTCGCTGGAAAGCCAAGATCCCGATCTTGCCAACAAGGTGCTGGACGAGATCAACCGGCTCTACGTACTGCAGAACGTCCAGCGTAACTCCGCTGAAGCCGCGCAAAGCCTGGAGTTTCTGCGCACCCAGTTGCCGGATGTACGAAAGCAACTTGAGAAGGCCGAAGGTCAGTTGAATGCCTATCAGAGCAGTGCTCGCTCCGTAGACATCACTATCGAAACCAAAGCTGTACTCGATCAGATCGTTGCCCTGGAAACCCTGATTTCCGAGTTGAAGCTCAAGCAAGCCGAGATGGAACACCGCTTCACCCGCGAACATCCGTCCTACCAGGCACTGATGACCCAAATGGGTCAGCTGGATCAGCAGAAACGCGGACTGGAAAAGAAGGTCAAGAACCTGCCAGAAACCCAGCAGGAATTACTGCGCCTGACCCGTGACATGCAAGTCACCACCGACATCTACACACAGTTGCTGAACAAAACCCAGGAGCTGGATATTGTCCGAGCCGGTACGGTAGGTAACGTCCGCGTGATCGACTCGGCGGATGCGAACATCGAAAAACCGGTCAAACCGAAAAAAGCGCTGATCGTTTTGATCGCAACGCTGCTCGGCGGCCTGATTGCCGTGGCCTACGTACTGGTTCGTAAAGCGATGAATCGTGGCGTCGAAGACCCGGAGGTCATCGAACAACTCGGCATCCCGGTTTACGCGTCGATCCCTCTCAGCAAGGGCCAGTCCCAGATTGAAGGTACGTTGAAAGGCAACAACCGCGCCTCTACCGGCTCACTGTTGCTCGCCGTCAACAACCCTGCCGACCTCGCCGTCGAATCGTTGCGCAGCCTGCGTACCAGCCTGCACTTCGCGACCCTTGAAGCGAAGAACAACATCCTGATGATCTCCGGCCCAAGCCCGGCCGTGGGTAAATCCTTCGTCTCGTGCAACCTGGCCGCGATCATTGCCCAGACCGGGCAAAAGGTACTGCTGGTCGACGCCGACATGCGTAAGGGCTACCTGAACAAAATGTTCCGCATGGACGTGAGCAACGGTTTGTCCGATCTGCTCGCCGGCAAGATTGATCTGAACAAGGCAACCCACTCCACCGAAGTGGACAACCTGCACGTCATCACCCGCGGTCAGATCCCGCCCAACCCGTCGGAATTGCTGATGCACAGCAACTTCACCCGGTTCCTGGAGCAAGTCAGCAGCCAGTACGACCTGGTGATCATCGACACCCCGCCAATCCTCGCAGTGACCGACGCAGCCCTGGTGGGCCGCCAGTCCGGCACGAACCTGATCGTGACCCGTTTCGGCGTAAACGCCGCCAAAGAGATAGCAGTGACCAAGCGCCGCTTCGAACAGAACGGCATCGTGGTCAAGGGTGCGATTTTCAACGCCGTGGAACGCAAGGCTTCAGCCTACGGCTACGGTAGCTACAGCTATTATCAATACGAATACGCCTCGGACAAAAAGTGACACCGGACATCAGGGCAGCACCGCTGCCCTGATTCACCCATGAGAGCCCTTAGCATGCCTCGCCCGCACCCGCCCCCACGCTGGTACCTGATCCAGTGCAAGCCCCGGCAAGATGCCCGCGCCGAGGAAAACCTGATCCGCCAGAGCTTCACCTGCTACCGACCTACACAACAGGTCGAACGCATTCAACGCGGTCGCCGCAGCACCTCGGTGGAGTCTCTCTTCCCCGGCTACCTGTTTATCCAGCTCGACCAGCTCAACGACAACTGGCACCCGATCCGCTCTACCCGCGGGGTCAACCAACTGGTGACGTTCGGCAAACAACCGATTGCGGTCGCTGACGATCTGATCGAGCAATTGCAACAGCAACTCAACGAGGCACCCACAGAGTCCGCAGCATTCGAACCCGGCGACAGAGTGCGCATCAACCGCGGCTGCTACAAGGAACTGGAAGCGATTTTCCTGGCCCGCGACGGTGCCGAACGCATCGTGATCCTGCTCCAGCTCCTGCACCGCGAACACACCCTCAGCATCCCGATCGACGCCATAGAAAAGACCTGATAGCAGTCAACATCAATCCCCACTGTGGCGAGGGTGCTTGCCCCCGCTGGGCCGCGCAGCGGCCCTAAAACCAGCCACCGCGGCTCTACAGATAAAACACATTTGCCGGCTTTACGACGCCCTCTCAGCCAACCAACCCAACCATGCGCAACATCGAAACCCTCCCCCCTTCGGTACATACCCCAGAATCGATCGCATGACGGCTCACATAGTGGCACTTCGCCCAACAAACACTGGGCTATCGCTGCAATCAGCTTTTCACTGGTTATTGGTAATTTTGTCCGTCCGAACCCCCTATGAGCCTGTTTTATACCTTCACATTTCCTAACAAAAACGTAGAATACGCCGTCGGCTGAGGTATATTCCCATTCCGGCAGGATGCCATTGCACAAACCTCGCGTTGTGCAGCAGTCAAGGACAGACTCATTATCCTCCGAGCACAGACTCGGCCTGCCTGATTGACCCTCTTCCCCAAAAATGCCAGCGCTCGCGCATCGGCTCATTCGTCGCACCCACGGCGCACGTTCTCAGGAAACCAACGGTCAATCCTGGGGCGGTAGCGTGCCCAAAACCTTGATATTGGCCAAGGCGAGTGCGTTCCCTGTCACGGATAAGGGAAACGCCACGACACAGACCGGTTTGTGCCAGAGGCTCAAACAGCAACCAAAGCGGCATGGAGTGAACACTCCAGCAGCAGGCATACCCCAGGAAGGCTATGTCCAAATCGACGCAAGGGACATTATTTTGATTCGCAAGCGCAAAACCAAGCTACCAGCCGGCCGCGGTCTTACGTTCTGGACCCAATGGCTTGGCGCAATCTCCGCACTCATCCTCCTGCTCTGTGCACTGGCAACCATAAAGACCGGGGAAGTCGAAGCCCACTACCGGATACTCGCGGCATTCATGCTGCTCGGCTCGGTACCCGCCTACTCCATGATGCAGGTCTACCATAAACACCATGGCTATCTGGTCGGGCTAGGCCGATTGTTGGCTGGCTGGCTGGTGCTACTCTCCGGCTTGACCGTCGTGGCGTTTATCACCAAAACCAGTGAGCTTTTTTCCCGCGAAGTTATTATTAGCCTCGCGCTCGGCGGATTCGTACTCCAAGCCTGTCTCTATGTGCCGCTGCATAACCTCTCCCGGCGTTACCAGCAAAAGCTGCAATCAGAACGCACGTCTCTGATTATCGGCACCGGCGACCTGGCCCAAGAACTCGCAGACAAATTGGTTCGCAACAGAAACGAACCACTGGTTGGTCTGGTGGCCGCGGACGACCAACCCTCGCCCAGCAATGGCCTGTATCCGGTGATTGGCAGTCTTGCCCACCTGCGGGACCTGATCGCAACCCACCAGATTCGGCGCCTCTACATCGCATTGCCGCTGACAGAGGCCGAACAGATCGAAGGCCTGTACATCGACCTGTTGGACTCCAGCGTCGATGTCATCTGGACCCCGGACCTGCAAAGCCTGATCCTGCTCAACCACTCCGTCAGTGATATCGAAGGCCTTCCCGCCATTCACTTGAACGAGAGCCCACTGACGTCCTACCCCACCGCTGCCGCCTCTAAAGCGATAATGGACCGGACCGTCGCACTCATCGCGATCATTCTCCTCAGCCCGGTATTGTTGGCCACCGCCATCGCCGTCAAATGCTCATCCCCTGGCCCGATCCTGTTCAAACAGAAACGCCACGGCTGGAACGGCAAGATCATCAAGGTCTGGAAATTCCGCTCAATGCGCGTGCATGACGACAAAGAGGTCAAGCAGGCCAGCCGCAATGACCCGCGAATCACCCGTGTCGGTCAGTTCATCCGCCGCACGTCCCTCGACGAACTGCCGCAACTGTTCAATGCCCTGCAAGGCCGCATGTCACTGGTAGGCCCCCGCCCTCACGCCGTGGCGCATAACGATTACTACACCGGCAAGATCGACGCCTATATGGCTCGTCATCGAATCAAACCGGGGATTACTGGTTTGGCTCAGATCAGTGGTTATCGTGGCGAGACAGAAACTATCGACAAGATGGAGAAGCGTGTAGAGCTTGATCTTGCGTACATCAACAACTGGTCGTTGTGGCTCGATATCAAGATCCTGATCAAGACACCCCTCACTTTGTTGTCAAAAAACATCTACTGAAGCCCGTCTACGGCTCCTCGCTGTAGTGCGCTGTTTCGCTGCGTACACTTGACTCAAACGCCCCCCCCCATAAATGGCCCGTATCCAATGAAAACCCTCTGCGTCTTTGGCACTCGCCCCGAAGCTATCAAGATGGCCCCTCTGGTTCTTGCACTTGCGTCTGACGAGCGCTTCGATGCAAAGGTCTGCGTTACAGGCCAACACCGCGAAATGCTCGACCAGGTGCTTGACCTATTTGCCATACAGCCAGATTTCGATCTGAACATCATGAAGCAGGGCCAAGATTTGACGGACGTCAGCACTGCTATTATGCAAGGCTTGAAGAACGTATTTTCGGACTTCAAACCGGATGTCGTTTTAGTGCACGGAGACACCGCGACCACCTTCGCGGCCAGTCTTGCGGCCTACTACCATCAAATTCCTGTGGCACACGTTGAAGCAGGCTTGCGTACCGGCAACCTTTACTCGCCATGGCCTGAAGAAGGCAACCGCAAGCTGACCGGCGCACTGGCTAATCTGCACTTTGCGCCAACTGAAACCTCGCAAGCCAATCTGCTGCGTGAAGGAGTCAACCCTGAGACCATCGTCGTCACAGGCAACACCGTGATCGATGCGTTACTCGGCGTAATCGGGCGTCTCGATCAGGACCAGGCACTCAACAACACAGCAGCAGCACCCAGCGCATTTCTTAATCCTGGCAGAAAGTTAATCCTCGTTACCGGCCATCGTCGAGAAAGTTTCGGAGACGGGTTTGAGCGAATTTGTCAGGCGCTGATGGAGGTTGCCCAGGAGCATCCAGAGGTTGATATCGTCTACCCAGTGCACCTCAATCCCAATGTTCGCGAGCCTGTCAATCGTCTGCTGACTGGCATCAGTAATGTCCATTTGATTGAACCTCTGGACTACCTCCCCTTTGTCTACATGATGAGCCGTTCGCACATAATCTTGACCGACTCGGGTGGTATTCAGGAGGAAGCACCATCACTGGGCAAACCGGTGTTGGTAATGCGCGATACGACAGAACGACCGGAAGCGGTCGCCGCTGGCACAGTAAAATTAGTAGGTACCGAAACTGCCAACATCGTTGGGGAATTAAACCGATTACTGTCTGACCCAGTTGCTTACCGTACCATGAGCGTTGCCCATAATCCCTATGGTGATGGCAACGCTTGTCAGCGCATTCTTGAAACGCTGCTCGGCCATCACGCTTCTAACAAGTAAGCCACCGATCAGCACGATTGTGATCCAATAAACAATGAATTCATTAAATATTAATCAAGGACGTTTCATGCCTTTCGCAACCATCTCTGTTATTGGTCTCGGCTATATCGGTTTGCCCACAGCTGCAGTCTTTGCTTCACGCAAAAAACAAGTGATCGGAGTCGACGTTAATCAAAACGCGGTAGACATTATCAATCGCGGACAGATTCACATCGTTGAGCCTGACTTGGACATGGTTGTGCATGCTGCGGTTACTGAAGGTTACTTGCGCGCCACCACCCAACCGGAACCAGCCGATGCATTCCTAATTGCAGTGCCGACACCATTCATGGGCGACCATGTGCCGGACTTAACATACATAGAGTCTGCAAGCAAAAGCATCGCACCCGTACTCAAAAAAGGTGACTTAGTCATTCTCGAATCCACATCTCCAGTTGGAGCCACGGAGCAGATGGCAGCCTGGCTTGCTTATGCTCGACCGGATCTTACTTTCCCTCAGACTCATGGTGAAAACTCCGATATACGCATTGCCCACTGCCCAGAACGCGTTTTGCCCGGCCATGTACTGCGTGAGTTAGTACAAAACGATCGCGTTATCGGTGGCATGACACCAAAATGTTCCGAATTAGCAATTAGTCTTTATAAAGTTTTCGTACAAGGCGAATGCATAGTTACTAATGCACGCACGGCGGAAATGTGCAAACTCACCGAGAACAGCTTTCGCGATGTAAATATCGCCTTCGCCAACGAGCTCTCCATGATTTGCGACGAGTTAGGCATTAATGTATGGGAACTGATCCGCTTAGCGAACCGTCACCCACGCGTTAATATTCTACAACCAGGCCCTGGTGTTGGTGGTCACTGCATTGCTGTCGACCCTTGGTTTATTGTTAGCAAAACCCCCAAACAAGCACAATTGATTCGCACAGCCCGGGAAGTTAATGACAGTAAGCCAGACTGGGTAATTGAGAAGGTAAAAGTTGCTGTAGCTGAATTTTTGCAAGCCAACCCAGAAAAAACAGCAAAAGAAGTAACAATAGCGTGTTTTGGCTTGGCATTTAAGCCAGACATTGATGATCTACGAGAAAGTCCAGCTGCGGCGATTACCAAGAACATTACAATGAATCATCCTGGTCGAACGGTAGCGGTAGAACCTAACATTGACAATTTACCGGAGAACCTGCTGCACAGATTAGAACTATTTAGCCTCGAAAAAGCGCTATTAGAAACTGATATAGTTGTTTTGCTTGTAGATCATAAAGAGTTCAAATCCCTTAACAAAAAAACTATTTGTACAAAAAAAGTAATCGACACTCGAGGAATCTGGACATAATACCGAATCGCTAACACCACATCATGCAACTTTTGCGCAGTTAAAAAACATCAAACAACACAACCACCGTGAGCGCTTTCTGATCCATCTCGATCGAAGCATATTACCCATAGGGGAGCGGTAGCCGTTCGGCTATCTGTTGTTGGCTATATTGCGAGTTAATCTGATGCAGAACTGGTTCGACTACATTGATACGGCGATGGAAGAATCGATGTATGAAACAACGATTCTGGGCCAGCTCGCGGGGTTGAATTTGGATTGGATTCCCGATGAGACCACAATCCTGAATTTCAGCCCGTACCTGGATAAGCACGAGATGGCGGTCGGAGTTTTGCAGGTCAAAAATGGCCATCTAGGCGACCACGGCTTGACGTGCACCAAGCCACAACAGTCGATGCAACGATCGTTCATGCCCCGAGCTCGAGGACAAACGCGATCCCGAAATGTATCAAACGAAGAAAGAAATTCAATATTTCTTCGGGATGAAAGTACACATTGGCGTCGACACTGAATCAGGTTTGGTGGACTGTCCGGAGGGGACGGCGGCGAATATAGTGGACGACACCAAAATCGCTCAATTGCTGCACGGCGAGGAAGTTTACATGTGTGATGACGCTGGATATACCGGCGTAGACAAACGCTCAGGGTATTAGGATCGCCAGATAATCTGGTCAATTGTTGCGCGTCACAGCGCCTATAAAAAACACGTGAAAAAGGATTGGTCGATCGCATGCAATGCAAAAATCGAATACGTAAAAGTTCGGGCCAATGTTGAACATGATTTTAGGTAATCAAAAGCCAGAGTGGCTATACCGAAATCGCGCTTTCGGGGCTTGTCGAAAATATTGCGCAACAAGCCTTGATGTTTTGCATAGCCGAAACTGAGAGTGATGCGAGAATGGTTACTGAATGCGGATGATGTATGTCTGGGATAAGGGCTGGTCGCCCTGAAATACTGCGACCGGAGGAGAAGCCGTAAACTAAAAGTGAGAAATGTCTATTTTTTTCGACCGACGTTGAAATTTTCGAGACTCAAAGAGCGAGGACGTCAAACGTGTGTGGGCACTTTAGACCTACCCCAAATCAATTTACAGTTAGAAAAAGCTGGCGCTCTTAAAAGAATACAATATGACAAATTTAATAAATAGAACACTTGAACACTTGGCTACGCCGCTAAGTGTAAGTTCTAGGCTTCTGCTATCTACAGTAATCTTTTTTATTGCTGCAAAAATTTTGGGACCGCATGAGTTTGGAATATTTACCATACATGCCGCATTTGCAATGTTCTGTAGTCAAATCGTCGACTTCGGAGCTCAAACAAAAATTATAAGGGACACATCAACTGACCCGACAAGAGCGAAGGAACACATTAAATCCGCGTTAACGCTTAAGACCATACTCATACCCGTGGGCGTTATATTTCTAATAGTTAGTGCAACACTGATAAAATTTGAAATAAAAACATTGGTATATCTTTCTATTTTTTTTAGTATGAGTGCAATTTCTGAAATTTTCATGAGCAGTCTGCGCGCGCAAAAAAAAATAAAGACCGAGGCTGTTTACGCTTGCTTTTCTAGTCTTTTGATTATAACAATCGCAACTTATGTATTGATCAATTATAAGCATGAATATTTCGCACTATTTCTAGCCGCATCCCGAACACTTACAACAGCAATCTTGGGTCTATACACATTTAAAATCACGCCTAAAAGCAATAACAAAATAAACGAAAACATCCCCCATACCGGCCCGTTTTCTTACGGGATCGATGCTTTGTCTATTAATGCACCACCCGCGATTCAGATGATGATTATTTCCTCACTTCTTCCCCCAATCCTTGTTGGACAGTACCAATTGATTCAAAGGATTTTGCAGGGTCTTAGCACACTACTGGTGATTTCCACCCAAAAATTTATGCCTATCCTGGGAAGAAGCCATAATACGCAAGCATATAAAAACAACTTAGAACGATACAAAAAAAATAATATTAAATTACTTATACTCCCTGTGGCCTTATTATGCACCCTTCCAATAGAGTTGATTTATTCAAATATTGGAATAACTAAAGAAACATCACTATACACCCCTTTACTAATAGCTATAATAATCTCGAAATTTATAAGCGCCACTTACGGAACAGTACTAATCATAGAAGGTAAAGCAAAAGCCAAAGCTAAAATATCTTTTACGCTAGGCATATTAGCAACCGGACTAACAATCATTATCGCGAAAATATTCCCCAGCGCACTTAGCATACTACTACTAGACCTTTTAGTATCTTTAACCATATTAGGCTTATACAAAAAGACCAATGAAAAATAGAATATTCAACTTAGCAAAAAAAATTATAAACAATGAAATACGCAGCAAGTTTTTAAGGGTATTATTTAAAAAAATCCACTCCGTCGACGTTGGAATGTATAGTTACGGCTGTTTTGACAAAAAAAGAATCCCCAAGAACACCAAGATAGGTAGGTACTGCAGCTTCGCTCAGACGGCATATATATTCAATGCAAATCACCCGAAACATTATTTGAGTTTGCATCCTTTTTTTTATAACCCAGACACAGGTTTTCTTGATCAAACGACGATTACTAGAACTCAATTGATAATTGAAGACGACGTTTGGCTTGGTCACAACTCGACTATTTTAGCAGGAGTGACGAAAATCGGTCGCGGTGCCATCGTTGCCGCTGGCGCTATAGTTACCTCAAATATACCACCATATGCAATAATGGCCGGAATTCCGGCTAAGCAAATAGGTCAGCGCTTTCCAGATAAAATAATTAATGAGATCGAACAGAGCAGATGGTGGTTGCTCGACGAAAAGGATCTAAAGAACGAATTGAAAACATCCCCAAACAAGTTTTTTAAACCGACAGAGTTCTTTGATAATGTCTGAAAAAGTTGCGTTTCTTTGGCATAACCCAAATTCCGGAAACCTTGGATGCTCTGCGCTTGCTATGAGCAATGTTTTGTTGATTCAAGGTGCGATTAAGGAAGGCGTTGAGATTCATTTATATTGCGATCACCTCGACAAAGAGAAAGATGGCCTAGAGAAGCTCCAGGAGTTAGCAAAGTCTAAAATCACATACCACCACGTCTCTATGAGAAATATTCCTCAACAGATAATGAAGTCACCACGAAAACTCATTAGAACATTTTCAGAATATAAATATGTAGTTGATATTAGCGCAGGAGATAGCTTTAGTGATATTTATGGTTACAAGAGATTTTTAAATCAAGTTTTCTATAAATATTTAGCAATCCGCAACAGTAAACTAATACTTGCCCCGCAAACAATAGGTCCATTTTCGAACAATGTTGTCAGAAAAATTAGCGACTATATAATTAGTAAGTGTTTCTATAGTTTTAGCCGCGACCCTGTTTCTACGCAATTTTTAAAAAACGCGTCACCTCACGGAAACTTCTTTGAAACTACTGATGTTGCATTTTGCCTTCCTTTTCAAAAGCAACCTAACGGCGAATCAACAAAAATCATAGGAATCAATATTTCAGGCCTTCTTGCAAGAGGAGGATATAATGGTAAAAATCAATTCAATCTAAAATGTGACTACCTTACCACTTTGAAAAAATTGATTGTACGTTTAAAAAATGATGGATATACAATAGTACTCGTACCACATGTTATTAGTAGCTCGATGGGCGGAATGGAAGATGATACGTCATACTCAAGAAGTCTCGTTAAGGAACTTAGCATCGATATAGCTCCATCATTTAAAAATCCGATCGAGGCGAAAAACTTTATTTCGAGTCTTCATCTGTTTATCGGATCTCGAATGCACGCAACGATTGCTGCGTTAAGCTCAGCCACTCCAGTGATCCCTCTAGCTTACAGCATGAAATTTGCATCACTCTTCAGCGGGCTCGAATACAAGCATACAATTGATCTAAAGACCCGAAATACTGATGAGATCATCGCAGAAATTTTGGGCAAACTAGAAAATATTGACATATTGAAAAGAGATGCAGAATCCTCAGCAGAAATTGCCACTAAAAGATTAGAACGCTATAAAGCCAAGCTTGAGCAAATACTCCAATGACACTCAAAAAAATTATTGAAGACAACCATTGCATAGGTTGCGGCCTTTGCAAATCGATTTCTCCAGCCCAAATTAATTTTTCAGAAAATAGTCACGGATTTTTAGAGCCTTCATTATTAGAAAACTTGCCGCACAACGCAGAAGCTTTCATTTCAGAATTTTGCCCAGGTAGCAATATAGATATAAGTCTAGCACCCGAAAATAAAGAAGATTACATGTGGGGTAGAATAAAGAAAATCGGAAAGGCTTATTCGACTTCCTCTAACACACGGTTAGCAGGTAGCTCCGGAGGAGTCATAACTGAAATATCAGCTTACTTGTTAGCTAAAGGCATCGTGGATTCTGTATATCATTTAAAATCGCCAGATGAAGGACCTTTTACTTTCACTCCTGGAATTTCCAACAGCGATGATGAAATAAAAAAATCAGTGGGCTCTAAATATACTGCTAGTCCAACACTGCTTCGGATAAATGAATTACTGGAATCTGAGAGCACTAAAAAATGGGCAGTTGTAGCTAAACCATGCGAGATTTCAGCAGCTCGACGAATGGTTAGAAGTGCAAAGCATCTGGATGAGAATAATTTTGTTTTTATTTCTTTCTTCTGCGCAGGATTACCCAGCATTAGCGCAAACAAAAAACTTTCCTCGAAGATTGGAATCCCTCCAGAAGACGTAAGCTCTATTATCTACAGAGGGAATGGTTGTCCTGGCAATACTATAATAACTAGTAACACAGGAAGGCAGGCATCCACAACTTATAAGGAGGCATGGGGCAATACATTAGGTCGCGACATTCACCCACGTTGTAAAATATGCCCGGACGGAATTGGCTTAGATGCTGATCTTGTATGTGCAGATGCGTGGGATATGGATGATTCCGGATACCCCTCTTTTTCAGAAAACGAAGGTTTTAGTTTAGTCATTAGCAGAACAAATAAAGCTAGTGCTTTCTTAAATGGGATGATTGCCGACGATAAAATTTCTTGGGCTCCCTATGAAAGCTCCAATATTCAATATGCTCAACCTTCTCAATTTTACCGTCGCACAACATTGGTATCCAGGATATTAGCTCTAAAATTTCTCATGAAATCGCCTCCTAAAATATTAGGCACTGGAGTTTCTAAGATAATTTTTGCAGCAGGTTTATTAACAAATATTAAAGCTTTTGCTGGAATGGTGAAACGTCAATGGCGTCTCTAACAATTCAAAAAAACAAACTGATGTTGTTATTTTTATTATTATTGAACTCAGAAATCTTATTTCTAACAGGTTGGAAGAGATCAGGGATAACCTACTTTAGGGAAATATTCCTATTTACAATTACAACAATTACGATTATTCACTTTACGAAAAAACTATTATCGGGAAAACCGTTCAAAAAGGTTGAAATTCAGGTTTTAGCCATAGTGTTAATCGGAGTGTTATCTCCATCTGCGCATGCTTGGATTATGTATGGTCAGCCTATTTTATATGGGATACTTGAAGAGAGACGATTATTCAGTTATTTATCTTTTTTCCCGCTGTTAGCATTACTGATGCGCACGCCTTTGAAAATTGACAAAGCGCTTCTAATGGTCGGATTCTCGATACTTACGATATCTAGTTTATATGCACTTGGAATCATACCCGAGAACGCTCGACCTTCATATTCAGTAGAAGAGCGGAGTTATGGAAATAATGATCCGCGCTATGCAACAAGATTCCCAATAAATACCAACCAAGTTTTCTTTATTTATTGTATATCTCTAGCAACATGTATTTCATATGGTCGATTGGTAAAAGCTCATATTGCATATATAGTCGCAGCGCTACTCTATGTACTACTGATCGACCAAGGTAGGACAAATCTGTTAATGTTTTTGTTCGCGGGGGGGCTATCCGTTCTAGCTTCGAAATTGAAGCACAGAACATTAGGCCTGCTGAGTGTAATTGCTGCTTTAGCTCTGATGGTAATTCCCATTATAGGTATCGATTCACTAATACCGAATTTCGACTTTATCGTTGCTCAGTCATCTTCACCGATCGAAAGCCAGGTTAGATATAACACTGTAAGTATAATATTGAGCAACCTTAAAAGTTCTTATTTTTTTGGTTGGGGCGCTCTTTCCCTCCAGTGGAATGAAGGCTTTCATCGTTTTTACGGTCAAAACTTTTATCTGTCCGATGTATCGCTCTTCGGAACGCTTTTTAGACACGGTTGGATTTTTCCAATTTTTATTGCAATTTTTATCACAACTTTCTATACCGCCTACAAAAACATGGAAAATTCCGAACTCAAAAGCGGTATAAAAATAACGCTTATTAGCTTTTTAGTTTTCGGTTTTTTTAATGGAAAAATTGAATACGCTGGTTCTACACTTACGTTGATATTGGCTTTATGCATAGCACACAGAACCCGCAAAGAATATAGGAGCTTGAACACATGAATAAAAAATGCTTGTGCATAATAGTTAATTGGAACGGGTGGTCTGATACGTCCAATGCAATAAAAAGTCTCGCACTTCAAGAGAAGGTAAAACTGGATCTTGTTATCGTTGACAATGGCTCAACAGACTCTTCAAAACATGCCATTGCGGGGTTCAGAAAAACCAGCCAATCTGCTGATTTCGGATCCATTGATAAGCTCTATTTTATTGACTCAGACGCAAATCTTGGTTTTGCTGGTGGTGTAAACTTAGCGCTTCGCCAATATGTCGACAGCGGTTATGATTACTTTTGGCTCCTGAATAGTGACGCAACCCCTAAACCAGACTGCTTATTCAATTTGATAAGTGAAGCATCATCCAATCGTTACGGTTTTTGTTCATCCATCGTAATAAATGCTTTAACGCCAGAATTGCTTGAAAGTGTAGGAGCTGGCAAACATTATCCTTTCACAGGAAAAAGCCGATTAATTGGAGCAGGCGACCCGACATCTAAGCTCCAAGGTACGAATATAGTTCTCCCAACAAAAAACACCTACTTAAGCGGAGCGTCTCTTTTAATTGACGTAGAAGTTTTACGGTCAACAGGATATTTGAAAGAAGATTACTTTATGTATGCGGAAGAGAAAGATTGGCAATTCAGAGCTAAGGCAGATGGCTGGAATATAGGAATAGCCTCAAACAGCATGATCACGCATAAGAAATCTGCATCTTTCTCAAAGGATAGGTCCAAATACTATTATTACATCAGTCGAGCAAACATCTTATTCGAGCGTGACCATTTTGGTTTCGGCGCATCAATTGCGGCGAGTATTGCATTAATACTGCACTCAGCCATCACAGCAAAAACACTTAAAGAGCGAGTCGCCATACTAATAGGTATAAAGGACGGCCTATTAAGAAATTCCGGTGCTCGCTAACTTTCTATAAATCAAACCTCTAGACGAGGAGTAATATATGACTTCAACCATGCAAAGAATTGAGCTACTGGGTTGTCCTATGGATATAGCGAGCATGGAATGTACGGTCCAACACATTCGCGCCGCTGTTGCCTCTGGTCAATTCACGCAACATGTTGTAGTCAATGTTGCCAAACTGGTAAACATGCGCACCGACGCCAAGCTTGACGAATCAGTTCGTTCATGTGACATCATTAACATAGATGGCATGGGTGTAGTCTTTGGCGCAAGATTTCTAGGTTATTCCGTACCAAACCGAGTAGCAGGCGTAGATCTGTTCCACGAACTGCTCGCGATGAGTATGACAAATGCGTTCTCAGTTTTTTTACTAGGCGCAAGTAGCGAAGTCATTTCAACCACGGCTCAGAAAATAAAAGAAATGTACCCTCACTTAAAAGTTGCCGGGCACCACCACGGCTATTTCTGGGACGATGAGGCTGCAATTGTCGAAAAAATTCGTGCATCAGGCGCTCAGCTTTTGTTTGTGGCTATCACATCACCTAAAAAAGAAAACTTTATCAACCGCTGGCAGGATCAGCTGGGTGTAAATTTCGTTATGGGTGTCGGCGGAACCTTTGACGTAGTAGCTGGCAAAGTAAAACGAGCTCCAAAGTGGATGCAAGACTGCGGTTTAGAATGGTTTTATCGGGTAATTCAAGAACCTAAACGCATGTGGAAACGCTATTTTATTACCAATAGTAAATTTGCATGGTTGTTACTTAAAGCAAAACTCAAAATCTCCATTTGAATTCTCTTCGATGGAAAGACTAGAAAGCGTAAATCCAAATATAATTTCGCATTCTCTGACTAGATGAAGGGTACTATTTTTCATTTCAACCAACAAAAATCATTAATTTCCACATTGCAGCAATTACGCCATCTATCACTAACATCCTTAGTTGAGGCCATCTGGTAGCAAGATATTTGCGGTTAGAAAATATATCCCCCATCTACAAGCCAGTAGCTGTGAATGAGTTTTTCTGCGATGCAACTGGCACAATCAAACATGATCAGCGCCAGCCCACTTAAAATCGATATTCTACAAGTGATTGCCACCCTTCTGCTTACCCGTATCCGCTCCATGCCCCCCACATTTCAAGCGGATTGCCGTTCGTTATCCGCTTGAAATGTGGGGTTCATAGAGCGGATATATTGGAATAGCCCCCTACGCGGAGAAACACTAATGCGAGTTCTTGTTACCGGCGGTGCTGGCTTTATCGGCTCGGCTGTAGTTCGCCACCTGATTGAAAACACTTCCCTAGAGGTCGCCAACCTCGATAAACTTACTTATGCTGGCAACCTGGAGTCGCTGGGTTCGGCTGCCGCTTCCCTGCGCTATCGCTTCTATCAGGTGGATATCTGTAACGGCGCTGCACTCGATAGGGTGTTTACCGAGTTTCAGCCAATGACAGTGATGCATCTAGCGGCCGAGTCCCATGTGGATCGCTCCATCGACGGGCCGTCTGACTTCATCCAGACCAATATCGTCGGTACTTACAGCTTGCTGGAAGCGAGCCGCCGCTATTGGAGTGGTTTGCCCGTTACGGAGAAGAGTGCGTTCCGCTTCCACCATATTTCCACCGATGAGGTGTATGGAGACTTGGAGGGTACGGATGACCTGTTCACCGAAACCACGCCCTACGCTCCGAGTTCGCCCTATTCCGCCTCCAAAGCCAGTTCGGATCATCTAGTCCGCGCTTGGCAGCGTACCTATGGGCTGCCAGTACTGGTCACCAACTGCTCGAACAACTACGGGCCGTACCACTTCCCGGAAAAGCTGGTGCCGCACGTAATCCTTAACGCCTTGGCGGGCAAGCCGTTGCCGGTGTATGGCGATGGCTCGCAGATTCGCGACTGGTTGTATGTGGAAGACCATGCTCGGGCGCTGGTCGAGGTGGTGAGCAAAGGCATAGTAGGTGAAACCTATAATATTGGTGGGCATAACGAGAAGCGCAACCTGGAGGTGGTCGAGGCCATTTGCGAGTTGCTGGATGAATTGGTGCCGCTAAAGGCGGATCGCGAGCAAGCTCGCTCCTACAAGGAGTTGATCACTTTCGTGAAGGATCGGCCGGGGCATGATCGGCGCTATGCAATCGACGCATCGAAAATCGAGCGTGAATTGGGCTGGGTGCCGCAGGAAACATTTGAGACCGGTCTGCGCAAGACCGTGCAGTGGTATCTGGATAATCGCCAGTGGTGGCAGCGCGTGTTGAGTGGGGATTATCAATTGGGCCGCTTGGGTAGTGATCTTTAGCTCAACATTTAGGCATCTGGGGTGGCGTTCCTAGATTCAGATTTAATTCAGATTTTTTAAAGGACATTAATATGAAAGGCATCATCCTGGCCGGTGGCTCCGGTACCCGCCTGCACCCCATCACCCGTGGCGTATCCAAACAACTGCTGCCGGTTTACGACAAGCCGATGATCTATTACCCGTTATCGGTGCTGATGCTCGCAGGTATCCGCGAAGTGCTGATCATCTCTACTCCTGAAGATTTACCGAACTTTCGCAAGTTGCTGGGTGATGGTTCGGAGTTTGGTATTGAACTCAGCTATGCCGAACAGCCGTCACCAGACGGGTTGGCCCAAGCCTTTTTGATCGGTGAAGCCTTTATTGGTGACAGCAACGTATGCTTGATCCTCGGCGACAACATCTTTTATGGCCACGGCTTCAGCGCGATGCTCCACGAGGCGGCCAGTCGTGGAACCGGTGCGACCGTGTTCGGCTATCACGTCAGTGATCCGGAGCGTTTCGGGGTCGTGGAGTTTGATGCGGGTAACAAGGCGATTTCCATCGAGGAAAAGCCCAAGGCGCCGAAATCCAACTATGCAGTCACCGGCTTGTATTTTTACGACAACTCGGTGGTGGAAATTGCCAAGCAGGTAAAGCCCTCTGTTCGTGGCGAACTGGAAATCACCGATGTAAACAATGCTTACCTGCAGCGTGGTGATTTGCATGTGAGTTTGTTAGGGCGTGGTTTTGCGTGGCTGGATACAGGCACCCATGACTCACTAATGGAAGCCAGTCACTTCGTTCACACCGTTGAGGCGCGACAGGGCTTGAAAGTCGCCTGTCTGGAAGAGATTGCCTATCATCAGGGCTGGCTGCCAGCCGAACAGTTGGCTATCCAAGCCGAGGCGCTGAGCAAGACCGGATACGGAAAATATCTGCAGGGCCTGCTGGTGCAGGAGCTTGCGTAGTGAAGGTCATTGAAACAGCGTTGGCGGGCGTCTTGATCATCGAGCCGAAGGTGTTTGGCGATCAGCGCGGCTTCTTTCTCGAAAGCTTTCAAACTGAGCGTTATCACGAGTTGGGTATTGAGTTGCCCTTCGTGCAGGATAATCACTCACGCTCGCAGCGCGGTGTGCTGCGCGGTTTACACTTTCAGCGTACCCGCCCGCAAGGCAAGTTGGTCAGCGTCAGTCGTGGCTCAGTCTATGACGTGGCGGTGGATATCAACCCCGACTCACCGACCTGTGGTCAGTTCGTTGGCGTCGAGTTGAACGATGAAAATCATCGTCAGCTCTGGATACCACCGGGCTACGCTCATGGTTTCTGCGTGCTCAGCGAGGTTGCGGATTTTCAGTACAAGTGCACCGACCTGTACTATCCCGAAGACGAGGGCGGGCTCATCTGGAATGACCCTGAAGTCAATATTCCCTGGCCTATCGAAAACCCGAATCTTTCAGGCAAGGATCAGTGCAACCCCACACTGCGCCAACTGCTGGGCAATGAGGATTGAGCATGCGCGTATTGATTACGGGTGCCCATGGTCAGCTTGGCCACGAACTGATGCGCTTGGCCCCACAAGGTTTTGAAACCGTTGGAATGGGATCGGCAGAACTTGATATCAGCGATGCCGAGCGGGTGGCCGTGTTGGTTGCCGAGATACAGCCACAGCTGATCATCAATGCTGCAGCCTACACAGCAGTAGACAAGGCCGAGAGCGAAATGGAGCGTGCCTGGGCGGTTAACCGCGATGGTGTCGCCCAACTCGCAGTTGCCGCCGAACGACTGAGTATCCCACTGCTGCATATATCCACCGATTATGTGTTTGCCGGTGATGCCCGCGAACCTTATCGGGAGTGTGAAGCTACAGGTCCTACCGGGGTGTACGGAGCGAGCAAGCTGGGGGGGGAGTTGGAGTTGGCTGCAAAATGCAGTCGCTACATGATCCTGCGTACCAGCTGGGTGTTCGCAGCCCAAGGCAATAACTTCGTCAAGACCATGCTGCGACTGGGTCGTGAGCGGGATCAGTTGGGCGTCGTGGCCGATCAGCAGGGTTGCCCGACTTCAGCTGCGAGCATCGCCCGCGCTTTGTGGACACTGGCAATGCAGTACCGTGATTTGGGTTCGCTACACTGGGGCACCTATCACTTCAGCGGTACCCCGGCCTGTACCTGGCATGAATTTGCCCTGGAGATTTTCCGCCAAGGGCATCAGCATGGATTAATAACCAAAATGCCGCAGGTACGGGGCATCGATTCGGCTGAGTATCCTACGCCGGCGAAGCGGCCAGTTTGGTCTGTAATGGATTGCTCGAAATTGCGGGAACAGCTAGGTATTTCGCAACCGGACTGGCGCCTGGAGCTTTCCGCTGTCATAAATGAATTGGCGCAATCGGAAGTCGCTTGAGAAACATGCTTCACTCATGTAACTGCATAAATAAAGCGGAAAAAAGCCTTCATTTAAACAGCTCTAACTTGCATTTCAGACACCTACTGAAATACCCTTAACCCAATAACCCCAAAGGATTATCCTTTCAAGGAGCAAGAACATGAAAAAACTACTGGCAATCGCCCTCGCTACCTCCATCAGCCTGCCATTGATGGCTGCTGAAACCGCCCCAGCAAAAGCCCCTGGCACCGCTGCTAAAACCCCTGGTGCAAACTCCGGCCTATCCCTGTCCACTCCAATCGCTGGCGGTGTAACCGTTGGTACTGGTCTGGCAATCGGTGCTGGCGTAATCGCTGCTGGCGTTGCTGCTTCCAACAGCGGTGGCGGCGGCGGTAACGACGGTACCCCAGGTACTACCGGCACCACCGGTACTACCGGCACTACTGGTACTACTCGGTAACAGCCCCCCGCTTAAAGTTCGATACGCTAACCTCCCAGCCCTGCTGGGAGGTTTTGTTTTGCCTATTCTCTTCGAGCAATTTCTACAATGAATCGCGCGCTTCCCTTGGCCATGCTGGTTGGCCTGACCCTGCAAGGCTGCATTTTCTCCCCTGGTCAGCACATGGACACGGGCAACCTGGTACGTGAAGGTTCACCGGAAAGCAGCCGCATTGAGCTGGTACCGATTACACCGAAGCTGGTCGCTATTGAAGCGGCGGCAGACCACTCCAACGTGGTAGCCCCGGAGCTGCTGCGTTATCAGCCAACCGAATACCGCATTGGTGCCGGCGACCTGATCTACATCACCGTTTGGGATCACCCCGAGTTGACTGCTCCGTCCGGTACACAGCAGCAAATTGAAGCAAACGGACGCCTGATTCGCCCGGATGGCACGCTCTTCTATCCCTATGTAGGTACCATCGAAGCGGCCGGCAAAACCATTGACGAACTGCGTTCGATCATTGCCTCGCGCCTGTCCAAGGTTGTTGCCGAGCCCCAGGTGGATGTCAGCATCCTGCGTTTTGTCAGTCAGAAAGTGATTCTCTCGGGGGCCTTTGGTAAAACTGGCCAGTTGCCGATCACCAACGCGCCTTTGAACCTGCTGGACGCTATTGGCCAAGGTTCAGTTCAAACCGGCACTGCCGATATTTCCGGACTGGTGCTCAAGCGCGACGGCCGTGAATACCTGATCGATCTCGACGCGCTCAATCGCAAGAACTCGAACCTGCACCATCTCTACCTGAAAGACGGCGATCAGCTCCACCTGCCCTATAACGACCAGAAAAAAATCTATCTGTTAGGTGAAGTCACTACAGCTCGTCCGCTTATTTTCAAGGGCAGCAACATGAATCTCACCGATGCCCTTGGCAGTGTTGGCGGCCTGCGTCAGGAAACCTCCAGCGGCAAAGAGGTTTATGTAATCCGTGGAGTTGAGAATCTGGCAGACGAACCCGTCAAGGTGTTCCAGATCGACTTGAAGTCGCCGTCTGCGTTTGCCCTTGCCCAGCAGTTCAAGCTGAAGCCGCAGGATGTGGTTTACGTCGGCCCGGCCGATGTCACCCGCTGGAACCGCTTTATCAGCCAGGTCTTCCCAACAGCCAACCTGCTGCGTACGGGTGTTGCTATTCAAGATGACATGGGCAGCGAAAACTAAGATTTGGAATTCTTGTGAAATTTCTGCGACTGGCCACCCTGGGGGTGGCCTCCTTGCTGGTGAGCGCCTGCAATCCGTTGATGACCGCGTCCATGGACACGCTGAAGGCCGCGTTCGAAGGGCCTGAGCCCTTGGAGCTGACCCGCCAGCAAGTTGATGCAACGCCTTACTACCAGATCACCATTGCGGCCCCTACGGGTGAAGCCGTGATGGCACTGGTGCGTCTGCAGGATGGTGTCGGCTTCTGGATGGCTTCGACCCGCCAGATCCTGATGCTTGAAGACGGCCTGGCCATTCGCAGTGTCGGCTTCAACGACAATCTGGATGGCACCCGTTTTGAAGGCATGTCCCCGTTCAAGACCGGACTGCACCGCATCCCCGATGGCTTGCAAACCCGACGTCAGGTGGACTTTACCGACGGCTATCGAATGGGGGTCAGCGTGACCAGCGTTTTCAACAGGAAGGGCCTGGAGACCGTGCACATCCTCGACCGCGACGTCGAGTTATTGCGCGTGGACGAAGAGATCTCAATGGACGGCCTGGGCTTCACCGCGCAGAACCGATATTGGGTCGATCCGGCCGACGGTTTCATCATGGCCAGCGAGCAACACCTC
This sequence comes from Pseudomonas sp. ACN5, assembly GCF_002303975.1. Taxonomy (NCBI): domain Bacteria; kingdom Pseudomonadati; phylum Pseudomonadota; class Gammaproteobacteria; order Pseudomonadales; family Pseudomonadaceae; genus Pseudomonas; species Pseudomonas sp. ACN5. The sequence continues at coordinate 117,699 of NZ_MRCP01000005.1, read as the reverse complement.
ACCCCCGAATTGCCCCTACGCATTGTTCAAGTGCGCCCGAATAAGCCGGTAGTGCAATGATTTTTCGCTCTTCCTGGCTGCTTTGCTGCAGCCTGCTCATGACTTTTGCCGTAAATGCCGACTCGCTGGTCACGCTGCAGGGTGATGCCGCCAAGCCCGGGCGTTACTCGATTGTGGACGGCACGCGCCTGCATGACGTGCTGCTGGAGGCTCAGGTAAGCCCCAAGGCTTATCTGCTCGGCGCAGCCTGGCTGCATACCCCTCTGCGTGATGCGCAAGAGCGTCTGAAGGTGGGTGTTCTTTTCGATCTGTCGACCTTGCACAGTAATGCACTGGCGGGCGATCAGGCAGGGTTGGCAACGCTTGCCGCGCGTCTGCGCGAAAAGGTGCAGGCCATGCCGGTGACCGGGCGCAAGGTCGCCCAACTTGACCCGGTGCAGGTTGAACTGGACCGCATCAATAACCGCGTTCTGAGTGACGGCGATGTGCTGCTTTACCCGCCTCGCCCAACCACGGTGCGGGTCGTAGGCGCGGTGCTGGCTGAGTGCGAATTGCCGTTCCAGCCGTTGCAAGCAGCTATCGACTATCTCAAGGCTTGCCCGCTCGATCCAGACGCTGACGCCGACTGGCTCTTCGTGATTCAGCCTGACGGACGGGTATTCAAAGACGGCGTGGCGCTCTGGAACGAAACCACATCCGTACCACCGGCCCCAGGCGCACGCATTTATGTGCCGGTGCACAACAGCAAACAAGGCGATCCCACGCCTGATCTGAATACCGAACTGGCTGCCTTCATTGCCACCCAGCCATTGCTGGAGGTGAAGCCATGAAGTATCACTTGATCCCTTGCTTGCTGCTGGGTTGCAGCACGTGGGCGGTGGCAGAGCCGCGTTATACCCAGAATGACTTCGGTGGCGTGGGGCTGCTGCAAACGCCTACTGCGCGTATGGCGCCTGCGGGTGAGTTGTCTTTGAACGCTAACCGTACCGACCCTTACAGTCGTTACAGCGTGTCGTTTCAGCCTTTCGATTGGTTGGAGGGGTCGTTTCGGTACACCGCTATCTCTAACCGCGATTACGGTTCAGAAGAATTGAGTGGCGACCAGAGCTATAAGGACAAGGCTATCGACGCCAAAGTGCGCCTGCTCGAAGAAACCCACTGGATGCCCGAGGTTGCACTGGGTGCGCGAGACATCGGTGGTACCGGCCTGTTCTCCAGCGAGTACTTCGTAGGGAACAAACGTTTCGGCAACTTCGATCTCAGCCTTGGTCTCGCCTGGGGTTACATCGGCAACCGTGGTGACATGGACAATCCATTGGGTTGGATTGATGACAAGTTCGACTCCCGTCCTGATTCGACGGGGCTGGTAGAAACCTCTGGTAGCTTCAATGGAGACAGCTACTTCCGAGGATCACCTTCCTTCTTCGGTGGCATGACCTATCAAACCCCTTGGGACCCGCTGTCGCTCAAGCTGGAATATGAAGGTAACGACTACCAGCACGAACCCCTGAACAACAACCAGGTCCAGGACTCGCCAATCAACCTCGGCTTAGTCTTCAAAGCCAACGACTGGATCGATCTGCACGCTGCCTGGGAACGCGGCAACACCGCGATGTTCGGCATCACCATGCACACCAACTTCGCCACCCGCAAGGCGCCGACCAAGAGCTTCGACCCCAAGCCTGAACCTGTGTCCGACACCAAACCCATGGTCGCGCCGCAGGATGTGCAGTGGGCCGGTGTCGCCAAGCGCCTGAAAAACAACGCGGGCTACACGGTTTCGCGCATTACCCAGCGGGATTCCGAAGTCATTGTTTATGGCGAGCAAGGCCGTTATTTCCATACGCCGAAAGCGGTCGGCCGCGCTTCGCGCATTCTGGACAACAGCGTCAACGACGAAATCGACTGGTTCACCATGGTCGACACGCGCTACAGCTTGCCGGTCGAGGAAGTCAGCTTGCCGCGGGATACCTTCCGCGAAGTGGTGCAAGAGGATCGTCCGCTGGAAGACCTGCGTCGGGTCACCGAGATGAACGTCCCGGTACCGCATCACGAAAAGACCCTGTTCGAGCAAAAGCCTGACCCGCTCAGCTATGGCTTGGGCCTGGGCTACAAGCAAAACGTCGGCGGCCCCGACGGGTTCCTGTTGTACCAGTTCAGTGCGGACTTGAACGGCGAGTATCGCTTCAAGCCTGACCTGTGGTGGAGCGGTACCCTGAGCGCGAACCTGGCGAACAACTTCGACAAGTTCAAGTACGACGCACCTAGCGGCTTGCCGCGTGTACGTACCGACCTGCGCCAGTACATGACGACTTCGGAAGTCACCATGCCGACCTTCCAGATGAACAAGGTCAAACAGCTGGATGAGGACCTTTACGGCATGCTGTATGGCGGTTATCTGGAGTCGATGTTCGCCGGTGTCGGTGGCGAAGCGCTGTATCGTCCGATGGGCGAACGCTGGGCCGTGGGTGTGGACATGAACTGGGTCAAGCAGCGTGATTTCGATCAGGGCTTTGGTCTGCGTGACTACGACACCATCACCGGTAATGCCACGCTTTACTATCGCAGTGCCTTCCAGGACATTCTCGGTGCGGTCAGCGTTGGGCGTTATCTGGCCAAGGACTACGGGGTTACCCTGGACCTGTCCCGTGAATTCAACAATGGCGTGCGTTTCGGTGGCTGGGTGACGGTGACCAACGCGACCAAGGAAGAGTACGGCGAAGGTAGCTTCGGCAAAGGTATCTACTTCTCGATTCCGTTCGACGAATTGATGGTCAGTTCCACCACCCGCCGTGCCACCCTGGCGTGGTCGCCGCTGACCCGTGACGGTGGTGCCGCACTGGCGCGCAGCTACTCGCTGTATTCCCTGACGGAGCGTCGCAACATCGACCTGTTCCACAACAACTTCTACAAGGTCACCGAATGAAGCAGCGAATCCTGCGTGCCCTGCCCAAGCTCGCGTTTTTCGTGATCTTGCTGGTGCTGGTTTTCGCCGGAATGCGCGGTGAGCCGGTGCCTCAGGTGTTCGAGAACCAGGACAAGCTGCATCACTGGGCAGGTTTTGCCTGCCTGACGATTAGTGCCTGGCTGGCGTTCCCCGGCACGCGATTGATCTGGTTGTTGTTCTGGCCGTTGCTGGGTTCGATGGTGATTGAGCTGGAGCAGAGCTTAATGCCGCTGCGCAGTGCGTCATGGGGCGATATGGTGGCCAATGCCACCGGCGTGACGTGCGGCATGCTGGTGATTCTGGCGTGGCGCGGGTATCGGTATACGAAGCTCAAAAAGGCGTCCGCGCTGGCGTCGTGAAGCGACAGCCGACCCGACCTACTGTAGGAGCGGGCTTGCTCCGGGCGGTGCTACGACGGTGTTCGTTCAGTTGACTCGATGTAGTCTGACACTACGCCTTCGCGAGCAAGCCCGCTCCCACAGGGGTTTTGTGTACATCCCTTGGCGCGACATCGGCTGTTGAAAAATAAACTCAACAAATCCCCTCCCCCGCCGACACCCTGTCAAAGCCTCACGGATTGAAAACGCCATGCGTAACAACCAGCCTATTACACAACGCGAACGGACCTTTCCCGCTCAGCAACGGTTGATTTCCACCACCGATGCCAAGGGCATGATCACCTACTGCAACGACGCCTTTGTCGAAATCAGCGGGTTCTCCCGAGAGGAGCTGATCCGTGCACCGCACAACCTGGTCCGTCACCCCGACGTCCCGGCCGCGGTGTTCGCCCACATGTGGGGCACGCTGAAACAAGGCTTGCCATGGATGGGCATCGTCAAGAATCGCTGCAAGAGCGGTGATCACTACTGGGTGAACGCCTATGTGACACCGATCTTCGAAGGCAATCAGGTGACCGGTTTCGAGTCGGTGCGGGTCAAGCCCACCGCCGAACAGATCCGCCGTGCCGAAGCGCTCTACCAACGCATCAATCAGGGCAAGTCAGCCATTCCCTCTTCGGATAAATGGTTGCCGATCCTGCAGGACTGGCTGCCGTTCATTCTGGTCAGCCAGTTGAGCTTCATGATCGGTGCATCGCTGAACTCCCATTGGGGTTTTGCCCTGGCCGCCGGTCTCTCGGTGCCACTGGGCTTGATGGGTCTGCAGTGGCAACAGCGCGGTCTCAAGCGTTTGCTGCGCCTGGCCGAGCAGACCACCTCCGATCCGTTGATCGCACAGATGTACACCGACAGTCGCGGCGCCCAGGCGCGGCTGGAGATGTCCATCCTCAGCCAGGAAGCCCGCTTGAAAACCTGTCTGACGCGACTGCAGGATACGGCCGAGCACTTGACCGATCAGGCCAGGCAGTCCGATGCCCTGGCGCACAACAGCTCCAACGGCCTGGAACGTCAACGGGTCGAGACCGAGCAAGTGGCCACGGCGGTCAACCAGATGGCCGCGACCACCCAGGAAGTCGCCAGCCACGTACAACGCACCGCCGATGCCACCCAGGAAGCCAATCGGCTGACCGGTCGCGGTCGTGACATCGCCGGGGAAACCCGCGAAGCCATCCAGCGCCTGTCGGTGGTGGTGGGTGAAACCGGCGTCACCGTGACCCAGTTGGCCAAGGACAGTAACGAAATCGGTGGCGTGGTCGACGTGATCAAAGGCATCGCCGACCAGACCAACCTGCTGGCCCTGAACGCCGCCATCGAAGCGGCCCGTGCCGGTGAGATGGGTCGTGGTTTTGCGGTGGTGGCCGACGAAGTCCGTCAGCTGGCGCAACGCACCAGCGAGTCCACCGGGCAGATTCATGCGCTGATCGCCAAGCTCCAGCAAACCGCCGGTACTGCGGTGCAAACCATGGAAGCCGGGCATCGTCAGGCTGAAGAAGGCGTGGCGCGGGTGCTGGAAGCGGACCAGGCACTGGTGGGAATCAGTGAGGCGGTGGCCAACATCACCGACATGACCACCCAGATCGCCGCCGCGACCGAAGAGCAAAGTGCCGTGGCCGAAGAAATCAGCCGCAACATCAGCAACATCTCGGAGCTCGCGGACCAGACCTCGGAACAGGCACAGAACTCGGCTTTGTTGAGTGAAGAGCTGACCAAGACTGCGAACACCCAGTATTCGTTGGTGGAGCGGTTTAACCGCTGATTGTTGCTGGAATGATAAAAACCCGGACAGTGAGAGCTTCCGGGTTTTTTATTATCAATTTGAAAAGTATGTTGCCTGTGCGGCCGCCTTCGCGGGCAAGCCCGCTCCCACAGGGTTTTGCATTGATCACACGATCAAGCCACACCACAGATCACTGTGGGAGTAACATCTCGGAGCTGGCGGACCAGACCTAGGAACAGGCGCAGAACTCGGCGTTGTTGAGTGAAGAGCTGACCAAGACTGCGAACACCCAGTATTCGTTGGTGGAGCGGTTTAATCGCTGATTGTTGCTGGAATGATAAAAACCCGGACAGTGAGAGCTTCCGGGTTTTTTATTATCAATTTGAAAAGTATGTTGCCTGTGCGAGCGCCTTCGCGGGCAAGCCCGCTCCCACAGGGTTTTGCATTGATCACACGATCAAGCCACACCACAGATCACTGTGGGAGCGGGCTTGCCCGCGAAGAGGCCATTTGCAACACCACACCTTTCACTGAAGGAATGAAGCCACCCTCTCAGCCGCAGCCGCCAAATGCTGCTCATGGCTAAAGCCCGAAGCCTTCAACGGCTTCAAATCATGATCCCCCGCCGCCAGCCAGAACACCTCGATAACCGGCGATAGCGAATACCCTTCGACCGCCTCCCGGTTGCCCAACGCATCGCGCTCGCCTTGCACGATCAAGGTTCTAGTCTTCAGCCCGGCCAGATGCTCGACCCGTGGCTTCTCCGGCTTGCCCACCGCATAAAACGGATACCCCAGGCACACCAGCCCATCCGCCCCCAACTCATCGGCCAGCAAACTGGCCATGCGCCCACCCATGGACTTGCCGCCGATGGCCAGCGGCCCAGTGACATGGCGTCGCACCTGGGCATACACCTCACGCCAGCATTCGAGCAGTTTCGGCGCCGGATTCGGTGGGCGCTTGCCGCCGTCGAGGCGCCGCAGCGCCATGTAGGGAAACTCGAAGCGCAACACGTTGACGCCTTGTGCGGCGAGGCGTGCAGCCATGTCGCTCATCCAGTCGCTGTCCATCGGTGCGCCGGCGCCGTGGGCGAGGATCAGCGTCGCCGCTGCCTTGCCGGCCGCGGCATTCCACAACCATCCATGATCCCGCACGCACTGCGCCCATTGATCCCCGTCAATACCGGCCTTGTGCCCTTTGTCCATGCTTGCCTCGCTTTTAGTCTGCCTATAACTCCGGCCGAAGGGTGCGCTGCCTTGCGCGAGTGCGCTCACTTCGGCTGAACCGTGGATGGGGAACCATGAACACTTCTATCAGTACCGCCTACAACTACAAGGTGGTCCGCCAATTCGCCATTATGACGGTGGTGTGGGGCATCGTCGGCATGGGGCTCGGGGTTTTTCTCGCTGCCCAGTTGGTCTGGCCCGAACTCAACTTCAATTTGCCCTGGACCAGCTTCGGCCGCTTGCGCCCGCTGCACACCAACGCGGTGATCTTCGCCTTCGGCGGTTGTGCGCTGTTCGCCAGTTCGTTCTATTCGGTGCAACGCACCAGCCAGACGCAACTGTTTGCACCGAAAATCGCCGCGTTCTGCTTCTGGGGCTGGCAGCTTGTGATCCTGCTGGCGGCCATCAGCCTGCCGCTGGGCTACACCAGTTCCAAGGAATACGCCGAGCTGGAATGGCCGATCGACATCCTGATCACCATTGTCTGGGTCGCCTACGCCATCGTGTTCTTCGGCACGATCATGCAGCGCAAGACCAAGCACATCTATGTCGGTAACTGGTTCTTCGGTGCGTTCATCATCACCGTGGCGATCCTGCACATCGTCAACAACATGGAACTGCCGGTCAGCTTCACCAAGTCCTACTCGCTGTACTCCGGTGCCACCGACGCGATGGTGCAATGGTGGTACGGACACAACGCCGTGGGCTTTTTCCTCACCGCCGGTTTCCTCGGCATGATGTATTACTTCGTGCCGAAACAGGCCGAGCGCCCGGTGTATTCCTATCGCTTGTCGATCGTGCACTTCTGGGCGCTGATCACCCTGTACATCTGGGCAGGTCCCCACCACCTGCACTACACCGCGCTGCCGGACTGGGCGCAGTCGCTGGGCATGGTGATGTCGCTGATCCTGCTCGCGCCGAGCTGGGGCGGCATGATCAACGGCATGATGACCCTGTCGGGCGCCTGGCATAAGTTGCGCAGCGACCCGATCCTGCGCTTCCTCGTGGTGTCCCTGGCGTTCTACGGCATGTCGACCTTCGAAGGGCCGATGATGGCGATCAAGACGGTCAACGCCCTCTCCCACTACACCGACTGGACCATCGGCCACGTACACGCCGGCGCGCTCGGCTGGGTGGCGATGATTTCCATCGGCGCGCTGTACCACATGATCCCGAAAGTCTTCGGACGCGAGCAGATGCACAGCATCGGCCTGATCAACGCGCACTTCTGGCTCGCCACCATCGGCACCGTGCTGTACATCGCCTCGATGTGGGTCAACGGCATCGCCCAGGGCCTGATGTGGCGTGCGGTGAACGAGGACGGCACGCTGACCTACTCCTTCGTCGAGACCCTGGTGGCCAGCCACCCAGGCTTCGTCGTGCGGCTGGTGGGCGGCGCGATCTTCCTCAGCGGCATGTTCCTGATGGCCTACAACACCTGGCGCACCGTGCGGGCCTCGCAGCCTGCCGAAGTCGCCGCTGCCGCGCAGATGGCCTGAGGAGTCCGCCATGAAACACGAAACTATCGAGAAAAACGTCGGCCTGTTGCTGCTGCTGATGATCCTGGCCGTGAGCATCGGTGGCCTGACCCAGATTGTCCCGCTGTTCTTCCAGGACGTGACTAACAAGCCGGTGGAAGGCATGAAGCCCTACACCGCGCTGCAACTGGAAGGCCGCGACATCTACATCCGCGAAGGCTGTGTCGGCTGTCACTCACAGATGATCCGTCCGTTCCGCGCCGAGACCGAACGCTACGGGCACTACTCGGTGGCCGGCGAAAGCGTTTGGGACCACCCGTTCCTGTGGGGTTCGAAACGTACCGGGCCGGACCTGGCGCGGGTCGGTGCGCGCTACTCGGATGACTGGCATCGCGCGCACCTGTACAACCCGCGCAACGTCGTGCCGGAGTCGAAGATGCCCGCCTACCCGTGGCTGGTGGCCAACCAACTCGACAGCAGCCACACCGAAACCAAGATCAAGGCCATGCGCACCCTGGGCGTGCCGTACACCGACGAAGACATCACCGGCGCCGTCGCTTCGCTCAAGGGCAAGAGTGAAATGGATGCACTGGTCGCCTACCTGCAAGTGCTCGGCACTGCCATCAAGAGCAAGAGGTGAGCAATGTTTGAATTGAGCACTGGAATGATCCGCGGCCTGGGCACCGTCGTCGTGTTCGTGGCCTTCGTCGGCCTGACACTGTGGGTATTCAACAGCAAGCGCGGCCCGGAATTCGCCGAAGCGCGCCTGCTGCCGTTCGCCGACGAACCACAACCCGACCTCACCGAAGATTCAGCAACAAGGAGTACCCGGCCATGACCACCTTCTGGAGTACGTGGATCTGCGTACTGACCATCGGCAGCCTGATCGGCCTGACCTGGCTGCTGATCGGCACCCGCAAGGGCGAGACCAAGGGCAGCGTCGACCAGACCATGGGCCACAGCTTCGATGGCATCGAGGAGTACGACAACCCGCTGCCGCAATGGTGGTTCATGCTGTTCGCCGGCACGCTGGTGTTCGCCGTCGGCTACCTGATCCTTTATCCCGGCCTGGGCAACTGGAAAGGCGTCCTCCCCGGCTATGAAAACGGCTGGACCGGGGCCCACGAGTGGGAAAAGGAAATGGCCAGGGCTGACGCGAAGTTCGGACCGATCTTCGCCAAATTCGCGGCAATGCCACTGGAGGAAGTCGCCAAAGATCCACAAGCGCTGAAAATGGGTGGCCGCCTGTTTGCTTCCAACTGCTCGGTGTGCCACGGCTCGGATGCCAAGGGTGCATTCGGTTTCCCCAACCTGACCGACAGCGATTGGCGCTGGGGTGCCAGCGCAGAAACCATCAAGACCACCATCATGGGTGGCCGGATGGCGATGATGCCGGCCTGGGGTGAAGTGCTGGGGGAAGAAGGTGTGAAAAACGTCGCCGCTTATGTGCGCCATGATCTGGCCGGCCTGCCGTTGCCGGAAGGCAGCAAGGCGGACCTGCAAGCCGGACAGCAAGCCTTCAGCACCACCTGCGTCGCTTGCCATGGAGCAAATGGCCAGGGCACCGAAGCCATGGGCGCGCCGAACCTGACGCACCCGGCCGGCTTCATTTACGGCACCAGCCTGACGCAGCTTGAACAGACGATTCGTCATGGCCGCCAGGGCCATATGCCGGCGCAGAACGAACTGCTCGGCAACGATAAGGTGCAACTGCTCGCGGCTTACGTGTACAGCCTTTCCAGAGGTGATGAGCAGTTGAGCGGCAAGCTTCAAGCTACAAGCGGCAAGTAAAGGCAAAAACAAAAGCTGCAAGCGACGAGTTTTCAACTTGTAGCTTGCAGCTTACAACTTTCAGCTGCTTCCTTTTGTCACACCCCCTCTCTGACTCTTCCTTTCGGTTCCCCGGATTCAGGTCTAAGCTTCCCCCGATGCGGACTGGCCGGTGCCGGTTCCAGGTCGACCCTGAACGATGTGTTCGACGAATCTGCCCGATGACAGGCCGCAAAGGCTGGTAGATACCGGCTGTCGCGCCAGTTGCCTTCGGTCAGCCAAACGTTGCGTTTGAACACACCCCGTTACATCCGACCTGACCCCCTCGCCTGATCATTCCGCCGGGACGTTTTGCCCGCGGGCAATTTTGTCCCTACGCGGCGCATGGAAAGGCCGCAGAATCAGCATTTGAAAGCATTGACCCAGGTCATGGCGCGTTGCAATGACCCCCTGCTTTCTCCATACTTGCGGCCGATTTTTAATCCTAATAAAACACCCAAACCGTGGAACCTTAGAATGAGCACAGCAATCAGTCCGACTGCTTATAACTATAAGGTAGTCCGCCAGTTCGCCATCATGACGGTGGTCTGGGGGATCCTTGGCATGGGGCTCGGTGTCTTCATCGCCTCGCAACTGGTCTGGCCGGAGTTGAACTTCGGTCTGGCATGGACGAGCTTTGGACGCCTGCGCCCGCTGCACACCAACCTGGTGATTTTCGCCTTCGGTGGATGTGCACTGTTTGCCACTTCCTATTACGTCGTGCAGCGAACCTGCCAAACGCGACTGATTTCCGACAGCCTCGCCGCCTTCACCTTCTGGGGATGGCAAGCGGTGATCGTCGGCGCGATCATTACCTTGCCGATGGGTTTCACCACCACCAAGGAATACGCGGAACTGGAATGGCCCCTGGCTATTCTGCTGGCCATTGTCTGGGTCACCTACGGTCTGGTGTTCTTCGGCACCATCGTCAAGCGCAAGACCAAGCACATCTATGTGGGTAACTGGTTCTACGGCGCCTTCATCGTCGTGACCGCGATGCTGCACATCGTCAACCACATGTCGCTGCCGGTCAGCCTGTTCAAGTCCTACTCGGCCTACTCGGGTGCGACGGACGCAATGATCCAGTGGTGGTACGGCCACAACGCCGTGGGCTTCTTCCTGACCACCGGCTTCCTGGGCATGATGTACTACTTCGTGCCGAAACAGGCCGAGCGTCCGATCTACTCCTATCGCCTGTCGATCGTGCACTTCTGGGCGCTGATCACCCTGTACATCTGGGCCGGTCCCCACCACCTGCACTACACCGCACTGCCGGACTGGGCTCAGTCGCTGGGCATGGCAATGTCGATCATCCTGCTGGCACCGAGCTGGGGCGGCATGATCAACGGCATGATGACCCTGTCGGGCGCCTGGCATAAGCTGCGCACCGACCCGATCCTGCGTTTCCTGGTGGTGTCGCTGGCGTTCTACGGCATGTCGACCTTCGAAGGCCCGATGATGGCCATCAAGACCGTCAACTCGCTGTCGCACTACACCGACTGGACCATCGGCCACGTACACGCCGGCGCTCTGGGCTGGGTAGCGATGATCTCGATCGGCGCCATCTACCACATGATTCCGAAACTGTTCGGTCGTGCGCAGATGCACAGCACCGGCCTGATCAACACGCACTTCTGGCTCGCGACCATCGGTACCGTGCTCTACATCGCTTCGATGTGGGTCAACGGCATCACCCAGGGCCTGATGTGGCGTGCAATCAACGACGACGGCACCCTCACCTACTCGTTCGTCGAAGCGCTGCAAGCCAGCCACCCGGGTTTCATCGTTCGCGCCCTGGGCGGTGCGTTCTTCGCCACCGGCATGCTGTTCATGGCCTACAACGTATTCCGTACCGTACGCGCCTCGAACCCGGCTGAAGCCAAAGCCGCCGAACAGATTGCCGTAGTTGGAGCTCACTGATGAAGCATGAAGCAGTCGAGAAGAACATTGGCCTGCTGGCCTTCTTCATGGTCATCGCCGTCAGCGTCGGCGGCCTGACCCAGATCGTTCCGCTGTTTTTCCAGGACGTCACCAACAAGCCGGTCGAGGGCATGAAGCCCCGTACCGCCCTTGAACTGGAAGGCCGGGACGTTTATATCGCCAACGGTTGTGTCGGCTGCCACTCGCAGATGATCCGTCCGTTCCGTGCTGAAACCGAACGTTATGGCCACTACTCGGTCGCCGGTGAAAGCGTCTGGGACCACCCGTTCCTGTGGGGTTCCAAGCGTACCGGTCCGGACCTGGCCCGTGTCGGCGGTCGTTACTCCGATGACTGGCAGCGTGCGCATTTGTACAACCCGCGCAACGTCGTGCCCGAATCGAAAATGCCGGCCTACCCGTTCCTCGTGGAAAACAAGCTCGACGGCAAAGACACCGCCAAGAAAATGGAAGTGTTGCGCACGCTCGGCGTCCCTTACACCGACGAAGACATCGCCGGTGCCAAGGATGCCGTGAAGGGCAAAACCGAAATGGACGCGCTGGTGGCCTATCTGCAAGGCCTGGGCACCATCATCAAAAGCAAACGGTGAATTAGATGGATATCGGGATGATTCGTGGCCTGGGCACCGTTGTCGTGATGGTGGCCTTCATCGGACTGGCACTGTGGGTGTTCAGTCCCAAGCGCAAGTCGGAGTTTGAAGACGCGACCTTGCTGCCTTTCGCGGATGATCCCGAAGCCATCAAGCACGTCGAGCAAGCTTCTAGGAGTAACAAAGAATGACTACATTCTGGAGTCTGTATGTCACAGTCCTCAGTCTCGGTACGATCTTTTCCCTGACCTGGCTGCTGCTGTCGACCCGCAAGGGCCAGCGCACCGAGCAGACAGACGAGACGGTCGGGCACTCCTTCGACGGGATCGAGGAGTACGACAACCCGCTGCCGAAATGGTGGTTCATGCTGTTCGTGGGCACCATCATCTTCGCACTGGGCTACCTGGCGCTGTATCCGGGCCTGGGTAACTGGAAAGGCCTGCTGCCGGGTTACGGCTACCTCGACAACGAGAAGCAGACCCCCTTCGCCAACGGCCAGACCGGCTGGACCGGCGTCCACGAGTGGGAAAAGGAAATGGCCAAGTCGGACGCCAAGTTCGGTCCGATCTTTGCCAAGTTCGCGGCCATGCCAATCGAAGAAGTGGCCAAGGACCCGCAAGCCCTGAAGATGGGTGGCCGACTGTTCGCCTCCAACTGCTCGGTCTGCCACGGTTCCGACGCCAAGGGCGCCTATGGCTTCCCTAACCTGACCGACGCCGACTGGCGCTGGGGCGGCGAGCCGCAAACCATCAAGACCAGCATCATGGGTGGCCGTCATGCGGTGATGCCGGCGTGGGCTGAAGTGATCGGTGAGCAAGGCGTGGCCGACGTGGCCGCGTTTGTCCTGACCAACCTCGACGGCCGCAAGCTGCCGGAAGGCGCCAAGGCCGACCCGGTTGCCGGGCAGAAACTGTTCGCCGCCAACTGCGTGGCGTGCCACGGTCCGGAAGGCAAAGGTACGCCAGCGATGGGCGCACCCGACCTGACTCACCCGGCAGCGTTCATCTACGGCTCGAGCTTCGCTCAACTGCAGCAGACCATCCGTTACGGCCGCCAGGGCCAGATGCCTGCGCAAGAGCAGCTGCAAGGTAACGACAAGGTTCACCTGCTGGCCGCTTACGTCTACAGCCTGTCTCACGGTGAGAAGGCAGCGGACGCCGAGTAAGGCAAACGCTTGATGCAATAAAAAACGGCCCCGCCAATCAGAATTGGCGGGGCCTTTTTTATGGTTCTTCACGCATTCCCGGGAAACTGTAGGAGCCAGCCTGCTGGCGATGGTCGTTTACGACAACGCGTGCTCTCTGGTTCAACGCGGCGCCCTTGACTCCATCGCCAGCAGGCTGGCTCCTACAGGTTGTTGCGTTGAGAATTGATTCCGCCCGCACCTGAAAACCGTCCATAATTTACAAGTCAATTGATTCAAGTCATTACACCATCAATTGATTTTGCCAAACGTGACCAAAGGTCGCACCCGCAGGCTAGAGCGACAGGCGTATCATTGCGCCACTGCAACACCCCTTTTTGACCGCGGTCGGCACGTACTGACCGAGGCACTTTTCCACTGCCGTGGGATGCAATGATGAGCAACCAGATTCCGGTACACGACGTCACTCCACCCACCAAGAACGCGAACAACAGCGTCGACCTCTACGCCGCCAGGGAAAAAATCTACACCCGCGCCTTCACCGGCCTGTTCCGCAATCTGCGGATGACCGGCGGCGCCCTGTTGTTCCTGCTGTATTTCGGTACGGTGTGGCTGGACTGGGGCGGTCATCAGGCGGTCTGGTGGAACCTGCCGGAGCGCAAGTTTTTCATCTTCGGCGCCACCTTCTGGCCCCAGGACTTCATCCTGCTGTCCGGCATGCTGATCATCGCCGCGTTTGGCCTGTTCTTCATCACGGTGTACGCCGGCCGGGTCTGGTGCGGTTATACCTGTCCGCAAAGCGTGTGGACCTGGATCTTCATGTGGTGCGAAAAAGTCACTGAAGGTGATCGCAACCAGCGCATCAAGCTCGACAAGGCGCCGATGAGCGCCAACAAGTTCTTGCGCAAGTTCAGCAAGCACAGCCTGTGGCTGTTGATCGGTTTCGTCACCGGCATGACCTTCGTCGGTTACTTCTCGCCAATCCGCGAACTGGTGTTCGACTTCTTCACCGGTCAGGCCGATGGCTGGTCTTACTTCTGGGTCGGTTTCTTCACCCTCGCCACTTACGGCAACGCTGGCTGGTTGCGCGAACAGGTGTGCATCTACATGTGCCCGTACGCGCGCTTCCAGAGCGTGATGTTCGACAAGGACACCCTGATCGTTTCCTACGACCCGCGCCGCGGCGAAGGCCGTGGCCCGCGCAAGAAAGGCATCGATTACAAGGCCCAGGGCCTGGGTGACTGCATCGACTGCACCATGTGCGTCCAGGTCTGCCCGACCGGTATCGACATCCGCGACGGCCTGCAAATCGAATGCATCGGCTGCGCCGCCTGCATCGATGCCTGCGACGCCATCATGGACAAGATGGATTACCCGCGCGGGCTGATCAGCTACACCACCGAGCACAACCTGTCCGGGCAGAAAACCCATAAACTGCGTCCACGCCTGATCGGCTATGCCGTGGTACTGCTGGCGATGATCAGCTTGCTGGTGACCGCGTTTTTCATGCGTGCGCTGGTGGGTTTCGATGTCAGCAAGGACCGCGTGCTGTACCGCGAGAACGCCGAAGGCCGGATCGAAAACGTCTACAGCCTGAAAATCATGAACAAGGACCAGCGCGACCATACCTACCTGCTCGAAGCCTCCGGCCTGCCGGATCTCAAATTGCAGGGCCGGCGCGAGATCAAGGTCGCGGCCGGCGAGATCGTCAGCCAGCCTGCCGAGCTGTCGGTCGCGCCGGAAAAACTGCCGTCGAGCACCAACGAGGTGAAATTCATCCTCAAGGATGCCGATGACGACAGCGTCCACATTGAAGCCAAGAGCCGGTTCATCGGCCCACAAATTCGTTGAGAGAACTGAACATGCCCGCAGCAACTGCCGCAAGCCCCTGGTACAAGCACCTCTGGCCGTGGATCATCATCGGGATCCTGGCCTGCTCGGTTGCCCTGACCTTGTCCATGGTGACCATCGCGGTGAAGAACCCGGACAACCTGGTCAACGACAACTACTACGAGGCTGGCAAAGGCATCAACCGCTCCCTCGACCGTGAGCTGCTGGCCCTGAACCTGAAAATGCGCGCCAGTATTCATCTCGATGACGTGACCGGCGAAGTTGACCTGCGCCTGAGCGGCGACAGCCATCCGAAAACCCTGGAGCTGAACCTGATCTCGCCGACCCAGCCCGAGAAGGATCGCAAGATCACCCTGACCCGCAGCGAAACCGAACAGGGTCGCTACATTGGCCAACTGAGCGACAAAATCGAAGGCCGGCGTTTTGTCGAATTGCTTGGCACCCAGGACGAGCACATCTGGCGCATGTTCGAAGAGGAACTGGTCAACCATGACAAGGATCTGCTGCTCGGTGACGAACCGTTGCAAGGTGCCGAAGACCTGAAAAAGTAAAAGCTGCGCTCCGCGCATTCGCGAGCAAGCCCGCTCCCACAGGGATCACTGGTGTACACACATTCAGTGCACGACATTGATCAACTGTGGGAGCGGGCTTGCCCGCGAAGAGGCCCTGCTTGACAACAGAGATCCTGCGGCATTAATGAAAATCCCATGACCACCCCACTCCCCTGCTACCACTGCGCCCTGCCCGTCCCAGCCGGCAGCCGCTTCACCGCTGCGGTCCTGGGGCAAACCCGCGAGTTCTGCTGCCCGGGTTGCCAGGCCGTGGCCGAGGCCATCGTCGCCGGCGGCCTGGATAGCTATTACCAGCACCGCAGCGAAGCCTCGGCCAACCCCGAGGCGCTGCCGGTACAACTGGTCGACGAACTGGCGCTGTACGACCGTGCCGATGTACAGCAACCCTTCGTTCGCCACGAAGGCGAGCTCGCCGAAACCACACTCTTGATGGAAGGCATCAGTTGCGCCGCCTGCGGCTGGTTGATAGAGAAACACCTGCGCACCTTGCCGGCGGTGGCCGAAGCGCGCCTGAACCTGTCCAACCATCGCCTGCACGTGCGCTGGAGCGACGCGCAATTACCCCTGAGCCAGGTCCTCAGCGAACTGCGCCACATCGGGTACGCCGCACACCCCTATCAGGCCGATCGCGCCAGCGAACAACTGGCCAGCGAAAACCGCCTGGCCCTGCGCCAGCTTGGCGTGGCCGGGTTGCTGTGGTTCCAGGCGATGATGGCAACCATGGCCACCTGGCCTGAATTCAACATCGACCTCAGTCCCGAACTGCATACCATCCTGCGCTGGGTCGCGCTGTTCCTCACCACCCCGATCGTGTTCTACAGCTGCGCGCCGTTTTTCAAAGGCGCCATGCGCGATCTGCGCACCCGCCACCTCACCATGGACGTTTCCGTGTCGCTGGCCATCGGCAGCGCCTACGTTGCCGGGATCTGGACTTCGATCACCGGGGTCGGCGAGCTGTATTTCGACGCCGTCGGCATGTTTGCCCTGTTCCTGCTGGCCGGGCGCTATCTGGAACGGCGCGCCCGCGAGCGCACGGCCGCCGCCACCGCGCAGCTGGTGAATCTGTTGCCCGCCTCGTGCCTGCGCTTGACGCCTGAAGGCCAGAGCGAACGCATTCTGCTCAGCGAACTGCGAATCGGTGATCAGGTACTGGTTCATCCAGGCGCCATTCTCCCGGCTGACGGCAAGATCCTCGACGGCCAATCGAGTATCGACGAATCGCTGCTGACCGGCGAATACCTGCCGCACCCTCGCACCCTCGGCGATGCGGTCACCGCCGGCACCCTGAACGTAGAAGGCGCACTGACCGTCGAGGTCCAGGCCCTGGGCCAGGACACGCGTCTCTCGGCCATCGTTCGCCTGCTCGATCGTGCCCAGGCCGAAAAGCCGCGCCTGGCGGAAATCGCCGACCGCGCCGCACAATGGTTCCTGCTGTTGTCGCTGATCGCGGCTGCGGCCATTGGCCTGTTGTGGTGGGAACTGGACTCATCGCGAGCCTTCTGGATCGTGCTGGCGATGCTCGTGGCGACCTGCCCGTGCGCCTTGTCGCTGGCGACGCCGACCGCCCTCACCGCGGCCACCGGCACCTTGCACAAACTCGGCCTGCTGCTGACCCGCGGTCATGTGCTGGAAGGCCTGAACCAGATCGACACGGTGATTTTCGACAAGACCGGCACCCTCACCGAAGGCCGGCTGGCGTTGCGCTCGATCCGCCCCCTCGGCGCCCTCGACAGCGACCAATGCCTGGGCCTGGCCGCCGCCCTGGAAAACCGCTCCGAACACCCCATCGCCCGTGCTTTCGGTCGTGCGCCGATGGCGGCCGAAGAAGTCCACAGCACACCGGGTCTTGGCCTGGAGGGGCTGGTTGAAGGGCGGCGCCTGCGCATCGGTCAACCGGGATTCGTCTGCGAACTCAGTGGCGCCAGTGTGCCGCCGATGCCCGAAGAGGCCGGCCAATGGCTGCTGCTCGGCGACAGCGAAGGGCCGCTGGCCTGGCTCGTCCTCGATGATCGCTTGCGCGCCGATGCGCCGGCCTTGCTGGCCGCGTGCAGGGCGCGGGGCTGGCGCACGCTGTTGTTGTCCGGCGACAGCTCGCCGATGGTCGCCAGCGTGGCAGCGGAACTGGGCATCGATGAAGCGCGCGGCGGCCTGCGCCCGGACGACAAACTGCAAGTCCTGCAACAACTGCACAAGGAAGGTCGCAAGGTGTTGATGCTGGGGGACGGCGTCAATGACGTGCCGGTGCTGGCGGCGGCGGATATCAGCGTCGCCATGGGCTCGGCCACTGACCTGGCGAAAACCAGTGCCGATGCGGTGCTGCTGTCCAACCGCCTCGACTCGCTGGTGCAAGCCTTCAGCCTGGCGCGGCGCACCCGTCGGGTCATTATCGAGAACCTGTTGTGGGCCGGGTTGTACAATGGCCTCATGTTGCCCTTCGCTGCCCTCGGCTGGATCACTCCGGTCTGGGCGGCGGTAGGCATGTCGATCAGTTCGTTGACCGTGGTGCTGAACGCGCTGCGCCTGACTCGCATGCCGAGCGAGCGCGCCCTCGACACCCCGCCAGAAACCCGCCCGCTGCCGGCCTGAGCCGCGCGGGCATGGAGTCCAGATGCCAGCTCTCTACGTGATGATTCCCGCTGCGCTGCTGATCGTGGCCATCGCCGTCTATATCTTCTTCTGGGCGGTCGACAGCGGGCAGTACGACGACCTCGACGGCCCGGCCCACAGCATCCTGTTCGACGACCAGGACCCGAACCACACCGCCGCCGTCGACGAAGCCAGCGGCCAACCGGCCAAACCGCAAGACAAGGCCCCGCCCCATGCTTGAACTGGCGCCACTGCTGGTATCGGCGGTGATCCTCGGCTTGCTCGGCGGCGGTCATTGCCTGGGCATGTGCGGCGGCTTGATGGGCGCGCTGACCCTGGCGATTCCCAAGGAGCAACGCAGCCGCCGCTTTCGCCTGCTGCTGGCCTACAACCTGGGGCGGATTCTGAGTTATGCCTGCGCCGGACTGTTGATCGGCCTGGCCGGATGGGCCGTGGCCAGCAGCCCGGCGGCGATGTTCCTGCGAGTCCTCGCCGGCTTGCTGTTGATTGCCATGGGCCTGTACCTGGCCGGCTGGTGGAGTGGCCTGACCCGTATCGAAAGCCTCGGTCGAGGCTTGTGGCGGCACATCCAGCCAGTTGCCAACCGGTTGCTGCCGGTATCGAGCGTTCCGCGTGCGTTGCTGCTGGGTGCGCTCTGGGGCTGGCTGCCGTGCGGCCTGGTTTACAGCACCTTGCTGTGGTCGGCCAGCCAGGGCAACGCGCTGGACAGTGCATTGTTGATGCTCGCGTTCGGGCTTGGCACCTGGCCGGTGCTGCTGGCGACCGGCCTGGCCGCCGAGCGCGTCACCGCGGTGTTGCGCAAGCGCAGCGTGCGCATGGCGGGTGGGATGCTGGTGATGCTGTTTGGCATCTGGACCTTGCCGGGACCGCATCAGCATTGGCTCATGGGTCATTAAACCGGCGGCGCGCCCATCGCGAGCAAGCTCGCTCCCACAGGTTTTGTGTACACAGCGACTCCCCCTGTGGGAGCGAGCTTGCTCGCGATGAGGCCCTCACAAACGACAAAGATTCTGACCTTGATGCAAATCAAGATGCCCAATCCCGCCCTCGCATAAAGTGGCCGACACTGCCAGCCTATCCGGGGAATGCCCGCATGATGCTCGACGCCATTCGTTGGGACACTGATCTGATCCGCCGTTATGACTTGGCGGGACCCCGCTACACCTCGTACCCGACCGCCGTGCAATTCAACAGCCAGGTCGGCACCTTCGACCTGTTTCATGCCCTGCGCGACAGCCGCAAGGCCCAACGCCCACTGTCCCTGTACGTGCACGTGCCGTTCTGCGCGAACATTTGCTACTACTGCGCCTGCAACAAGGTCATCACCAAGGATCGCGGCCGGGCGCAGCCGTATTTGCAGCGGCTGGAACAGGAAATCCAGCTGATCGCCTGCCACCTCGACCCCACACAGAAAGTCGAGCAACTGCACTTCGGTGGCGGCACGCCGACCTTTCTCAGCCACGACGAACTGCGCCAGTTGATGGCGCACCTGCGCAAACACTTCAATTTGCTGGACGACGATTCCGGCGACTACGGCATCGAGATCGACCCCCGCGAGGCCGATTGGTCGACCATGGGACTGCTGCGCGAACTGGGTTTCAATCGGGTCAGCATCGGCCTGCAGGACCTCGACCCGGCGGTGCAGCGAGCGGTCAATCGCCTGCAAAGCCTGGAAGAAACCCGCGCGGTGATCGACGCCGCCCGCACCTTGCAGTTTCGCTCGATCAATATCGACCTGATCTACGGCCTGCCGAGGCAGACGCCGGAGAACTTCGCCCGCACCGTCGAAGAGGTCATCAACCTGCAACCGGACAGGTTATCGGTATTCAACTACGCCCACCTGCCGGAACGCTTCATGCCCCAGCGGCGCATCAACAGCAATGAACTGCCGACACCCGCGCAGAAACTGGAAATGCTGCAGCGCACCATCGAGCAACTGATCGGCGCCGGTTACCGCTACATCGGCATGGACCACTTCGCCCTGCCCGACGATGAGCTGGCGATCGCCCAGGAAGAATCGACCCTGCAACGCAATTTCCAGGGCTACACCACCCACGGTCATTGCGATCTGATCGGCCTCGGCGTCTCGGCAATCAGCCAGATCGGCGACCTCTACTGCCAGAACAGCAGCGACCTGAACCACTATCAGAACACCCTGGCTTCAATGCAACTGGCCACCAGCCGCGGCCTGCTGTGCAATGCCGATGACCGGCTGCGGCGCGCGGTCATTCAGCAATTGATCTGCAACTTCAGCCTGGAATTCTCCGACATCGAACAGGCTTTCAACATCGACTTCCAGGGCTACTTCGGCGAACTCTGGCCCCAACTGCAAGACATGGCCAAAGACGGGCTGATCGAACTCGATCGCGACAGGATCACCATCCTGCCCGCCGGGCGATTGTTGGTTCGTTCGGTGTGCATGGTGTTCGACGCGTACCTGGAACAACACAGTCGCCAGCGATTTTCGCGGGTGATCTAATTCTGCAAGCTAGCGTCCCGGACTGGCCTCGATCTCCTATGGTGAGTTACCCTTACGTCTTATGTGTGAATTCCCACAAGGATTGAAGAAATGTCCGAGCCAGTAAAACAGCGCGCTCATAGTCAAGCCCATTGCAAGGATTGCAGCCTGGCCCCTCTTTGCCTGCCTCTTTCGCTGAATCTGGAAGACATGGATGCGCTGGACGAAATCGTCAAGCGCGGCCGGCCGCTGAAAAAGGGCGAGTTTCTGTTTCGCCAGGGCGATACCTTCGATTCTGTCTACGCTGTCCGTTCCGGCGCCCTCAAGACCTTCAGCCTGAGCGACTCCGGTGAAGAACAGCTCACCGGCTTCCACCTGCCCAGCGAACTGGTCGGCCTGTCGGGCATGGACACCGAAAAGCACCCGGTGTCGGCACAAGCCCTGGAAACCACTTCGGTGTGTGAAATTCCTTTCGAACGCCTCGACGAACTGGCCCTGCAACTGCCGCAGTTGCGCCGTCAGTTGATGCGGGTGATGAGCCGCGAAATCCGTGACGACCAGCAGATGATGCTGCTGCTGTCGAAAAAGACCGCCGACGAACGCATCGCCACCTTCCTGGTCAACCTGTCGGCACGTTTCCGCGCCCGGGGTTTTTCCGCCAATCAGTTCCGCCTGAGCATGTCGCGCAACGAAATCGGCAACTACCTGGGCCTGGCGGTGGAAACCGTGTCCCGGGTCTTTACCCGCTTCCAGCAAAACGAGCTGATTGCGGCGGAAGGCAAGGAAATCCGGATTATCGACCCGATCCAGCTGTGCGCCCTGGCCGGTGGCTCACTGGAAGGCTGAAACAAAACGTTGCGGCTGAGCGAAAGGGTTCAGCCGCCGTTATACTGCGTCGTTTGCAGCCCTGCCAGGACACCCAGACGATGGTCTTCGACTCCTTCGACATCAAATCCCTCATCCGCCCTGTCATCGACTTCCCGAAGCCGGGCGTGATCTTTCGCGACATCACCCCGCTGTTCCAGTCGCCCAAGGCCCTGCGCCTGGTGATGGACAGCTTTGCCCACCGTTACGTCGAGGCTGACTTCACCCACATCGGCGCGATGGACGCCCGTGGCTTCCTGATTGGTTCGGTACTGGCCTATCAGTTGAACAAGCCGCTGGTGCTGTTTCGCAAGCAAGGCAAACTGCCGGCTGAAGTGCTGGCCGAGGGCTATGCGACCGAATACGGCGAAGCCTTCCTGGAAGTGCACGCCGACAGTCTGTGCGAAGGTGACTCGGTGGTGATGTTCGATGACCTGATCGCGACCGGCGGCACCCTGATTGCCGCTGCCAACCTGATCCGCCGCATGGGCGCGCGGGTGCATGAAGCGGCGGCGATCATCGACCTGCCGGAGCTGGGTGGTTCGCAGCGCCTGGAAGACATGGGCATTCCGACGTTCTGCCTGACGCAGTTTGCGTTGAGCGATAAGTAATCTGGCGCCGGTACTGACGCCTTCGCGAGCAAGCCCGCTCCCACATTCTTCCTGACAGAACGCAGTCAAATGTGGGAGCGGGCTTGCTCGCGAATGGCGTCAGTCGCTACACCGCAAAAAACTCAGAGCCCCATCTGCTTGCTGATGATCTCGTTCATCACTTCCCGCGTCCCGCCGCCAATCGACAAAATCCGGTTGTCGCGGTACAGCCGCTCCACCAGGCTCTCGCGCATGTATCCCAGTCCACCGAGTATCTGCACCGCATCGGTCACGATCCGGTCTGCGGTATCCGTCGCAAAATTCTTGGCCATGGAAATTTCCTTGATCACGCTCTGCCCCGCCGCCATTTTCGCGGCCTGGCGGTAAGTGAATTCCCGGGATACCTCCAGCCCGGTCGCCATCTCGGCGAGGCGATGCTTGATCACCTGAAACTTGCCGATCGGCTTGCCAAAGGCTTCGCGCTGGCGCGCCCACTTCAGGCTTTCCTCCAGCGCCAGCTGCGCGGTCATGTTGGCCATCAGTGCCAGGGCCAGGCGTTCGCTCTGGAAATTGCCCATGATGCAGGCAAAGCCCATGTTCTCGGCGCCGATCAGATTTCTCGCGGGCACCGGGCAATCATCGAAGAACAGTTCGGCGGTGTCTGACGCCCACCAGCCCATTTTCTTCAGTTGCCGTCCTACGGTGAAACCGGGCGTGCCCTTTTCGATCAGCAACAGGCTGATGCCGGAGAACCCCGGCTCACCGGTACGCACCGCGACGGTATAAAAGTCCGCACGCACACCACTGGTGATAAAGGTTTTGCTGCCATTGACCCGGTAAAAATCGCCATCGCGCACGGCGCGGGTTTGCAGGTTGGCGACGTCGGAGCCGCCGCCGGGCTCGGTGATGGCCAGGGCGCTGATTTTCTCTCCCGACAACACCTGGGGCAGCACACGATCCCGCACTTCGGGGTGTGCCCACTTGAGAATGGGCGGCAAGCCGATATCCAGCGACCCCAGGCCGGCCACCAGCCCGCCTGAGCCGCAGCGCATCAACTCTTCACTGGCGGCAACCTTGGCGAACAGATCCCCTTCGTGGCTGCCTCCGTAAGTTTCCGGATAACCGATGCCGAGAATCCCCGCCGCGCCGGCCTTGAGGTAGAGCTCGCGAGGGAAGCTTTCGGCTTCTTCCCACTGCTCGATATCAGGAAGAATCTCGCGTTCGACAAAACGTCTGACGCTGTCACGGACCAATTGGTGGCTGGGGTCGAAGTATTCCTGAAAGGCAGACATCGGCGAGCTCCACTGAAGGGGTCAGTGAAGTTAACCGAGCGCTTGCTTGGTTTTCAACAGGATTGTGTGAATGAGCGACACCGAGGTGCGCCCTTCGCGAGCAAGCCCGCTCCCACATTTGGAATGCAATCCCCTGTGGGAGCGGGCTTGCTCGCGAAGGCGTCAGTAAAGACACCGCACAACTCAGAGCGAAATCGGCTTACGCCCGGCAAACGAATGCGCCAGCGTGCCGCCATCCACCAGCTCCAGCTCACCACCGAGCGGCACGCCATGGGCGATACGCGAGGCGATCAGGCCTTTGCTGCTGAGCAACTGGGCGATGTAATGCGCTGTGGCCTCACCTTCCACGGTCGGGTTGGTCGCCAGGATGACTTCGGCGAAGGTGCCGGCCTCTTCGATCCGCGCCATCAATTGCGGGATGCCGATGGCTTCCGGCCCCAGACCGTCGAGCGGCGACAGATGCCCCTTGAGCACGAAGTAGCGCCCGCGGAAACCGGTCTGCTCCACCGCATAGACGTCCATCGGGCCTTCCACCACGCAGAGCAAGGTGTCGTCGCGGCGGGTATCGGCGCATTGCGGGCACAGATCATCTTCGGTCAGCGTACGGCACAAGCGGCAGTGACCGACCCCTTCCATGGCCTGGCTCAAGGCCAGCGCCAGGCGTGAGCCACCGCTGCGGTCACGCTCGAGCAACTGCAACGCCATGCGCTGGGCGGTTTTCTGACCCACGCCTGGCAAAATTCGCAGGGCGTCGATCAGTTGGCGAATCAAAGGGCTGAAGCTCATGGTGGAAAAGTCCGACAAGACAACGAGACGCGGTTTATACCCGCGCCTCGGTTGAGCGTCAAATTGCAGCGTCGATTACTCAGTCCCGGGAAACCCGAACCACCAGTTTGCCGAAGTTGCGCCCCTCCAGCATGCCGATGAACGCGTCGGGAGCCTGTTCCAGACCATCGACCACGTCTTCGCGGAACTTCACCTTGCCATCACGTACCCAGGGCGCCATGGCACTGAGGAATTCCGGCTGGCGATCACCATAGTCATCGAACACGATGAAGCCCTGGATGCGCACCCGCTTGGTCAACAGGGTGCGCTGCAACAGGGGCAGGCGATCCGGCCCGCTCGGCGCTTCATGGGCGTTATAGGAGGCAATCAGGCCGCACAGTGGAATCCGCGCCTTGGGATTGAGCAACGGCACCACAGCGTCGAAGACCTTGCCACCGACGTTTTCGTAGTAGATGTCGATGCCCTTGCCGCAGGCCTTGGCCAGTTCATCGGCAAAGTCCGGGCTCTTGTGGTCGATGCAGGCGTCGAAGCCCAGCTCGTCGACCACATAACGGCACTTGTCCGCCCCGCCGGCCACGCCGACCACACGCAGCCCCTTGATCTTCGCCACCTGGCCGACCACCGAACCCACAGCGCCTGAGGCCGCTGCAACCACCAGGGTTTCGCCGGCCTGGGGCTGGCCGATGTCCATCAGGCCCATGTACGCGGTCATGCCCGGCATTCCCAGCACCCCAAGGGCCATCGATGCACTGGGCAATCCCGACGGCACCGGGACGATGCTGCGCCCGTCATTGATGCTGTGGCTTTGCCAACCGGTGGCACCAACCACCAGGTCTCCTTCCTGAAACTTCGGATTGAGCGAGCGCTCGACCCGGCTGACCGCGCCCCCGGTCATGACTTCGCCGATTTCCACCGGTGCGGCGTAGGACGGCGCGTCGCTCATGCGTCCGCGCATGTAGGGATCCAGCGACAGGAAAACGGTCTTGAGCAGCACCTGACCGTCGGCGAGCTCCGGCAACGCCACCCGCTCCATGCGGAAGTTTTCCGGTGTTGGCGCGCCGACCGGGCGTGAAGCCAGGACAATGCGTTGATTGAGGGTCATGGGGTCGGACATGGCAGCGTCTCCTGTGATCGATGGGGTTGGGTGATATAGGGAGCAGACCTTTGTGGCGGTATGGGGTTCGATGTGTTTTCAGTTGCACCGGGGTGAATTCTTCGCGAGCAAGCCCGCTCCCACACTGGATTTATGTACATCCCCCTGTGGGAGCGGGCTTGCTCGCGAAGGCGCCATCACGGACGACACATACCCAACAGACAGAAACAAAAATGCCAGGCGCAATGCCTGGCATTTTTTGTAGCTCATCTGCCGCCTGAAGGCGAATCAGAATGGCAGTTTCATGCCCGGCGGCAGTTGCATGCCGGCAGTCATGCTGCCCATCTTGTCCTGGCTGTTGGCTTCGATCTTGCGTACGGCATCGTTGACCGCGGAGGCGATGACCGCTTCCAGCATTTCCTTGTCGTCTTCGCTCATGCCTTCGACCAGGCTCGGGTCGATGGTCACGCTCTTGACGTCATGGCGCCCGGTCATCACCACGGTGACCATATCGCCACCGGCCTTACCGGTGACTTCGGCGTTGGCCAGTTCTTCCTGCATCTTGGCCATTTTTTCCTGCATCTGCTGCGCCTGCTTCATCAGGCCGGCCATGCCACCTTTCATCATGGTAATCACCTCAAAAGTACTTGGATCAAAACAGCGCCCGGCGGAGTGTAGCCGAGCGCCTTCAGTTATTAGCCCTGAGTGACCAGGGCGTCGACAGGTTCAATAGTATCGTTACGGACCACCGCACCGAACTGCTGCATCATTTGCTGGATGAACGGATCGCCGTGGATCGATTCCTCCGCCTCGCGCTGACGGTTGGCGCGGCGGCGCGAAGCCGCTTGTGCCGGGGTTTCCTGCTCGGGCTTGATCAGCTCGATGCTCAGGGTCAGCGTGCGCTGGTGGTACTGGTTCAGCGCATCGTTGAGGCGACGCTGCTGAGTGGCGTTGAACAAGGCACTGTGGGCCGGGTCCAGGTGCATCAGCCAATTGTCGCCATCCACCGCGATCAGCGTGCAGTTGGCGGCGATGCTGCCGGTCATGCCGGAAATCGGCAATTTCGGGAACAGCTCCAGCCATTGCAGGGCCAGGCCGGTGGCCGGCATTGCCGCGGGCTCAGGCTCGGGCTCCGGCGCCGGGTCAGCGGCATGCTCGCTGGCCAGTTCGTCGAGGTAACTGTAGGCCGAATCCATGTCCGGCTCGATGTAATCCTCGTCCAGCGGCGGCTCGTCATCCAGGTCCATGCCTGGCGTTGCGGCATCGACGTCCGCCACCGAAGGCTCCGGGATTGGCGCGGCGGCCCACTCCGGGGCGTCCGGCACCACGCTGTCCGGCGTCGGCAACGGCATCGGCGGTAATTCGGGTTGTTCGCTGGCGGTTTCCAGCACCGGCTCCACCGCCGGTTGCTGAACGGGGGCTGGCGCGACCGGGTCATTCCACGGCAGGTCGACCACCTCTTCGACCACGACCGCTTCAACCACAGGCACAGGCGCAGGTTCTGGCACAACGACCGGCGCCACCGGTTCCGGTGCTGGCGCAGGAGCTGCCACTGGCGCAGCCGCTATCGGTGCAACGGCCGCAGCGGCTACCGGCGCAACGACCTGCGCGGCAGCCACTGAGTTTGCGGAATCAACTGTGGCCTGGCTGATCCCCACTGGCTTTAGCGGTTGCCTCGGGGCATCCGCGGTGTCTGCGGGCCGGAACGCCAGCATCCGCAGCAACACCATTTCAAAACCGCCCCGGGGATCCGGCGCCAGCGGCAGGTCGCGACGGCCGATCAGGCCCATCTGGTAGTAGAACTGCACGTCTTCGGCCGGCAAGGCCTGGGCCAGTGCCAGCACGCGATCGCGGTCACCGTGACCGTTATCGACACCTTCCGGCAAGGCCTGGGCAATGGCAACGCGGTGCAGCACATTGAGAATCTCCGAGAGCACGCCATTCCAGTCCGGGCCTTGTTCGGCCAGGTGGCGGACGGCTTCGAGCAACGCCTTGGCATCGCCTTCGATCAGCGCATGCAGGACGTCGTAGACCTGCCCGTGATCGAGGGTCCCGAGCATCGCCCGCACATCGGAGGCCAGGACCTTGCCTTCACCGAAGGCAATCGCCTGATCGGTCAGGCTCATGGCATCCCGCATCGAACCGTCGGCAGCACGACCCAGCAACCACAGTGCATCGTCTTCGAACGGCACGTTCTCGACACCCAGCACGTGGGTCAAGTGCTCGACAACCCGTTCCGGCGTCATGTTCTTCAGGGAGAACTGCAGGCACCGCGACAGAATCGTTGCCGGAAGTTTCTGCGGATCAGTGGTCGCCAGGATGAACTTGACGTAGGGTGGCGGCTCCTCGAGGGTTTTGAGCAGCGCGTTGAAGGAATGGCTGGAGAGCATGTGCACTTCGTCGATCAGGTAGACCTTGAAGCGCCCACGGCTCGGGGCGTACTGCACGTTGTCGAGCAATTCGCGGGTATCTTCGACCTTGGTGCGGCTCGCAGCGTCGATCTCGATCAGGTCGACAAAGCGGCCCTCGTCGATTTCGCGACACACCGAACACTCGCCACAGGGGGTCGACGTGATACCTGTCTCACAGTTAAGGCATTTGGCAATGATCCGCGCGATGGTGGTCTTGCCGACCCCACGGGTACCGGTGAAGAGGTAGGCGTGGTGCAGCCGCTGGCTGTCCAAGGCATTGATCAGAGCCTTGAGCACATGGGTCTGGCCGACCATTTCGCGGAACGAGCGCGGACGCCATTTACGTGCAAGAACCTGATAACTCATCGAAAACCGTCGCAGCGAAGGAAGCAGAAGCGGCTAATGCTAGCGGAGCAAGGCACAAATTGCATCCGGTGCGCTCGTGTATTGTGGCTAAGCTGCACATCACAGGCATTTAACGGAGTGTTTATGCGGTTGGCCTTGGGGGCATTGCTGTTGATCAGCCTGGACGGCGCGGCGGCGCCAGCACCGCTGCGCTTCGTGATAACCGACAGCTGGAGCATGCCCATGGTGCAGCTTGAGCGGGGCAAACCGACCCAGGGCATCCTCTATGACATGATGCTCAGCCTCGCGACCCAGGTCGGCGTACCAGCCGAATTCCACGTATTGCCCCGCCGGCGCATACAAGGCGCCATGGAGCAAGGCGAGGTCGATGTCCGCTGTTATGCCGCACAATCGTGGCTGCCTGAACAGCCTGGTGATTATCTCTGGAGCATCCCGCTCTTCACTCAACCTGACGTGTTGATCACCCGGGATGCAACGCCCGACGCAGTCAAACCCGCCGACTTGCCGCAACAACCCATAGGCACCGTGCTGGGCTACAGCTACCCGACCCTGCAACCGCTGTTCGACAGCGGCCAACTGCAGCGCGACGACGCACGCAATCAGGAACAGGTGCTGGAAAAACTCCTGGCCGGCCGCAATCGCTATGCCGTCAGCAATCAATGGAGCCTGGACTGGTTCAATCACCGCCTGCTGCCGCAGCAGCAACTGCAAAACGTGGCAGTGCTGCAGGAAAACCGTCTCGGTTGCTACGTTCGCAACGACCCACAGGTCCCGGTGCAGAGCATTCTGCGCACCCTGGCGCGGATGAAGATGTCCGGGGAGATCGATGAAATTGTTCGGCTGTATATCGGTGGCGAGCCGGCGACTGTGGATAAAGCGCAAACGACGAAAAACCGCCCCGGAGAAGATCCTGGCAGCTAGCGAAAGTCTGTATTCAAGAAGATGACGCGAGAGAACACTCGCGTGGCGTTAAGGTGGTAACCCTACCAGCCACACCCCGGCACACAATGTCACCGCTGCGGCTGCTCCCTTCCAGGCCTGACCGGGTTCACGGCTGATCGTTGCGGGGGGACCGATAGGGTCACCATAACGATGCTCACCTGTCGGCGAGCCGCGCCATTGTACCTATCTGAGGCGAAGTTACAACCGTTGGTTTCGGATAAAAAACATGAGGGGCTTCAAGCACTTGCTATTGCGCCTCAAGCACCGCATCCGCCCTGCCACCCGCCTGCTGAATCACCAGGTGAATGAAGTGCAGCCTGGTAACGACAGCAGGCGGCAGGACGAAGGGGTAGAAATCCGGCTGCCCCATGCTGCGTGACAGCTCGTTGAGCATGCCGGCCAGTTCGATCCAGGCGTTGACGAACGACAGGAAAGCCGCGCCGCCGGGATGCTGCGGATCGTAGAGGGTTTGGGGTGGAAACGGCTGATAGTCGAAGTCCATTTCCCGGGCGCTCATGCCAAACCCCAGCGCGGTGTCCACGGCGTCCATCATGTGCAGGTAATGCGCCCAGGTTTCCGCCCAGTCTTCCCACGGGTGCATGGTCGCGTAGGCGCTGACGCAGTGCTGCTGCCAGTCGAGCGGTGCGCCCTGCTGATAATGCCGTTCGAGGGCATCGGCGTAGCTCGCGCGTTCATCGCCGAACACGCCGCGAAACGGCTCAAGCCAATGGCTGCGGGCGATCAATCGGTCCCAGTAGTAATGCCCGACTTCGTGACGAAAATGCCCGAGCAACGTGCGATAGGGTTCGTGCATTTGCACCCGCACCTGCTCGCGGTGCGCGTCGTCGGCTTCCTTGATATCGAGGGTGATCAGGCCGTTGGCGTGGCCCGTGGTCGGCGGCTTGCCTTCAAGGTCGACACCGATGAAATCGAAGGCAAGGCCAGTCTCTTCATCGACTGTCCTGGGAATCACCTGCAACCCCAGGCTGACCAGTTGCGCGACCAGACGCCGCTTGGCGGTTTCCACCTTGCGCCAGCGCTCGTGATTTTCGGTGATCGACAGGTCGGGAATCGTGCGATTCAAGCTGCAGGCCATGCACAAGGTTTCGTGGTGATTGGCCGCCAGCAGCCAGTTGCACGCAGCCGGTGAATCGAGGTTGGCGCAGCGGCGGAACGCGCCCGCCTGCGGATCGGCGTCGAGCCACCAGGTCTCGGGGCGCTCGCCCGGTTGCAGGGAAGATAAACGACTTTGCTCAGGCTGATACCCAAGGGCTGCTGAACACGCCAGGCACTGGCTGTTGCGAAAGAACAGCGACTGCCCGCAACGACAGGACCAGACTTTGCTGTTGCGCGAGCTTTCGCCCATGAACGGTGCGGCGATGCGCGAACTGAGCTGTTCGAAGAAAGGGTGCATGGCGATCTCTTCCTGGGGCTTGCCAAGACTAGATCATTTCCGAGAGTTGATTGTTCCGGCTTTCTGCCAAGGTGCTGAAATCGCCTTCGCGAGCAAGCCCGCTCCCACATTCGATCGGATTCTTACAGGAAGAACTCGGTTAAATGTGGGAGCGGGCTTGCTCGCGAATGGCTTCACACCGAAATATCGTGCTCGCGCAGAAACTCGACAAACGCCTCTTCATCCAGCACCTTCAACCCCAGCTCATTGGCCTTGGTCAACTTCGAACCGGCGCCCGGTCCTGCGACCACGCAATGGGTCTTGGCCGACACGGAGCCGGCGACCTTGGCCCCCAGGCTTTCGAGTTTGTCCTTGGCCACATCGCGGCTCATCAGCTCCAGCGAGCCGGTCAGCACCCAGGTCTGGCCGGCCAGCGGCAAGCCTTCGACGACCTTTTTCTCGCTCTGCCAGTGCATGCCGAATTCGACCAGTTGCTTCTCGGCCGCCTCGGCCAATTGGCGATTCTCTTCGAGCGCGAAGAACTCGCGCACCGAATTGGCCTGTTTCTCCGGCAGCGCCTGACGCATGTCCAGCCAGTCAGCACCAATCACCGCCTGCAGCGAGCCGAACTTGTCCGCCAGTTTCTGCGCCCCGCCCGGACCGACCGATGGAATATGCAGTTTGTCGAGGAAACCGCCCAAGGTCGTACTCGCGGCAAACTCGGCACCCAACTCGCCCTGGTCCTGAATCTGCAAGCCATGCTTGAGCAGTTCAGCGATCACCTGCTGGTTATGTGCGTCTTCAAAGAAGCTGTGGATCTCGTGCGCGACTTCCAGCCCGACATCCGGCAAGTACGTCAGCACCTGCGGCAAAGCCTGCTGCACCCGCTCCAGCGAACCCAGGGAACGTGCCAGCACCTTGGCCGTCTCTTCGCCGACATCGGGAATCCCGAGGGCGTAGATGAACCGCGCCAGGCCCGGCTTCTTGCTGTCTTCGATGGCGCCGAGCAGGTTCTTGCTCGACAACTCGGCAAAGCCTTCCAGATCGACGATCTGCTCGAACGTCAGGGCGTACAGATCGGCCGGCGAACTCACCAGGCCTTCGTCGACCAGTTGCTCGACGCTTTTCTCGCCCAGGCCTTCGATGTCCATGGCACGACGGGAGACGAAGTGAATGATGGCCTGCTTGAGTTGCGCGCCACAGGCCAGGCGGCCGACGCAGCGATACACCGCGCCTTCGCTGACCGTCTCGCGGCCCTTGCTGCGCTTGATCAATTGCGTGCGCTCGACATGGGAGCCACACACCGGGCACTTCTCCGGGATCTGCACCGGCCGGGCGTTTTCCGGACGACGTTCCATGACCACCTGCACCACTTGCGGAATCACGTCACCGGCACGGCGAATGATCACCGTGTCGCCGATCATCAGGCCCAAGCGCGCCACTTCGTCCATGTTGTGCAGCGTGGCATTGGCCACCGTGACGCCCGCGACCTTGACCGGCTTCAGACGCGCCACCGGCGTCACCGCACCGGTGCGGCCGACCTGGAATTCCACATCGAGCAGTTCGGTGAGTTCTTCCATCGCCGGGAATTTGTGGGCGATGGCCCAACGCGGCTCACGGGCGCGAAAGCCCAGTTCGCGCTGGGAGGCGATGCTGTTGACCTTGAACACCACACCGTCGATTTCATAGGGCAGCGCGTTGCGCCGCTCACCGATGTCGCGGTAGTAGTCCAGGCACTCGGCGATACCCTGCGCCAGTTTCAACTCATGGCTGATCGGCATGCCCCAAGCCTTGAGTTGCTGCAAATTGCCGATGTGCGTATCGGCAATGTCCGCCGACACCTGGCCGATGCCGTAGCAGCAGAACTCCAGTGGACGGTTGGCGGTGATCTTCGAATCCAGCTGGCGCAAACTACCCGCCGCTGCGTTGCGCGGGTTGGCGAAAGTCTTGCCGCCGACTTCCAGTTGCGTGGCGTTGAGCCGTTCGAAACCGGCCTTG
The DNA here is from genome assembly GCF_002303975.1 of Pseudomonas sp. ACN5. NCBI lineage: Bacteria > Pseudomonadati > Pseudomonadota > Gammaproteobacteria > Pseudomonadales > Pseudomonadaceae > Pseudomonas > Pseudomonas sp. ACN5. The sequence continues at coordinate 85,229 of NZ_MRCP01000005.1, read as the reverse complement.
GACATGAACACTTCGCCGCGCACTTCCAGGGTCGCCGGCCAGCCAGTACCGTGCAGCTTGAGCGGAATGTTGCGCACGGTGCGCACGTTGACGCTGATGTCTTCACCGGTCGTGCCATCGCCGCGCGTGGCGCCGCGCACCAGGACGCCATCCTGGTACAACAGGCTGACGGCCAGGCCATCGAGCTTGGGCTCGCAGCTGTATTCGACTGTTGCGCCGCCACCGAACAGGTCGCCCGCCGGCAAATCCAGGCCTTCGGTCACCCGGCGGTCGAACTCGCGCATGTCGGTTTCTTCGAAGGCGTTGCCGAGGCTGAGCATCGGCACTTCGTGACGCACCTGGGTGAACGCCGACAGCGCCGCGCTGCCCACTCGCTGGGTGGGCGAGTCGCTGGTGATCAGCTCGGGATGGGCCGCTTCCAGCGCCTTGAGCTCGTTGAACAAGCGGTCGTATTCGACGTCCGGAATGCTCGGCTCGTCGAGCACGTGATAGCGATAGTTGTGCTGATCCAGCTCAGCGCGCAGCTCTAAAATACGGTTCTTGGCGGCGGTCATGGGTGTTCTCTCGTAAAGCAAAAGAGCAGCCGAGGCTGCTCAATTTTCTAAATACAGTAGCTCAAGGCTATGGACATTGTGGCGAGGGAGCTTGCTCCCGTTCGGTGGCGAAGCCGCCGTAAATCCTGCACACCGGGGCGGCTGGTTTTGGGGCCGCTTCGCAGCCCAGCGGGAGCAAGCTCCCTCGCCACAACAAGCCCCTATGCCACAGAAGCCTGCCCAGCCATTAGATCAGCGTTTCTGGGTCAAGGCGCGGCGTTCGAATTCGACGATGCGCTGACGGTAGTGCTCGATCGTCTGGGCAGTCAGTACGCTGCGCTGGTCGTCCTTCAGTTCGCCGTTGAGCTCCTGGGACAACTTACGCGCCGCGGCCACCATCACGTCGAAGGCTTGCTTCGGATGGCGAGGGCCTGGCAGACCCAGGAAGAAGCTCACCGCCGGGGTGCTGAAGTGGTCGATGTCGTCCAGGTCGAATACGCCCGGCTTGACGGCGTTGGCCATGGAGAACAGCACCTCGCCGTTGCCCGCCATGCTTTCGTGACGGTGGAAAATATCCATCTCGCCGAAACGCAGGCCGCTTTCCAGAATGTTCTGCAACAACGCCGGGCCCTTGAAGCCGGCAGCGTCGCGGCAGATCACGCTGATCACCAGCACTTCTTCAGCTTGCGGCTGATCTTTTTCGCTGTGCGCAGGCGAAGACTTGGTGTCATCCGGGAAATCGTCGTCGCGGCTGCTGAAGCTCGGGCCGCCATCCAGATCCAGACTGAGGTTCATGTCGCCCTGGGAAGGCTCGCTGTGGCCACGCTTGCCGCGCTTGGAGCCCGATTCACGAGGCTCGCGGGCCGGCATGCTCACCGACGGCAGGTCCTGCTCGTCCAGTTGCGGCTCTTTATGCGTGTCCAGCACGCGCGGCGGGCCCAGCAGCTCGGCGCTGCTGTCCTCGTCCGGCAGATTGGACAGACTTCGGTCAAGGCGGAATTTCAGTTTTCCCTTGCCGCCGCGCATACGGCGCCAGCCATCAAAAAGAATACCGGCAATGACAATAATGCCGATGACGATCAGCCACTCGCGCAGACCGATTTCCATGTAATCCCGTGCCTCTATAAAAAATGCTGAAAAATAAGGGGTTTACAACCTGTAAACCGCTTTAAAACGTGGCGCCAACTCTATGTTCTGACAGGCGTTTTGCCCACGTATACGAAAAATTGACATTAAACTAGCACGACCAAAGGCAACTTTACACCGTCTACCAAAATCGCTGCGCAAATTATGTCGATTTGCCATCTTCATTCCACCAGTAGAGCGGCATATAGCCCGCACAGTTCAAGCTTCAAGCTTCAAGCTTGATGCTCACCGCTAGGCGTCCACCATCGCCATCGCCTCCTCGACATCCACTGCCACCAGACGTGAACAACCGGGTTCGTGCATCGTCACCCCCATCAGTTGATCGGCCATTTCCATGGCGATCTTGTTATGGGTGATATAGATGAACTGCACTGACTGCGACATCTCTTTAACCAAATTTGCGTAGCGTCCAACGTTAGCGTCATCCAGTGGCGCGTCAACTTCATCGAGCATGCAGAACGGCGCCGGATTCAACTTGAAGATCGCAAAAACCAGGGCCAATGCGGTCAGGGCTTTTTCGCCACCGGAGAGCAAATGGATGGTGCTGTTCTTCTTTCCAGGCGGCTGCGCCATGATTGTCACCCCTGTATCGAGTAGATCTTCGCCCGTCAGTTCCAAATACGCGCGGCCTCCACCGAAAACTTTTGGGAAAAGCGCCTGTAAACCGCCATTGATCTGATCAAAGGTATCCTTGAAGCGGTTGCGGGTTTCCTTGTCGATCTTGCGAATCACGTTCTCAAGGGTTTCAAGCGCTTCCACCAGATCGGCGTCCTGGGCATCCAGATAACGTTTACGCTCTGATTGTTGCTGGTACTCATCGATGGCCGCCAGGTTGATCGCGCCCAGACGCTGAATCCTCGCGGCGATGCGCTCGAGTTCTTCCTCGGCTTCCTTCTCGCTGGCCTCGGCGGTCAATGTCGCAAGTACGCCGTGGAGATCGTAGCCGTCTTCCAGCAACTGGTCCTGCAAGGTCTTGCGGCGTACGGTCAGGGCTTGCCATTCCATGCGCTGGGTTTCGAGCTGGCTGCGAATCAACTGGGATTGCTGTTCGGCCTGGCTGCGGCGCTTCTCGGCGTCGCGCAATTCGCGGTCGGCGTCTTCGAGGGCGATCTGCGCGGTCTTGAGCTCTTCATCGACGGTCATGCGCTTGTCGAGCAATTCCTCGAGTTTCAGGCGCAGCTCTTCCAGTGGCGCTTCGCCCTCCTCCAGATTGAGGCTCAGTTGTTCGCGCTTTTCGGTCAGGCGCTCGGACTGCATCTCCAGACGCTCCAGCGCCTGGCGAGTCGAATCGTGCTGTGCCTTGAGCGAACCCAGGCGCACCGCCAACTGATGGGCATGATCCTTGTGCTGCCGCGCTTCCTGCCGCACCCGATCCAGGCGCTCGCGCAAACTGTCGCGCTGGGCCAGCAACAGCTCGCGCTGCTCGGTGTCCAGCGCCATGCTGTCGAGGGCTTCCTGCAGTTGCAGACGGGCTTCACCGATGTTTTCGTGCTCCAGCGCGCGCTGCTCGTCCAGCTCGGTGAGTTCTTCGTCGAGGCGAGTGCGGCGCAGGGTCAATTGCTCGGCCTTGGCTTTTCCGGCCGACAACTGGGCTTTCAATTCACCTTGCTGGCGGGCTTCGTCTTGCAGCAAGCGGCGCAAATGCTCGCGGCCGTTTTCCTGCTGACGCTGCTGCGCCCTGAGATTCTGCAGTTGGGTTTCCAGGGTTTCGACCGCGGCTTCGCGCTCTTCGCGCTCAAGGCCCAGTTGCTGGATTTCCTGACCACGGGCGAGCACGCCGCTTTCCGCTTCACTGGCCCGACGCACGCGCAGAAAATGCGGACCGACCCAGTAACCGTCACGGCTGATCAGGCTCTGCCCGGCCGCCAATTGCCCGCGCAAGGCCAGGGCCTGTTCAAGGCTGTCGACCGGTTTGACTTGCCCCAGCCATGGCGACAGATCGATCTGCGCCTCGACCTTGTCCAGCAGGCTGCCCGGCACCCGTACGCCATCGCCGGCCGGGCTGAGCAAACGCAAATCGCCCTGGGCAAAGCCCGACAAATCGAAATTGTTGAAATCATCCACCAGCACCGCCTGCAGGTCGGCTCCGAGCACGGTTTCCACCGCCAGCTCCCAACCGGCCTCGACCTTCAGGCCTTCGGCCAGGCGCGGGCGATCCGCCAGGTGCTGTTCGCGCAGCCATTCGGCGGTGCCGGTGCCCGGATCGAGCGCGGCCTGCTGCAAGGCTTCGAGCGAAGCCAGTCGACCGTTGAGCCGCTGCAAATCGCCCTGGGCCTGTTGTTGCGCCGTCAGCGTTTGCTGTAATTGCTGGCGCAGTTGCTCGAGCTTTTCGACCTGAGCCTCTTCACTGGTCTGCAAATCTTCGAGGGTCGCCTCGGACTCGGCGAGCTGCTCGCTGAGCTCCATGATCGCTGCGTCTTCCGGGTCCGCCGAGAGCAAGGCGCGCTCTTCGCCCAGGCGCTTCTGACGATCGGCCAGGCGCTCCAGGCTGGTTTCCAGCTGCTGGATCCGCGATTGCTGGACTTCGGCCTGACGGCGCGGTTCGGCGGCGGTGAGGTTGAACGTATCCCACTGCTCCTGCCAGCCATGCATGGTGGTTTCGGAGTCTTCCAGCGCGGCGGCGGCCTCTTCGGCGGCGGCGCTGGTGACTTCCTGTTCCGGGGTCAGCATGTCCAGCTCTTCGCCCAGGGTCAGCAACAGCGTGCGGTCATGGCCAAGGTGGGATTCGGTTTCCAGGCGTGCGCGCTCGGCTTCCTTGAGGTCGTCCTGCAATTGCCGCAAGCGTTGCTGGCCATGCTGGATGCTCTGCTCGACCCGGGCAATGTCACCGCCGACCGAGTAGAAGCGCCCCTGCACCAGATTGAAGCGTTCCGACAGGTCGTGGTGCCCGTCACGCAGGCGCTCGATGCTCGCGTCGGCATTGCGCTGTTCGGCCACCAGGGCTTCGAAGGAAACCTCCTGGTTGCCGATGATCGCTTCACGCTGGCCGACCTGATCGTTCAACGCCTGCCAGCGCAGGGCCGACAGTTGCGCCTTGAGCTGGCGCTCCTCGCCCTTGTATTCCTGGTACTTCTTGGCGGCCTCGGCCTGGCGATGCAAGCGCTCGAGCTGACGCGTCAACTCTTCGCGCAGGTCGGTCAGGCGCTCCAGGTTCTCGTGGGTACGACGGATGCGGTTTTCGGTCTCGCGCCGGCGCTCCTTGTACTTGGAGATGCCCGCCGCTTCTTCGATGAAGTTGCGCAGGTCTTCGGGCTTGGACTCGATCAGCTTGGAGATCATCCCCTGCTCGATGATCGAGTAGCTGCGCGGGCCAAGGCCGGTGCCGAGGAAGATGTCGGTGATGTCACGACGCCGGCATTTGGTGCCGTTGAGGTAATAGGTGGTCTGGCTGTCGCGCGTCACTTTGCGGCGAATGGAAATTTCCGCGTAGGCCGCGTATTCGCCGAGCAAAGTGCCGTCAGAGTTATCGAACACCAGTTCGATGCTCGCCTGGCTCACCGGTTTGCGGCTGGTGGAGCCGTTGAAGATGACGTCGGTCATCGACTCGCCACGGAGGTTCTTCGCCGAACTTTCACCCATTACCCAGCGAACGGCGTCGATGATGTTCGATTTACCGCAGCCATTGGGCCCGACCACCGCCGCCATGTTGCTGGGGAAGTTCACCGTGGTCGGGTCGACGAAGGACTTGAACCCCGCCAGCTTGATGCATTTGAGCCGCACGCTCAGGCGTCCGTCAGGGCGGAGATCACCAGATCGCAACTGCGCTGGCCATAGGCGGTCAGCACGGTGCGGATCTGCGCAAAGTCACGGGCGATCACGGCCGCGAGCAGGCGTTCGAACAGTTCCAGGTACTCGCTCATTGACGCCTTGCGCTGGTCCAGGGCAAGGAAATAGGCACGGCTCATGGCCGGCTGCAGATTCTCGACGGTTTCCTGCAGGTACGGGTTGTTGGCAAACCCGTACGTGGCGCGCATCACGCTGAAACTGTCGTCGACGAAGGTGTGGATGTCCTGGCGCTCGTAGCTGGCGGTCAGGCGCTGCTGGATCTGCACGAACGGCGCCAGGTCGGCCTGGACTTTCCAGCCGCTCGCCACGGCGTTGGCCAGCAGGATGTACATCTCACTCATCAGCGTGCACAGGCTCTGCACCTTGTGCGGCGTGAGCTCGGTGACGTGGGCGCCACGTCGCGGCAGGATCGCGATCAGGTGGCGACGCTCGAGGATCAGCAAGGCCTCGCGGACCGAACCGCGGCTGACATTGAGGGCCAGCGTGACCTTCTGTTCCTGGATGCGCTCCCCGGGCTTCATTTCGCCGCGAATGATGCGTTCGGCGAGGTGGTGAGCGATTTGCTCGGCGAGGCTGTCCGGCGCCTTGAACGTCATGGTTGTCCTTCAAACTCTTTGATCTGTACAAGCGGCGCAGTGTAGCGCAATTGCTGCGTCAGGGCGGAGTGCCCGCCCGTAATGTTGTTCACTTAAGCGAAGTGATTCTTTGTGGGAGCGAGCTTGCTCCGGGCGGCGTTCCGACGATGGACTCAAGCGCGCCGCGTTTAGCCAGTAAATACGCGTTATCGTTATCGACCATCGCGAGCAAGCTCGCTCCTACAGAGGACCACATTCGCTTAACTGAACAGCATTAGAGTGCCCGCCCGGAGGTTTTTGGCACGATTCAAGCAAAAAAGCAGGCTATCGAACCAACGACAATAATTAAGGAACAAGGGGTTGATCGACAAAATGCAATTTCCTGACCTTTAAGTCAGAAAATCATTGACCGAAAAGTCAGACCTGCTAAATTCGGTTCCTATCGGTTAACAACAATAATGAGTCTGCGAGGCCTTCCGTGATCCAGTTTTTACTAAACCAGGAACTCCGTAGCGAGCACGCCCTGGACCCGAACCTGACCGTGCTCAATTATCTGCGCGACCATGTGGGCAAACCCGGCACCAAAGAAGGCTGCGCCAGCGGTGACTGCGGCGCCTGCACCGTGGTCGTCGGCGAATTGCAGACCGATGACGAAGGCCGCGAACACATTCGCTATCGCAGCCTCAACTCATGCCTGACCTTCGTATCGTCCCTGCACGGCAAACAACTGATCAGCGTTGAAGACCTCAAGCACAAAGGTGAACTGCACAGCGTGCAGAAAGCCATGGTCGAGTGCCACGGCTCGCAATGCGGCTTCTGCACCCCCGGCTTCGTGATGTCGCTGTTTGCCCTGCAAAAGAACAGCGATGCACCGGATCATGCCAAGGCCCACGAAGCACTGGCCGGCAATCTTTGCCGCTGCACCGGTTACCGGCCGATCCTGGAAGCCGCCGAGCAGTCCTGCTGCGGCAAGCAGCCGGACCAGTTCGACGCCCGCGAGGCCGACACCATCGCGCGCCTGAAGGCCATTGCCCCAACCGATATCGGCGAACTCAACAGCGGCGACAAACGCTGCCTGGTGCCGCTGACCGTGGCCGACCTGGCCGACCTCTACGACGCTTATCCACAGGCCCGCCTGCTGGCTGGCGGCACCGACCTGGCGCTGGAAGTCACGCAGTTCCACCGCACACTGCCGGTGATGATCTACGTCGGCAACGTCGCCGAGATGAAACGCATCGAGCGCTTTGACGATCGCCTGGAAATCGGCGCCGCCACCGCCCTTTCCGATTGCTACGAAGCCCTGAACGCCGAGTACCCGGACTTCGGTGAATTGCTGCACCGCTTCGCGTCCCTGCAGATCCGCAACCAGGGCACCCTGGGCGGCAACATCGGCAACGCCTCGCCGATTGGTGACTCGCCGCCCCTGCTGATCGCCCTCGGCGCGCAAATCGTGCTGTGCAAAGGCGAAACCCGCCGCACCCTGGCGCTGGAAGATTACTTCATCGATTACCGCGTCACGGCGCGCCAGGAAAGCGAGTTCATCGAGAAGATCATCGTGCCCCGCGCCAGCGTCGAAAAACTGTTCCGCGCCTACAAGGTTTCCAAGCGCCTGGACGATGACATTTCTGCGGTGTGCGCCGCCTTCAACATTCGCCTGGAAAACGGCGTGGTCGCTGAAGCCCGCGTCGCCTTCGGCGGCATGGCGGCCATCCCGAAACGTGCTGCAGCCTGCGAAGCCGCGTTGCTTGGCTCGCCATTCAATAACGCCACCGTCGAACGCGCCTGCGCGGCCCTGGGCGAAGACTTCACGCCGCTCTCGGACTTCCGCGCCAGCAAGGAATATCGCCTGCTCAGCGCGCAGAACCTGCTGCGCAAATACTTCATCGAACTGCAAACACCGCACATCGAGACCCGGGTGACCGCTTATGTCTAATCATCACGCCGTAGAGAAGACCCAAGCCGAACTGGCTGAACTGTTCGCCAAGGACCTGACCACCGGTGTCGGCCGCGCCGTCAAGCACGACAGCGCCGCCAAGCATGTCGCCGGTGAAGCGCAGTACATCGACGATCGCCTGGAATTCCCCAACCAGTTGCACGTTTACGCCCGCATGTCGGACCGTGCCCATGCCCGCATCATCAGCATCGACACGTCGCCCTGCTATGCCTTCGAAGGCGTGCGCATCGCCATCACCCACGAAGACGTGCCGGGCCTGAAGGACATCGGTCCGTTGCTGCCGGGCGATCCGCTGCTGGCGATCGACACCGTGCAGTTCGTCGGTCAACCGGTAGTCGCCGTTGCCGCGAAAGACCTGGAAACCGCGCGCAAAGCGGCCATGGCCGCGATCATCGAATACGAAGACCTTGAGCCTGTGCTGGACGTGGTCGAAGCCCTGCGCAAGCGCCACTTCGTACTCGACAGCCACACCCACCAACGCGGCGATTCGGCCACGGCGCTGGCCACTGCCGAGCATCGCATCCAGGGCACCCTGCACATCGGCGGCCAGGAGCACTTCTACCTGGAAACCCAGATCTCTTCGGTGATGCCGACCGAAGACGGCGGCATGATCGTCTACTGCTCCACGCAGAACCCCACCGAAGTGCAGAAGCTGGTGGCCGAAGTACTGGACGTGTCGATGAACAAGATCGTCGTCGACATGCGCCGCATGGGCGGCGGTTTCGGCGGCAAGGAAACCCAGGCGGCGAGCCCCGCGTGCCTGTGCGCGGTGATCGCCCACCTCACCGGCCAGCCGACCAAGATGCGTCTGCCGCGGGTCGAAGACATGCTGATGACCGGCAAGCGTCACCCCTTCTATGTCGAGTACGACGTCGGCTTCGACAGCACCGGCCGCCTGCACGGCATCAACCTGGAACTGGCCGGCAACTGCGGTTGCTCGCCTGACCTGTCGGCGTCGATCGTCGACCGCGCGATGTTCCACTCGGACAACTCGTATTACCTGGGCGATGCGACCATCAACGGTCACCGCTGCAAGACCAACACCGCCTCGAACACCGCTTACCGTGGCTTCGGCGGCCCGCAAGGCATGGTCGCCATCGAAGAGGTGATGGACGCCATCTCCCGCCATCTGGCCCTCGATCCTTTGGCGGTGCGCAAGGCCAACTACTACGGCAAGACCGAGCGCAACGTCACTCACTACTACCAGACCGTCGAGCACAACATGCTCGAGGAGATGACCGCCGAACTGGAAGAAAGCAGCCAGTACGCCGAGCGCCGCGAAGCGATCCGTCGCTACAACGCCAACAGCCCGATCCTGAAAAAAGGCCTGGCGCTGACCCCGGTGAAGTTCGGTATTTCCTTCACCGCCAGCTTCCTCAACCAGGCCGGTGCCCTGGTGCACGTCTACACCGACGGCAGCATCCACCTGAACCACGGTGGCACCGAAATGGGTCAGGGCCTGAACACCAAGGTCGCGCAGGTCGTGGCCGAAGTGTTCCAGGTGGAAATGGACCGCGTGCAGATCACCGCGACCAACACCGACAAAGTGCCGAACACCTCACCGACTGCCGCGTCCAGCGGTGCCGACCTGAACGGCAAGGCTGCGCAGAACGCCGCCGAAACCATCAAGCAGCGCCTGGTGGAATTCGCCGCGCGCCAGTACAAGGTCAGCGAAGAAGACGTGGAGTTTCACAACGGCCACGTGCGGGTCCGCGATCACATCCTGACCTTCGAAGCACTGATCCAGCAGGCGTACTTCGCCCAGGTCTCGCTGTCGAGCACCGGGTTCTACAAGACCCCGAAAATCTACTACGACCGCAGCCAGGCCCGTGGCCGGCCGTTCTACTACTTCGCCTTTGGCGCGGCGTGCTGCGAAGTGCTGGTCGATACCCTGACCGGCGAATACAAGATGCTGCGCACCGACATCCTCCACGACGTCGGCGCCTCGTTGAACCCGGCCATCGACATCGGTCAGGTCGAGGGCGGGTTCATCCAGGGCATGGGTTGGCTGACCATGGAAGAGCTGGTGTGGAACAACAAGGGCAAGCTGATGACCAACGGCCCGGCCAGCTACAAGATCCCGGCCGTGGCGGACATGCCGCTGGACCTGCGGGTGAAGCTGGTGGAAAACCGCAAGAACCCGGAAGACACGGTGTTCCATTCCAAGGCCGTGGGCGAGCCGCCGTTCATGCTCGGCATCGCTTCGTGGTGTGCGATCAAGGACGCCGTGGCGAGCCTGGGTGATTACAGGCATCAACCGAAAATCGACGCACCGGCGACTCCGGAGCGGGTGTTGTGGGGCTGTGAGCAGATGCGCCAGTTGAAGGCGGCGAAGGCTGTCGAGGCTGAAACCGAGTTGGCTTCGCTCTAAGACCGAGGTGCGGCCTTCGCGAGCAAGCCCGCTCCCACATTGAAATGCATTCCAAATGTGGGAGCGGGCTTGCTCGCGAAGAGGCCGGTACAGACAACAGAGATGTTGAGGTGAAACATGTACAACTGGATCGACGCCCTCGCCGACCTGCAAAACCGGGGTGAGCCCTGCGTGCTGGTGACCATCATCGAAGAGCTCGGCTCTACGCCGCGCAATGCCGGTTCGAAAATGGTCATCAGCGCGAACCAGGCCTTCGACACCATCGGTGGCGGGCACCTGGAATACAAGGCCATGAAGATCGCCCGCGAGATGCTGGCCAGCGGCAAGCAGGACACCCATCTGGAGCGTTTCAGCCTCGGTGCCAGCCTCGGCCAGTGCTGCGGCGGTGCCACCGTTCTGCTGTTCGAACCGATGGGCCAGGTGCAGGCGCAGATCGCCGTGTTCGGTGCCGGCCACGTCGGCCGCGCCCTGGTGCCGCTGCTGGCCAGCCTGCCTTGCCGGGTGCGCTGGATCGATTCGCGGGAAGAGGAATTCCCCGAGCAGATCCCCCACGGCGTGCGCAAGATCGTCAGCGAAGAACCGGTGGATGAAATCGATGACCTGCCCGCCGGCAGCTATTGCATCGTGATGACCCACAACCACCAGCTCGACCTCGAACTGACCGCTGCGATCCTCAAGCGCAACGACTTCGCCTACTTCGGCCTGATCGGCTCGAAAACCAAACGCGTGAAGTTCGAACATCGCCTGCGCGACCGCGGTTTCGACACTAGCGTCGTGCAACGCATGCGCTGCCCGATGGGCATCGGCGAAGTCAAAGGCAAGTTGCCTGTGGAAATCGCCATCTCCATCGCCGGCGAAATCATCGCCACCTATAACGCGAACTTCGGCCAGCAGACCTCCAGCGCCGAACCGATTGCCAAACTGCTGCCCGCGTCACGCCGCAGCCAAACCGCAAACTTGAAAGCCTCGAACTGAGAATCTCATGCCTCTGACTCGCAAAGCTTACCGCGCCGCCATCCTGCACAGCATCGCCGACCCAGCCGAAGTCGGTATCGAAGCCTCCTACGAGTATTTCGAAGACGGCTTGCTGGTTGTGGATAACGGCCAGATCAGCGCCCTGGGCCACGCCAGCGAATTGCTGCCGACCCTGCCGGCGGATATCGAGATCACCCACTACCAGGACGCACTGATCACCCCCGGCTTCATCGACACCCATATTCATCTGCCGCAAACCGGCATGGTCGGCGCCTACGGCGAACAATTGCTGGACTGGCTCAACACCTACACCTTCCCGTGCGAAAGCCAGTTCGCCGACAAGGCCCACGCCGACCAGGTCGCGGACATTTTCATCAAGGAACTGCTGCGCAACGGCACCACCACCGCGCTGGTGTTCGGCAGCGTGCACCCGCAATCGGTGAACTCGTTCTTCGAAGCGGCCCAACAGCTCGACCTGCGGATGATCGCCGGCAAGGTGATGATGGACCGCAACGCCCCGGACTACCTGACCGATACCGCCGAGTCCAGCTACGTCGACAGCAAGGCACTGATCGAACGCTGGCACGGCAAGGGTCGCCTGCACTACGCCGTCACCCCACGCTTCGCACCGACCAGCACCCCGGAACAGTTGACCCTGGCCGGCCAGTTGCTGACCGAATACCCGGATCTGTACATGCAGACCCACATCAGTGAAAACCTCAAGGAAATCGAGTGGGTCAAGGCGCTGTTCCCCGAGCGCAAAGGCTACCTGGACGTCTACGACCACTACCAGTTGCTCGGCGAGCGCTCGGTGTTCGCCCACGGCGTGCACCTGTGCGATGACGAGTGCGCGCGCCTGGCAGAAACCGGTTCGGCCATCTCGTTCTGCCCGACCTCGAACTTCTTCCTCGGCAGCGGCCTGTTCAACCTGCCGATGGCCGAGAAGCACAAGCTCAATGTCGGCATCGGCACCGATGTCGGCGGCGGCACCAGTTTCTCGCTGCTGCAAACGCTCAACGAGGCGTACAAGGTGATGCAGCTGCAAGGTGCGCGCCTGAGCCCGTTCAAGTCGCTGTACCTGGCCACCCTCGGCGGCGCCCGTGCGCTGCGTCTGGAAGACAAGATCGGCACCCTGCAACCGGGCACCGACGCCGACTTCCTGGTACTGGACTACAACGCCACGCCGCTGCTGGGCTATCGCCTGAAGCAGGCCAATAACATCGCCGAGACGTTGTTTGTGTTGATGACGCTGGGGGATGACCGGACGGTGCTGCAGACGTATGCGGCGGGGAACCTGGTGCATCAGCGGTAAATTTCTTCGGGCATAAAAAATCCCCCGTTGCTTTTCAGCCCGGGGGATTTTTTGTGTCTTTAAGGCCGCCTTCGCGAGCAAGCCCGCTCCCACAGGGGATTTGTGAACGGCACAGATCAAATGTGGGAGCGGGCTTGCTCGCGAATCAGGCGACGCGGTCTATCAGATTTTCGCCGGCGATCGCCCAGGCTTCTTGGTCTGCAGCAAATGCGAGAACACCGCATGCAGGTCATCCGAAGCACTTTCCTCGTCGAGGTTGAGCTTGCTGTCGATGTGATCCATGTGATGCATCATCAGGTTCACCGCCAGTTCAGCGTCGCGCTTCTCGATGGCGTCGATCAGCTGGGTGTGCTCGTCGTAGGAACAGTGGGAGCGGTTGCCGCTTTCGTACTGGGCGATAATCAGCGACGTCTGGGACACCAGGCTGCGCTGGAAACTGATCAGCGGGGCGTTTTTCGCCGCTTCAGCCAGTTTCAGGTGGAATTCGCCCGACAGGCGGATGCCGGCACCCCGGTCGCCACGGGAGAAGCTGTCGCGTTCGTCGTTGACCATCTGGCGCAATTCGGCGATCTGCTCGGCGGTGGCGTGCTGCACCGCCAGCTCGGTGATCGCGCGCTCGACCAGACGCCGGGCCATAAACACCTGGCGCGCCTCTTCGACACTCGGGCTGGCAACCACAGCGCCGCGATTCGGACGCAACAGCACCACGCCTTCATGGGCCAGGCGCGACAGGGCGCGGCGAATGATGGTGCGGCTGACCCCGAAAATTTCCCCCAGCGCTTCTTCGCTCAACTTGGTGCCGGGCGCCAGACGCTGCTCGAGGATGGCCTCGAAGATATGCGCGTAGACAATATCGTCCTGGGTACCGCTGCGGCCGGCTTTGCCTGCTCGCGGTTGTTTCTTTAGGGGTTGCAACTGTTCGTTCATGGGCACTCGAGTCGGAAGAACTGCGGCGAATTGACCGTGACTGTAATACGGCACAGTGGGTCGCTGGCAAGTATCGCGTAAAAAACACTGCGATTGTACACAATGGATGGTGGCAACACGACTGTACGGCCGAATGTTGCCTCGGCTGTATCGCAACACCTGATTACTTTTGAGTTTAGGCTTGTTCGCAGAATCCGCCTTTTTGGCACGATCCCTGTGGGAGCGGGCTTGCTCGCGAATGCGGTCTGTTTGCCATATCAATGTCGACTGACACGCCCCCTTCGCGAGCAAGCCCGCTCCCACAAGGTTCAGTGTTGCTGCGGACATCTTCATTTGTATAAGGAACACCACCGTCATGAACGACGCCACCCACACGCAAATCCGCCCGCTGGCCGACACCTCGCCCTCGGCCATCGTCGCCGGGTTCATCGCCATGATGACCGGCTACACCAGCTCCCTGGTGCTGATGTTCCAGGCCGGGCAAGCGGCGGGCCTGAGCAGCGGGCAGATTTCTTCGTGGATCTGGGCGATCTCCATCGGCATGGCGGTGTGCTCCATCGGCCTGTCCCTGCGCTATCGCACGCCGATCACCATTGCCTGGTCGACCCCCGGTGCCGCGCTGCTGATCACCAGCCTGGGCGGCGTGAGCTACGGCGAAGCCATTGGCGCCTATATGACCTGCGCGGTGCTGGTGACGATTTGCGGGCTGACCGGCAGCTTCGAACGACTGGTGAAAAAAATTCCGGCGTCCCTGGCCGCCGCCCTGCTGGCAGGGATCCTGTTCAAGATCGGCAGCGAGATTTTCGTCGCCGCGCAACACCGCACGGCCCTGGTACTGGGGATGTTCGTCACTTATCTGCTGGTCAAGCGCCTGTCGCCGCGCTATGCGGTGCTGGCGGCCTTGCTGATCGGCACGGCATTGTCAGGCTTCATGGGGCTGCTGGACTTCAGCGGTTTTCACCTGGAGGTCGCCACGCCGGTCTGGACCACACCGCAGTTCTCCCTGGCTGCGACCATCAGCATCGGCATTCCGCTGTTTGTCGTCGCCATGACTTCACAAAACATGCCCGGCATCGCCGTATTGCGTGCCGATGGCTACACCGTGCCAGCCTCGCCGCTGATCACCACCACCGGCGTCGCCAGTTTGCTGCTGGCACCCTTCGGTTCTCACGGGATCAACCTGGCGGCCATCAGCGCGGCGATCTGTACCGGCCCGCACGCCCATGAAGATCGCAACAAGCGCTACACCGCCGCCGTCTGGTGCGGGATTTTCTACGGGATCGCCGGCGTGTTCGGCGCGACGCTCGCGGCATTGTTTGCCGCGCTGCCCAAGGAACTGGTGCTGTCGATTGCCGCGCTGGCGCTGTTCGGCTCGATCATCAACGGCCTGAGCATCGCCATGAGCGAAGTGAAGGAACGTGAAGCGGCGCTCATCACCTTCATGGTCACGGCATCAGGGCTGACGCTGTTTTCCATCGGTTCGGCGTTCTGGGGGATTGTCGCGGGGGTGGTGACGCTGCTGATTCTGAACAGCAGCTTCAAGCGTTAAGCTGCAAGCTGCAAGCCTGTGCAGCTTGCAGCTTGAAGCTTGCAACTGCTTTTAAGCCTGATTGATCGGCTTTTCCGGGTACCAGACGTCCAGCAGCGGGCTGACTTCAACGCTGGTCAGCTCGGTGCGGCCTTTGAGCCAGGCTTCAACGGCAGCGCGCTGTTCGGCGCTGACCGAGCCACGCTTCTGCAGGCAAACCAGACCGTAGTCGTCGCCGCCAACATAACCCAGGCCGTTGGCTTCCATGGCTTCTTTGAGGAACGCGTCGAGGAAAGCATCAATGGCTTCATCAGCCAAATCTTCTTTGAAATCCAGGTTCAGTTCGAAACCCAGCTCTTGAAATTCATCGACGCACAGTTTTTTGCGCAGACGCTGGGAACGGTTAGTCGCCATTGGAACAATCCTCTTAAGTAATAACGGGCGGCACTTTAGCAGTTTAAGCCGCCGATTGCCTGACTCTCTGGGCCACCTCGCCTACCGTCGGTAAAAAAATAGCCGATCGGACAGCCCTCGCACGGCACAAGTCGTGGCACCTTGGGGCATAATGCCGACACTTTCATGACCATTGAGGGAATTTATCTTCATGCCCTCATCTTTTTTCCCCTCGGCTGTAGGGTTTTATTTCAGATGATCAAGTCTTTGCGTCCATTGCTGTTGGCCGGTTTTCTTCTCCCCCTGGCCCTCCCCGTTTCTGCAGCTCCGGTCAATACTGCGCTGTCGCCCAACGTTGAAAAAGCCCTGAAAGCCAGCAAGTTGCAGGACAACGCCCTGTCGCTGGTGATGATCCCGCTCACCGGCCCCGGCACCCCGACGGTGTTCAACGCCGACGTGTCGGTCAACCCGGCGTCGACCATGAAACTGGTCACCACCTACGCAGCCCTGGAAATGCTCGGCCCGAACCACCAGTGGAAAACCGAGTTCTACACCGACGGCACCCTCAGTGGCGGCATCCTCAACGGCAACCTCTACCTCAAGGGTGGCGGCGATCCGAAGCTGAACATGGAAAAACTCTGGCTGCTGATGCGCGACCTGCGTGCCAACGGTGTCACCCAGGTCACCGGCGACCTGGTGCTGGATAAAACCTTCTTCGTGCAACCGCAACTGCCGGAGTTCAATGACGACGGCAACGATGACAACAAGCCGTTCCTGGTCAAACCCGATTCGCTGCTGGTCAACCTCAAAGCGCTGCGCTTCGTTGCGCGCAATGACTCGGGCAAGGTACTGGTCTCGGTGGAGCCGCCGATTGCGAGCATCCGCATCGACAACCAGGTCAAGGCCCTCAACTCCAGGCAATGCACCGGTGGCGTGCGTTACAACCCGGTGGCGCAAGCCGATGGCACCGTGACCGTTACCGTCGGCGGTCAACTGGGTGAAGGCTGCAGCTCGCAGACCTACCTGTCGCTGCTCGACCACGCGACCTACACCGCTGGCGCCGTCCGCGCGATCTGGAAGGAACTGGGTGGCAGCATCCAGGGCAGGGATGTGCTGGCGCCAACCCCTAAAGACGCCAAGGTGCTGGCCCGGGCGTTCTCGCCGGACCTGGCGGAAATCATCCGCGACATCAACAAATACAGTAACAACACCATGGCCCAGCAGTTGTTCCTGAGCCTGGGCCAACGTTTCCGCACCGATGCCGATGGTGATGACGCCAAGGCTGCCCAGCGTGTCGTGCGTCAGTGGCTGGCGAAAAAGGGCATCACCGCGCCGCATCTGGTGATGGAGAACGGCTCCGGCCTGTCCCGCTCCGAGCGCGTCAGCGCCCGGGAATTGGCCTCGATGCTCGAAGCGGCGTGGCACAGCCCGTATGCCGCCGAGTACATCAGTTCGATGCCGATTGCCGGCACCGACGGCACCATGCGCAAGCGCCTGAAGACCACGGCGATGCGCGGTGAAGCCCACGTCAAGACCGGCACGCTGAACACCGTACGGGCGATAGCCGGTTTCAGTCGCGACGTCAACGGCAACACCTGGGCGGTGGTGGCGATCCTCAACGACAAGGCCCCCTTCGGCGCCTCGTCGGTGCTCGATCAGGTGCTGCTCGACCTGTACCGCCAACCGAAAGCGCCGCAGACGGCTTCGGTGTTGTAAGGCAAAGCTCTGCCCCCTGTAGGAGCGAGCTTGCTCGCGATGGATTCGAGAGCGCCGCGTACATTCAGTATGTCCGCGTTATCGTTATCGACCATCGCGAGCAAGCTCGCTCCTACAGGGGCAGCGTTAACCCGGGTTAATTCATCTCCTCTTCTACCCGGTCTCGCCCTGCCTGTTTCGCCGCATAAACCCCCGAATCCGCGCGCAACAGCAAGGCATCGGCGCCCTCCCCGACGCGCCAACTGGCAATCCCGAAACTGGCGGTGACCGTACCGACGCCTTCAATGGGTGAGCTGCGCAGGCTCTGCCACAATTGCTGGGCCAGCACAAAAGCATGTTCGCCGCCGATATCCGGGCACAGCACCATGAACTCCTCGCCGCCCAGGCGGCAGAACACATCGGTGCGACGCAGCCGGTGGCCGATCCGTTCGCACACGGCCTGCAACACCCGGTCACCGATGGCGTGGCCATGCAGGTCATTGATGCGCTTGAAATGGTCGATATCGAGCATGATCACCGACAAATCCCCACCGCCCCGCTCCACCCGGGCCATTTCGGTGGTCAGGCGTTCCTGGAAATAACGCCGGTTGTGGATACCGGTCAGCGAGTCGGTAACCGACAACGCGCGCAATTCTTCTTCCACCCGCTTCATATCGGAAATGTCCGAGATGTAGCCGTGCCAGAGCACACCGCCACCGGGCAGCTCCTCCGGAGTGGCTTCGCCGCGCACCCAACGCAACCCCCGTAGCGGCAGTTGCACACGGTACTCCTCGCGCCAGGGGCTGAGGGTTTCGGCCGAAGCGCGGATCGATTCGCGGACACGGGTAGTGTCCTGGGGGTGAATGCGGGTGAAGATCGCTTCGGCATTGAGCAGCAGTACGTCGGGTTCCAGCTCGTAGATATCGCGAATGCCGTCGCTGGCATAGATCACGCTGAAGCGCCCGTCGAATTCCATCTTGAACTGGTAGATGCCACCGGGCACGTGGGCGCTGAGTTTTTTCAACAGCAGGTCCCGCGCCGCGAGCGCTTCATGGACCCGCTTGCGTTCGGTGATGTCGATGCACACTGCCAGGTGCCCGACCCACAGGCCTTGCTCGTCGAGCACCGGCGTGGCGAGCATGTTGACCATCAGATGGCTGCCATCGCCGCGCACCAGGGTCCACTCCCGCGCCTCGTGGCCGCCCTCCACGTCGCCTTCGACCAGCATCGCCTGGCAGGTCGGCACCGGCTTGCCATAGCGGGCGCTCAGCTCGGCCGAACGACCGGCCAGCTCCCGGGGCAGGTGTAGGTTCTCCAGGGTCATATGGCCAACCACTTCGGCACTGCTATAGCCGAGCATCTGCTCGGCACCGGCGTTGAACGTGCTGATGACGCCGCGCAGGTCGGTGGCGATGATCGCAACCTGGGTGGCGGCATTGAGCACGCCACGCAATTGGCCATGGGTGCCACGCAGCTCCCGTTCCCGATCGCGCAGCTCCTGGGTACGCTGCTCGACCAGTCTCAACGCCCGCTGCCGCTGACTGACCAGCACATAGAGCAAGGCACTGAGCAACAGGCTGAGCAAACCGCCCAACACGACCAGACTGGTCACGGAGGAATGGTTGGCCTGCACGAACGCATCGCTGGGCTGTATATCGACTTGATAGTCATGGTCGGCCATGCGCAACAGGCGCGTGGCCGACAGCTCGCTGACGGCCGGCGGGTTGGGCGACTCGAACAGCACTTCGTGCCGGTCGTCGGTCGACAAATCAAGGATGCGTACCGAGAGATAGTCGCGACTCGCTTCCGGCAGTCCGTCCGCCAGCAATTGGCGCATGCTGATCACGGCCATCACATACCCGTAGGGCTTCGTGGCATTGTGAGCCTGTCCGGTGCGCTGCGTGACCGGCGCGACCAGCAGCACGCCGCGCGCATAGGCCGGCTCGATACTCACCAGATGCATCGGTTGCGACACCGCCATGCCGCCACGCCGATCGGCCCGCTCGAGCGTGGCACGCCGCAGCGGCTGGGCCAGCAAGTCGTAGCCGAGGGGAGCGCCGAGTTTGCTTTGCGTCTGGCTATACAGCACCGCCACGTACTCATCGCGCTCGCCGGCCAGTTGCAATTGGCCGTCGGCGTTGAGCTCTCTCAGGGTGAAGCTGTTCAAGCCCTCGTCTCGCACCCTTCGCTCGAACGCCGCCCGCTCGTCACGAGTGACCCGCTGGGCATAGGAATACGCCTGGGTTCGCAGCAGCAAAGGTTGGGTGTAGCCGTCGAATTCCGCTCGGGACACCGAACCGGAATTGGCGAAAAACCGGCGCAGGCCGTCGAGGCGCTGCTCCTGATCTTCGAAACGTTCTTCGATACGGCTGTAACGCTCACTGGCCAGCAGTTGAAAGCGTTGCCGCAATTGATGGTGAAACAGATTCAGTGTCGACCACGCCAGTAACCCGGTGAGCACCCCGCCGATCAACAAAACCAGCAACGCGACCAGCCAGGCCGAGGCATCTTCGCTGATAAAACCCAGGATCCTGGGGCGCACGGCGTGCAACGACATAAAACGCAACTCAAAACGCCAGGTGCGGGAAAGCCCTTTGGCCATGAGTTGAGTTATAGCTATTTGCCACTAATTTGACCAGCACCCTGTAGGAGCGAGCTTGCTCGCGATGGTCGATAACGATAACGCGAGCTTTCTGAAAGCACGCGGTGTTCTTGAGTCCATCGCGAGCAAGCTCGCTCCTACACAGCTATTTAGCGTGCCATGATTTTCCAGGCGCGATGGATCTTGGCGTTGCGCGCAAAATCCGGATCGAGGGTCTGGGCAGTGATGTCCTCGACCGCATAACGCTCGCCGAGATTGGCCTCCAGTTCGAACTTGCGGAAGTTGTTGGAGAAGTACAACACGCCACCGGGTGCCAGACGCGCCATGGCCAGGTCGATCAGTTGCACCTGGTCGCGCTGCACGTCGAACACGCCTTCCATGCGCTTGGAGTTGGAGAACGTCGGCGGGTCGATGAAGATCAGGTCGTACTCGTCACGACTGGCTTCGAGCCACGCCATCACATCGCCCTGCTCCAGGCGGTTCTTGTCGGAAAAGCCATTCAGAGACAGGTTGCGACGCGCCCAGTCCAGATAGGTTTTCGACAGATCGACACTGGTGGTGCTGCGCGCGCCGCCCTTGGCCGCATGCACACTGGCCGTTGCGGTGTAGCAGAACAGATTGAGGAAGCGTTTGCCGGCCGCCTCTTTCTGGATACGCATGCGCATCGGCCGATGGTCGAGGAACAGACCGGTATCGAGGTAGTCGGTGAGGTTCACCAGCAACTTCACACCGCCTTCATTGACCTCGACAAATTTGCCCTGCGCCGCCTGGCGCTCGTACTGTTTGGTGCCGCTCTGACGCTCGCGGCGCTTG
The DNA here is from genome assembly GCF_002303975.1 of Pseudomonas sp. ACN5. Classification (NCBI taxonomy): domain Bacteria; kingdom Pseudomonadati; phylum Pseudomonadota; class Gammaproteobacteria; order Pseudomonadales; family Pseudomonadaceae; genus Pseudomonas; species Pseudomonas sp. ACN5. Next base: position 64,619 of record NZ_MRCP01000005.1, on the reverse strand, counting down.
ACCACCACGCGGTTCTTGTCGATGTTCAACGCCTGCGGGATGGCGGCCAGGGCATCGAACATGCGGGCCGAGGCTTTTTCCGGATCGATGGATTTCGGCGCGGCGTACTCCTGAACATGGACCCAGTCGTGATACAGGTCGATGGCCATGGAATATTCCGGCATGTCGGCATCGTACACGCGGTAGCAGTCGATACCTTCACGCTTGACCCACTTGCCCAGGGCCTTGAGGTTCTTTTGCAGGCGGTTGGCGAACATCTGCCCGCCTTCGCTCAGGCGCGGCTGCTCGACCACCGGAGCCGGTGCCGGCACCGGTTTGATCGGGTTGCCGTTTTTGTTGAACTTGCGTTCCTGCGGTTCGTTCGGTGTCTGATCGTAGGCGGCTTGCTCACGCTCGACCTGGCGCTGTTCCGGCGTACGACGCTCGCCGGTGACGAACTGATCGGGCAGCACCTTGATCAGCAGCAGCTTGCACGGCAAGGCGCCGTTCCAGAACGAATACTGCTTGTGGCTGCGGATGCCCATGCGCTTGCCCAGGTCCGGCGCGCCGGTGAACACCGCCGCTTCCCAGTTCAGGCAGGCCTGACGCAGGCGTTCGCCGAGGTTCTGGTAGAGGTAGAGCAGGCTCGCCTCGTCGCCCAGACGCTCGCCGTACGGAGGGTTGCAGATCACCAGGCCTTTCTGGTTCTGGTCCGGGCGCGGCTCGAAGGTCGCGACTTCACCCTGGTAGATCTTGATCCACTCGCTCAGGCCGGCCCGCTCGACGTTGTTGCGACCCGGTTGAATCAGCCGCGGATCGGCTTCGTAGCCGCGAATCCACAACGGTGGCTTGGCCATGCCGGCCGCCGCGCGCTCGCTGGCTTCTTCGTGGAGTTTTTTCCACAGCGCCGGAACGTGACCGAGCCAGGCAGTGAAACCCCACTGCTCGCGGCGCAGGTTCGGCGCGATGTCGGCGGCGATCATCGCCGCTTCCACCAGGAACGTACCGACACCGCACATCGGGTCGGCCAGCGCGCCGCCTTCGGCCGCGATACGTGGCCAGCCGGAACGGATCAGGATGGCAGCCGCGAGGTTTTCCTTCAGCGGTGCCGCACCTTGCTGCAGGCGATAGCCGCGCTGGTGCAGGCTGTGGCCGGACAGGTCGAGGGACAGAATGGCTTCGCCACGGTCCAGGCGCAGGTGAATGCGCAGGTCCGGATTGAGCTTGTCGATGGACGGACGGTCGCCTTGCGGGGTCCGCAGTTTGTCGACGATGGCGTCCTTGACCTTCAGCGCGCCGAAGTGGGTGTTGTCGATACCCGAACCATGGCCGCTGAATTCGACGGCCAGGGTGCCGTCGTTGAGCATGTGGTCTTGCCACTCGATGTCCAGTACGCCGTGGTACAGGTCTTCGGCGTCCTTCATCGGGAAACGCTTGAGCACCAGCAGCACGCGGTTGGCCAAGCGTGACCACAGGCACAGGCGATAAGCGGTTTCCATGGTGGCCATGCCGCGCACGGCAGAGGTGTGCTCCCGCGCTTCCTCAAGGCCAAGCCCGACGGCTTCCTCGATGAGCAGGCCTTCAAGGCCTTTTGGGCAAGTGAGGAAGAGTTCGAAACGATCGGACATGGGAATTCCAGAACCTTTAGCTGAGCGACCGGGCAACGCATTGCCGGTCCGGTTTTCAATCAGGCGCTTTTCTCGAAGAGCGCCCGCGTGGCACGAAGGTGTGCCGTTCCACCCCTGCTGCTCGGGTTAAATGAGCTTAGATGCAAGGACAGATAAAAAAGTTGATGCAATGAAATGTCATAAGTCGACCCTTCGTCGAATAGTGCCTCCCGGCAACGGGAGCCATTCTCACTAAAGGATTAAGCCCATCATGCAGCGCAGGGCCGATCATACCGGGGTTTGACTAATAAATACGCTACAAACACTCTGTTACTTATGGCCATAACACATGAATGGTTACGTCCTTATGACAAAACGATCATTCCCTCGATGTGACGCATTGGTTAGAACTCAACTCAGGTTGGCGCCGCAATGACGCCAACACCTTGGCTCGTCACGCCGGCAACGAGCCCCCAACGGCAGAGTTTTTCTGCCAGACCTCAATAGAGGTCGACGCGATACATACAGTCAACAAGTGAGGGCAACACCCTATGAGAAGACTTAAGCGTGATCCGTTGGAAAGAGCATTTTTGCGCGGATATCAATATGGCGTTGGTGGCAAATCCCGTGAGCTTTGCCCATTTACTCTACCGTCGGTACGCCAAGCCTGGATCAACGGCTGGCGAGAAGGACGCGGCGACAACTGGGACGGTATGACCGGCACTGCGGGAATCCACAGACTCAACGAACTTCACGCCGTCGGCTAATTACAGGGCACAACACTCCGACACGACAATCTGATTTTGTACTGAATTAACCACGCACGTCCCATCCGGACGGCGGGCTGCGGCCCAGGGGCTCCTTTAAAGGGGCCCTTTTTTATGCCTGCTCGTTGGCCCAAAACAATCCCCCTGTAGGAGCGAGCTTGCTCGCGATGGTCGATAACGATAACGCGTGCTTGCTGGATACACGCGGTGGTCTCGGGTCCATCGCGAGCAGGCTCGCTCCTACAGGGGATCAGCGCAGGGCTGCGATGGCGTCTACGGATTCACGAATCAGCGCCGGGCCCTTGTAGATGAAGCCCGAATAGATCTGCACCAGGCTCGCGCCCGCGGTGATTTTCTCGGCGGCGTGCTTGCCTTCGGTAATGCCGCCAGCCGCGATGATCGGCAGGCGACCACCCAGCTCCGATGCCAGCACTTTCACGGTGTGGGTGCTCTTGTCGCGAACCGGGGCGCCGGACAGACCACCGGCCTCGTCGCCGTGCTCCATGCCTTCGACGCCGACGCGGCTCAGGGTGGTGTTGGTGGCGATGACCGCATCCATTCCGGTTTCGATCAGCGCCTGTGCAACCTGTGCGGTTTCTTCGTCGCTCATGTCCGGCGCGATCTTGATCGCCAGCGGTACATGCTTGCCATGACGCAAGGCCAGCTCCGCGCGGCGCTCGGCCAGATCAGCCAGCAACTGCTTGAGCGAGTCGCCGAATTGCAGGCTGCGCAGGCCCGGCGTATTCGGCGAACTGACGTTGACCGTCACATAGCTGGCGTGGGCGTACACCTTGTCCAGGCAGATCAGGTAGTCGTCCACGGCACGCTCGACCGGCGTATCGAAGTTCTTGCCAATGTTGATGCCCAGCACGCCCTTGTATTTGGCCGCCGCCACGCGGGCCAGCAGGTGATCGACGCCGAGGTTGTTGAAGCCCATGCGATTGATGATCGCCTCGGCTTCCGGCAAACGGAACAGGCGAGGCTTGGGGTTGCCCGGCTGCGGACGCGGGGTGATGGTGCCGATTTCGACAAAACCGAAACCCAGTTGGGCGAATCCGTCGATGGCCGCGCCGTTCTTGTCCAGACCGGCGGCCAGGCCCACCGGGTTCGGGAACTCCAGGCCCATGACGTTCACCGGCATTTTCGCCGGGGCCTTGCACAGCAAGCCGTTGAGCCCAAGACGCCCGCCCGCGCCGATCAGGTCCAGGGACAGATCGTGGGAGGTTTCCGGGGAAAGTTTGAACAACAGCTGACGGGCCAGGGTGTACATGGGCGGGTTTGACTCGATTGGCGGCGAATTGAGGCGGCGATTATAGCCGGGCCAGCACGTTGCGAGCGAGGCCCCCTGTTAATTAGAAATCACTGTTTGCGGCCAACCGTCGCAGGTATCGCGTGCGAAGCGTTATTTGATAGCCGCAATGGCGCAAGAGGCTGAATGATCGCAAGCAAGCCCCTTCGTCATAAAGAGCGAAAAATGACTATATCCTCAACCGGATCAACTGCCTCATTCTCAACCTCATCTGCTGCAAAGTCGACCGAGTCAAGCCCTCAAACAAATCGTCGTGATCACACGATCATAGATATGGAAGGTAGCTCTCAAGCCATCGATAATTGGATTCTCAAACATACAGACCCCCTTCGCGGGAGCATCTCTCCACTTCAAATGGATCAAGTGATAGTCCAAATAAAGAAGCTCGACAGCGAAATCGATTCCGTCATTACAGGAGAATTGGCGGACACCCTTGACCAAATTGTAGTAATTCCACGCATCACCGCATCGCTGATGGAGGGTGACCCCAAAGCTCTCGATGAGGCACGAGATCAATTGGCCCTGAATCTCGATTATCCGGGTATGTTCGACAACTCAATGCATCAGGATCGTAGTCCTAATCCGAATCTGATTGACGATCAGAAAGACTCCAACATCCCTCTACAACGCGCCCAAATCATCGTTGACTCCCTTGGCGAACTGCTGGGCAAACTGGGCCGCAACGAATTCGAAGGAGATCTCGGCCGCCTGGCCAGCAACCTCACAATCACCGGCCTGCGAACCGGGCTCATCGTGGGTACCCTGACAACGATCCGCCAACTGATCGGATTCGCCCTGGAAAAATGCTTGCAGTCCAATGCCGCCTCCCCGCTGACACGCAACGTCATAGGTGGTGTTTCTCTGATGATTGGTCCGGCGTTGAACATCCTTGGCGCGCTTCGGGATGAATGCAACGGCACGGCAAACACTGAAACGCGACTGTCACGACTGATGACTTTGTCGTTATCGCTGGCTGCATTCGCCGTTGCACTGGTCACGCCGCAGGCGCTTCCCGCCCTCGCCTCATTCGGCCCGCAGATGGCTTTCTTCACCTTGGCCCGCGACCTCACACAGGTGTTTGTTCCATTAAACGACAACGCACAAATCAATCTGCCAGGTACAGCAGCCAATGCAGGCCTCTACGGAGCCCTACAGTTTCTTCTCGGTACAGCCATGGATCAGACAGCGCCGAACTCAGGCGCCGGATATGCCATGTCGGCCGGTAGCGGACCATCCACTGTTGATGACGGGTTCACAGCGCAACTGATGAACTGGATGCACACATTCGTCACTTCAAACACAACCCCGGAGACCCAGGCCACAGAGATCCTTGAATCCCTTGCTCCAGTTCTAGGACACGACATTCTGCGGGGTGTCTACAATGGGGCGGTTGAAGTCATCGCCGATACGGCAGGTGGCGGCATAATGCACAGGCTCCAGAGCGAAAGAGAGCCTGGCGGCTTTCGAATGACTTTCGCCCCGCGCGTCCCCTCCGCCTCAGAAGTAGCCGATCAACTTCTGACGACCTCAGCGATGCGAACCTCGTTCGGCGGAACGATCATGGCTGCCGCGATTTCCGCAGGGACTTACTTTGGCAGTCTGGGTTTATCCACTTCAGCGGTAAATCACGCGGTCAATGCCGTAGTAGCCGCCGTCGCCATCGCCGGCTTACCAGGTTTTTTCTACGCTCATCAGGGCAATAGTCCAGTGGACAATACAACCGTGTAACCCTTGCGGTGCGTTCCGCCATTTCGGCGGGACGCACCCCGGCTTCACCACTCACTCTTCTCCCAAGCGTCACCCTCCATCGGTTGAAACACCTCACGCATGAAGCCCTTGACGAAGAGGTCCATGTTGAACGCCAGGCCATTGGCACCTTTGACTTCCTTATAAAGCTGCGACTCTTGCAGCCCGTCGTCCTTCAATCGAACCAGTACCTGGAGCGTGACCGCCATCAACGCCTGGGCAGTGGGGTACGCGGGTGATTGGCCATCTGCACCTCGAAGTGAACGGAGAAACTCATAGATGGCCTTTTCTCCCTGCCCCTCCATGGCTGACAGCAACTCATACAAACGCTCGAATTCGGGGTCCGGGCGCTGGTTTTCAGGCACGTTTCGGCTGGCCGCAAGCACACGTGACTCAAGCGACTCGAGCGTTGCGCGCCCCCCGCTCTCGGTTGTGCGCTGACTCAAACCGGTTTCAATCTTCATGATGAACCTCGGGCGGGGCCGTTTCAGTGCAACCGGGCGAGCGTTCGGCAAAGGTCGAATACAGATCCGTGAGCGCCTGCATGGAAGCCCGGTCCAGAGCGCGAACCGATTCCGGCAGGTTCGCAACGCATGCCAGCAACCGCGGCTCCAGTCGTTGCCGCGTCGTTTCCAGATCGAATTCCAGCAACTGATCTGCAAGCCGCGCCACATAGCGCTCTTGCGGGTGATAGTCGAGGACCAGTTCTCCGGGCCAATGCCTGCGCAAGCGCTCGCGCAGTTCATTGCCCTGCGGCCGACAACGCAGCGGCAGCAGCACTTGCAACACGGCGCTCGAATCGCCCGGTTGCTCGCTCAGCCAACGCTCCAGCATGTCATCCAGCCATTCGGGACGACTCAAGGCTTGTGCGAGCAAATCGCGGGCGGCCTGGGCAAGGTCTTTGCGCAGTTGCAGCCCCAGCGTCTGGGACATCAGCAGGCCGTCAGCCAGCTGCCCGGTCGCGCGCACGATGCCCGCGGCATAGCCCTCCTGAAAGGCCTGGGCATGAAGCGCCTGGGCATCACGCCGGGCCTGCTCGACACAATCGCGGGCCCAGCGCTGCGCCTGTCGCTGCAAGGTCTGGCGTCGACGTGCGGCGGCGATGTCCTCGCGCGACAGATGGGCGTCGCTCGACTCGGGGAGTTCAGTCAGGGTTCGGATAGCGTCGAGCATATTGCACCGCCAAAAAGAAAAGAGTTGTATCGGGTTGCGTGACCGGCCATTGCCTGTGCAGGCGAACAACCGGCTCGGAAAATTGCAAGGTCAGGCGTTCGAGCAAGGCTGGCGGTACCTGCTCGTACCAACTCCATAACGCATTGAGGCCGGCGGCTTCGATCTGCTCTATCGAAACGGGCGAGCCCTCGATCGGCAGGCCGCATCGAACACCGAGGCTGTAACCGGCGAACCGGCGCAATGACAAGGGCAGGCCTAGCAACGCCGCGCCTCGCGCCAGGTCGGGCTTCAAGCGATAAGCGCCCATCAGCCTGGCGATGTAGGTCAGCTGGCGCCAATGGCGAACCCATTGCCTGGCTACGGCTGTCAACGGCGTCGAAGGCCACGGGCCCGGCCGTTCGAGATCTTCAAGCAGGATCTGGTTGAGCCAATGGCGTGCCTCGGGCCGATCAAATCCCTGCGGCGTCGGCAGGCGCTGCGGATGCAGATAACTCAAGGGCTCGGTGAGAATCTGCGCCAAACACTCAGCGTGCGACATCATGCTGACCTGCGCTTGATTGGCGGTAAGCCCAGGCTGCGCCACTGGCCAACAGCAATGCGGTCACCGCGGCCAACCACCAGACCCAGTGCGAATGCCCTTGCGTTGCGGCCACGGACGGCGCGACATGCTGGGTCGGGGAACGCTTGGACAGTACCACCGAGATGTTCTCGTACTCGACCGCCGCAAAACTGTTCTTGAGAAATCGCTTGATGTCGGTGATCAGCAATTGCGGGTCGACGTCGAGCTCATGGATCGCCACTGCCGAGAGGTGGACAGGCGGCGCCTTGCGTCCGCCTTCGCCGGCCTCCAGGTCATAACTGACATGCACTCGCGCCGACACCACGCCTTCGAGCACCCCCAGCGACTGTTCGATTCGCTGCTCCAGCGCCGAATAAAGCCGGGCCTTTTCAGCGCGGGGCGAAGCCACCAGCGAGTCGGCAGGAAACATCTCTGCCACTTGCAGGCGCGGCCGCGAAGGCAAGGAATAGAGGTTGAGCAAATCGACAGCCGCGGAAAAATCGACCTGATCGATTTTCACCGCATAGCCGGTTTTGCCGGCATCGACTTTCACCGCCGCAATATTGTTGCGCTGCAGCACCGAAAGCACTTCATTGGCCTGCTGTTGATCCAGCCCTTCAAGCAGATTGGGTTGGCGACACCCCGCCAGCGCCAGGCACAACAGTATCAGCAACACGCCAGGCTTCATGAGGCACGCAACAGGGTTTCGGCAGTACCTACCGCTTTGCGGACCAGCACGTTAAGCAGGTTGATGTCCACGTTGTATTGTCCTGTCAGCTCCTGCAACTTGGCCAATACTTCGGGGCTGGTGATATCCGGGCGCTGCATGATCTGATTGATGGCTGCAACGTCCTGCTCGCTATTGACCGCGGAACCGGCAAACGCTTCGATCAATCGGGACTCGAGGGATACGATCGGTCCTTCCTGGGGACCGTGCAATTCCGTAAAGGCTGTCCGGCCGATGTCAGACAGGGAAATATTTTGAATAGCCATGCGATGCACTCGTGAAAATGGCCATTGACACGTACCAATGGCCGGTCAAAAAAGGATGAATCAGCGAGCTGCCTGGATGATCGCCATGTCGATATCCTTGAAGCCTTTGATGGTGTTGGTCTGGGCGTTTCGAAACACCGTGTAGGATGAAAACGCGGTCTGATAAGCGGCCAACTTGCCAGGGTCCGATACATTGCCCTCCAATTCTTTCAGCGCTTCGTCCAGCTTGTCCTTGAGTTTGGATGCACCGTCTTCGAATGCCTGGGCCTGACGCCCGAGAAAGTCATCGGAAAAGTCGATGGGGATACCGATGTCGGCCATGAGTCACCTCTTAGTGTTGTGTAGGAAAATGCCAGGATGACGAGGTCATCTTGATGTAGCCCTGCGGGCCGGTCTGGAACGACTTGTCCTTGAGCGAGTCGTCCTTGAGTTCGACGGTGAAGTGCACGTAGCGATCCCCCCACTGCCGGTAAAAGCTGTCGACGTACCGGCGAGCGTTCGCCAGTTCGGTATCCTGCAAATTACCGGCAATGGCAAACGTGACACTGTCCTCGTGCTCGATGCGGCTGAAGGCCAGTGACAAGCGCTGCAACCCCTCTTGCGCCAGATCGACGAGCAGGCTGTCATCCTGCATTTGCACCGCGATGTCCTGGGCATATGGCGCGGCCAAGAGCAGTGCTTCGAGCAGTTTTGCCTGTTTTTGCGGGGTGAGCAGATTGCGTTGTGCGCTCAGCAGCAGTCGCGGTATCGATGGATCCTTCAGATCAATGGAGTGCCAGGCCAGTTGTGGATCATGGTCGTCCAGCAAATGCTCCAGCCGACGACGCTCCTGGTCCATCACCAGCACTTTGCCGCTCAGCGTGTTGTGCCGCACCAGCACTTGCCGACTCCAGCCGGCATCGCGTTCGGAAGCCACGAACACATAGATCGCATTGTCACGTCCGCTCAACACCCTGGCCTCGTCACTGGCTCCGGCGATCAACGCGCGAACATCGGTTTCAGGGGTGGGCAGCCCAGGCATCGACCAGATGCCAACCGCGGTGACCAGTGCGGCCAGTGCCAGACCGCTGGCGATCCACCTGGACAGAGGGGCCCGCCACCACGCAACAGCAGCGGCGTCAGTGGTAGCTTCAGGTTGCAGCCCGAGCAGTTCAGGTGCCCAGGATTGGTCTTCAGGCCGCAGGGCGATCTGCAGGCCGCCGATCTGCACCCTGGTGTGGAAGGCACAGTGGCGCACTTCCATTGACTCATTGAGCACCCGCAGCGGCAGACCATCCGGCGTGACTTGATCGGCCAATACCTCAAAATTGCATCCCCCCGACGCCAGGGGAACGAAGATGGCATCCGCCGGGACGCTGGCAGTCAGTACCCCCTCTCCCAGCAGATCAACAGTCCCTACCACGAACAGGGTTGTCGTTTCGCCGAGGGGAAATTCGCAACCTTGCAGCGCGCCATTGAGTATCCGTAGAACGCAAGGTTGTGGGTCGGGGGTCGGCAGAACTGTCACCGTTGCAGCTCCTGGGCTGTGAAATGAACGGCCATGGTAGACAGGCTGGCTGCAGGCTTCCTGATCGAATTCTGTCGATCGCGCCCTGCAGAGGATCAGAATCTTGCGCCAGCGCTCATGGCACCGTCATTGCCGAGCCAGGGAAAACACCTGATAGCGCTGCCAGACCTTGCGTGCATAGCGCAGGCGCGCGGCTTGCCGGTCGGGTGAATGACCGGCGTTGTAGGCACCCACTGCCGTCCAGTTGTAGCCGTAACGCGCGATAAAATCGGCAAGCACCGACGCACCGACTTCAACCGACAGGCAAGGATCACCCAACAGTTGCTGCTCAGTGATGCCCTGGGCACTCAACCGGGGGAGATGATGGCTGTTGATCTGCATTAACCCGATGTCTCGCGAACCATCCTTGTTGTAGTTCATTGCGTTCGGATTCTGTCCCGATTCGACATCGGCAATCGCTCGGAGCAGTTCGGGTTCGATCGCATGTCGCGCCCCCGCCTCATTCCAGCACCAGGCTTGCGCCTGACCCGCGCCAAGGCACACCAGCACCGTTAGCCACTTGAGTCCGCTCTGTGTCATGCCATACGCCGCTCGCTGACCAGCATCAGTTGCTCGCGGACAGGATCGTCCTGCGTCGATGCCTGATAGCCCACTTCAGGTGTTCGTTGCAAAGAACTCCAGAGTGGCTCAATCACCGGACCACCCGATAAACCGGACCCACCTGACAACGGAATGTCATCAACGGATCGCAGCCGGGTCAGAGCCAACCAGTTCGCATGCAAGTCGCGGGCACTGAACGAATTGACGCCGAACAGCACATTCCAGGCAGCCAGTCCCTGTTCACCGATTGCGCTTTCGCAGAGCCCGGCCTGTTCGAGCTCGTTCCAGGCTGCCGCGTGATGGTCAAAATAAGCCAACACCACGGCATACAGAATCACCAGCAACGAACTGCCCGAGGCGCCTTGTTGCAGGGCTCGACGAGCCATCTGCAAGGCCGACTCGGGACTTGCGGCAAGCGCAATGCGCATACGCAAGACCTGCGCCCTTACGCAATCAGGATCGTACCGCAGAGCATTGTCGATGCTTTGCGCAGCCAGATCGTTATGCCGCCAGAACCAGTGATGCCAGGCATGAAAGTAATGAACGTCAGCCTGATCGGCAGCCAGCAGACAGCGTCGGAAAAGCACCTGGGCCGCCTGTTCGCAGCCACCCAGACTGGTGAGCAAAGCCAGGCGGGCCAATGCAGGGATGTTGCCAGGGTCCAATGCCAAGGCATTGGAAATCGCCGATTGTGCCTCATCGATTGCCCGGCCCTGATCACAGGATCCGATCATTGCCTGCCCCAGCCACGCATCTGCCAAACCATACCAGGACAATGTGTGCCCGGCATCGAGCTTCAGGCACTGGCGAAACAGTACCAGGGCATCGCGCAGGCTTTGCGGCGTGTGCTGCTGCACGCTACACAAACCACGCAGGTACGCCACCGCTGCCGGGTATGACGCGCAGGCATCACCGACAAAACTCAAGCCGGGAATGCGCTGTGCAACCAGGCACGTCAATGCCCCAAGCGATGCCCCGGGATCACGGGCATCCAGTGTCTGCCCATGCAGCAAAGCGTGATCGCGGCCACGGATCAACTCGACCGACCATTGCTGCTGATCGTTCGGGCCGCTACAACGCCCGCTCAAGCAGTAGTCCGCAGACAACTGCCCGACCAGCGACCGCACATCGACCGGTTGCGTATAGGCGGCCATCAATCCCGAGGGAATGACGTGCAACATCTCGCCGAACGCCAACGTCAACTGACGGATCATCACATCCTGCAGATCCAGCGCTACAGTCTCTCCCAGATTGCGAAACGGCAGAACAGCCAGCGAAGGCGCCACAGCCCTCGCCTGACCCGGTGTGTCGAGTTCGACAACCGCACAGGTAAAGCGATAACCCTGGCCGTACACCGTCGCAATGTAATCCTTGTTTTCCCTGAGCAGCTTGCGCAATGCATAAATGCAGCGGGTCAACGATTCTTCGGCGGCATCCATCTCGGGCCATACATGGTCCAGCAAATAATCCTTGCTGACGACCGCCCCCGCCGACTTCAGCAACAGGCGCAAAACATTCAACTCTTTGGGCGGGACGTGAACGCCATCTCCATCCCGCATCAGCGTTCCATCACTTTGCAATAACCAGTGGTCAAAAACGAATGACTTGACCAGCGTTTGATCAGCTGCACTGTCCATACTTTGAAATTTCTCTATAGAAAGTTACTGAGCGCAATCAAGCCTGTCCGTGATCAGGCTCGAGATGACAAACCGCGTGACTATAGGAAATTGAGTAGGAGGGTTCCGTAGGAGAATTGATTTATTACGAAATGAAACTACGATTTTTCCTGTAGGAAAAATCGCAAAACAAACAACAACCATGAAAAAATGCCTTGCTTTTAGATAAACAAGGCATTTTGCTTGCTCACTCCAAATCTGACGCCCGGCAACTTCTTGAACTCATCACTGTTTCACAAACATCTTCTACCGTCCTCCACAACCCGACTCTATCTTCAGGAAGGTCAATACCGAAGGTTTCGTTCAGCGCCATGACAATCTCAATCAGACTGATGGAGTCAACATACAAATCCTGGACCAATCGCGAAGTCAACTCGATGTCTCGACGACCGGCCGGAAAATAGTCCGACAACACCTTGATCACTTGACTCGCAATGTCGAACTTATCACTTGACTCATCTGACATTCTTTTCTCCCACATAACAAAACGCAGGCGCAACGCCAGATCAAACGAACCCGTGTTACGCCCGATCTACTGACATTCAAATGCTTTACCCAAACAACCCAGACTCACATCAAAAATTCAACATTGCCTTCAACATGTCAAAAAACTGATTCAAATGTGAAGACAGCGTTTTACTGAAATTGTCATGATAAGAGTTGGCATTCGAGTATTTTTGCGTGAAGGACTGCAATGTGTTCTTCATGCGCTCTTCCTGGGCATTGAAGCCGGTTTGCCAAGCCTGGAATCTGGCGTTATCAAAGTAAACACTATCATCCCCCGCGCCTGGTGGCAGGCTGCCTAGCATTGTCCAAAGCGGCCCAGTGTCTATTACGACGCAGTAACTGCCGTCGGAATTTTGCTTAAGGCAAGCGTCAGGCAGCCCCAGCGCTTTTAGCCACTTTTCCGCTTCCGCCTTGCTCGCGCCTTCATTTCCGGGTTTGGGAAACAGCACGGATGCAGGATTTGGATGGCTGTATTTATCGATCAGGGCATTGAGTGCGGTTCGCAGCGGACCGTTATACAACCAGACCCCGTTACCTTGGTCCTCACCCACGACCCAGTCTTTCAACCTCGCTGTAATTAGCTCGTTGAAATCGACGAAGAAGTCCGAATAGGCCCTCATAATGTATTCATAACCGCCCAGATAACCGTTTTTGATCAGGTCAATGAGGTCGATCAGCTTGTCGAAAAATTCGACTGAAGAGTTCACTTTCACGTCGAACGCGTCAGCGATCTCATCCGGCACCGACATTCGTCTGTACTCATCGAGAATACGATCTTGCTCATCGTAGAGTGGCTGACGTTGCTCCATTGGCAGCGTATCGAGGCAAAGATTGAACACCATTCCAGTCTGACGCATCTGGTGTGTCCACATCAGCGATCGAATACGTTTAGCGTGAATCTGCTCGGCAAACTCGGTAGACGAAAAATACTGCGCAAGAATTTCTGCAGGCGAGCCTTGAAGCTCCCTTGGAACGCCCGCTTGACACTTGAGCATGTTTTCCAGGTTGCGATTGAGCACCTTCACCGAACGTTCGAGCAACTGCGCAAGGGAAAATCCGGCGTGAACCTCGGGAGGCATTTCGGGAGGCAGCGGCGCATCAACGTTGGCATTGAAGTCAGCAGGCAAACCGCTTCCTGGATGTGAGGGCTCTGCAATTCTCATATTGGTTTCCTCACTCAAACCCTTCCAAGGACTTCAATGCGCGACCGGCTTATCTGCGCTATCTCATCCATCATCTTTTGCACCAGTGCCCTGTCGGCGGAGTCTTTCTGAGCGACCTCGTCACTCAGGCTTTTCTGAGTGTTCTGTGCACTTTGCTGCAGGACTTCTTTCTCCCGCGCAGCGTACACGCTCATGCGCACCATGCTGGACACGACCTGACTCAGGCTCATCGACATCGCACTGAGCGCACGGCCGATTTCGAGCTTTTTCTCAATGTCTTTGATGCCCGAAAGGCTCAACCAGTCGGAGGTTTTCCCAACCTCCTTCGCCTTGGAGATTTCCCCGTCGAACCACGCCTGCTCCTGAGGCGTCAGCGTGGTCCCCTCGGGTTTGAAGTCGACGAATTTCGACCGGCCGAAATCGTCGAAAGTCTCTATTTTGTAGGTGGTTTGCGGATCCCAGTCATCGCGGGAACGATCGAGCTTCAGGTCACGCTCAATTTTGTTGGCGTCCAGAGCGTTGCGCTTGTGCAGGTTGATATCGTCATGCTTGAGCCCCAGGCCTTTCAACGTCTTGATCATACCGGAAGCGGCAATAAAGCCGGACACTATGGCGGAACTGGCGGCGCTGTAGAAGTCTGCATCACCGGATTCGACGATGGCCTCGCCCTGGGCCTTGGCGGCCTCCGCCGCCAAGACACTGAAATGTCCGCGCAAATACGCGTTGGCGACCCGTGCGACGTTGAGTGCAATGATCGCGGCGACCAATACGTTGGCATGTTTCTCCCACGCGCCCGGATCAAACACCAGATCGTTGCGCACTTCATCGCTGAGCATCGTCAAAGCTGCAGCGAAGTCTTGCCAGTCCGACTCACTGGGCTGGTAGGCGTTGCTTTTACTTTCGAGCTCCGCAGCCGTAGGCGCGATGAAGCTACCGTTCTGGAGCACTTGCTCAGTGGTGACCTGGTTGACAAGCGGCGTATCCGAGAGGCGCTTGCCTTTGAGATCTTTCGAGAATTGCTCCTGGGCAATCAACTCGCTCAACCCTGCGTCGTTCACCGGATCGTGAGTCAATACCGCTGGAGCAGGCCTGGTCGTGGTGTGAATGGTGGTCATGAAAAATTACCTTTTTATCCGTGGCTTCGAACGTTCCGGGCCATTTGCAGGCTCACGTAATGACTGCGATCGTTGTCGGCAATTAACTTCCCGATCTCATCGGTGCGGACCTGCATCGCCTGGCCGTAGTCCTCGACCAGCCGGGTGAGGTAGTCCGTGATCTCTTCGCTGATCGCCATGCGCACCTGCACGTCCGCCAGGTGCTTCGCTGCCTTGGCCAGATGTTCGCCGCTACCGATCTGCAAACCGCCCTGCACTGCCACATTGCCGAACTCGGTGACGGCCTGAGCCGTCTGCAGATAGGCGGTAATGCGGGCCAGGGTCACCGCATCGGCGCCTCTGGTGATGAAGCTGCGCAACTGGGTCAGCATCTGGGTCAGTGAATTGCTGACCGATGAAGACACCTGCTTGAACGCCTCCATGGCAGCAGGCACAGCGTTGGCGATCATCGAGGACAGTCTCGAGGCAATGGCGTCGGCCATTAGCCCGACCACCTTTGCCCCGAGCACGGACACCACTGCAACGGCAGCCAACGTGGCCGCGATCCCCGCGATCATGCCGGCGATTTGCGCAATGTCTTTTGCGGTCTTCTCGTCGACTCCAAACAACACCAGACCTATTGTATATAGTTCGGTCAACAGCTTGATGGCTTCCTGCATGACCGTGGTCAGCGGCTTCATGGCTTCGGCCATGAACGACTTGCCCGTCACCTCCTCGACCACCAAATCGCTAATCATCACTCCCGCGCCAATCACCCCGACCACGAACAGCACCGGGTTGAGGGTCAGCACGCTGACAACAATGGTTGCGAGGGTCAATATCGCGCCGACGATCTTGCCAATGCAGCCCATGGTGCTCTGCAGCGCCTCGGCCTTACGGACTTCTTCCAGGTACTTTTCCGACTCGAGCTTCATGTGTTCCTGAAGCTTGGCTTGCATCTCCTGGAACAACTCCTGGTTGAGCTCCTCCTTGTTCTGCGCCGCCTCGCCAAGCAACTCGATAATCTTCAAGCGGTTCAGGAGCGCCAGTGCGCTGCTGTTCAGCGCTTTTTCGTTGGACTCCTTCACCGAGGGTCCGGCGAGTCCGGCTTCTTGCACCTTCACGGCCACCATGGCCAGCGTTTTGGCGCAGGCGTTGGCGATCTCGATCAGTTTCAGGTGAGCATCGGTCGCCTTTTGCAGTATTTGGGTATGGCCCGCCAGTTCACCCTTCAGCTTGTCGCGCAGTGCCAGTTCGCGAGCGTATTCCGGTGATTCAGAATCCAGTTCCGCCAACCGTGCCTCACTCTCATTCAGCAGGCCCTGGACCTGCCGAACCCGCTCCTGCAACTGATCGAGGTGCTCCTGGCTGCTGCCGATATTGCCTTCGGCGACTTCCAGCGCCTCGACGGCGGCGGCGTAGTCAGCCGCCAGCTTTTCATACCCCTGCTGCTTGGCACCGGCCATGCTTTGCAGCATCGCCAGGCGGTTTTTCAGTTTTTTGACGTCGACTTCGCCGATCAACTCGCTGATCATCGCCATCAACAGCGTGAACAGATCACCGTTGGTTTCCTGTTTGTTGCCGTCAGCGCGTAGAGCTGGCAAGTGCAGCAAGGGTCTGCCCGCACTGGCGACGGATGGGCCGGGCAGGCCTTCGTAGCTCACCGACATCAGGCGAGCCAATGCCTCTTGGCCGGCCTTCTGATAATCCACCGTTCCGGCCGCTTGACTGACAGCCTTGCCATATTTTTCAACGGCCCCGTCCCGACCGGTGACGCCCGAAAACGCCGGGATGGAGGTTTTACTGATTTCAATCTTTTCAACGGCCACGTCTCGACCGGTCGAGCCGAAATACGCCGACCTGGGGGGAATACTCATTTCACTCATGTTCAGTCTCCGAACAATCTTTTTCAATGTGACTCAAGGTGTCGAGATACACCTGAGCCTGTTTGCGCAAATCGTCTTCCGTGGCTTGCTCAAGCACATATTCGAAGCACAATCTGGCCTTGCCGACCTTGCCCAGCGCCAGGTGACACTGGCCGGTGTACAGCATCGGTCGGTAGTCGTTCTTGCCTTGGGCGAAGGCGATCGCATACAGGTCGATCGCTTTCTGGTGGTTCTGCTTGAGTTGGTGTACGGCGGCCAACCCCATCCAGTAATGGCTGTTGTTGAGGTCGTAGATGCACAGAAAATGGAAGAACTTTTCGGCGTCGTCCAGCCGTCCCTGCTCGTAAAACTGGAACGCGAAGGCATAGAGACCGTTCATGTGTTCGTCACTGATGCCTTGCACGTCTTTCAATGCCGCACCACCGAGCACCGCATCCACGACATCGAGGGCCAGTTGTTCATCTTGTTGTTTGTCGCGACTCATCAGCCACACTCCTGAAAAACGTCAGCGTTGCTGACGACTGCATTGAGCCAAAGCGCTGCTGAGTACGCTGCCAAATTGCGCTCATGCCAACGTTTGGAAGAAAAAGGAAAAGGGAGAAATCAGGCCTGCTCGACCTGTTCGAGCCAGATCAACAGACGCAGGACTTCTTCGATTTCCTGTACTTGAAGAAAGCTGTAGCGCTGGTGGGTTTTGAATATCCGCCGGGCCAATGCGATGTCATTGATTACCGGCACACCGACTTCTTTGGCATAGGCGCGAACGGCCAGGGCGCGCTGGTTGGTTTCCATCAGGGAGATAAACGGCAACACGGTGATTTCCGGGCGGAAATACACACCGATGGCAATGTGCGTCGGGTTGGCGATGATCATCCGCGAGCTGCGTATATCGGATTTGATTTGCTCCGACAGCAACTCACGATGCAGGTCACGACGGCGTCCCTTGATCTCGGGATTGCCATCCTGTTCCTTGTGTTCGCGCTTGACCGAATCCTTGTCCATCATCTGATCCTTCATGAACAGCCAGTATTCGCTCAACGCATCGAGCACGACGATCAGCAGCACGCATCCGAGGAACGCCAGCACCAGCACCAGCAACAAGTGGCCCCAGATTGCGAACAGGTCAGATGCCTGGGCGAACAGTTGGGCAAACAGCAATTGCCGCTGGGTGATCCAGACAATCCACAGGGCCAGGGCAAAACTGCCCAGGTATAGCAGCGCTTTGACCGTGTCCTTGACGGTGCGCATGCTGAACAGTTTTTTGAAGCCATTGATCGGGTTCAACGCTCCCAGGTTGAGCTTCAAGGCTTCGCTGGCCAGCGCAAAACCGCTTTGCAACAGTGCAGGCAATGCGCTGGTCAACACACAGACCAGCAGCAACGGCAACAATGCCTTGAGCCCGACCAGCACCAGCATGGCCGAGTACGCTTGCAGGTCCACGTCAAAGTCACTGGCAATGATGCGCCGATAGACTTCCATGACCTCCACCAGCGAACTGTTGAACACCATGTAGGTGATGCCGCAGAGGGTCAGGCAGGTGATCACCAGATCCTTGGCCTTGAACGTCTGCCCTTTGCGTGACGCATCGCGCAGGCGCTTGGCGGTGGGTTTCTCAGTCTTCGAGGCGCTGGACGACATCGGCAGCCTCCCCTTCTCGGCCCAGATAATGTTCCAGCCCTTGGGACTTCATGCCCATGCGCAGGACTTCGTCCGGCAGGTGAACGCCGAAATACAGCATCAACACCACCAGCGCCACCAGGCTCTTGACCGTCAGCGACACCGAGAACGCATTCATTTGCGGCGCATACCGCGAGAGCAAGCCAAGCAGCGCTTCGCTGATCAACAGCGTGGCCACCACCGGCGCGCTGATCACCAGGGTCTTGCTCACCAGCGCGTCGAGCAGGCTCAGAATCGATGTCAGGTGTATCTCGCAGCCATTGACCGGCGCGCATAGGCGGTAACTGTGGCCAACGGTTTCAAGCATCAGCAGCATGCCGCCGCCCTCGAGATAAACCACCGCGGCAAACAACTGGAGAAAATTCGCCAGCTCCGACGTATCGACGCCGTTGGCCGGGTCCACGGTGCTGCTGAGCATTGCCCCGCGCTGGTTGTCGATCAGGTTGCCCATGGCGTGCAGCACCCAGAACGGCCAGCACAGCAGGCATCCAAGCAGCACGCCAATGCCGGCCTCGCGCAACACCAGACCAAAGAACGCCAACCCGTCGAGGTCCGGCAGCGGCACTCCCACATAAGCCTGGAAACCCAATGCCACCAACACAATGACAGCCTGGCGTGGCGCGCCCGTGAGCACCCCACTGTTGAGGAACGGCAACATGAAAAAAATCGGCGCCAGGCGTGCAAACCCCAGAAGGGCGGCGGCAAGCCAGGTGTACAGGTCGAAAAACAGCGTCACCGACATCGCGCTAAGCCAGCGCCAGGCGGATGACTTCTCGACTGAAGTCGAGCAAGGTTTCGCCGTACCAACCCGACAGCAGGAACAGGCACGCGGCGACGGCCAGCAGCTTGAAACCGAACGGCAGGGTCTGCTCCTGTAACTGGGTCACGGTCTGAATCAGACCGACCACCATGCCGACCACCGTGGCAACGATGATTGGCCAAGCCACCATCAACAGGATCAGGTAAAGGGTTTTATTGCCGGCATAGACCAGATCGTTCATGAACCCGCGCCTATGCCAGCAACGTCAGGTATTGCTTGACCAGCCCGGTGGACAGCAGCGCCCAGCCGTCCAGAGCAACAAACAATACCAATTTGATCGGCACCGAAATGATCACCGGGCTCATCATCATCATGCCCAGCGCCAGCAGGATGCTGGAGATCACCAGATCGACGATCACAAAGGGTAAGTACAGGTAGAAGCCGATCTTGAAGGCGCTTTTGATTTCACTCAACGCATAGGCCGGCAGCAGGGAAAACAGCGACGGCACGAGTTCTTCATCGGCAGGCAGAACGATGTCGGACTCACTCTGCACCACTTGGGCCCGCTCGAAGAACAGCGCCAGTTCCGGGTCGGTGTACTTGCGCAGGTAATCCTTGTAGCCGCCCAACCCGTTCTCGGCGAAATCCACCACCGACTCGATATCGGTAAAAGCCACCTGTTCTTCCTTGTAATAGCCATAGCCCTGTTTCATCACCGGCGTCATCACGAAAATCGCCAGCATCAAGGCGATCGCATTGAGGGCCATGTTCGAGGGCACCTGCTGCAAGCCCAGGGCGTTACGCACGATGACAAAGACGATGGAAAACTTGATGTAGCAGGTGCCGGCCGCCACCAGAAACGGCAGCAGTGAAGCGAACGCCAGCAGCGCGATCAGCGAGACGTCGTTCATCGCGGCATTCCGTCCGGTGAACCGTTGCGATAGACCTCGAGCACCTCCACAGCCAACTGCTCTTGCAGTTGCACCAGCTCACCACGGGCCACCGGCTTGCCATTGGCGCGCACCTCGATGTGCCGCGCCGCATCGTCCGCCAGCGGGATCAGTTGGCCCGCGATGATCTGCGACAGCGTGGCCAGGTCGATTTCCCGGGTCGCGAGCAGGAACTCCAGGCGCACCGGCAAAGCGCCGAGGTCAAAATCGGTATCGGTATCGGTATCGGTATCGGTATCGGTATCGAGATCTGCCGTGCTTTGGGCGTCGGTCGCGGTCGATTGCATGTGTATCCCCTGTTCAGTAAAGGTGAAAGCGCCGAGGCATTGATGCCCCAGGTAGCATCGTTGCGAACGCTGAATGATTCGCAGGACATCGCCGGCCTTGAGCCGTATCCCGTGTCCGAGGTGGCTCGACCCCAGCATCAGCTCCAGGCGCAGTGGCAAATCGCTCAGCCATGAGTCGGCGTCCAGGGGCCGGCTGGCGGCCCATGCCGGTGGCAATCGGGTCAACCACAGGCGCCCGCGGGGCGTGTCGAGCCATGGCAGTTCCTGCGGGGGCAATTGCCCGGGAAGGACCCCATCGACGTCGGATATTTGCCGGTAGTGCAAGTCCTCTACCTCCAGCAGCAAGGGTTGCGGCACCGCGCGAAACAGCTCGGCGATGTTCATCAGTGAGCACTCGACCGACAGTAACGAGCGCAACCCCGGGAGTGATCGATGCAACCAGTCGCGGGCGTCGATCAAACCTTGCCATTCCCCACCCTCGCCTGATGCGCGAAAACACAGATAGCCCGATTGCCCTGGCGGATGGCTTGAACCGGCGTCGACATCCGCGTTTCGCCAGCGTCGTATCGCTTGCGCGGCGGCATGCGCCGAAGCGTTGACCCGGCGCAACTTCAGTGCGCTCATGCGCCCTGCCCGGCGTCTTCGGTCTGCTCGTCGTCCGGCGGCTGCCGCGAGCCCTGGCGCTGCTGCTCGCCGTCGCTATCGGTCAGGCGCCAGGCGGGTTCGCGGACGTGCTCCAGCGACACTTTGAGTTGTTCGAAAACCAGGGCATTGCTCGGGCTGATTTGCAGGTTACGGGTGGGCTCATCGGCCACGCGGCTGATCGTCACCTGCCCGCTGGCGGTACCTTTATTGAACGGAACCTGCAGCAAGCCCCGGTCGGCAACCGGCAGGGTCTCGATGATCGGGTCGAGGGCCGGCGGCGCTGGCGGCATCCCGGGCGCCGAGGCCGCAGGTGAGGCCATTGGCGGTACATGGCGCGCGGTCGGGAGGCTCGACAAGGCTTCGGGCCTTTGCCCTTCGAACTCAAACTTCGAGGGTGCACCTGGACTGGCGGCACGCTCGACCGGTAGCGCTTCGACGATGTTTGACGGGCGCTCGGTCAGCCCTGGCTCAACAACGATCCGAGTCGGCAGGTTTGTAGGTGTCAGTGTCGGTGTCGATGTCGGCGCGCCCCCCCTGTCGACAACAGGCGCAACGTCAGCCACCGCTGGCAACAACCGAGGTGGCACAGGTTTACTCGACAGCGGCTGCGCTTGTGGATGAGACACCGGTGGCGACACCCGAGGCTGCTCAGGTTTACTCGACAGCGGCTGCGCTTGTGGATGAGACACCGGTGGCGACACCCGAGGCTGCTCAGGTTTACTCGACAGCGGCTGCGCTTGTGGATGAGACACCGGTGTGAGCGGCCGTACTTCGTCGAGTTCAGCCGCTGGCTTTTCCGGGAGCGTGACCATCGCCTGCAGAGTGATTGCGCGCCCCGTGTCCATCAGGGGCCGATGACGCAGGATCAACGGCGCCATCAGCTCCAGCACACCTTGCGGCAGCTCATCCTCCCGCACCGGCACCCGCCTGTCGTGCGACTCATCCATCGGCTGCTCGGTGGCAGGGTCCAAGGGTTGAACCGGCAAGGGTGAAATTACAGATACATTGCTCATCGCGAAACTCCGTTCATCTCTTCGGTTTCTCTTTCTTCCCGGCGTACCTGCTCCAGCCGTTGCCCCCGTAACAGCTGCTGAACAGCCCCTTCGTACTTGTCGTGTTTGCGCTGCGCAAACCGCAGTTGCTCGCGCTGCTCCTGCAACGCTTGCTCAATCTCCCGGCACTGCTGATCGACCCGGTTACGCTCGACGCGCAACAGCTCGATCTGCCGCCGAATGACCGCCTGCCTTCGCAACAGCGCCAACAGTTGTCCGTGATCGAGCACACAGTCATAGGCACGATGGCTGGCCAACAAACCGTGCAGCGCCGCCTCTTGTCCGTCGAAAGCGGCCCGTTCCTGGACCAGCGGCTGCAGTTGCTGCCGGGTACGCGCAATCAGCAGTTGACCGCGTTGCAGGCGGAACTGGCTGAGCGTCAACAGCCGACGACGATCGGCTAATGGATTCATGCCATGACCCCCTGCAATTGGCCCAGGGCCTCGTCCGGTTCACAGCGTTCGCCCGTGGGCTGGCGCAACCACTGGTAGAGGGCTGCACGGCGTTGCAGCGCCTGGTCATTGGCGGCGTCCGCGCCTGGGCTGTACTCGCCCATGTCGAGAAAAACCTGCAGCTGCTCAAGCCGCGTCAACGTTTCCCGGGTCGCCGCCGCCAGTTGCTGCACCTGCGGCGCAGTGACTTGCGTCGCCACACGACTGACACTGCGCAACACATCGATCGCCGGGTAGTGCCCCTTGGCCGCCAGCGCACGGCTGAGGTAAATATGGCCGTCGAGGATTGAGCGAATCTCCTCGGCGATCGGGTCCGGTTCGTCGTCACTTTCCAGCAGCACCGTGTACCAGGCGGTAATGCTGCCGGAGGCAGTCACCCCGGGCCGTTCCAGCAGGCGCGGCAAGGCATCGAACACCGAGGCCGGATAGCCTCGTCGCGCCGGCGCTTCTCCCGCGGCCAGGGCCAGATCCCGACGGGCCCTGGCGTAGCGCGTCAACGAGTCCAGCAACAACACCACACGCAGGCCCTGGTCACGGAAATATTCGGCGATGGCCGTAGCCTGCAGGGCCGAGTTGCAGCGATCCACCGAGGAAAAATCCGAGGTGGCATACACCACCACGCATCGTGAACGTATTTCAGACTGACGCAGATGCTCGATGAATTCGGTCACTTCACGTCCGCGCTCACCGATCAGGCCAATGACAAACACATCGGCGGCGGTGTGGTTGATCAGCATATTGATCAGGGTGGTTTTGCCGGAGCCGGCGGCGGCGAAAATGCCGATGCGTTGGCCGACACCGCACGTCAGCAAGCCGTCGATGACCCGAATACCGGTGCGCAACGGGGTGTCCACCGGGCGCCGCTGCTGGTATGACGGCGGGTCGGCGTCCACCGGATAGTCCTGTTGCGCCAACGCCGTAGACGGTGCCAGACGCTCGACGATAGTGCCTTGAGGGTCGACTACGCTGCCGAGCAAGGCATCACTGCACGTCAGTTGCAGGATCGAGCCCGTGGGAACGATCATCGACTCCCTGGACAAGCCCTTGGCATCGCCGAGCAAGCTGAGCAGGACCGCGCCGGGCTTGAAGCCAATGACCTGCGCCCTGGCCGCTACCTCAGGCAAGCGCCAATGCCGACGCACTTCGCAGACTTCACCGATCACCACGTCGCCCAGCGCCGCTTCGATCAATGGACCACTCAAACGCAAGGGATGGGCACCGTGCCGTTGCAGCCGGATGTTCATCGACGCAACAGTTCGCACAGTGTTTCAAGCGCCAGCACAAAAGAGTCGAGGGCCTGGGCGAAATGCCCGGCGTCACTCAGGGCATCGGCATTGGCCATCAACCGCAGTTCCAGGCGCTCCTGAACCTCGCACAGATGCAATTGCCCGGTGCGGGAAAAAGCGTTGCCTTCAAGCAAAAATCGTATCAACTCACCGGCACAATGATGGGCAAACTGTGGGCCGGCTTCGGCGACCACCGCCCATACCCATACATCGCCCTCCACCTCAGCGACGTTGACATCAGGCAGGCTCTTCATCTGCATTTCGATTGTACTGTGACTGTCGAAGTGCCCTATCTGGCTGTCCATGCAGCCGCTGTGCCGTAGCGCTTCGCGCAACAGGTCGGCAATATCCGTTGGAACCATTTGCAGTATTTCCTTACAGTGTTTTGATGACATTGACGGAGACGGTCTCGGAGATTTCGCCGAACGACATCACGTCCAGCTCCCGGAACCGCCCCTCGATCAGTTTCTTGATGTAGCGCCGCACATCGACCGAACACAGCAACACCATGTCCTTGTGTGCAATGTGCAGACTGCCCAGGCCGACACTCAGCCGGTCCATCAGCTCTTCCGACTCGGCCGGTTCCAGATTGATGAAACTGCCGCCCGAGGTTTGCCGGATGCCCTTGCGCACCACCTCTTCGAACTCCGCCGACAACAGCAACACCCGCAAGTCATTACCCTGGGCAAACTTGTTGCTGATGTAGCGGGCCAGCGAGCCACGAACGTGCTCGACCAGCGCCAGCGCGTCTTTTTCCCGGGACGCCCAATGGGCCAGGGACTCAAGAATCAGCTTCATGTTGCGCACGGAAATGCGCTCGCCAATCAGGCGCTGCAACACTTCGGTAATCTTCTGCACGGTGACGTGGCGATAGACTTCCTTGAGCAGATCGGGACAGCGGGTTTCCATTTCGTCGAGCAGTTGCTTGGTTTCCTGCACGCCAAAAAACTCCTGGATGTTGCGCGCCAGCAAGGTGACCAGGCAGCGGTAGCATTCCTCGTCCGCCGGGCGCAGGTGATAGCCCAATTGCTGCACCCGTTCCTTGTCGTTGGCGTTGACCCACACCCCGCCCAGGCGATTGCTGTCACTGCCGTGCACCAGGGCAAAGCCCATGGGTTCCAGCTCCGGCGAGTAGTCGAGCAGTCGCCAGTGATCGAAATGGATATCGAATTGCTCGGCGCGCACTTCGTTGATCAGTACCGCCACTTGATGCGCCGGCAAGGCATCGCTGGCGCGCAATTGCGGCTCGGGAATGCGCAGCCCGTAATCGACAAAAAACTGACTGCGAAAACGCGCCGCCCAACGGGCCGTGTTCAACTCGTCGAGGCGCGCCGTGGGCACCAACAACATCAGCGGGATGGTTTCAGTGGCGACGTTATCGATGTCCTCGAGCAGGCCCGAGCCGGTCTGCATGGCTTGGCCCTGCGTCGACGATGGACGGCTGTCACCCTGCCCCTCGGCCCTGGAGGCCTTGCGCCGGCGAACGAATACCAGCAGTGCCAGGGCCGCGGCGATGGGCAGGAAAGTCAGCAGCGGAAAACCGGGCAGCAGGCCGACGCCCACCGCCAGCAGCGCCGTCACTCCCAGCACGAACGGATGACCGAGCATCTGGGCGAGCATGTTGCGCCCCAGGTTGGCGTCATCGCCGTTGACGCGGGTGACGATGAAGCCGGCGCCGATGGCGATCAGCAACGCCGGAATCTGCGCCACCAGACCATCGCCGATGGTCAGCAGGGTGTAGGTCGACAAGGCGGTGGACAGGTCCATGCCCATCTGTCCGACGCCAATGGCCATGCCGCCGATGAAGTTGACGAAGATAATGATGATGCCGGCGATGGCATCGCCCTTGATGAACTTCATCGCGCCGTCGAACGAGCCGTACAACTGGCTTTCGCGCTCCAGCACGCTGCGTTTTTCCTTGGCTTCCTCGGCCGTCATGGCGCCGGCCTTGAGGTCGCCGTCGATGCTCATCTGCTTGCCGGGCATGCCGTCCAGCGAGAAGCGCGCCGCGACTTCGGCCACCCGCTCCGAACCCTTGGTGATCACGATGAACTGGACAATAGTGACAATGGAAAAGATCACGAAGCCCACCACCAGGCTTTCGCCGATCACGAACTCACCGAAGGAGGCGATGATCTCCCCCGCATCAGCCTGGCTGAGGATCAGCCGGCTGGTGCTGATCGACAGCGCCAGGCGGAACAGGGTGGTCAACAGCAGCAACGCCGGAAAGGTCGAGAAACTGAGGATGCGTTCGATGTAGAACGACCCCATGAACACCAGCAGCGAAATCACGATGTTCAGGCCGATGAGAAAATCCACCAGCGCCGTCGGCAGGGGAATGATCAGCATGGCGATGATCATCACCATCAACGTCAGGATCAGCAGCTCCGGACGAGCGCCGACGTTGCGTAAAAACACATTGAGCATGGCAGGTCAGCTCCGGGAAAACGTCATGGGCAGCCGCCGAGGCGTCGCCGTTCTTTGCATTCGTGGGCGTAGGCAATGTCAGCCAGTCGGGTGAACTGTTCTGCCAGGCGCAGTGGTGCGAGTTCATCGGCAAACAGTTGCGGCGGCAACTGCAGGCTGTGCCGGCGCACCTTCTGCAGCAGCGTCGAACGCTCACGGTGTGGGCTCAACAGCACACTCTCACCCAACGCACCGAGCAACAGCTGGTCGAGCTCATCGGGGTACGTCAGCAGGCCGAGCAGGAACACCAGCCAGTCGGGCTCATTGGCGTTGTGCCGGCAAATGAGTGCATCGCCGAGCAGTTGGGTGATAAACAGCTCATCAGCTGAGCGCAGGCGCTTGAGGTCGGTCACCCTGGCCAGCAGTTGACCGAACTCCACGCGCGAGCAACTGGGGTCCTGGGCACTGATATCCGTGAGCAATGCTGCTTCGATGAAGGCAAGTACCGCCATGCGTTGTGACGGACCATACAGTGCGATCCAGTCCTGATAACAACTGATCGGGCCCTCGTCGGACTCCAGAAAATCCCGGTAGGTCTCACGCAACAACCCTGCGCGCACCGCCATGCTCGCCCCGAACATCCTGGCTTTGAGGGCGGCGTTTATCCCGGCATTCATCCGCTTGGGGGAGCCTTGGGCAACCACCGTCTGTAAAAGCGTTTCAAGTCGCTGACGGGTGGTCTTTTCCAGTTTCTTGCGACGTAGCAGTTCTCGCAGCACCAACGCCAGATCACTGTCATCGGGGAACAGTTGTCGCACCCTTTGCAGCAACCAGGCGACCGGCTTGTCCGCCAGCCGCGCGAGGCTGAGCACCTGCTGCACCTTGGGCACAGTGTCGTCTTCAAGGACTCGTTCGAAGTTGTCCATCAGGGTCTCGGACTTGAGTTCGAAATGTCGCCGCCCGCGAAACTGAGCCAGTGCCGCCGACATTTCATCGCTGATCTGCACAAAGCGCTGCGCAACGGCAACCGTCGCGCTGTCGTCGAGATCAACCTGCGCATCCGCCTGGGGCTGTGGATGTTCGGCGGCCTTTTCGGCATTGAGCCGTGCCTGGGCGGCTCGCCCACCTGTGGAAACCGGCGGCAGGATCACTGTTCTGCCGCCCGCAAATAGGCACGGCGCACCCGCTCATGCTGCTGCGGGGTCAGCAGCCCGGTGGCCGGAACAGTCGTGGCGGGCTCCAGTGTGTCGAGAATCTCCTTGGGCTGAATCAGGAACACCCGCACCGTGTTGGCCGAACGGTTCTGGCGATAGCTGAATAGGCGTCCGATCCACGGAATCGAACCCAGTACCGGAATCCGCCCGACTTGCTCGCTGTGATCATCGCGGGTGAAACCGCCCACCAACAGACTCTTGCCCTGGGGCACACGCGCCACCGTGCTGATCCGTGTGCGCCCGACCGTCGGCAAACTGCCAGGTTGCTTGTTCTCGTCAGGTTTTTCTACTTCGTTGCCGTCTTCGATATTGAGTGACATTTCAATTTCGTCCGCCTGGGCGAAACGGGGCAGAACACTGACGAGCGTGCCATAGGTCACGTGCTGCAAATCGACACTGCGCTCCCCCACCAGCGGGGCATAAAAGGTGCGGTTGTTGTCGAAGATCGCCGGCACGTTCTCTTGTGTCAGGATCACCGGACGCGAGACCACATTCGCCCGGTTGGTGCGCTCCAGAGCCATGACCTGGGCGACGAACGAAGCGCCATCGAGGGTGGTCGCCGAGCCGGCGTTCAGCGACATGGTGAATGTCCCGCTGGACTTCAATGCGCCCTGCCAGTTGATACCCAGCTGATTGAGTTCATCCTTGTGCAAATCGATGATCCACAACGACAACTCCACGTGCCGTTTCGGCGTGTCCAGCGCACTCACCAGGTTCTCGATAAAGCGCACTTGCTCCGGAAGCCCCTTGACCAGCAGGCTGTTGGTGTCGGGATAGGCCACCACCCGTATATTTCCGGCAGCCACCTCTCGCGCAATGATTCGCGGCGCGGTCGGGTCTTGCTCCGAGGGGGCGCTCGCCAGGCCTTCCAGGGGAAACGCCGGCATCAATCCCTGAGGACGCTGCGCAGGGGCTTGTGCCACCGACGGCTCGACCTCGCGCTTTTCGCCACGCAACAAGTCCTCGATCACGGTTGCCAGCCCGGGAATGGTCACCTTGTCATCACGCAGCTCATACTTTCGGTCGCTGACAAAGGTATTGCGCACCTGGATCACGCCGATCTGCTGCTTGCCCAGCAACAGTTCCGAGCGCTGGTTATCCATCAGTCCGGCGGCTTGCACCACCAGATCGACATACATCGGCGGGCCCGACACATGAAAAGTGCGCAAGCCGTCGTGGCGCAATGGATAACGTGCATCGTGCAACCCGGAACGCTCAAGGAACGCCTGAAGTCGGGTGACAGTCAGGGTCTGCAGCGACATCATCGAGCTTTTGACTTCCGACGCGTCATACAGATAAATCGCCTGGCCATCGCTATACCAGATAAGCCCCATCTGCGCGCTGACCCGCTCAAAGGTCCGCTGCGGCGAACGCAGATCGAAGGCACCGGAAATCCGTTTGGCGGCGGCAGTCTTGCTGACGATGACAGGTTTGCCCAAGGGTCCGGACAACTCGCTGAAGAATGTGCGCACGCTCTGTTCGCGAGCCACATAGCCGTCGGCATTGGCGCGCGCGGCAAGCGGCACCAGCGACAACAGGGCGCCTAACCAGAACGGCAAAACAAATAAGGAAAGTAATCGGCGGTTCATTGGCTCACTTGCCTGGGAGGTAGGTTATGTCGGCCAGGCTACTGGGCGTGAAGCCAACCAGATCACGGATTTCCTTGGAGAAATGCGAAGAAGAGGCAAAACCCAACTCCAGCGCGATATCCGTCAGGGAGCCGTCCTGGAGGCTCATGTTCAACAGCGCCCTGGCCGCGCGCCAGCCGCGCAAGGCAGGCTTGGTTGCTGTGCCCAGGGCCTGCCGGCACAGCCGACGGAAGTGCGACACGGAAACGCCATAACGCTGGGCCAGGGTGGTCAACTTTTCGCTGTGGGTGCCCTGCTCCAGCAGGAAGCGCACAAGTCCGTAACTTTCGGTATGACGCAGCACGCCGGCGAAGGTCTGGTAAGCCATCCCCCCGACCATGGCCTGTTCGATGTACCAGCGCTCAAGCACCCGCCCGGACCACACGGCGGGGTACGCCACCGGCAATGCCGCCCAGGATGTCGGGCCGGGTCGTTGATCAACCAGTGTGTTTCCCAGATCGATGAACACTTGCAATTTAACCAGCGCCGCTTCTGCAACCGCCCGGGTCTGCACGCCGCCGCTCAGCTCGAATGTATCGCTCGTTGCAATCAGCCCTTCCCAACCGACCGGCAGACAGACCCGCGGGCGCTGCGCCGAAGCCAGATACACAGGGGATTCGCTGACCCGCACATGCAGCACCCGCTCGCTGCAACGAGCATCGGGCAGACCGGTGGCGCGTAGTAATTGAATTTGCACGCCAACCTCCTTTGCGGCCTGACGATTAACGGCCGGCAGGATGAAAGACATGGCGCGATGAATCCTGATGTAAAGCTGATGAACCGGTGATGGCATATGCCTTGCACCCTTCCAGGCACCAGCACCCACGCCAGCGTCGGAATGGGTGCAAAGACAATGGCGTCGTCCCCGGCCTGCCCATGCACGGACCCGGGACGACGTTTTTTTTGCAAGGTGAACGCGCGATGAACGAACCGTCAGCCGGCCCTCTGGCTTGGGTCAATGGCAGCGATGCCCCGGAAAAAACCGAAATCAATCTCGGCTTCATGGCCCTGAGCGACTGCGCCTCGGTGGTGGTCGCCGCCACCCAGGGCTTCGCCCAACCCTATGGCTTGACCCTGAACCTCAAGCGCCAAACGTCCTGGGCCAACCTGCGGGACAAGCTGGTCAGCGGCGAACTCGATGCAGCCCACAGTCTCTACGGTCTGATTTACGCCGTTCACCTGGGCATCGGTGGCGTGGCCGCGACCGACATGGCCGTGTTGATGGGCCTGAATCAAAACGGCCAGAGCATCAATCTGTCCCGCGGCTTGCAGGCGCTTGGGGTGACCAGTCCTGAGGCATTGGATCGGCACGTGCACCAAACTCGCGCAAAACTCACCTTCGCTCAGACGTTTCCTACCGGTACCCACGCCATGTGGTTGTATTACTGGCTGGCCAGCCAGGGCATTCACCCGCTGCTGGATGTCGACAGCGTCGTAGTGCCGCCGCCGCAAATGGTCGCCCACCTGCGGGCCGGGCGTATCGACGGGTTCTGTGTCGGCGAACCCTGGTCCGCCAGCGCCGTGCAGCAGAACCTGGGTTTCACCCTGGCCACGACCCAGGCCCTCTGGCCCGATCACCCGGAAAAGGTCCTCGGCTGCACCCGTGCGTTCGTCGAGCAATATCCCAATACCGCGCGGGTGTTGGTGATGGCGATTCTGGAAGCCAGCCGCTTCATCGAACAAAGCAACGAAAATCGTCGCAGCACCGCGCAACTGCTCAGTGCCGCGCAATACCTGGATGCGCCGCTGGAATGCATCGAGCCGCGCCTGCTGGGCGACTATGTCGATGGCCTGGGCAATCGCTGGCAAGACCCGCACGCCCTGCGCTTGCATGGTGAAGGCGAGGTCAATCTGCCGTACCTGTCCGACGGTATGTGGTTCATGACCCAGTTCCGTCGCTGGGGCTTGTTGCGCGATGATCCGGATTACCTCGCCGTGGCCCGTCAAGTCCATCAACTAGACTTGTACCGTGAAGCGGCCGGCGCGGTAGGTGTCGCGGCACAGGGCAAGGAGATGCGTAGCAGTCAATTGATCGACGGCAAGATCTGGGACGGTTCGGACCCGGCCGGTTATGCCCGCAGCTTCAAACTGCACGCCATGAGCGACAGCTCACACCGATCCGCCAGCCGCTGACAGGAGACGACGAACATGCTGCGTATCCTGCTGATCAACGACACCGCGAAAAAAGTCGGACGCCTGAAGGCCGCCCTGACCGAGGCCGGGTTCGAAGTGATCGATGAGTCCGGCCTGACCATCGACTTGCCCGAACGCGTCGAAACGGTGCGTCCGGACGTGATTCTGATCGATACCGAGTCACCAGGCCGCGATGTCATGGAACAAGTGGTGCTGGTCACTCGCGACCAGCCACGACCGATTGTGATGTTCACCGACGAGCATGACCCCGATGTGATGCGCCAGGCGATCAAGTCCGGGGTCAGTGCCTACATCGTCGAAGGCATTCACGCACAACGCCTGCAGCCGATTCTCGATGTGGCCATGGCACGCTTCGAAAGCGATCAGGCCTTGCGTGCCCAGTTGCAGGCCCGCGACCAGCAACTGGCCGAGCGCAAGCGCATCGAGCTGGCCAAAGGGCTGCTGATGAAAATGAAGGACTGTAACGAAGAAGAGGCCTACACACTGATGCGCCGCCAGGCGATGAGCCGCCAGCAGAAGCTGATTCAAGTGGCGGAGCAGATTATTGCCATGAGCGAGTTGCTTGGCTGAAGCCCTGTGGTGCCTGTGAGGACGCCATCGCGAGCAAGCTCGCTCCCACAGGGGAATGGCGTCGAACACAAATCACCTGTGGGAGCGAGCTTGCTCGCGATGGCAGCGACTCGATTTCGAGTGTTGGCACAGATCTGGCAAAGCAATCACCACAGGTAACCAACGGCGGTTGCCCCACCTACGACAAAGACGTCGCTCACCTCATTTGCCCTTGGCGGATCGGGTGGCGGCGTTTTTTCGTTTTGGCCCCAGAGCACGGGGCCGGTGGAGCGGCCGTATCGGCGCCCCACCTGCAAGCTCATGACTCCTTTCGAGACTCTTCACAGCTGAGGTGCGCAATGAATTCAAGCTTCTGGAAATCCGGCCATACCCCCACATTGTTCGCAGCCTTCCTCTATTTCGACCTGAGCTTCATGGTCTGGTACCTGCTCGGCCCTCTGGCGGTACAGATCGCCGCCGACCTGCACCTGACGACACAGCAACGCGGGCTGGTGGTCGCCACGCCGATTCTGGCCGGGGCGGTCTTGCGTTTTGTCATGGGGATGCTGGCTGATCGCCTGTCGCCGAAAACCGCCGGGCTGATCGGCCAGGTCATCGTGATCTGCGCGCTGTTCGGCGCCTGGAAGCTCGGCATCCACAGCTACGAGCAAGCGCTGCTGCTGGGTCTGTTCCTCGGCATGGCCGGTGCATCCTTTGCCGTTGCCCTGCCCCTGGCCTCGCAGTGGTATCCGCCGCAGCATCAAGGCAAGGCCATGGGCATCGCCGGCGCCGGGAACTCGGGGACGGTATTCGCCGCCTTGATCGCTCCGGTACTGGCGGCGGCGTTTGGCTGGAGCAACGTATTCGGTTTCGCCCTGATTCCGCTGATCCTGACCCTGATCGTCTTTGCCTGGCTGGCGAAAAACGCCCCCGAGCGACCAAAAGCCAAATCCATGGCCGACTACTTCAAGGCGCTGGGCGATCGTGACAGCTGGTGGTTCATGTTTTTCTACAGCGTGACGTTCGGCGGCTTCATCGGCCTGGCCAGCGCCCTGCCCGGCTATTTCAACGACCAGTACGGCCTGAGCCCGGTGACGGCCGGGTACTACACGGCGGCCTGCGTGTTCGGCGGTAGCCTCATGCGCCCCTTGGGCGGCGCTCTGGCTGACCGGTTCGGTGGCATTCGGACCCTGCTTGCGATGTACACCGTCGCGGCGATCTGCATCACCGCGGTCGGTTTCAACCTGCCGAATTCCTACGCCGCACTCGCACTTTTCGTCTGCACCATGCTCGGCCTGGGTGCCGGCAATGGCGCGGTATTCCAGTTGGTGCCGCAGCGTTTTCGTCGGGAGATCGGTGTGATGACCGGCCTGATCGGCATGGCCGGCGGCATCGGTGGCTTTGCCCTCGCGGCCGGCATGGGTGCGATCAAACAGAGCACCGGCAGCTATCAACTGGCACTGTGGTTGTTCGCCAGCCTCGGCATTCTGGCCTGGTTCGGCCTGCACGGCGTGAAACGGCGCTGGAGAACCACCTGGGGTTCGGCGGCCGTGACGGCTGCACGGGTCTGACGCCTCGATGAGCCTGCAACTGAGTTTCGCCGAAGCCAGCGCCATCGGTCCGCGCGAGGAGAACCAGGATGCCCTGCGCCTCGTCACGCCGGCCCCGGCGCTGGCGGCGAGCAAAGGCTACCTGTTCGCTATCGCCGACGGTGTCAGCCAGTGCGCCGATGGCGGCCTGGCGGCCCGTTCGACGCTGCAGGCCCTGGCGCTGGATTACTACGCCACGCCGGAAACCTGGAGCGTGGCGCAGGCACTTGATCGCCTGTTGCTGGCGCAAAACCGCTGGTTGCAGGCCAACGGCGGCGGACAACCGCTGCTGACCACCCTCAGTGCGCTGGTCCTGCGTGGCCGGCGTTTTACCCTGGCGCATGTCGGCGATTGCCGGGTGTACCGCTGGCACGCCGACCGATTGCAGCGAATCAGCGAGGATCACGTCTGGGACCAGCCGGGCATGCAGCATGTGCTGAAACGGGCGCTGGGCCTCGATCAACATCTGGTGCTGGATTTTCTCGACGGTGAATTGCGCCCCGATGAAAGTTTCGTCCTGCTCAGCGACGGCATCTGGGCCGTCCTGGGCGATACCGCCATTGCGGCGATCCTGCGTGATCAACCGGACTTGCACAGCGCAGCGCAAACCCTGGTCAATGCCGCACACCTGGCAGGCAGCCAGGACAACGCCAGCGCCTTGCTGGTGCGGGTCGACGCCCTCGGTGAAGCGAGCATTGGCGATGCATTGATGCACTTGCAGCAATGGCCGCTGCCGCCGGCCCTGAAACCGGGCCAGGTGTTCGAGGGCTGGCAGGTCGAAGGGATCGTCGCACAGAGCCAGCAATCGCTGCTTTATCGCGTGCGCGACACTCAGCAACGACCCTGGCTGCTGAAAACCCTGCCGGGGCGCCTGCACGACGATCACCAGGCCGGGCAAGCGTTGCTGTCGGAAGAGTGGTTTCTCAAACGCGTGGCCGGCCGGCATTTTCCTGAAGTACATGCCGCCAGTCAGCGTCAGCATTTGTACTACGTGATGCGCGAATATTCGGGCGCTACCCTGGCGCACCGGCATGAGCAAAACGGGCCGTTGCCGCTGCCCCAGTGGCAAGACATCGCCGAACGCTTGCTGCGAGCGGTCGGCTTGCTGCATCGACGGCAGATTCTGCATCGCGATATCAAACCGGAAAACCTGTTGCTGGGGGACGACGGTGAACTGCGCCTGCTGGATTTCGGCCTCGCCTACTGCCCCGGTCTCTCGCAAGACCTGCCCTGGGCTTTGCCGGGTACACCCAGTTACATCGCGCCGGAAGCCTTTCGTGGCGACGTGCCGACGCCACAGCAGGACCTGTATGCAGTTGGTGTGACCTTGTATTTCCTGCTCACCGGGCACTATCCCTATGGCGAAATCGAAGCGTTCCAGCGTCCGAGGTTTGGTCTCCCGGTCAACGCCAGCCGCTACCGGCCCGACCTGCCGGACTGGATCGCCCATCACCTGGAGCGCGCCGTAGCGGCGGCACCTGAACAGCGTTTCGAAACGGCGGAAGAATGGTTGCTGCTGATAGAGCAAGGCGAACGCCGCAGTTTGAGCGTACGCCCAAAACCCTTGCTGGAGCGCGAGCCGCTGAAAGTCTGGCGGACATTGGCGCTGGTATCGCTGCTGCTCAACCTGGTGCTGCTGGTGGTGGCGCTCCATTAGCGGGCAACGCGCCTTTAATCGGTGCATTCCCTCGCGGCCCTGCCCTTGCGAACGGGAAGAACGCCAACAAACACGGGGCCTGAGCAACTTGGCACAACCACTGCATTACCCTTTTCAACAGACATAAAGCGCAGGCTTCAACGACGAAGGCTGCACTTCCCGAGAGAACGGGACCAGGACAAAGGCGTCCTCGCTAGGCAACTAGCGGGACGCCTTTTTTTGTTTGCGCAAAATTTGTCGAGCATGGCCTGAACCCTGATGAGGCAGGCCTGGACTCCCCGGAGAACCTGATGAAAAAACTAAAACTGGTGATGATCGGCAACGGCATGGCCGGGGTCCGGACCCTGGAAGAACTGCTCAAGCTGAGCACTGAGCTGTACGACATCACGGTCTTCGGCGCCGAACCGCACACCAACTACAACCGCATCCTGTTGTCGCCGGTGCTGGCGGGCGAACAGACCTTCGAGGAGATCGTGCTCAACGACCTGGACTGGTACCTGGACAACAACATCAAACTGCTGCTCAACCGCAAAGTGGTGGAGATCGACCGGGTCAAGCGCCGGGTCATTGCCGAAGACGGCAGTGAAGCCGAATACGATCGCCTGCTGATCGCCACCGGCTCGACGCCCTTCATCCTGCCCATTCCCGGCAACACCCTCGAGGGCGTGATCGGCTACCGCGACATCGCCGATACCCAGGCCATGATCGACACCGCGAAAACCTACCGGCACGCCGTGGTGATCGGCGGCGGCCTGCTCGGCCTGGAGGCCGCCAACGGCCTGATGCTGCGGGGCATGCACGTCACCGTGGTGCATATCGGCGAGTGGCTGCTGGAGCGGCAACTGGACAAGACCAGCGGCCAGTTGCTGCAAACCGCCCTGGAGTCTCGCGGCCTGCATTTCCGCCTGTGCGAGCAGACCCAGGCCTTGCACGACGCGGGCAATGGCCGGGTCGGTTCGGTGCAATTCAAGAATGGCGACATCATCCCTGCTGACCTGGTGGTGATGGCCGCCGGCATTCGCCCCAATACCGAACTGGCGGAGAAATCCGGCATTCCGTGCAACCGCGGGATTCTGGTCAACGACACCCTGCAAACCTATGACCCGCGGATCTACGCAATCGGCGAGTGCGCCAGCCACCGCGGCATCGCCTATGGTCTGGTGGCGCCGCTGTTCGAACAAGCCAAAGTCTGCGCCAACCACCTCGCCCAACTGGGGTTTGCCACCTACAAGGGCTCGGTGACCTCGACCAAGCTGAAAGTCACCGGCATCGATCTGTTTTCCGCCGGCGACTTCATGGGCGGTGAAGGCACCGAGACCATCACCCTCTCCGACCCGATTGGCGGGGTCTACAAGAAACTGGTGATCAAGGATGACGTGCTGGTCGGCGCCTGCCTGTACGGCGATACGGCCGATGGCGGCTGGTATTTCCGGCAGATCCGTGAAAACCACGCCATCGGCGAGATCCGCGATCACTTGATGTTCGGCGAAAACGCTTTGGGCGACGTAGGGCACCAAGGCCAGGACAAAGCCATGAGCATGGCCGACACGGCCGAAGTCTGCGGCTGCAACGGCGTGTGCAAAGGCACCATCGTCAAGGCCATTCAGGAACACGGGCTGTTCAGTGTCGACGAAGTGAAGAAACACACCAAGGCTGCCAGCTCCTGCGGTTCGTGCGCGGGTTTGGTGGAGCAGATCCTGATCAACACCGTGGGCGGTGCCGCCGACGTCAAACCGAAAAGCGAAAAGGCCATCTGCGGCTGCAGCGACCTCAACCACGGACAAATCCGCCAGGCCATCCGCGAGCAACACCTGCTGACCATCGCCGGCACCCTGAGCTACCTGAACTGGCGCACACCCAACGGCTGCGCCACCTGCCGGCCGGCACTCAACTACTACCTGATTTCCACCTGGCCGGGGGAAGCCAAGGATGATCCGCAATCGCGCCTGATCAACGAACGCGCCCACGCCAACATTCAGAAAGACGGCACCTACTCGGTAGTCCCGCGGATGTGGGGCGGTGTGACCAATCCTTCAGAACTGCGACGCATTGCCGACGTTGCCGACAAGTACAACGTGCCGATGGTCAAGGTCACCGGCGGCCAGCGCATCGACTTGCTGGGGATCAAGAAGCAGGACTTGCCAGGCGTCTGGAAAGACCTCGACATGCCCTCCGGCCATGCCTACGGAAAATCCATCCGCACCGTGAAGACCTGCGTCGGCAGCGAGTTCTGCCGCTTTGGCACCCAGAACTCCACACAACTTGGCATTGAACTGGAACATGACCTGTTCAACATGTGGTCGCCGCACAAAGTGAAACTGGCTGTCTCCGGTTGCCCGCGCAACTGCTCGGAAGCGGGCATCAAGGACGTAGGCATCATCGGCGTCGATTCCGGCTGGGAGATGTACATCGGCGGCAACGGCGGGATCAAGACCGAAGTCGCGGAATTCTTCGTCAAACTGAAAACCGCCGAAGAAGTCCGCGAATACAACGGCGCATTCCTGCAGCTCTATCGCGAAGAAGCCTTCTACCTCGAGCGAACCGTGCACTACCTGCAACGGGTCGGCATGGACCACATCAAGAAAGCCGTGCTTGAGGACCCAGAGCGGCGCAAGGCGCTCAACGATCGCCTGCAGTTCTCCCTGTCGTTCGAACAAGACCCGTGGAAGGAACGCCTGGAACAGCCACAACTGAAAAAAGAATTCGACGTCATCCCCGTGAAAAACCTGGAGGTGCTGGCATGAACTGGCTGGATATCTGCGCACTGGATGAAATCAATGCCCTGGGCTCGCGGATCGTTGCCGGCCCTAAAGGCGACATCGCGATTTTTCGTACCAGCGACGATGAAGTGTTCGCCCTCGACGACCGTTGCCCGCACAAGGGCGGACCGCTGTCCCAAGGTTTGATCTACGGCAAACGCGTGGCCTGCCCGCTGCACAACTGGCAAATCGACCTGGAAAGCGGCGAAGCCCTGGCCCCGGACGTCGGCTGCGCCCACCACCACCCGGCGCGGGTCGAAAATGGCCGAGTGATGCTGGCCTTGCGGGACGCAGGCTGATGGACCGCCAGATCACCGCGTCCACCTGCTGCTATTGCGGGGTCGGCTGCGGCGTGCTGATCGAGCATGACGGCGAGCGCATCCTCGGCGTCAGCGGCGATCCGGCGCACCCGGCCAATTTCGGCAAGTTGTGCAGCAAGGGATCAACCCTGCATTTGACCGGCGACTTGACAGCAAGGGCGCTGTACCCGGAACTGCGCCTGGGCAAAGGCCTGGCGCGCAGCCGCACCGACTGGGATAGCGCGCTTGATCACGCCGCCAGCGTTTTCGCCCAAACCATTGCCGAGCATGGCCCGGACAGCGTGGCGTTCTACATTTCCGGGCAGTTGCTGACCGAGGACTACTACGCCTTCAACAAACTGGCTCGGGCGCTGGTGGGCACCAATAACATCGACAGCAATTCACGGCTGTGCATGTCGTCGGCGGTGGTCGGCTACAAGCGCAGCCTGGGCGCCGACGCCCCGCCATGCAGCTATGAAGACCTGGAATTGAGCGATTGCGTGATGATCGTCGGCAGTAACATGGCCTACGCCCACCCGGTACTGTTTCGCCGACTGGAAGAGGCCAAATCCCGCCGGCCGCAGATGAAAGTCATCGTCATTGACCCACGCCGGACAGACACCTGCGATCTGGCTGACCTGCACCTGGCGATTTTGCCTGGCACCGATGTCGCCTTGTTCCATGGGATTTTGCATCTGCTGCTGTGGGAAGACTGGATCGACCGTGACTTCATCAAGGACCATACCGAAGGCTTGCCCGAGCTGAAGAAACTGGTGCGCGATTACACACCGCAGATGGTCTCGCAGCTCTGCGGAATCAGCGTTGGGCAATTGCAGCAATGTGCCGAGTGGATCGGCACGTCACCGTCTTTCCTGTCGCTGTGGTGCATGGGGTTGAACCAGTCCACCGCCGGCAGCGCGAAAAACAGTGCACTGATCAATCTGCACCTGGCCACCGGGCAGATTGGCCGTCCGGGAGCAGGTCCTTTCTCATTGACCGGTCAGCCGAATGCCATGGGCGGGCGGGAAACCGGTAGCCTGTCTAACCTGCTGCCGGGCCATCGTGACGCCGCCAACCCTGAGCACCGTGCCGACGTGGCCGCTTACTGGGGCGTTGATCAACTGCCTGAAAACCCGGGGCTGACTGCCATCGAGTTGTTTAAGCAGGTGGGCAGCGGCAAGATCAAAGCCTTGTGGATCGCCTGCACCAACCCCGCGCAGTCTCTTCCCGATCAGGCTGCCGTGCGCGCGGCACTGGAGGCCTGCCCGTTCGTGGTCTTGCAGGAGGCCTTTCGCACCACCGAAACCGCCAGGTTTGCCGACCTGTTGTTGCCCGCCGCCAGTTGGGGCGAAAAGGACGGCACGGTGACCAACTCCGAACGGCGTATTTCCCACGTCCGCCGCGCTATCGTCGCACCAGGCGAAGCGCGCCCAGACTGGACGATCACGGTGGATTTCGCACAGCGCCTGGAGAAACATCTGCGTCCGCAAGCCACCAGCCTGTTTGCCTTTGACACCCCGGCGCAGGTCTTCGACGAATACAAACAGCTGACACGGGGCCGGGATCTGGATTTGTCCGGGATCAGCCACGGGTTGATCGACACCATCGGCCCGCAACAATGGCCCTTTCCTGCGGGGTCCAGCGCAGGCACCGCGCGCCTCTATCTCGACGGCATTTTCCCGACTTCCAGCGGACGCGCGCAGTTCGTGGCCGATCCGTATCGCGCCGCCAAGGAACAACGGGATGCGCGCTTCCCGCTGACGCTGATCACCGGTCGTCTGCGTGATCAGTGGCACGGTATGAGCCGCACCGGCACCGCCGCGCAGTTGTTCGGCCATGTCAGTGAAGCCGTATTGAGCCTGCACCCGGATGAGCTGCGCAGGCATCGCCTGCAAACGGGCGATTTGATCAGCCTGAAAAGCCGCCGCGGCGCGGTGATCGTGCCGGTCGCCAGTGACGACAGCGTACGTCCGGGCCAAGCCTTCTTGCCGATGCATTTTGGTGACCGTTTTCTCAAGGGGGGCGTGAACAGCCTCACCCTGCCCGCCTTCGACCCGTTGTCGAAACAACCGGAGCTCAAACACAGCGGCGTGCGCCTGGAACCGGTGCAATTGCCTTGGCACCTTTTCGCGCTGATAGAGGGCGATGTCCAACAACACTTTGAGACGCTACGCCCCCTCTGCGAGACGTTTTCCTACGTCAGCCTCAGCCTTACCGGTCGTGAGCGCCCTGCGCTGCTGATACGCGCTGCCAGCGCCACGGCGCCAGATCCGCAACTGCTGCGCGATATCGATCAATGCCTGGGGCTCAACGACGGACCGGTGCTGGCCTACGACGATCCACGACGCTCCATCGGTAAGCGGGTGCGGATCGAGAACGGCCGGATCACCGCGATCCGCCTGGCGGGTGAAACCCTCGCCCGGCACTGGCTGCAAAACCTCTGGCTCGAAGGTCGCGCCGATGAACAGCTAAGGCGCTGGCTGCTCGCGCCCTTGAGTGCCCCACCGGGCCAGGTTGACGCCGAAGCGATCGGTAACAAAACCCTGTGCAACTGTAAGAACGTCAGCCAAAACGCGGTCTGCGCCGGCATCCGCCGCGGCCTGGACTTGCCGGGGTTGAAACAAGAATTGGGTTGTGGCACGCAATGCGGCTCCTGCGTCCCGGAAATCAAGCGTTTGTTGGCCGCCACCGCGCAGCCGCAAGCCGCCATCTCGTGAGGAAAACACTATGAGCGCAAAAGTCTGGCTGGTGGGTGCAGGTCCCGGTGATCCTGAATTACTGACCCTCAAAGCCGTTCGGGCGTTGAGAGAGGCGGATGTCGTGCTGATCGACGATCTGGTCAACGTCGCGGTGCTGGAGCACTGCCCCGGCGCGCGGATAATTCCTGTGGGCAAGCGCGGCGGCTGTCGTTCAACGCCGCAAGCCTTTATCCATCGCCTGATGTTGCGTTATGCCCGTCAGGGCAAATGCGTGGTGCGCCTCAAGGGTGGCGACCCGTGCATCTTCGGGCGTGGCGGTGAAGAAGCGCAGTGGTTGCGCGAGCGTGGTGTCGAGGTTGAGCTGGTCAATGGCATTACCGCTGGCCTGGCGGGCGCGACGCAATGCGATATTCCATTGACCCTGCGCGGCGTGGCACGAGGGGTAACGCTGGTGACCGCCCACACTCAGGATGACAGCAGCCTGAACTGGCAAGCGCTGGCCCAAGGCGGCACGACACTGGTGATCTACATGGGGGTGGCAAAGCTCAGCGAGATCCGTGAGCAACTGCTGGCAGGCGCAATGGCGGCAGATACGCCGGTGGCAATGATTGAAAATGCATCGTTGCCGCATCAACGGGAATGTCGAAGCAACCTGATGGCAATGGAGGAAGATGCCTGTGCCTTCGAGTTGAAAAGCCCGGCAATTCTGGTGATTGGCGCAGTCGCTGCCAACGCCATCTCCTCCTGCGGGAGCGAGCCTGCTCGAGAAGAGGCTCTGCCCGTCGACATCAATGTTGGAAGTCAGCGCGCCTGACGCGTCCCTCCTCACCAAATCGCAGGCAAAGAAAAGCCCGGCCTGAGCCGGGCTTTTCTCAGAGCTGCGGGCTAATTACTTAGCTTGAGCTTCAACCTGCGCTTCTACGCGACGGTTAACAGCGCGACCAGCTTCAGTTTTGTTGTCAGCAACTGGGCGGGATTCGCCGTAGCCAACGGACTGAACGCGGGACGATTCAACACCGTACTGGTTGGTCAGAACTTGTTTAACGGCGTTTGCACGACGCTCGGACAGTTTCTGGTTGTAAGCGTCAGGACCGACGGAGTCAGTGTGACCTTCAACAGTAGTGCTGGTGGATGGGTACTGCTTCATGAAGTCAGCCAGGTTCTTGATGTCGCCGTAGCTGTTTGGCTTGACTACCGACTTGTCGAAGTCGAACTTCACGTCCAGCTCAACACGAACAACTTCAGCAACTGCCGGGCAGCCGTCAGCGTCAACAGTTACGTTAGCTGGGGTGTCTGGGCACTTGTCAACGTTGTCGCAAACGCCATCGTTGTCGCTGTCAGAGCAAACTTCAGGAGCTGGAACTGGAGCAGCAGTTGGCTTGCTGCCGCCACCGAAGTTCACACCGAGACCGACGCTAGGAGCCCACTCGGTGTTGCCCTGGTCGATGTTGTACTGAGCTTCAACGCCAGCACGGGCGTAGAAGTTGTCGGTGAAGTACAGCTTGGCACCGCCGCCAACGTTGGCGAAGGTGGAACGGTTACGACCGTTCGAGCCGTTCTGGTCGATGCTCTGGTCGGAGAAACCGCCCGAGACGTAAGGACGCAGCATGTCGCCTGGGTTGTTGAAGTGGTACAGAGCGTCCAGAGCGGTGTTCGCGCCCTTAACGTTCTTGCCATCGTTTGCACGGGCATTGTGCACTTCGTCGTAGGCCAGACGCAGTTCAACGTCGTCTGTCAGGAAGTAACCGATCGAACCACCCGGCAGGATGCCGTCGTTCTTGAAGTTACGGTCGCTATCGAAATATTGCTTCTTTGCGTAGCCTTCGATTTCAACTGCGCCTTGGCCCTGTGCCAGAGCGCCGATGGAAGTGGCGGCAATAAGAGAACCAATGGCCAAGCCCAAGGTGTTTTTCAGTTTCATCCGTTAAATCCCCATCTGGTGATTGTGAAGCAGTCCCGCAAACCGGGGGACAACTCGGCGGCAAGTCTAACAGAACTTGCCTACACGTAAGAGATATTTGCGCTGAACTAAGTTTCAGCAATGCCTGCAAATTTCTCACGCAATTTATCTAGAGCGCGTTTGTACCGCATTTTTGTTGCGCTCAAACCCATATGCATGATGTCTGCGATTTCCTGAAACTCCAGTTCTGCGACAAATCGTAGCACCAGAATTTCACGATCAATCGGGTTGACATACACCAACCAGCGATCAAGTCCGCCTTTTTCCTCAGGTTTCGGCGTCTTTTCTTCGGACGCTTCCTCGAGGGGGTCAAGACTCAATGCGTCCATCAAGCGACGCTTTCGCCGTTCCTTGCGATACTGTGTGATGCACTCGTTGTACGTGATGCTATATAGCCATGTCTTGAACTTCGATTTACCCTCGAAGTTCTTCAGGCCATACAGCACCTTCAACATGACCTCCTGACAGACATCGTCTGCATCGCGATCGTTCCCGAGATATCTTGCGCACACATTAAATAATGTTCGCTGGTAACGCCGCATCAGTTCTTCGTAGGCGCGTGTTACGTGAAACAGCTCGGTATGCGAGCGCGCGACCAACTCCTCATCAGAGAGCTCGCGGGGGTCGTAGCGCATGGATAGCGATTGAGCTTTATTCAAAACAAGTCGGGCCGACAGTCAGGTCAATATCCTCCGCAGCCAGCGTCAGCTGGCATTTTGCGGCGGCATACATTAGCAGGGTTTGCCGGGTTAGCGGCTACTCACATGCTGCTCGAGGAGGATCCGATTGGAAAGAGAGACTAGCTCACCCTCATCGGTCAGCAATGTGGTTTTAACCGTGCCGATCTCTTCGATCTGGCCTTCGACCTCGCCAACACGCACTTGTTGCCCAACCTGATACAGCTCACGCACGTAGATTCCCGCAAGAATCTGGCCGGCAATTTCCCGGCTTCCCAACCCCATGGCCAGCGCTACCGCCAGACCAACGGTTATCAGCACAATCACGATCACGTGGTTCAGCAGGTCGGTCTTGACCTCCAACTGGCTGATCGCCACCGAAATACTGATGATGATCACCAGGCCCTGGGCAATTCGTCCAAGCCCCGAAGCATAGTCCAGCCCCACGCCTTCTGCCGCTCCGCGCACCAGCCCGTTGGCCAG
This sequence comes from Pseudomonas sp. ACN5, assembly GCF_002303975.1. Classification (NCBI taxonomy): domain Bacteria; kingdom Pseudomonadati; phylum Pseudomonadota; class Gammaproteobacteria; order Pseudomonadales; family Pseudomonadaceae; genus Pseudomonas; species Pseudomonas sp. ACN5. The sequence continues at coordinate 20,870 of NZ_MRCP01000005.1, read as the reverse complement.
TTGCGCCAGCAAAACACCGACCAGCAACACCAGCGCCGCGCCGAATACTTTCGGCAAATACAGCGCAAGCATATCCAGCGTAGCTGATACTCGCTCAAGTCCAAGGGATTCTGCGGCAGAAACCAGAAAAATAAGCAGAACGAACCAATAGACGATCTTGCCGATCAGGGTCGAAATGGGAACCTGCAGGCCGGCGCGGGACATCAGCTTGGTCAGGCCAGTGCCGCCCATCAAGCGGTCCAGGCCCAGTTTGGCGAGCAATTTGGAAAGCAAGGTGTCCAGCAGTTTGGCCACGACAAAACCCAACAGCAGCACAACCAGAGCGCCGAACAGGTTTGGAATGAAGTTCGCAACCTTGGTCCACAACGCAGTCATTGCAGTGACGAGGCTCTGTGTCCAGAGATCAAGTTCCATATTCAATCAGCCTTATCAGCAGTGCGGGCAGCAGGTTTACGGAGACGGGATACCGGCGAGACATGGGCCGATCCGTTATTCAGGGCAATCATCAGTGCGGGCAACCAGCGCCCCAGCAAGCTGAACAAATCACCGGCGCCGACCTGGCGGTTGGCGGTTTTCAGCACACGCCCCAGACACGCATCGTCGTCCCGGGTGGACGGTGAGGCGTTGAGCATGTCGCGCAAAGACTGTTCAAACGGATCGTGCATACGCACCTCTCGTGATGTCTGTGGGAGACGCGGTCAGTTTTGGTCGGGTCACATGCTTTCCCTCAGACCCAGCGCAAACGTCGGAACAACCACCACTGCCCCAGCGCCACCGAGACCATCATCAGGCAGGCGATCAGAAAGCCGTAAGGGCTGGCAGAGAATGGAATGCCACCGACGTTGATCCCCAAAAGCCCGGCCAGAAAACTCATGGGCAAAAAGATCCCGGTGATGATCCCGAAGCGATACATCGTGCGGTTCATGCGCACGCTCAAGCGACGGTCTTCAGCCTCCAGGACCAGCCCCACCCGCTCCCGGGTCAGTTCCAGTTCCTCGAGGTAGCGGGTCAGGCTGTTATTCAATTCGTTCCAGTAATCACCGTCGTCCTCGACGAACCAGGGCAACTTGATTCGCGTCAACTGCCCGAAAATATCCCGCTGCGGAGCAAGAAAGCGCTTCAACGCTGCCGCCCGCCGACGAATCTGCAAAACCGCCCCGTGTTCAGGCGTATACCGTTCGTCGGCATCCAGCTTTTCTTCTTCCTCATCGACCACTTCCGAGAGACAGCTGACCAGATCCTGCACCTTGTTGGTGAGGTACTGCGCCATGCACAGGATGAGTTCGGACGCGGTTTTCGGCCCCTTGCCCTCGGACAGTTGCACCAGCAACTCGTCAGTGGCACGCAACGGACGCAAACGCAGGGAAATGACACGCTGGGCAGAACCGAAGATCCGCACCGACACCATGTCTTCCGGCTCGGCACCGGGGTTCAGATTGACCCCGCGCAAAAACAGCAGCAGTTCGCCGTCCGAAAGCTGCAAAAGTCGCGGACGGGTGTTTTCTTCGAGTAACAGGTCACAGCTGAATTCGCTCAGACCGCTGGATTTGCGTAGCCAGGTCCGGGTTTGCGGATGACTGCGATCCCAGTGCAACCAAAGGCTTTCATGGGCCTGCAACTGCAAGTCGTCAAGTTCAGTCCGGGCAATCGAACGCGCACCGCCTCTACCGTCCAGCACCAGGGCATGCACCAGCCCCCATTGCGCGTTTTCTTCCTCGAACATCCGCACTCCTCTGGTCTGCAGCCGCTTTTATTCAGGCATTTTCAAGGGGCTGGGAGAGATGATCACGCCGTTGTTGTCCGCATAGATGTAATGGCCCGGATGGAAGGTCACGCCGGCGAAGGTCACGGCAACGTTGAGATCGCCGATACCGCGCTTGTCGGTTTTCATCGGGTGGCTGGCCAGCGCCTGAACCCCCAGATCGGTTTGCGCGATGACGTCGACGTCACGGATGCAACCATAGATCACCAGGCCTTCCCAGCCGTTTTTCGCGGCTTTCTCGGCGATCATATCGCCCAGCAACGCACGGCGCAGGGAACCGCCACCATCGACGACCAGGACCTTGCCATTACCCTTAAGCTCGGCTTGCTCCTTGACCAGCGAGTTGTCTTCGAAGCACTTGATGGTCACGATTTCGCCACCGAAGGAATCACGGCCGCCGAAATTGCTGAACATCGGTTCCAGCACCTGCACCAGCTCCGGATAGGCGTCGCACAGGTCAGGCGTGAGGTAATGGTTCATCGAGAAACTCCTGTTAAAGAGGAAGACAGCACGAACATCAGTGATGACTCAATCACGCAAAGTGACTGGAACAGCTCAATGCGTCATATCTTAGCCGCAAGCCGACCGGAGCGAAATGCCCTTGTTAGAGCATCAGGCTCAAACCGCCGCGGCCAAATCCCCTTGCTCACCCAACAAGGGTGTCTGCTGATCCGCCAGCCAGCGGGTCACCAATGGCCAGACTTCGGCCTGGGCAGGTTTGCTGACGAGCATTTCAACGTGACCGAAATTGTCGCTGAAACCCTGATCACGACCCAGATTGATAAATTGCTTGCGCTCGGAACCGAACTGCTCGAACAGTTTGCGGCACGCCCACGCCGGGTCCTGATGATCACCCGCTGCACTCACGGCGAGCACCGGCAACCTGACCTCGGCCAAACCGGCCCACCAGTCTTTATCGGCATCGCCAAAGCGCCCGAACAGGCCGAACCAGCGCATGCTTTCCAGGGCCAGGCCGATCGGCTCGTCCTCCGGGCCGCGCTTGAGCCTTGCGCCGGACAACTGGGCAAAACGCTTGAGAATGAAGCGACTGCTCCACTCCACCGGCGGAATCTTCAATGGCCAGTAGGTGCGGCTGACTTGTGTACCGAAAAAAGCCGCCGAGGCCACCACCGGCTCACCGATGTACTCGCCACCCAGCGCTGCGGCCAGTGTGGTACCGCCCAGCGAGTGACCGATCCAGTGTGGAACCTGCCCGCTCTGTTCACGCACGAACACGCCGATGGCCGGCAGGTCATAGCGTGCGTAGTCGGCGACCCGGTTCTTGCGGTAGTCGTGGTTACGCTGGGACAGGCCATGGCCGCGCATTTCCGGAATCCAGACGTCGAACCCCAAGCGGGCCAGATAGGCGCCCAACCCCAGGCCCTTGGGAGAAAACCAGAACCGGCGATTGGAAAAGCTGCCGTGCAGCAGGATCACCGGCACACCACGGGATGACGGCTCATCGGCCATGCCAAGGCGTGTCACAGCCAGTTCGACAGTGAAGTCGGGGCTGTTACCGGGTTTCAAGCGATACACATCTTCGCTCAGATCGCCGCGCCGTTCGGCGCTGATCAGGGCGACAGGAAATAGGTTGCTGCTGCTTTGCATAATCTCTTGCACAAAAAAGGGCGGCATCCGGAGGAGCCCGCCCTGCTTGAATCTCTAAAACGCCCGCTCACTGACGCTACGTCGCCCCCTGTAGGAGCGAGCTTGCTCGCGAAAAACTTCAGGACACCTCGTTTATCCAGGATAAACGCGTGATCGTTGACGTCCATCGCGAGCAGGCTCGCTCCTACAAAGGCATGTGAGCGGCCCGTTCACACGGGGTCAAGCCTGCGCCTGACCCTCTGCCAGGAAGAACCAGGTCTCCAGTACGGAGTCCGGGTTCAACGAAACGCTTTCAATGCCCTGCTCCATCAGCCACTTGGCCAGGTCCGGGTGGTCCGAAGGACCCTGACCGCAGATGCCGATGTACTTGCCGGCCTTGTTGCAGGCGGCAATGGCGTTGGCCAGCAGCTTCTTGACCGCCGGATTACGCTCGTCGAACAGGTGCGCGATGATACCGGAATCGCGGTCCAGGCCCAGGGTCAGCTGGGTCAGGTCGTTGGAACCGATGGAGAAACCGTCGAAGAACTCGAGGAATTCTTCGGCCAGGATGGCGTTGGACGGCAGTTCGCACATCATGATCACGCGCAGGCCGTTTTCGCCACGGGCCAGACCGTTTTCCGCCAGCAGATCCACCACCTGGCTCGCTTCACCCAGGGTACGAACGAACGGCACCATGATTTCGACGTTGGTCAGGCCCATCTCGTTGCGCACGCGCTTGAGGGCGCGGCATTCGAGTTCGAAGCAGTCGCGGAACGACTCGCTGATGTAACGCGAAGCACCGCGGAAGCCCAGCATCGGGTTCTCTTCTTCCGGCTCGTACAGCTTGCCGCCGATCAGGTTGGCGTATTCGTTGGACTTGAAGTCCGACAGACGCACGATGACCTTCTTCGGCCAGAACGCAGCCGCCAGGGTGCTGATGCCTTCGACCAGTTTCTCGACGTAGAAGCCGACCGGGTCGTTGTAACCGGCGATGCGCTTGTCGACGCTTTCCTTGATGTCCAGCGGCAGACCGTCGTAGTTCAGCAGTGCTTTAGGGTGCACGCCGATCATGCGGTTGATGATGAACTCCAGGCGGGCCAGGCCCACACCGGCGTTCGGCAGTTGCGCGAAGTCGAAGGCGCGGTCCGGGTTGCCGACGTTCATCATGATCTTGAACGGCAGCTCAGGCATGGCATCCACGGAGTTCTTCTTGATGTCGAAGCCCAGTTCGCCTTCGAAGATGAAACCGGTGTCGCCTTCAGCGCAGGAAACGGTCACGCCCTGGCCGTCTTTCAACAGCTGGGTGGCGTTGCCGCAACCGACTACCGCTGGAATACCCAGCTCACGGGCAATGATCGCCGCGTGGCAAGTACGGCCGCCACGGTTGGTGACGATGGCACTGGCGCGCTTCATGACCGGTTCCCAGTCCGGGTCGGTCATGTCGGACACCAGTACGTCGCCTGGCTGGACCTTGTCCATCTCGGACACGTCCTTGATGATGCGGACCTTGCCGGCGCCGATGCGCTGGCCGATGGCGCGACCTTCAACCAGCACGGTACCGGTTTCTTTCAACAGGTAACGTTCCATGACGTTGGCCTGGGTGCGGCTCTTCACGGTTTCCGGACGGGCCTGCACGATGTACAGCTTGCCGTCGTCACCGTCCTTGGCCCACTCGATGTCCATCGGGCACTGGTAGTGCTTCTCGATGATCATCGCCTGCTTGGCCAGCTCGCTGACTTCAGCGTCGGTCAGGCAGAAACGTGCGCGCTCGGCCTTGTCCACGTCGACGGTCTTGACCGAACGACCGGCCTTGGCCTCGTCGCCGTAGATCATCTTGATGGCCTTGCTGCCCAGGTTGCGGCGCAGGATGGCCGGACGACCGGCCGCCAGCGTGCCCTTGTGGACGTAGAACTCATCCGGGTTCACCGCGCCTTGAACGACGGTTTCGCCCAGACCGTAAGCGCCGGTGATGAACACCACGTCACGGAAGCCCGATTCGGTATCGAGGGTGAACATCACGCCGGCGGTGCCGGTTTCGGAACGGACCATGCGCTGCACGCCGGCCGACAGGGCAACCAGCTTGTGGTCGAAGCCCTGGTGCACGCGGTAGGAAATGGCACGGTCGTTGAACAGCGAGGCGAAGACCTCTTTGGCGGCGCGAATGACGTTTTCGACACCACGGATGTTCAGGAAGGTTTCCTGCTGACCGGCGAAGGAAGCGTCCGGCAGGTCTTCGGCGGTAGCGGAAGAGCGCACGGCCACGGCCATGTCAGGGTTGCCGGCGGACAGCGTGGCGAACGCGGTACGAATTTCGGCATTCAGTTTTTCAGGGAACTCGGCTTCCATGATCCATTGACGGATCTGGGCACCGGTCTTGGCCAGGGCATTCACGTCATCGACGTCCAGTGCATCGAGTGCGTCGTGAATCTGCTTGTTCAGGCCGCTCAGCTCCAGGAAATCACGATAAGCCTGAGCGGTCGTGGCGAAGCCGCCGGGCACCGATACACCGGCACCTGCAAGGTTGCTGATCATCTCGCCCAGGGATGCGTTCTTGCCCCCCACATGCTCAACATCGTGTTTGCCGAGCTTATCGAGGGAAACTACGTACTCTACCAAGGTGATCTCTCCACTAACTGTGTTGGAAAAGCTCAGAAACCGGCTGCTTAAGTGAGCATTTGCCGGCTATATGGCCTGGACCTGGAAAATAAGTGAGAATGCGGGCCATTGGCGGCCAGCAAATCGCGCCTATCATATCCAAGATTCGTCACTAGCTTAAGGCCCAAGGTGCAAATGAAACGATCTGCTTTCTTTATCTCCGATGGTACCGGCATTACCGCCGAAACCCTGGGTCAAAGCCTTCTGGCGCAGTTCGAAAACATTACCTTCAGCAAAGTCACGCGGCCGTACATCGACAACGTGGACAAAGCGCGGGCCATGGTACAACAAATCAACAAGGCCGCCGAAACCGACGGCTTCCGTCCAATTATCTTCGACACCATCGTCAATCAGGACATTCGTGAGATTCTCGCCACCTCGAATGGTTTCATGATCGACATTTTCTCGACGTTCCTGGCACCGCTTGAACAGGAACTGACCGAGCATTCTTCCTACACCGTCGGCAAGTCCCACTCCATCGGCGCCAACACCAATTACATGGAGCGTATCGAGGCCGTCAACTTCGCCCTCGACAACGACGACGGCGCCCGCACGCACTATTACGACAAGGCCGACCTGATACTAGTGGGCGTGTCGCGATGTGGTAAGACGCCGACGTGCCTGTATATGGCGATGCAGTTCGGTATCCGCGCAGCCAACTACCCGCTGACCGAAGACGACATGGAGCGCCTGCAACTGCCAAACGCCCTGCGCGCCCACCAGCACAAGCTGTTCGGCCTGACCATCGACCCGGACCGCCTCACCGCGATTCGCAACGAGCGCAAGCCCAACAGCCGCTATTCGAGCTACGCCCAGTGCGAATTCGAGGTGCGCGAGGTCGAGAACCTGTTCCGCCGCGAAAACATTCCGCACATCAACTCCACGCATTTTTCCGTGGAAGAAATCTCCGCGAAGATTCTCGTGGAGAAAGGTGTGGAGCGGCGTTTCAAGTAAATCTCCGGCGCCTGTTCCGGCCCTATCGCGAGCAGGCTCGCTCCCACACTGGATTTGCGTCGCACACGAATACCGTGCTCACCGAAGATCAACTGTGGGAGCGGGCTTGCTCGCGAAGGCGCCGTGTCAGTCGACATCAACATTGCCTGACACACCGCTTTCGCGAGCAAGCCCGCTCCCACAGGGCCTTGTGTTGAGTTTCAGATCGGGTTCAGAACGAATCCCCCGGCACCCGCACAAACCCTTCCATCAATACCCGCGCACTGCGGCTCATGATCGCCTTGTTCACGGTCCATTCACCATTGACCAGGCTGGCCTCGGCGCCGACGCGCAGGGTGCCGGACGGGTGTCCGAAGCGCACCGCGTTGCGTTCGATACCACCTGCCGCGAGGTTCACGAGGGTGCCGGAAATCGCTGCAGCCGTACCGATCGCCACGGCCGCCGTACCCATCATCGCGTGGTGCAACTTGCCCATGGACAACGCACGCACCAGCAGGTCGACATCGCCTGCGGCAATCGCCTTGCCGCTGGACGCCACGTAGTCCGCCGGCTTGGCCACGAAGGCGACTTTCGGCGTGTGCTGACGCTTGGCTGCTTCGTCGATGTTGGCAATCAGGCCCATGCGCAATGCGCCGTAGGCACGGATGGTCTCGAACATCAGCAAGGCTTTCGGGTCGCCGTTGATCGCGCCCTGCAACTCGGTGCCCTTGTAGCCGATGTCTTCGGCATTGACGAAAATCGTCGGGATGCCGGCGTTGATCATGGTCGCCTTGAAGGTGCCGACGCCGGGCACTTCCAGGTCATCGACCAGGTTGCCGGTGGGGAACATCGAACCGCCGCCGCCCTCTTCTTCCGCTGCCGGATCGAGGAACTCGATCTGCACTTCGGCCGCCGGGAAGGTCACGCCGTCGAGTTCGAAATCGCCGGTCTCCTGCACTTCACCATTGGTGATCGGCACGTGGGCGATGATGGTCTTGCCAATGTTGGCCTGCCACACGCGAACCACGGCTACGCCGTTATGCGGGATACGGCTGGCGTCCACCAGGCCGTTGCTGACCGCGAACGAACCGACCGCCGCCGACAGGTTGCCGCAGTTGCCGCTCCAGTCAACGAAGGGCTTGTCGATGGACACCTGACCGAACAGGTAATCGACGTCGTGATCGGCCTTGGTGCTTTTCGACAGGATCACGGTTTTGCTGGTGCTGGAGGTCGCGCCGCCCATGCCGTCGATTTGTTTGTCGTACGGGTCGGGGCTGCCGATCACGCGCAGCAGCAACGCGTCGCGGGCCGGGCCCGGGACTTGCGCCGCTTCAGGCAGGTCCTTGAGACTGAAGAACACGCCTTTGCTGGTGCCGCCGCGCATGTATGTAGCTGGAATCTTGATTTGAGCTGCGTGAGCCATGGTGCTCGTTACTCCTGATCTGAAAGCAGACACGGGACTTGAAGTCCCGTGTCTGTATTGCGTGCGTTAAACGGCAACCGCCGACTCTTCGAGGAAGTCCTGGGCGAAGCGTTGCAGCACGCCGCCGGCCTCGTAGATCGACACTTCTTCGGCGGTGTCGAGGCGGCAGGTCACCGGCACATCGACGCGCTCACCGTTCTTGCGATGGATCACCAGCGTCAGCTCGGCGCGCGGTGTGCGGTCACCGATCACGTCATAGGTTTCGCTGCCGTCGATGGCCAGGGTGTGACGGTTGGTGCCCGGCTTGAATTCCAGCGGCAACACGCCCATGCCCACCAGGTTGGTGCGGTGAATGCGCTCGAAACCTTCGGCGGCAATCGCCTCCACACCCGCCAGACGCACGCCCTTGGCCGCCCAGTCGCGGGACGAACCCTGACCGTAGTCGGCACCGGCGATGATGATCAGAGGCTGTTTGCGATCCATGTAGGTTTCGATGGCTTCCCACATGCGCATCACTTTGCCTTCCGGCTCGACACGGGCCAGCGAACCCTGCTTGACCTTGCCGTTTTCCAGAACCATTTCGTTGAACAGTTTCGGGTTGGCGAAGGTGGCGCGCTGCGCGGTCAGGTGGTCACCGCGGTGAGTCGCGTAAGAGTTGAAGTCCTCTTCCGGCAGGCCCATTTTCGCCAGGTATTCGCCGGCGGCGCTGTCCATCATGATCGCGTTGGACGGCGACAGGTGATCGGTGGTGATGTTGTCCGGCAGCACCGCCAGCGGGCGCATGCCCTTGAGCGGACGAGCACCGGCCAGCGCACCTTCCCAGTAAGGCGGACGACGGATGTAGGTACTCATTTCGCGCCACTCGTACAGCGGCGCGACTTTCGGGCCGGTGTCTTCGTGGATGGCGAACATCGGGATGTACACCTGGCGGAACTGCTCCGGTTTCACCGACGCCTTGACCACCGCGTCGATTTCTTCGTCGCTCGGCCAGATGTCTTTCAGGCGGATTTCCTTGCCGTCCACCACGCCCAGCACGTCTTTTTCGATGTCGAAACGGATGGTGCCGGCAATCGCATAGGCAACCACCAAGGGCGGCGATGCGAGGAACGCTTGCTTGGCGTACGGGTGAATCCGGCCGTCGAAGTTACGGTTGCCGGACAACACCGCCGTGGCGTACAGGTCGCGGTCGATGATCTCTTGCTGGATCACCGGGTCCAGTGCGCCGGACATGCCGTTGCACGTGGTGCAGGCGAAAGCCACGACGCCGAAGCCGAGCTTGTCCAGTTCTTCGGTCAGGCCGGCTTCATCGAGGTACAGCGCCACGGTTTTCGAACCCGGTGCCAGGGACGACTTGACCCAAGGCTTGCGGGTCAGGCCGAGCTTGTTGGCGTTGCGCGCCAGCAGGCCGGCGGCGATCACGTTGCGCGGGTTGCTGGTGTTGGTGCAGCTGGTGATGGCGGCGATGATCACCGCGCCGTCTGGCATTTGCCCCGGCACATCGTCCCACTGACCGGAGATACCTTTGGCGGCCAGATCCGAAACCGCCACACGGGCGTGCGGGTTGCTCGGACCGGCCATGTTGCGCACCACCGAGGACAGATCGAACGTCAGGCCGCGCTCGTACTGCGCGCCTTTGAGGCTGTCAGCCCACAGGCCGACCTGCCTGGCGTAGTTCTCGACCAGTTGCACCTGCTCGTCTTCACGGCCGGTGAGCTTGAGGTAGTCGATGGTCTGCTGGTCGATGTAGAACATCGCCGCGGTGGCGCCGTATTCCGGGGCCATGTTGGAAATGGTTGCGCGGTCGCCGAGGGTCAGCGCGGACGCGCCTTCGCCGAAGAACTCCAGCCATGCGCCAACGACTTTTTGCTTGCGCAGGAACTCGGTCAGCGCCAGCACCATGTCGGTGGCGGTGATGCCCGGTTGCAGCTTGCCGGTCAGTTCGACGCCAACGCTTTCCGGCAGACGCATCCACGATGCGCGGCCGAGCATCACGCTTTCGGCTTCGAGACCACCGACACCGATGGCGATCACGCCCAACGCATCGACGTGCGGGGTGTGGCTGTCGGTACCGACGCAGGTATCAGGGAAGGCCACGCCGTCGCGCACCTGGATCACCGGAGACATTTTCTCCAGGTTGATCTGGTGCATGATGCCGTTGCCCGGCGGGATCACGTCGACGTTCTTGAACGCCTTCTTGGTCCAGTTGATGAAGTGGAAACGGTCTTCGTTGCGACGGTCTTCGATGGCGCGGTTCTTCTCGAACGCGTCCGGATCGAAGCCACCGCGCTCGACGGCCAGGGAGTGGTCGACGATCAGTTGGGTCGGCACCACCGGGTTGACTTGCGCCGGGTCACCGCCTTGCAGGGCGATGGCGTCACGCAGGCCGGCGAGGTCGACCAGCGCGGTCTGGCCGAGAATGTCGTGGCACACCACGCGGGCCGGGAACCACGGGAAATCGAGGTCGCGCTTGCGCTCGATGAATTGCTTCAGGGATTCGGTGAGCGTGGCCGGGTCGCAGCGACGCACAAGGTTTTCCGCCAGCACACGGGAGGTGTACGGCAGGGTGTCGTAGGCGCCAGGCTGGATCGCCTCGACCGCTGCGCGGACATCGAAGTAATCCAGGTGGCTGCCAGGCAGCGGTTTACGGAATTGTGTGTTCATCGTCAGGACTCGGTCACGGTAGTTACAAAAGGTGGGGCTTGGCACCGGATTCGAAGCCAACACAATCCACTGTAGGAGCGAGCTTGCTCGCGATGGTGTGTCAGTCGACACCAATGTGAATGACACTCCATCGCGAGCAAGCTCGCTCCTACAGGGATCTGCGTTTAATTCAGATCCCGCTGCCGCCCTCCACCATTCAGCGCTGTTCGATTGGCACGAACTTGCGCTGCTCAACGCCGGTGTATTCGGCGCTTGGACGGATGATGCGGTTGTTGGCGCGTTGTTCGTACACGTGAGCAGCCCAGCCGGTCAGGCGCGAGCAGACGAAAATCGGTGTGAACAACTTGGTCGGGATGCCCATGAAGTGGTACGCCGAGGCATGGTAGAAGTCGGCGTTCGGGAACAGCTTCTTCTGCTCCCACATGGTCTTGTCGATGGCTTCGGAGACCGGGAACAACACCTTGTCACCCACTTCGTCGGCGAGTTTTTTCGACCAGCCCTTGATCACCTCGTTGCGCGGATCGTTGTCCTTATAGATCGCGTGGCCGAAGCCCATGATCTTGTCCTTGCGCTCGAGCATGCCGAGGGTGCCTTTGATCGCGTCTTCCGGCGACGAGAAACGCTCGATCATTTCCATCGCCGCTTCGTTGGCGCCGCCGTGCAGCGGGCCGCGCAACGAGCCGATGGCCGCAGTGATGCACGAATAGAGGTCGGACAGGGTCGATGCGCAAACACGGGCGGTGAAGGTCGACGCGTTGAACTCGTGCTCCGCGTAGAGGATCAGCGAAACGTTCATCACCTTGACGTGCAGCTCGCTTGGTTTCTTGCCGTGCAGCAGGTGCAGGAAGTGGCCGCCGATGGACTGCTCGTCGCTGACACAATCGATGCGCTTGCCTTCGTGGCTGAAGCGATACCAGTAAGTCATGATCGCCGGGAATGCAGCCAGCAGGCGATCGGTCTTGTCGTGCTGCTCGGAGAAGTTGTTCTCCGGCTCCAGGTTGCCCAAGAACGAGCAGCCCGTGCGCATCACGTCCATCGGGTGGGCGTCGGCGGGGATGCGCTCGAGCACTTCTTTGAGCGCTTGCGGCAGGTCACGCAGCTTGCTCAGCTTGGCGATGTAGGCATTCAGTTGCGCCTTGCTCGGCAGTTCGCCGTACAGCAGCAGGTAGGCAACTTCTTCGAACTGTGCGTCAGCCGCCAGTTCACGTACGTCATAACCACGATAGGTCAGACCGGCACCCGACTGGCCCACGGTGGACAGTGCGGTTTGCCCGGCTACCTGGCCACGGAGCCCGGCGCCACTGAGTACTTTTGCTTCGGCCATTGCTGTCTCCAGTTTTCTTGAATTTTTTAGGGGAAACTCATTGCTCTTCTGTGGGAGCGAGCTTGCTCGCGATGGTGGACGGCACACCGCGGGGTATCAGGCTTCCCGCGTCATCGTTGACGTCTATCGCGAGCAGGCTCGCTCCCACAGGTACAGGGTGTTCGTTACTTCTTCGCGGCAAACAACGCATCGAGCTTCTGCTCGAAGGTGTGGTAGTCGATGCGATCGTAAAGCTCCATGCGAGTCTGCATGGTGTCGATGACATTCGCCTGCGTGCCATCGCGGCGCAGTGCGGTGTAGACGTTTTCCGCGGCCTTGTTCATGGCGCGGAAGGCCGACAGCGGGTACAGCACCAGCGACACGTCGACAGCGGCGAGTTGCTCGGTGGTGTACAGCGGGGTCGCGCCGAATTCGGTGATGTTGGCCAGGATCGGCGCTTTCACGCGGCTGGCGAACAGCTTGTACATCTCAAGTTCGGTGATGGCTTCCGGGAAAATCATGTCGGCGCCGGCTTCGATGCAGGCAGCGGCGCGATCCAGGGCAGACTCCAGGCCTTCCACCGCCAGGGCGTCGGTACGGGCCATGATCACGAAGCTGTCATCGGTACGGGCATCGACGGCGGCCTTGATGCGGTCGACCATTTCCTGCTGGGTCACGATCTCTTTATTAGGACGGTGGCCGCAGCGCTTGGCGCCGACCTGGTCTTCGATATGAATCGCCGCCGCGCCAAACTTGATCATCGACTTGACGGTACGAGCGACGTTGAACGCCGAGGAACCGAAACCGGTGTCCACGTCCACCAGCAATGGCAGATCGCAGACGTCGGTGATACGGCGCACGTCGGTCAGCACGTCATCCAGGCCGGTGATGCCCAGGTCAGGCAAGCCGAGAGAGCCGGCAGCCACCCCGCCACCCGACAGGTAGATCGCCTTGAAACCGGCGCGCTTGGCCAGCAGCGCATGGTTGGCGTTGATTGCGCCGACCACTTGCAGTGGATGTTCGCTGGCGACCGCATCGCGGAAACGCTGGCCTGGTGTGCTCTTGTTCAAACTCATGACTCACCTCGTTTGGCTGTCGGGTTGACGCCGTCCTGGTAATGACGGGCGATATTGCGTTTGGAGGCGCCGATGTGACGGCGCATCAACAACTCGGCCAGCTCACCGTCACGGTCGGCGATGGCATCGAGAATGCGGTGGTGCTCGGCGAACGCCTGGTGCGGGCGATTGGGCGTGGTGGAAAACTGGATGCGGTACATGCGCACCAATTGATAGAGCTCGCCGCAGAGCATTTGGGTCAGCGTGCGGTTGCCGCTGCCCTGGATGATTCGGTAATGGAAGTCGAAATCGCCTTCCTGCTGGTAGTAGCCGCGACCTGCCTGGAATGCCTCATCACGCTCATGGGTTTCCAGCACCCGACGCAGCTCGTCGATTTCTTCGAGGCTCATGCGCTCGGCGGCCAGGCGACAGGCCATGCCTTCCAGGGATTCGCGGATTTCGTACAGTTCAAGCAGCTCGGCGTGATTGAGCGACACCACCCGCGCGCCGACATGCGGCACGCGCACCAGCAGGCGCTGACCTTCCAGGCGATGGATGGCCTCGCGCAACGGGCCACGGCTGATGCCGTAGGTACGCGCCAGCTCCGGTTCGGAGATTTTGCTGCCCGGCGCGATCTCGCCTTTGACGATAGCCGCCTGAATGCGGCGGAAGACGTTCTCGGAAAGTGTCTCCGTATCGTCTTGCGTAGAAACCGGGGGATCGAGTTGATCCAGCATATTGTCGACACCTTGTGAGCCAATGCCGCAAAAACTAACGAATACCAGGAGCGCAGTCAAAGGTTAAATCGATATTGTCGACAATCTTCTGATAACCGGTTGCACCATAACGAAGCAACCCGCTGGTTTATAGCCTCCCGCCAGCGCTGGCGCCGTCAAACCACCGTGCTAGAATGCCGCCGCATTTGTTTGTCACATCTGCACTGCCTGTCATAAAAACCTGCCAGGCATACGAGGGAGCTTGCGCAGCGATGCCAGGGCCTTGAATCAAGTCGGACCGCTGCGCACCAGGATTTATGAGACTCAAGCCCTTCCCTGCTTTCCTTTATTTACTTTGCCTGCCCGGGTTCGCCATGGCCGGGGAAAAGACTGTGTATGGCCTGAATGAGTACGCATCGCTCAATGGCATCGACCTGGAAGTGGCGGCTAAACTCGACACCGGGGCGAAAACCGCTTCCCTGAGTGCACGGGACATCAAACGCTTCAAACGCAACGGCGAATCCTGGGTGCGGTTTTACCTGGCCATCGACGCCGCCCATTCGCATCCGATCGAACGCCCGCTGGCCCGCGTCAGCAAGATCAAGCGCCGGGCCGGCGACTACGACCCCGAGGAAGGCAAGAAGTACACCGCCCGCCCCGTGATCGAACTGGACATCTGCATGGGCTCGGCCCTGCGCAGCATCGAAGTGAACCTGACCGACCGTAGCGCGTTCCAATATCCGCTCCTGATTGGCTCCGAAGCGCTCAAGCGTTTCGATGCACTGGTTGACCCCAGCCTTAAATATGCTGCCGGCAAACCCGCCTGCACCACCGACGCTCATACCGCCGAGTAATTCAAATGCGCTCTCTTACCCTTCATCTGAAACTGCTGATCGCCATCCTGGTGGTGCTGGGCATTTCAGTTACGGCCTATCAGATCTTCGTGCTGGGCATCCCGGTGACCGAAGACGCCACTGACGACCTGTGGAACATCGACGCCAAGGTCGAGTTCGTCGCCAGCGCCAAGGATCCGGTCAAGATCCAGATGTTCGTGCCACCGCTGAGCCGCGACTTCGTCAGCCTCAACGAGAGCTTCATCTCCAATAACTACGGCGTGGCCGTGAACCGGGTCGACGGCAACCGCAAGGTCACCTGGTCGGCACGCCGGGCCAAAGGCAATCAGACGCTGTATTACCGCCTGGTGCTGACCAAGCGTTATTCCGGCGAGAAGGCCAAGATCAAAGGCCCGACCTTTCGCGACAGCATCACCATCGAAGGCCCGGAAAAAATCGCCGCCGAAGCCCTGCTCGCACCGATTCGCCAGCATTCGGCCGACGTCGAAACCTTCGTCGGCGAAGCCATCAAGCGGGTCAACAACCTCAACGACGACAACGTGAAACTGTTGCTGGCCGGAGATCCATCCACCGCGCACAAGGCGAAAATCGTCGAGCTGCTGCTGTCCATCGCCCACGTGCCGATCGAGAAGGTCCACACCATCCGCCTGGTGGCCGACCAGCCGCAGATACCGGAACTGTGGCTGCGCAGTTTCAATGGCACCGACTGGCTGTATTTCAACCCGGAAACCGGTGAGCAAGGGTTGCCGACCGACCGCCTGCTGTGGTGGACCGGCGACGAAAACCTGATCACCGTCGATGGCGGCAAGAAGGCCAATGTGACCTTCAGCCTGAACAACAGCGAAATGAACGCCATCCGCCTGGCCAAGCTGACCGACGAAAACACCGACGCCAACTTCCTCGAGTACTCGTTGTACGGCCTGCCGCTGCAAACCCAGCAGACTTTCATGATCATGGTGATGATCCCGATCGGCGTGCTGGTGATCCTGATCCTGCGCAACCTGATCGGCATCCAGACCCTGGGCACCTTCACCCCGGTGCTGATCGCCCTGGCCTTTCGCGAAACCCAGCTCGGCTTCGGTATCGTGCTGTTTACCATCATCACGGCGTTGGGGCTGTCGCTGCGCTCCTATCTCGAACACCTGAAACTGCAGATGCTGCCGCGGCTGTCGGTGGTACTGACCTTCGTGGTGGTGCTGATCGCGGCCATCAGCCTGTTCAGCCACAAACTCGGCCTGGAGCGCGGCTTGTCGGTGGCGCTGTTCCCGATGGTGATCCTGACCATGACCATCGAACGCCTGTCGATCACCTGGGAAGAGCGCGGCGGTGGCCATGCCATGAAAGTGGCCATCGGCACGCTGTTCGCCGCGTCCCTGGCGCACCTGATCATGAGCGTGCCGGAACTGGTGTACTTCGTGTTCACTTTCCCGGCGATTCTGCTGATCCTGGTGGCCTTCATGCTGGCCATGGGTCGTTATCGCGGCTATCGCCTGACCGAACTGGTGCGTTTCAAGGCCTTCCTGAAAAAGGCTGACGCCTGATGTTCGGCTTCTGGAAGACCTGGAAAGCCCTGGAAGCCCGGGGCATCATGGGGATCAATCGGCGCAACGCAGACTACGTGCTCAAGTACAACAAGCGCAGCCTGTACCCGATCGTCGATGACAAGATCATCACCAAGGAACGCGCCATCGCCGCCGGCATCCATGTGCCCGAGCTCTATGGCGTGATTTCCACCGAGAAGGAAATCGACAATCTCGAAGAGATCATCGGCGCACGCAATGACTTCGTGATCAAGCCGGCCCAGGGCGCTGGCGGCGATGGCATTCTGGTCATCGCCGACCGCTTCGAAGGGCGTTATCGCACGGTGTCCGGCCGGATCATCAGCCATGAAGAAATCGAGCACCAGGTGTCCAGCATCCTGACCGGCCTGTACTCCCTGGGCGGTCACCGCGACCGGGCGCTGATCGAGTACCGCGTGATTCCGGACCAGATCTTCAAGAGCATCAGCTACGAAGGCGTTCCGGACATCCGCATCATTGTCTTGATGGGTTACCCGGTGATGGCCATGTTGCGTCTGCCGACGCGCCAGTCCAACGGCAAGGCCAACCTGCACCAGGGCGCCATCGGCGTCGGCGTGGACCTGGCCACCGGCCTGACCCTGCGCGGCACCTGGCTGAACAACATCATCAACAAACACCCGGACACCACCAACGCGGTGGATGGCGTGCAACTGCCCTACTGGGACGGTTTCATGAAACTCGCCGCTGGCTGTTATGAGTTGTGCGGGCTGGGCTACATCGGTGTCGACATGGTCCTGGACCAGGAAAAAGGCCCGCTGATCCTTGAGCTCAACGCCCGGCCGGGGCTGAATATCCAGATTGCCAATGACTGTGGGCTGACGTTGCGTACCCATGCGGTCGAGGCGCGACTGGAAGACCTGAAGGCTCGTGGCGTGACCGAAACGGTCGAAGAGCGCGTGGCGTTTGTGCAAGAGATGTTTGGGCATATTCCTGCAGTCGAGGGCTGAGGCCCTTCTCCTGTAGGAGCGAGCTTGCTCGCGATGGACCAGAGAGCGCCGCGGGGTGTCAGGCTCTCAGCGTCATCGTTCACGCCCATCGCGAGCAAGCTCGCTCCCACACTACATCCCCCTCTAGGAGCAATTCTCCGAGAGGACTACAATCGCCACCCCGCCTCGATGGCTGATCTCCCCCGCCCATGTTGACCTGCTCCGTACACCCACTGCCCTATCGCGCCAACCCCGCCCACTACTTCGCGGCGATTCGCCATGCCCCCGGCGCCGTGCTGCTCGACAGCGGCCGCCCCAGCGCCGACCGCGGCCGCTATGACCTGCTCAGCGCCTGGCCGCAGGAACAACTGACGGTATCGCCCGACGAAAGTGGCGAGGCGTTCCTGCAACGCCTGCGCGATAACCTGACACGCCTGGGCGAAGCCTCTTTGCCGGCCCCTTATGAGCTGCCGTTTGCCGGAGGGTTGATCGGCTACCTGAGTTACGACTTCGGCCGACATCTGGAGCGCCTGCCGAGCCAGGCCAGTGACGACCTGCATCTGCCCGACGCGCGTTTCGGCCTGTACGGCTGGGCATTGGTCAGCGATCACCTTGCGCTGACCAGCCAGTTGGTGTTCCACCCGACCCTGCCCGACAGCGAACGTCAGCGCCTGATCGAGCTGTTCAGCCAGCCCGCACCTGAAGCGGTTGCGCCCTTCAAACTGCTCACCCCGATGACCGCCGACTTGAGCGCTGACGAGTATCAACAGGCCATCGAGCGCATCCAGCAGTACATTCAGGCCGGCGACTGTTATCAGGTCAATTTCGCCCAACGGTTTCGCGCGCCCTGCCAGGGCGATCCGTGGGCCGCCTACTGCGCCTTGCGCGCCGCGTGCCCGACGCCTTTTTCCGGCTTCCAGAGCTTGCCTGACGGCGATGCCATCCTCAGCCTGTCGCCGGAACGCTTCGTCAAAGTCAGCCAGCGTCATGTGGAAACCCGCCCGATCAAGGGCACTCGGCCTCGGGGCCTGACGCCTGGGCAAGACGCCGCGAATGCCGCCGAACTGCTGGCCAGCCCCAAGGATCGCGCGGAAAACCTGATGATCGTCGACCTGCTGCGCAACGATCTCGGCCGGACCTGCCGCATCGGCTCGGTCCGGGTGCCGGAGTTGTTCAGCCTGGAAAGTTACCCGAACGTGCATCACCTGGTGAGCAGCGTCACCGGTGAACTGGCGGATGATCGCGACGCTCTGGACCTGATCGCCGGCAGCTTCCCCGGCGGTTCGATCACCGGCGCGCCAAAGATTCGCGCTATGCAGATCATCGACGAACTGGAACCGACCCGACGCGGCCTGTATTGCGGTTCTTTGTTGTACCTGGACGTGCGCGGCGAGATGGACAGCTCCATCGCCATCCGCAGTTTGCTGGTCAAGGACGGGCAGGTGTGTTGCTGGGGCGGCGGCGGGATAGTCGCGGATTCTGAGTGGCAGGCTGAGTATCAGGAGTCGATCACCAAGGTGAAAATCCTGCTCGATACCCTGCAAAACCTGTAGGAGCGAGCATGCTCGCGATGGACGTCAACGATGACGCGGGGTACCTGACACCCCGCGGCGCTCTCGGGTTCATCGCGAGCATGCTCGCTCCTACAGGGGGTCGGTTTACAAGGTCAGGGGGCGGTTCGAAGCCTTGATGAACTCTTGCTTGAGTTCTTCAAACGTATGCACCGCCGGGAACTGCGGGAACTCGGCGATCACGTTATCCGGCGCATGGAACAGGATCCCGGCATCGGCCTCGCCCAGCATCGTGGTGTCGTTGTAGGAATCCCCCGCCGCGATCACCCGGTAGTAGAGGCTCTTGAAGGCCAGGACCGACTGACGCTTTGGATCTTTCTGACGCAGTTGATAGCCCGTGACTCGCCCGCTGTCGTCGGTAATCAGACGATGGCAGAGCAAGGTCGGGAAGCCCAGTTGACGCATCAACGGCTGGGAGAACTCATAGAAGGTGTCCGACAGGATCACCACCTGGAAGCGCTCGCGCAGCCAGTCGACGAACTCGATGGCGCCGTCCAGCGGCTTGAGCGTGGCGATCACTTCCTGAATGTCGGAAAGCTTCAGGCCGTGCTCGTCGAGAATCCGCAGGCGCTGCTTCATCAGCACGTCGTAGTCGGGAATGTCCCGGGTGGTGGCCCTGAGGGATTCGATCCCGGTTTTTTCGGCGAAGGCGATCCAGATTTCCGGGACCAGCACACCTTCAAGATCCAGACAGGCAATTTCCACAAGACACTCCCATTTGTATTGATTATTGAGTCGAGCGAGCAAAAAGATTGCCGAACTCTAGCGACTCGGGCCTGCCTGCGCAACGCAGAGGATGCCCCGGCCCGCGCAGCTTTTTGTTACCATCGGCCCCATATAGAGCGCCCAGCGCCACCGACCTGTAGGAAGCCGCCCTGATGAGCCCAACGTTCGACGTCGTGGAACTCGCCACGACCTATGCCAACAAATCCGCCCAGGACATCCTGAAACTCGCGTTTGCCGAGTTCGGCGATGACCTGTGGATATCTTTCAGCGGCGCCGAGGACGTGGTGCTGGTGGACATGGCCTGGAAGCTGAACAAGAACGTCAAGGTGTTCAGCCTCGACACCGGCCGGCTGCACCCCGAGACCTACCGCTTCATCGATCAGGTGCGCGAGCACTACAAGATCGACATCGAGCTGGTGTCGCCGGACTACACCAAACTCGAACCCTTCGTGAAGGAAAAAGGCCTGTTCAGCTTCTACAAGGACGGCCATGGCGAATGCTGCGGCATCCGCAAGATCGAACCGCTGCGCCGCAAGCTCTCCGGCGTGAAAGCCTGGGCCACTGGCCAGCGTCGCGACCAGAGCCCCGGCACCCGCAGCGCCGTCGCGGTGATGGAAATCGACACCGCGTTCTCCACCCCGGAACGCACCCTGTACAAGTTCAACCCGCTGGCGCAAATGACCAGCGAAGAGATCTGGGGTTACATCCGCATGCTGGAACTGCCTTACAACAGCCTTCACGAACGCGGTTTCATCAGCATCGGCTGCGAACCCTGCACCCGCCCGGTACTGCCGAACCAGCATGAGCGTGAAGGCCGCTGGTGGTGGGAAGAAGCGACGCAGAAGGAATGCGGGTTGCACGCGGGGAATATCATCAGCAAGTCCAAAGCCTGATCCTTGTAGGAGCGAGCTTGCTCGCGATGGTCGTCAACGATAACGCGGGGTGCCTGATACCCCGCTGCGTTCTCGGGTTCATCGCGAGCAAGCTCGCTCCTACAGTGTTATCTGCAGCTTCAAAAAATGTGTACACACGATTGTCACCATAGGTGCCATTTGTGTGTGCACTTTTAGTTTCTGCGCCCCAAAAAGTTACATTCCTCCCCCTGACGTGCGCTGCCA